>CAYMIU010000001.1:0-166498 GCA_964390515.1 uncultured Stakelama sp.
ACTGGACGCCGCCGCGCCTGCCGATCTCGGGCGGCGATCTGGTCGCGCGTGGCATCGCCCGCGGCCCGGAAGTCGCCCGCGCGCTTCGCCAGATCGAAAATCAGTGGATCGCGGAAAGCTTCCCCGATGCCGCCCGCGTCGCCGAGATCGCCGACGCGGTGACGGCTCAGCTGTTGGTCGACACCAGCAGCCGATAAGCTTCCTCGGCCGGTAGCGGCCGCGAATAGGCATAGCCCTGGCCGTAGGTGCAGCCGAGCGCGGCCAGCGTCTGCCCCAGCTCCAGCGCCTCGATCCCTTCGGCGATCGTGTCCATGCCCAGCGCCTGGGCGAGGCTCAGGATCGCGCGCACGATGGCGATCTTGTCGCGGTCGCCCAGCATCCCGGTCACGAAGCTGCGGTCGATCTTCAATATGTCGATCGGCAGCCGCTGGAGATAGGCAAGGTTGGAATAGCCGGTGCCGAAATCGTCCATCGCGATCGTCGCGCCGGTCGCCTTCAGCGCGCGCAGGATCTCGGCGTTGCCGTCCGGGTCCGCGATCAGCGCGCTTTCGGTCAGTTCCAGCTTCAGCCGGTCGCCGCTCAGGCGATGCTGCGCCAGCGCTTCGGCCACGACGGGCGCGATCCGGTCGCGTTGTAGCTGAATCGGCGACAGGTTCACCGCCACCTGCACGCCGCATGATCCGCCCGACCGCTCGTCCCATTGCGCCAGCGTGCGGATCGCCTCGTCGATCGCCCACCGCCCCAGCGGCACGATCAGGCCCGATTCCTCGGCCACCGGGATGAAATCACTGGGCGGAATGTCGACGCCATTCTCGCCCACCCAGCGCGCCAGCGATTCGAACGCCACGATCCGCCCGGTGCCAAGGTCGCAGATCGGCTGGTAATGAAGCTCCAGCCGGTTCGCCTCGATCGCGCGGCGAAGCGCCGTTTCCATCACGAATTGCTCGCGTGCCCGGTCCAGCGCCCGCGTCTGATATGCTTCCGCCTGCCCCGTCTCCTTGGATCGGCGCACGGCGAATTGGGCGTGGCGGATCACGTCCTCCGCATCGCCCGTCGCCTCGCTGCCGAAGGCGATGCCGATCGCGCAGGAAATGCGGATCTCCAGCTCGCTCAGCCGGAACGGCGTCGACAGCACCGCCCTGATCCGCTGCGCCACCCGCTCGGTCTCGCTCTGGTCCGAATCGATCGCCAGCAGGATGCCGAATTCATCCCCGCCGATCCGGCCAAGCACGTCGTTGGTCCGCAACGCGCCCTTGATCCGGCGTGCGACGGTGATCAGCAGTTCGTCGCCCGCCATGCTGCCAAGGCACGAATTGACCCGCCCGAAGCGGTCCAGATCGATCACCAGCACGGCATAATCGCGCGCACCTGCCTCGATCATTGCCTCCAGCCGATCGCTGAACCCCGCGCGGTTGGGCAGCCCGGTCAGGCTGTCGGTGTTCATCTCGCGCCGCAGGCTCAGTTCCGTGCGCACTTCGCCGGTATGGTCGATCAGCGTGACGAGGCAGCGCGCCTGCCCGCCGGGATCGAGCCGCGCCAGCGTCACGTCGAAATGGCGCTGCTCCACCGAATTGCCCGTCCGCCACGGCAACTGCTCACGCACGGCGCCGCTGGCGAGGAAGGCGATGATCCGCGCCCCCAGATCGCGCGCCAATGGCGAGGTGACCGGGTGCATGCCCAGCCCCAGGCTGCGGAATACCGCATTGGGCAGGTCGAAGCTCAGCTTGCCGTCCACCAGCGTCGCCACCACTGCCCCGATCGGCAGCAGCTCCAGCGCGCGCTCAGACGCCGTCAGCCCGTCGGGCGTGGCGAACGCGTCATGGTCCGGTCGTGCTGCGGCGGTGAAGCGCATCGGCTGACACCTAGGGCCGTGCGGTAAAGTTTGGCTTAACCGCGAATAGCTTGTCAGGCGAAGCGGTTGTCGCGCGGGAAGCCGGTCGGCGGCATCCGCCCGGCCGCGCCGCGCGCGGTCCGCCATGGCGACAGGTCCGCCTCCGTCCGTGTCCGCCCGCTGTCGCCGCCCATCGGCCAGCTCAGCCCGTCGCTGAACTTGAAGGTGATCGCGTCGCTCAGCCCCCCGTCGCGATAGCGCTGCAGCTGCGATCCCTGTCCGCGCGTCATCTCGGCCAGCTCCGCCAGCGGGAAGACCACCATCTTGCGGTTGTCTCCGATCGCCGCGACGTAATCGTCCTCCTTCGCCACCGGCCGCACCACCACCAGCTTCGCGCCGGTGCGCGGCGTCACCACCGTCTTGCCCTTGCGCGTCTCGGCCAGCACCTCGTTCACCGGCACGATGAAGCCGCGCCCGTCGCTCGCCGCCACCAGCAGCTTGCCGTCGCGCTCCGCCTTCAAGAGGCGCACGATGCCTACCCCGCCGTCGAGGTCGATGGTCGCGCGCACCGGCTCGCCGAAGCCGCGCCCGCCCGGAAGCTTGTCCGCCGCCAGCGTGTAGAAGCGCCCGTTCTCCGCCGCGAGCAGCAGCTTGTCCGTCGTCTGCGCGTGGAAGGCGAAGGCCGGGCCGTCGCCTTCCTTGAACTTCAGCGTCTCGGCGGAGGCGAGCTCGACATGCCCCTTCATCGCCCGGATCCAGCCGCGCTGCGACAGGATCACGGTGATCGGCTCGCGCTCGATCATCGCCTCCAGCGGGATCTCGCGCGCCGGGGCGGCTTCCTCGATCGTCGTGCGCCGCTTGCCCAGCGCGGTCTCCGGGCCATAACGGTCGCGGATCTTCTCCAGATCCTTCTTCATCCGCGTCCGCTGCCGCTGGTCGGATCCGAGCAGCAACTGCAGGCTCGCCTGTTCCTTCTCCAGCGCGGCCTGCTCGCGCTTCAGCTCCATTTCCTCCAGCTTGCGCAAACTGCGCAGCCGCATGTTGAGGATCGCCTCCGCCTGCCGGTCAGTGAGGTCGAACTCGGCGATCATCACGGCCTTGGGCTCGTCCTCGGTGCGAATGATCTCGATCACCCGGTCGAGGTTGAGGAAGGCGGTGATATAGCCCTTCACCAGTTCCAGCCGGTCGGCGATCTTGTTCAGCCGATGCTCGGTGCGGCGCCGAAGCACGATGAACTGATGCTCCAGCCACGCCGCCAGCGCCTGCGCCAGGCTCATCACCCGCGGCGTGCGCTGCGCATCCAGCACGTTGAGGTTCAGCGGCACGCGCGTCTCGAGGTCGGACAGGCGATAGAGCCCGTCCATCAGCACCTGCGGATCGACCGTGCGGCTGCGCGGCTCCAGCACCAGGCGGATCTCCGCGTCGGATTCGTCGCGCACATCGGCCAGGATCGGCAGCTTCTTGTCGTTCACCAGGCCCGCGATCTGCTCGATCAGCTTGCCCTTCTGCACGCCGTACGGGATCTCGCTGACGATGATCTGCCAGCCCCCGCCCTTCTCGCGCTCCACGCTCCAGCGGCAGCGCACGCGGAACGAGCCGCGGCCCGTGGCATAGGCTTCGCGGATGATCGCCGGCGGGTCGACCAGCAGGCCGCCCGTCGGGAAGTCCGGCCCCTGAACGAACGCCAGCGGATCGGCGGTGGGATCGTCGATCAGCGCGATCGCCGCGTCCAGCAGCTCGGCCGCATTGTGCGGCGGAATGCTGGTCGCCATGCCCACGGCAATGCCGCTCGCGCCATTCGCCAGCAGGTTGGGGAACAGGCCCGGGAACAGCTCCGGCTCCTGGTCCTCGCCGTTATAGGTCGGGCGGAAGGCGACGGCATCCTCTTCCAGCCCGTCCATCAGGTCGATCGCGACCTGCGTCAGCCGCGCCTCGGTGTAGCGATAGGCCGCGGCATTATCGCCGTCGATGTTGCCGAAATTGCCCTGCCCGTCGACCAGCGGATAGCGAAGCGCGAAATCCTGGGCGAGGCGCACCATCGCGTCATAGACCGACTGGTCGCCATGCGGATGGTATTTACCGATCACGTCGCCGACGACGCGCGCGCACTTCTTGTATCCTTGCGTCGGATCGAGCCGCAGCAGCCGCATCGCCCACAGCAAGCGGCGGTGCACCGGCTTCAGCCCGTCGCGCACATCGGGCAGCGATCGCGCGGTGATCGTCGACAGCGCATAAACGAGATAGCGTTCGGAAAGCGCGGAATCGAACGGCGCGTCGAACACGCCGATCGGGGGGTCATCACGAAGATCGGTCATTGTCGCCGACGATAGCAGCGGGCGCCGGGCGCGGCTATCGCCCGCTTGCGATCTCCGCCAGCAGCCATTCCCGGAAGCGAGCGATCTTGGGCACGCGCCGGCGATGCTCCTGGCAGACCAGCCAATAGCTGAGCCCAAGGTCCGAAACCTGGGCGAACGGCTGCACCAGCCGGCCCATCGCGATCTCGCTTTGCCACAGCTTCGGCGTCAGCATCGCGATGCCATGCCCGGCCATCGCCGCCTGCCCCTCGCTCGACTGGGAATCGTAGCGAATGGCCGGCCGAAGCGAAGCGGCGGCGAAGTCCACGCCGGCATCGCGCAGCCATTGCTCGATCCAGGGATCGTCCGGGCTGATCAGCGGCAGCCGCAGGAGGTCCGCCGGCTCCCTCGGCCCATCGTGGCGCTGGAAGAACTCGGGGCTGCACATCGGCGTGAAGTCGACCGCCATCAGCCGTTCCTGCGCCAGTCCCGGCCAGCCGCCCGAGCCACTGCGGATCGCCAGATCCACCTCGGCGGTGGCGAAATCGATCATCGTATTGGTCGTCTGGATGCGCACCTCCAGATCGGGGTGCGACGCCTGGAACCCCCCGATGCGACGCGCCAGCCACGTCGAGCCGAAGGTATTGGTGGTGGTGATCGAGATTACCCCGGCGTCCTCCGCCCGCACCATGGCGAAAGCGGCGTCGATCGCGTCGAACGCCGGGATCAGCTGCGCGGCGACACGACCGCCGATATCGGTCAACGAGACGCGGCGCTTTTCCCTGCGGAACAAGCTGGTTGCCAGCCGTTCTTCCAGCACCTTGATCTGATAGCTGACGGCCGCCTGCGTCATGCCCAGTTCCTGCGCGGCCGCCGTGAAATTCTGGTGCCGCGCCGCCGCCTCGAACACCCGGACGGCGGCAAGGGGCGGCAGGCGACGCATCGTCGAAGATGATAAGCACCACTTATTAAGGCGGTCCATCGATTTGTTGGCCGCGCGCGCTGTCGACGGCCATCTTCTTCTCGTCAACGAGAGGAGGCAACAATGCGCGATGATTTCCTGAGCCGCGACTGGGCCGAGCACCACAGCACCATGTCGAGCGGGATCGGGCGGCTGATCGAGAGCACGCTGTCCAGCTATGCGCGGCTGCGTGCCAGGCAGTTCGACGCCCCGTGGAAGACGACGCGGCGCGAGCGCTGCGGCTGAAGTCCGACCGCCTATACGGACGCCGCACACCCTTCCGTGCTTGTCGAAGTGCACGCTGCACCGCCCATGACATAGGGGCGCGCACGGCCGGCAATTCAACAAGTCCGATTTCAGAACAAGCGCTGCGCAGTTCTTCGTGACATCGCCCTGAAAGCCGACGTAGCGTAGCCGGGTGATCCCACTGCTCCTGCCGCTGCTGCTCTCCGCCATGCCCCACACCGACGCAAAACTCCTCACCTGGCCCGATCTCCTGTCGCGCACCCGGCCAAGCGCCGACGCGACGATCGTCTATGGGCCGGACCCGTATCATAAGGTCGACCTGTGGCGACCCGCCGGCCCCGGCCCGCATCCCGTCGTGGTGATGGTCCATGGCGGCTGCTGGCAGACCGAGATTGCCGATCGCACGATCATGGACTGGATTGCGGACGACCTGCGCGATGCGGGAATAGCGGTATGGAATATCGATTATCGCGGCGTCGACCGATCAGGCGGTGGCTACCCCGGCACCTTCATGGATGCTGCGAAAGCTGCCGACCAACTCGCGGTGAACGCACACAAATATAATCTCGACACCAGCCGCGTCATTGCGGTCGGCCACTCCGCTGGCGGGCATCTCGCGCTGTGGCTCGCCGCCCGCGCCAGGTTGCCGGCAACGAGCCCGCTCTACACAGACGCGCCGCTCAGGATCGCGCAAGTCATCAGCCTCGGCGGCCTGCCGGATCTCGGAGCGACCGCGTCGAGCCCGGACAATGGCTGCGGTACCGAAGTGGTCGGCAAGCTGGTCGGCAGCGATCGCGCCGATCCTTATGTCGACACCTCAGTGCCCCGTCTCTTGCCCCTCGGCGTGGCGCAAACGCTGGTGAACGGGCGCGAGGATCGCATCATCCCGTTCCGCATGGCGACGGATTACGTCGCCCGCGCACGCGCGGCCGGCGACGCCGTTGACCTCGTCGAAGTCCCCGCCACCGGCCATGTCGAACTCGTCACGCCGGATACCGGCGCCTGGGCGCGCACGCGGCAGCTGATCCGGTCCTTCTTCGCCGGGCCGCCAGCCGCGCACCGGTGATCATCAGGCCCGCCGTGATTGCGCCACCGGCACCCTTGGCCTATACGCGCCCCCATTCCCGCCCCGGCCGCGCCGCTACCGTCGCGTCGCCGGGGCTGTCCATTTCAGGGGTGATGCGATGGCGCGGCGCCGGCAGATTTACGAAGGCAAGGCGAAGATCCTGTACGAGGGTCCCGAACCCGGCACCTTGATCCAGTATTTCAAGGACGACGCGACCGCGTTCAATGCCCAGAAGAAGGGCACGATCAACGGCAAGGGCGTCCTCAACAACCGCATCAGCGAGCATATCTTCACGCTGCTCGATGCGATCGGGGTGCCGACGCACTTCATCCGCCGTCTGAACATGCGCGAACAACTTATTCGCCAGGTGGAGATCGTGCCGATCGAGGTGGTGGTGCGCAACGTGGCGGCCGGCTCGCTGACGAAGCGCCTCGGGATCGAGGAAGGCACCAAGCTGCCGCGCACGATCATCGAATATTATTACAAGGACGATGCGCTCGGCGATCCGATGATCTCGGACGAGCATATCGCCGCCTTCGGCTGGGCCAGCCAGGAAGAGATGCACGACATCGCCGATCTGGCGATTCGCGTGAACGATTTCCTCTCCGGCCTGTTCGCCGGCGTCGGCATCCGCCTCGTCGACTTCAAGCTCGAATTCGGTCGCATCTGGGATAACGACTACGGCCGCATCATCCTCGCGGACGAGATCAGCCCCGATGGCTGCCGCCTGTGGGACATGACCACCAACGAAAAGCTCGACAAGGATCGCTTCCGTCGCGATCTCGGCGGCGAAGTCGAGGCGTATCAGGAAGTTGCGCGTCGTCTTGGCCTCCTCCCCGAAGGTGGCGAAACGGCCGTGCTCGATATGGCCGAACACCGCGAGAAGCGCGGAAAGTAAGGACGAACTGGCTCTCGGATCGCGCCCGGAGCAATGCTCCAATGGTTGCGATCCGACAGCGCATCGAATAGCGGACCGCCATGAAACTGCGCATCCATGTCACGCTCAAGCCCGGCGTCCTCGATCCCCAGGGCAAGGCGATCGAACACGCTCTGACCGGGCTCGGTTTTGCCGGTGTCGAAGGCGTCCGCGTCGGCAAGCTGATCGAGCTCGATGTCGCCGATAATGTTGGCGATGCGCAGGTCGACGCCATGTGCCGCCAGCTTCTCGCCAATACGGTGATCGAGAATTATCGGATCGAACGGGCATGAAAACCGCCGTTGTCGTCTTTCCGGGCTCGAACTGCGATCGCGACATCGCGGTGGCGCTCGAGGACGTCACCGGCCGCGCGCCGGAAATGGTCTGGCACCGTGATACCGAGCTGCCCGACGGCGTCGGCCTCGTCGCCGTCCCCGGCGGCTTTTCCTACGGCGATTACCTTCGCTCCGGCGCACTCGCCGCCCGCTCGCCGATCCTGCGCGCGGTCATCGAACAGGCGAATCGCGGTCTCCCCGTCCTCGGCGTCTGCAACGGCTTCCAGATCCTCACGGAATCCGGCCTGCTGCCCGGCGCGTTGATGCGCAATGCCGGCCTCAACTTCGTCTGCCGCGATGTCGCGCTGACGGTCGAGAACGCGCAGACCAGCTTCACCAGCCGTTATGATGCGGGCGAGACGATCGAGATCCCGGTCGCTCACCATGACGGCAATTATGTCGCCGATGCCGATACGCTGGACCGGCTCGAAGGCGAAGGCCGCGTCGCCTTCCGCTATGCCGAGGAAGTGAACGGCTCCGCCCGCCGCATCGCCGGCATCCTCAATCCGGCCGGCAACGTGCTCGGCATGATGCCGCACCCCGAACGCCGCATCGGCCCCGCGCATGGCGGCGACGATGGCCGCCGGCTCTTCCAAGGGCTGCTGGAACTCGTCGCATGATCCCCGCCGCCACGCTCCCGATGGAGTGTGGCGGCGCTTTCGTTCCCCGGCCCGGTCGGTGAGCCGGAACGGCCCCATCCCGGTCGGCATCATCCTCTATGTGAACCGCTCCGGTTCAACGCTTCTATCCCGGACCCTTGCCGAGTCGCTCGAAGACACCTTCGTCTTCCCCGAACTGCGCTTCACGCTCGACGTGCTCGTCGCGGTGCGCCGCGGCCGCACGATCCCGCTGTCCGAACTGCTTCGCCTGATGCGGGAGGACGTTCGCCTCGCCAGCCTCGGCCTCACTGACGATCACCTCGCCGCCGCCGCCCGCGATCACGGCGCCGAAGACCTCCACGGCCTCCTCACCGCGCTCGCCACCGCCGCTTCCGGTCGCCGGCCGCGCGCGATGATCCTGAAGCTCGAACCCTATGTCGGCTTCATCCCCGAGCTGGACGCAGCGCTGAACACGCCGCTCCTCATCCACGCGCTCCGCGATCCCCGCGCCGTCGCGCGATCGATGCTCGCGACGCAGGTTCCGGAGAAGCCCGGCTTCGACATGGCCCGCGGCAGCATCCTCTACGCCGCCCGCCACTGGCGCGACTATATCAGGCGCGTCGACCAGCTCGCCGCCAGCCGGGGAGTGGTCACGATCCGCTACGAGCGTCTCAGCGATGTCACCTCGCTACCATTGGCCACCATTGCCGACCGTCTCGGAACCAACATCGCGCAGAACGCCCCATTCGCGTACCAGATCGCGCCATTAGACGCCGCGCTCCACCCGCATGTGCACGCCCCTTTTATCGCCGCGCGGGCGGATCAATGGCAGCAGGATCTACCCATTCCCGACATCGCCCTGGTCGAAACGATCTGCTCCGCCGAGATGGATCGCGCAGGCTACACGCGCACCGCCAAGCCCCTCGGCACCGCCGCGCTGACCGTCGCCCACCTTCACCATTATCGGGTGATGACCCGGCATCTCTGGCGAACCGGCAAGGTCTATGCAGAGCGCCCCGACGCCCTCAGGCGCCTCACTGCCCGCCTCCAACTCGCCCGAAGCGCGGGCGAGTGGTGACGGCTAGACCTGTGCACGAAACGGCGTGAAATCAGTGCCTTCGTCGTAAACGTCGATGCCCTCCGCCCGCTTCAGCCACCCGACGACGAGGTAGGTGACGGGGGTCAGCAGCGCCTCCCAGCCAACCTTCAGCACCCACTGCGTGAACAGGACGGTGATCACCAGCTGCGTCGTCCATCCTTCCGCGCCAAGGAACGCGAGCGGGTAGAAAATCAGGCTGTCCACGCCTTGCCCGGCGATCGTCGAACCGATCGTGCGCATCCACAGATGCTTCCCCTCCGTCACCACCTTCATCCGGGCCAGGACGTAGGAATTGACGAACTCCCCCGCCCAGAACGCGCAAATGCTGGCGAACACGATCCGCGGCACCTGCCCGAACACCGCCTCATATGCCGGCTGGTTCGTCCAGTCAGGCGCCGGCGGCAGCGCCACCACCACCCAGGCCATGAAAGCCATGAAGATCGTCGCCGCAAATCCCGCCCAGATCACGCGCCGCGCGCGGGCATAACCATAGACTTCGGTCAGCACGTCGCCGATGACATAGCCGACCGGAAAGAAGAGGATGCCGGCGCCGAACGGCCAATAGCCGATCCCCGGCAGCCACACCTGCGCAACCTTGCCCGCGCCCAGCACATTGGACAGCAACAGGATGGCAACGAACGCCGCCATCACATAGTCGTAGTAGCGCAGGCTCTTCCCGTGCAGCGCAGCCGCTGCGACGCGGTTCGGCAATTCCTCGTCCCTCATGGCCCCGCATCATGACGACGGTTCCCCGGGCTCGCAATCCACGCTAACAGCCCTTTGGTGGCGCCCGTAGCTCAGTTGGATAGAGCACGAGCCTTCTAAGCTTGGGGCCGCTGGTTCGAATCCAGCCGGGCGCGCCAACAGATATCGTACCCCCCTCTCGATAGGTGGGTGGCGTTCCCGCCAGCGCGACGTCTCCAGCCGACGTAACGAAAAAGCCGTTCTTGGTGAACGATCTTCCTTGATCTGCATTAAGGCCCGATGCCGGATCAACATGCTCCTTACGCAGTTGTCGTCGACGACGAACCCCTCATCCGCCTCGATGCTTGCGATATCCTTGATCAAGCAGGCTTCCGCTGCCTCGACGCGCCCGACGCGGAAGCGGCGATCGACATCCTGGAGCGGCATGTCAGCGAGATCGCGTTGCTGTTCAGCGACGTTGATCTTGGGGACGGGATGAACGGCTTCGCGCTGGCGACGATCGTCAATCAGCGCTGGCCGGACATTGGCATCCTGGTCGCGTCCGGTGCTTCGGTGCCTGCTGAAGGACAGCTTCCGGACGGCGCGGTCTTCATCCGCAAACCATTTTCCGCAGACGTCGTGCACAATCGCATCGGCGAAATTCTTCCGGACGGCAAAAAACCCGCACCGCTCCGCAAAGAACAATCCGAGACGCGGCGGGCAAACTAGCCGCGCTGCCTGGGCCCCGTCAGGCCGCGCGCGCAGCAACCGCGACGGACAGGGCAGCGCACAGTTCGTCCAGCCGCTTCGCCTGAAGCGCCATCACTTCGGGGATTGCTCCCTCGCATGTGAGCGGAAGCAGCATGTTCTGATGAAGATACTCCAGGCACTCCTTCGATAGCAGGCCGCCGCCCGCCATTGCCGCCGCGAGCGCGAAGACGCCGTTGAACGCCGATTGGCTGAGGGCAATTGCCGTTTGCGCCGCTTCGGCAATGCTCGCCTCGAATTTCTCGTTCACACTCGAAACTCCTGTCGCATCGGGCAACCTTGCGGTGGTTGCTCCCTGCACACGCGACTGGCTGGAGAATTGGCCAAGGCAGGATCGGACCGCAATCGGGGTTTCCCGTAGTTCTCGCGCTGAAGATGGCTGCCCGCATCGCCATTGACTCGTCGTGCAACTCACTCGTACCTGTCACAGATTAGGTCGGTCGACTTAATTGAGCTGATCCTCTGTCCACGACGACGGCGGGCGGTGTGGAGAGCGGGCATGGCGTACGACATCATCGTGATCGGCGGCGGGATCGGCGGGTCAGCGCTGGCGGCGGTGATGGCGCGGGCGGGACGGTCCGTTCTGCTGCTCGAAAAGACGACCGTTTACGAAGACAAGGTCCGCGGCGAGTGGATCGCGCCCTGGGGCGTGACGGAGACGAAGCGGCTCGACCTGTACGACATCTTGGTCGCCGCTGGCGGCCATCACCTCACCAGCCATGTCACGTACGACGAGACGCGCGATCCTGCCGAAGCGGAAGCACGCGCCTTGCCGCTCGGCATGTTCGCCCCGGATGTGCCCGGGCCCCTGTGCATCCGTCATCCGGTGCATTGCCAGACCTTGTTCGACACGGCCGCCGCATCGGGCGCCACCGCGCTACGCGGGGTCGAAGTGAAGCAAGTCGAACTCGGCACCTCCCCCAGCGTCACTTATATCCATGATGGCGAGGAGCATGTCGCGCGGACAGCGCTCGTGGTCGGCGCCGAGGGCCGCCAGTCTGCGGTGCGACGCGCGGCCGGCGTCGCACTCCATCAGGACAAGCCGCATCACTGGTTCGCCGGCCTCCTGGTTGATGGCGTGGACGGCTGGGATGACCGTCGCCAGGCGATCGGCACGGAGGACGATTTCGGCTTCCTCGCGTTTCCGCAGGGCGACCGGCGTGTACGCGTCTATGGCGGCTGGTCCCTCGCCGACGTCAAGCGCTTCGCCGGGCCTGAGGGGCCGGCGCGCTTCCTTCAGGCATTCCGCATGCGATCAGCGCCCCACAATGAAGCGATCGTTTCCGGCACGCCCGCCAGCCCGCTGTTCGCCTATCACAACAATTGCAGCGCGGCAGAGCGCCCCTTTGCGCCCGGCGCAGTGCTGGTTGGGGACGCGGCGGGATGGAATGATCCGATCCTGGGCCTTGGCCTGTCCATCACGTACCGCGACGTCCGGCTCGTCAGCGACATCCTGAAGGAGACGCCGTCCGGCGCTGCGCCGGACTTCCGCCCCTATGCCGAGGAACGCGCCGAGCGGATGCGGCGGCTGCGCATTGCGTCTGAAATACAGGCGACGCTGGACATGGAGTTCGGCGAAGAAGCGCGCACCCGCCGGCGGCGCTACCACGAGGCAAGCGCGGCGGATCCGATGTTGGGCCTCCACGGCGTCGCAACGCTGGCCGGACCGGAAGCCGTGCCTGCCGAGATTTTCGAGCCCGCGCATGTCGCGCGCGTAATCGGAGGCTGATTGATGGATATCGCCCGCTACAACGCAGACTGGCTTGCTGCCTGGACGGCCAAGGACGTGGACACCCTGCTAGGCTTCTACGCCGAGGACTGCCGCTACTTCGATCCGCAGACTGCCACCGGCATCAGCGGCCACGATGCGCTCCGCGCGTATCTGACCCAGTTGTTCGCCGCGACGCCGGCGATGACCTACACGCCGGACGAGACATGGCCGATCCCGGGCGGGTTCTGCGCGCGCTGGTATTGCGATGTGGCTGGTGGCGGGCGCCTGCGCGGCTTCGACATGGTGCTGCTCGACGGCGACCGGATTTCCCACAACGAAGTGTACGTTCACCAGCTTCCTCAGGAATAGGAGAGGAATCGATGCAGTTCGATTTCAGCGAACAACAGAATGAATTCCGCGCCGAGGCCCGCCGTTTCCTCGCGGCGGAATGCTCGACCGACCGGGTACGCAAGGTTCTGGAAGGCGGCGGCTTCGATCGCGCGCTGTGGAACGGCGTTGCCGAAATGGGCTTCCTCGGCATCGCCATTCCGGAGGAGCATGGCGGCCTTGGGCTTGGTTACCTCGAGCTGTGCGCCGTCGCGGAGGAGTTCGGCCGCGCACTCGCGCCGCTGCCGATCCTCTCGTCAGTCTATCTTGCGGCCGAGGCGATCAAGTCGTTCGGCACCGCACAGCAGCAGAGCGAGTGGCTGCCGAAGATCGCGGCCGGGGCGGCAATCGGCTGCCTCGCCACTGCCGAAGGAGAACGGCTGACGGAGAAGTCGGTTCGCGCTACCTTCGCGAACGGCACGCTGAACGGAAGCAAGGCGCCCGTGCTGGACGGCGATATCGCGGACGTGGCGATCGTTCTGGCGAAGGAAGGCGACGCGATGAGCCTCGTGCTCGTCGACCTGACACAGGATGCTGTCTCCCGCCGCGCGATCGACACGATCGATCCGACCCGTGGGCAAGCGCATCTCACCTTCAACAATGCCGCCGCCGAACGGCTGGGGGAGCGCGGCGAAGGCTGGGCGAACCTCCAGATCCTGCTTGATCGTGCGGCCGTGCTGGTGGCCTTCGAGCAGATCGGCGGCGCGGATCGTGCCTTGGAGATGGGCCGTGACTATGCGCTCGAACGCATGGCGTTCGGCCGTCAGATCGGCAGCTTCCAGGCGATCAAGCACATGCTGGCCGACATGTACGTGTCGGCGACGCTGGCGCGATCCAACGCTTATTACGGGGCTTGGGCGCTCTCCACCGGAGCGGCCGAACTGCCCCGTGCCGCAGCGACGGCGCGGGTTTCGGCGACGAATGCCTTCCGCCACTGCGCCAAGAACAACATCCAGGTTCACGGCGGGATGGGCTTCACGTGGCAGATGGATTGCCACCTCTTCTACCGCCGGGCGAACCAGCTGGCGCTGGCACTCGGCAGCCTGCCGGACTGGGAGGAAAAGCTGGTCACCCGCCTCGCAGCGGCGAACGAGCCACTCGCCGCGTGACACCGGTCACCTCCCCTCCCAGCGAACAATCATCGGAGGCCTAGAGCCATGAACTTCGACGATACCCCCGAAGAAGCCGCCTTCCGCGCCGAGGCCCGCGCCTGGATCGACTCCAATGCGCCCAAACACCTTTATCCGATCCTGTCCGGCTCCGGCCACGGGACGGCAGGTGATATCGCGGATTTCGACATGCTTGCCGAGAGCAAGGCGTGGCAGAAGAAGAAATATGACGCCGGATGGGCGTGCCTTCACTGGCCCAAGGAGTACGGCGGCCGGGGCGCGACGCCGATGCAGCGCGTCATCTGGAACCAGGAAGAAGGCGTCTACGCCCAGCTCTCCTTCACCTTCATCATCGGCCAGGGAATGTGCGGCCCGACGGTGATGGCGTGGGGCAGCGAGGAAGACAAACAGGCGCTTCTTCCGCCGCTTGCCGCTGGCGAGGACATCTGGTGCCAGATGTTTTCCGAGCCCTCAGCCGGCTCCGACCTGGCGGGTTTGCGTACACGCGCGGTCAAAGATGGTCACGAATGGGTCATCAATGGCTCGAAAATATGGACCTCTGGTGCCCATATTTCCCAATATGGCATCCTTCTGACCCGTACTGACCCCAGCGTCGCCAAGCACAAAGGGCTGACGATGTTCTGGGTCGACATGCGCTCGCCCGGGATCGAGGTGCGGCCGATCCTGCAGGCGCATGGCCAGTCGGGCTTCAACGAGGTGTTCTTCACCGACCTGCGCATCCCGGACAGCCAGCGCCTCGGCGGCGTCGGTCAGGGATGGACGGTATCGCTGACGACGTTGATGAACGAGCGGCTGTCGATCGGCTCCGGCATGTCGACCGGCTTCGAAACGTTGCTGGATTATGCGGTGCGCGCGCCGGGTGCCGATGGCGGCCGGCTGGTGGACGATCCCGCGATCCGATCGAAGCTGGCGGACTGGGCGACGAAGGCCAGCGGGCTCAAATACACCTCGATGCGCGCGCTCACTGCCCTGTCCAAGGGCCAGGAGCCGGGGCCGGAGAATTCGATCGGCAAGCTGGTGGCCGGCGCGACGAGCCAGGAGATCGCCACGTTCGCGATCGACCTGCAGGGAGAGGCCGGTGTGTTCACCGATCCGGCGCAGGCAGCACACGCCGCGCGCTTCCAGGCGACGCTGATGCGCAGTCCCGCGACGCGGATCGAAGGCGGTACGGACGAGATCCTGCGCAACATCATCGCCGAACGCGTGCTTGGCTTGCCGGGCGACGTACGCGTCGACAAGGACGTACCGTTCGACAAGATCCCGACCCGCGCCTGAGGCGCGGCAAGTGATGGGGCGCCCTCAGTCGAGCGGCGCCCCTAAACCAAGCGGGCAGACAAGATCGCGTCCAGCAAAGCGACCTCGTTCCGCAACGTCGATCCCATCATGGACGGCTCACCAGGTCGAGGCGGTGCACACGCGACGATCGGTAATTGGCTCACCGATCACTAGCTGTGCTCCCCGTGTGCGGGCGCACCGTCGGGATCGTCGGGACAGGTGAGATCGGGATCGAGGTGGCGGGCATCCTCAAGGGCTTTGGCTGCCCCCTGATCGGCAGCGATCCTGTTGAGAGCGGGGACTTCGTCACACCAGCCGCGGCACGGTAGTGGACACGCGGGCCACGATCGAGGGGCTCAAGTTCGGCCGCATCGGCTATCTTGGGCTCGACGTCTATGAGGAAGAGGCAGAGCTGTTCTTCGAGAACCTGTCCGATCAGATGATCCACGATGATCTGTTCGCGCGGCTTCTGACCTTCCCCAACGTGCTGACCACCGGGCACCAGGGGTTTTTCACTGCAGAAGCACTCACCGCCATCGCGGAAAGGACGATCGGCAATATCAGCCCCTTTGCCGATACCGTTCAGCCGCTCCACGCTGTCTCCATAGAACGTCTGGCCTGACGCGAAATTCCGCAATCGGATTGGGCGCTTCCGGCCGCGGGGAGATACGTATTTCCCCACTTTCTGCCCAAAGCTACGCCCCCGCCAAGCAATATGACAGGAGGTCATCGTGGCTCGTGATATGGCTGTTCTCCCCTCCCAGAAGCGACAATCCCCGAACATCCAGGTCCTGGCGCCGCTCGCGCGGCTGCGCGAGGAAATGGACCAATGGCTCGGCGACCTGCCGCAACTGATGCAACACCTTCAGACCGGGAAGTTCAGGCTTCCCCTCGCCGCCCCCGCGGTGGACATGAAGGAGACGGAAACCGGCTATCAATTGACCGCCGAGGTGCCCGGCATCGACGCGAAGGATGTCGATGTGTCGGTAGTGGACGGGATGATCAGGATCGCTGGCGAGAAGAAGGAGGAGCGCCAGGAGAAGGATCGGGACTATACCTATTCGGAGCGTTCCTACGGCACCTTCGAACGCCAGATCGCAGCCCCGCCGGACGCCGATCTCCAGAAAATCAAGGCCAAGGTGAAGAAGGGCGTGCTGGAAATCACCTTGCCTAAGGACAAGAGCGCCGAGGATCGCAAGCGGCAGATCCCGGTAGAGGCCGAATAGCCGCGTTCCGGAGCAGCGGGTCGGTGCGCCGCCCCGCGCCGCTCCGACGATCGCGCCGCCCCATGATCGACCCACCCGGCCCAACCAGCCGGATGGGCCGGAAGGATCAGGATGCAACGCAGCCACGCGGCCTACACACGGCTGATCGATGCCGCCGCGTCCTCGGGCGAGCCGTTGCGCACAGCGGTCGCGCATCCATGCAGCGCCGGCGCGCTCCAGGCGGTGGCAGAAGCATCAGGAGCGGGGCTGATCCAACCGATATTGGTCGGCCCGCCCGGGCGCATAAAAGCTGCGGCGTTGGAAGCCGGGGTCCATATCAGCGACTTCACGGTCGTGCCGGCACCGCACAGCCATGCCGCGGCAACGGAAGCGGTGAGGCTGGCAAGCCGCGGAGACGCCGCGCTGCTGATGAAGGGATCCCTCCACACCGATGAGTTGATGCACGCAGTGCTGGACAGGGAAACCGGCCTGCGTACCGAGCGGCGGATCAGCCACTGTTACCTGATGGACGTCGAAGGCTATCCGGCGCCGCTCATCATCACCGACGCGGCGATCAATATCGCCCCCGGCCTGCTCGAGAAGGCAGACATCGTCCGCAACGCGATCCACCTTGCCCATGTGCTGGGGATTGCAGAGCCGCGGGTCGCGATCCTTTCTGCCGTGGAGACGATCACCCCTGCCCTGCAATCCACGATCGACGCGGCGGCCCTGTGCAAGATGGCGGATCGTGGCCAGATCACCGGCGGGCTGCTGGACGGGCCGCTCGCCTTCGACAATGCGGTGAGCGCCGAAGCAGCCCAGGACAAGGGCATCATCTCGCCCGTCGCCGGCCAGGCGCAGATCCTGATCATGCCCAACATCGAGGCAGGTAACATGCTGGCCAAGCAACTCACCTTTCTGGGCGGCGCGGATGCCGCCGGCATCGTCTTGGGCGCACGTGTGCCGATCGTGCTCACCAGTCGCGCAGACGCCGTCCGCACCCGGCTCGCCTCCTGTGCGGTCGGCGTGTTGCTGGCACGTGCATCCATCCGGAAAGCACCGGATTCATCG
Organism: uncultured Stakelama sp.; assembly: GCA_964390515.1. Taxonomy (GTDB): domain Bacteria; phylum Pseudomonadota; class Alphaproteobacteria; order Sphingomonadales; family Sphingomonadaceae; genus Sphingomonas. The sequence continues at coordinate 17,579 of CAYMIU010000001.1, forward strand.
ACGGGCGCGATCGCATGAGCGGCGCAATCCTCAGCCTCAATTCGGGCTCGTCGAGCATCAAGTTCGGGCTGTTCACGATCGAGCCCGACGGGCCCTGCCGCACCGTCCACGGCAAGATCGAGGGGATCGGAACCGCACCGCACCTCGTCGTGCGCGAGACCGGCGGCACGATCATGATCGATCGCACCCTGAGCGCCGGCGATACCCATGATGCCCTACTGGGCTTGCTGATCGATCTTGCCATCGAACAATTGCCACAGCACAGGCTGGCGGCGGTGGGGCACCGCGTCGTCCATGGCGGGCCAGATTTCAGCCAGCCGCAGCTGGTGGACGATGCCTTGCTCGATGCGCTTGACGCGCTGTCCCGGCTCGCCCCGCTGCATCAACCGCACAATGTCGCCGCGATCCGCACCCTTCGCGCGCGGCGCCCGGATGTGCCGCAGATCGCCTGCTTCGATACCGAGTTTCATGCCCGCCGCCCCCCGGTCGCCAAGCGCTATGCCGTGCCGGCCGATTGGGAGGCGCGCGGCATCATGAGCTATGGCTTCCACGGCATTTCCTACGAGTATATCGCGCGTACGCTCGCGATCGAGGAGCCGGGCCTGGCTCGGGGGCGCGTGCTCGCCGCTCACCTCGGGAACGGGGCAAGCCTGTGCGCAATGGTGGACGGACGAAGCCTCGACACGACGATGGGGTTCAGCGTGCTGGACGGCCTGGTGATGGGAACACGCTGCGGATCTGTCGACCCCGGCGCCATCCTTCACATGATCCGTGAGGAAGGCCTGTCGCCGGCCGAGGTACAGGAGACACTCTATACCAGATCGGGCCTGCTCGGCGTTTCCGGCATATCCAGCGACATGCGCGTGCTGCAGGCGAGTGGCGAACCCTCGGCGGCGGATGCGATCGAGCTGTTCCTCTGGCGGATCGTCCGAGAGCTCGGCGCGCTGGTCGCGGCGATGGGCGGACTGGATGCGATCGTGTTCACCGGCGGCATCGGGGAGAATGACGCGCTGATCAGAAGCGCCATCTGCGATCGGCTGGCGTGGCTCGGCGTACGGCTCGATGCGACCGCCAATCAGGAAGGCAGCCGGATCATCGACACGCCGGGGAGCGCGGTGGACTTGCGCATCATCCCGGCCAACGAGGAGCAGATGATCGCGATCCACTGCCAGCGGCTGCTGGCGCTCAGCTGAAAAGGAAGAAACTGAAAGCCATGATCATCACCCCGGACGCTGCGCTCCGGGGTGACGATCACCAGGCCGTTACTGCTTGGGCATCTGGATCGACGGACCAAGGTTGGCCAGGACCTGCCGCGCATCGAACGACGCCTTGTCGTCCGGCATTGTGCCCTTGCTCATCTTGATCTCGGCCGTTGCCTCATATTTGCTGACGGTCGAGACATCGATGTTGTCCGCCCAGAATGGGCCGCCGTACCACGGATCCCAGGATCGCCAGCCGAAGCCGCCGTAATAGCGCCAGCTCGGCCGCCACCAGCCATAAGGACCGGCAAAGGCAGGATCCGTGTTGATGCGGGTCTCCACATTCCGATCCGTCGCGCGGTTGACGATGGTGAAGCTGTCATAGCCCTGCTGGACCGTCAGCTGCGCGGCGCGATACAGCAGATAGTTTTCCACCGTCTGTCGCGACGTCAGCGTGTTGCCGACGAAGGTGACGCGCCAGATGTCCGAGGTGATCTGCTGATCGGAATAGCCGCCGCTTGCGCCGGTGCCGCGCGCGCCCAGCGGCTGATAGGGCGTTGCCGTTTCGCACCCGGCCAGCATCGCCGTGGCTGTGGCCATTGCGGCCACGATTGTCGCCTTTTGGAACCTGTTCATGGGAGACACCTATCCTTGAAACTGAAGAAGATCGGACGTTCGGCGCGCCGGCACGATCAAGGCGGCTCGTCGCGCCCGATCGTGCCGCTGCGACGCGGGTCAGGCGGGCCCGTCGAAACGGGGATGCCAGGTGTGGCCGTAGGACATGGAGGCACGATCCACCTCGTCAGTGCGACATGAACAGGCTGCACGGGCTGTGCTGCGAAAAATCGAGGGTCACCCCGCCGAACATCCGTTCGCGGAGGTGCGGGCGGCCATAAGCACCCATCACGATATAATTGGCGTTGAGCTCCATCGCGGCGCGGCGCAGCGCATCGTGCACCGTCTGGTCGCGGCGCGGCTGCTCGCGTATCTCCGACTTGATGTCGTGGTAGCTGAGATATTGCGCGGCATCGACCAGCGGACGGCCCGCGCGATCTTCCGCGATGCGCACGATCGTGACGTTGCGGGCGAACTTCAGCAGCGGGACGGCGTGACGCAAGGCACGGCTGACTTCGGACGAGCCGTTCCAGGCCACCATCACGTTGCCGCCGACGTCGATCCGTGGGCCGTCCGAGGCGACCGCCAGGATGGGCGTATCGGTGCGCGTTGCAAGCTTTGCCGCGGCCGGCGCGTGATCCGGCAGATCCCCTTCACCGCCAGTGCTGACCACCGCGAGATCCATGAGATCCATGCGATCGAGCGCCGCGCCCTGGGGATCGCCGTTCTCGTTGATCCACGTCCACGATCCCCCGGCCCGCTCCAGCCGAGCCTGCAGCGCGTTCTGGTTTTCGGTCTCGCGCTCGCGAATCTCGGCGAGCATCTCCGCCATGCCATAGACGCCGCCGAACGGATCCATGACAACGAAGTTGTTGTAGGGGGTTACCTGAAGACAATGGATGTGGCTGTTAAACGCAGCCGCGACAGTGAGCGCGGCCTCCAGCCGGTCTATCGTGCCAGCATCACGATTCGCGTAAAGCAGAATCGACCTCATCTTCCACAGTCTTTCTACCTGATTAGACTTTGAAAGATGGTGGACCTTATATCAATTATATATACGTAACGATCCCTACGCTTGACGGCGATCAAACCAACTCCGCGTTGCTCACAACCGATCGTTCAAGCATCCTCTTCCTTGTTCAAATCCCACTCCGCATCATAGACGATGCGCAACAGCTCAGAGAGGCTGTGAACGTTAAGCTTCGACATCAGGTGAGCACGGTGGATCTCAACGGTGCGTGAGCTAATCCCGAGATCGTGACCGATCGTCTTGTTCGGAAATCCGCGCGCCAGACCGAGAAGAACATCACGCTCACGTGGCGTGAGACATGATAGTTTTCGCTCCGCTTCGGCTGCAACATCGTGCCGCCACGCGCCCTTCTTCAGGACAACTTCGCTCTGCTCGATCGCGGATGCGAGCGCTTCAGTTTGCGGCGGCTTGATCAGTACGTCGAGCGCACCGAGCTTCATCGCGCGAACAACTGCGCCGATGTCGCTCAGTCCGGTGATGATCACCACAGGAAACGTTGAGCGTCGGTCATACAGCTGCTCGAGTATCTCGATACCGCTTCCGTCAGGCATGCACATGTCGAGCAGAATGCAGCCGGGCTCCAGACTGCCCTCCTCAACCAGGCTGCGCCCCGATGTGTAGTATTTCACATTGTACCCGAGGCGCTGAACCGTCATTCCGATGGCTCTTCGGCTGACACTGTCATCGTCAACGATATACACGATCATGTGTCCTACTCCGTACGCGTGCAGTGTCACGCAAGGGCCTGACCAGACATCTAGTTCAAGACCGTTCCTTTACATTCCTGTTGAGAAGGCAGTTATCGTTCGCAACAACGCCCAATATCGCCTCCTCATGAAAACACCGAGAAGCACCGCATAACAATGTTGACGATGTAGATAGGTTCAGCCGCAGACTAATCTGCGTTGTTGATCTAAAAAATATACGATCGTCAATGGTTTGAGTGGCGCCGATAACACCGACGCGGGTTCGCAACCCTTCCGGGCGTTGCAAAAAAGACGCATCCCTGCCGGCCATTAACCATCGAGTGGGCGCCTCCAATCGGCACGACACGGCGCGTCTGCGCCCGACCGCGACCGAATGGACCAGCTCGGCGGTCAATGTTTGAAGCCGAGACGACTTAGCGCCAAGTAACGTCGGGCGAGTTCGAGGTGGATAACCCGAGCCTCGATACATCGCGCTCTGGCTGCCATCCGTGTTTCGGAGCGTGCTCGCTCCCGGGCGTATTCAGTGTCCATCATCGTGCAGCCCCCTGCAGAAAATGAAACCTACCGTATGATAGCAACATTTGGACGCAATTACGTAGTTTCACGTAAAGCACTGAGCGGAACATGAAAATCGGCGGTCTTCGGCGGCGGTTACGCGGCCAGAACGTTGAGAAAGTCGGCCCCCCGGGCTCGTTTGGGGTGATTTTCAACAGCTTCCGTTACGACGCGGTTACGCTTTCGAGCCACCGCGAATCTGCGACTCGGGATCGGCGGTCTGGTCGTTGGCGGGTCGATCGATCCCGCGGCCATGAACCATGCGTTTGCTGATCTCTGCGGCGACAGCGGTCACGACTGCGCCCCCCAGACAGACTAGCAGGCTGTCATAGTCGGGCATGCGGATGCCCAATAATTCCTCGAGCGGCGGCCACGTCATCGCGAACACCTGCAGCGCGATAGCGACGCCGACGCCCCCGAAGAGCCAGGCCAGGCCGGCCGGCGGGCGATCCCAAAGCGGCCGCCGATCATTCCACACGGTGAGCACGAACACGTTCTCGAACAGGACCACGGCGACAAGGACGCTGTTGCGCGCCGTTTCGAGATCCTGTCCGCGGGCCAGTTCCCAACCGAACATGGCGGCAGCGAATACGGCCATGGCAATGGCGGGGATCGCCATCAGGATCAGCGCCGACCGGTCAATCAGCCGCCGCTCCGTCGCGCGCGGGGGCCGGCGCAGTTCGTCACCGCTGCCCCGCCCCATGGCGAGTGCCACAGCCTGCGGGGTTTCCGTGATCAGATTGCTCCACAGCAGCTGGACCGCGGTCAGCGGCGCGGGCAAACCAACGGCGACCGCAAACAGGAACAGCGCGATCTCAGCGATCCCCGTCCCGAGCAGGAAGATCGCGATCTTCCGCAGATTTCCAAAGGTTATCCGTCCCTCCTCGACCGCCGCAACGATCGAGGCGAAGTTGTCGTCGACCAGGATGAGATCGGCCGCACCGCGCGCGACGTCGGTGCCGCCCTTGCCCATCGCGACGCCGATGTTGGCTGCGTGCAGTGCCGGCCCGTCGTTCACACCATCCCCGGTGACGGCAACGATATGTCCGCTTTCGCGCAACGTCTCGACGATCAGCAGCTTCTGCGCAGGGTCAGTGCGGGCGAACACCCTGGCTCGACCGATCGCGCTTTGCTGTGCCGCCCGTTCGCCAGCAAGCGCTGCTAGCTCGGGTCCGGACAGCACATCGCTTCGCGCATCGGCGAGACCGAGCTGACGCCCGATGGTAAGTGCCGTCGCGGCATGATCACCGGTGATCATGCGCACCTCGATTCCCGCATCCCGGCACGCCGCCACCGCGGCCGAGGCTTCGGGCCGCAGCGGATCAAGCAGGCCGACGCACCCGAGGCAGCGAAGCCACACCGGATGCGCGAGATCGACGGTCTCGCGGTCACCCAGCCGCCGCTCCGCAAGGGCGAGGACGCGGTATCCGTCCGCCGCGAGATCCTCCGCAGCGCGCCGGAGCGCGCGATCCGGCTCCGCGCACATCGACAGGATGGTTTCTACCGCCCCCTTGGCCACGACGCGGACCTCGCCGTTACCCTCGACCTTGACGCTGGAGAAGCGGTTGACCGGCTCATAGGCGAAAAGGCCCAGCCGCGCATGATCCTCGATCTCGCCCAGGTCCTCGGCGAAGCGCAGCAACGCCACGTCGACACTGTCGCCGACGGCGCCGCCCTCGGCAACCCAATGCGCCTCGTTGCAGACGGCGCCCGCCCGCGCGAGGCGCCTGACCTCGGCTATATCGTCCTTCCACTCCCCGGCCTTCAGCCGCCGGCCCTCCGGAGAAAGGACCGCGTCCACCGACAGCCGGTTGATCGTGAGCGTGCCCGTCTTGTCGGTTGCGATGATCGTGCACGCGCCGAGGCCCTCGACCGCGGGCAGGCTGCGCACGATGACATTGCGCTTCGCCATCCGCCGTGTCGCCACCGCCAGGCCGATCGTGACGGCGACCGGCAACGCCTCCGGTATCGCGGAGACGGCGAAGGCCACCGCAACGATCAGGATCTCGGCCGGGGCCGCGCCGCGCGCCAGCAGCAGCACCGCCAGGAGCGCCACCAGCGCAGCCATCGCCACCGAGATCTGCTTCGACAGGCGCGCCAGATACAGGATCAACGGCGGCGGCGCAGGCTCCGTCTCGCGCAGCGAAGCGCCGATCTTCCCTAGCTCCGTCCGCTCGCCGGTGGCCACCACCACGCCTCTCGCCCGACCAGCAAGCAAGGTCGTGCCCGCGTGGAGCATCGTTATGTGATCCCCCAACGGCAGATCAGCATGGAGCACGGCATCGGCGTTCTTCGCAACCGGCAGCGCCTCCCCCGTCAGCAGCGATTCGTCGGCCTGCACGTCCGACGTGGCAAGCAGCCGCATATCCGCAGGAACGCCGGCGCCGGGCTCCAGCAAGACGATGTCGCCCGGCACCAGGTCGGCCGCATCCAGCTCCTGCATCGCCCCGTTCCGTTTCACGCGGGCGGTGTGCTTCACCATCTGTTGCAAGGCGTCGGCACTTGCACCCGCGCGGCCTTCCTGGATCGCACCGATGGCGGCGTTCAGCACCAGTACCGCGACGATGAACAGCGCATCGGTGCGCTCGCCCATCCACAACGACAGGGCGGCTGCACCGAACAGGAGATAGATGAGGGGACTGCGGAACTGGCGGACGAACAGTTCGGGCCAAGACGCGCGGCGGTGGCGGGGCAGCTCGTTTCGGCCCCAATGAGCGCGACGTTCGTCGACCTGCCGGTCGGTCAAGCCCTCGGGGCTTGCGCCAAGACGGGCGAGGCACCCCTCTTTCGACAGCGCGAACCACGGCGTCGCGGCGGCAGCGGCGGTCCCGGCGGACGACGCTTTCGCGACGTCACGCGTCATTGCGAAGCTCTGGCTGGCGACCGGGCGAAGCGGCGCTGCTGTTGAACCAGCCCCGCGACGGATCGCCGACATGGGTCACAGCGCTAGGCGGCGCATGGCCCTCCGATTGCTTTCGACGCGCAATCGCTGAGATCCGCTGCCTGGCGACCCCGGTCTCATCTATGTTGCTTTGCTGCGATACTGCATCGTCGAGCGGCCTTTCTTCGTCCCTTGTCGCTCAGCGCTCGGTTCGACTGACGACCAGCGCCGTGCCGTTCGGGTCCACCGTGATGAGGTGATAGGTACCGTTATCACACCGCGCCCGCCATTCGGGCCGTGCCGGGTTGGTGTTGACAAGTTGTGCGCCAGTGACGCTCTGGCAGGGAAGCCCGGCGTCGCGGATCGCACGGAACAGCGCGATCTCGCGCGATTGCTGGGGCAATGCGAGCATCTGCGCTGCGAAATTGGTGGTAGGCTCATCGACCACGGTGACATTTGTCGGGTCGTTCGACTTCCCGCAGCCTGCGACCAGCATCAGGGCAAGAAGATATCCCTTTTTCATTCGCACGCTCCCCGAGAGGGCACCATGTGCCGCCCCAGAAGGGTAGGTTCCCAGCAAATCACCGGTAATCCGGGATACTACGGATGCTGATCAGCCTGCTTGACCAAGAAATCCGGCAATCGTCGCTTTCCGCACAAGTTATCGAATGAAATCACCGGCGATAAATAAAGGAGATACCTTGGGAGATCATCGACGCAGCCAGTAGTCATACCTATTCAATATCTCACCAATCGTTGTCATTCGACTGACAAGTATCCGACGCCTGCCAGAAAGCAGCCGGGGTGTCATTCAGATGTTGTCGCGTCGCAACCAGCCGACCTTTCTGACCGCCCTCGGCCACTTCCGTGGACAAGCCGGTTTTCGGGACGGCAGCGCGATTGTGGCGGCCGCCGGCATCTCAGCTCCGAGCCGGGTCCGCCCCCAAGTCGCCGAGTGCATGCCGCGATCACGCTACGCGAGCCCCCGGGGTATGAGGAAGGTGACCGTCATGTACCGAAAGCTATGTCTCGCATCAGCCGCGATCGGCTGCCTCGGCGCTACCACGGCGGCAGCACAAGATGGCCTGATCGGCACATGGCAGGATCCGAAGGACAGCGTCCATGTCCGCACGCAGCCGTGCGGCGAAGCGATCTGCGGCGTCGTCGTCTGGGCGACCGATCAGGCGAAAGAGCGCGCCCGCCGCGCCGGCACACAGCAGTTGATCGGAACAACCGTGTTCCGCGACTTTCACCAGCAGAAGGCGAACCAGTGGCGCGGGCGCGTGTTCGTGCCCGATCAGAACACCACCTTCTCCGGCACGATCACGCTGGTCGATCCCAACACGATCCGCGGCACGGGATGCCTCCTCGGCCGGATCATCTGCAAAAGCCGTACATGGCACCGGGTGCCATAAGAGCCCGGCGTCACGCAGGCGGCGCTGCTTCACGGTTGAGCCGACGCGCCCGAAGCAGGAAGCCCACAGTGTAGCATGCGGCAAGGCCTGCCATCACGCAGAACGGCCCCCACGCCTCAGCCAGACTGGCCGCCATCTGGTTGTAGCGAATGAAGAGATGCGTCGCCGACGTTGCCGGTGAGAGCCAGGCAAGGGTCGCAAGCCATTGCGGCATGGCGTAGAGCGGCCAGGCGAAGCCGCCGAGAAACAGCAGCGGCAGCGACGTGGGGAGGAGCACCTTCAGCGCATCGTCACCGGTAGAGAACAGACTGCCCAGCAATAGGCCGAGACCGGAGACGGCCACCGCAAACAACGGGATTGCGAGCAGCAGCCCCGGCATATTGCCGCCACGCGGAACGCCCTGAAGCCAGTACACCAGGCCGAAATAGAAGCCCGCGGCCAGCGTGCCGACGAGCGCAGCAGCGGCCAGCATCCCAAGCGCCTCCGCGGGGCGCATCACCGCCCACCCGCGTTGGCGCCGATCCGCCACCAGCCGCGCCGAGGCTGCGAGCAACGTCTGCTGCAGGATGATGTTGGCAACGGCGGGGAAGACGTAATCGCGATAGCCGCCCGTCGTGAAGATCGGCTGGACCAGCACCTCGGGCGCGCGCTGCCGCGCGAGCGCTGGCACGCTATCCGCCAGCTCGTTGATCGTATCAAGCGCCACCTCCGCCAGCGTCTCCCCGATCGCCTCCGCGCGAACGAAATAGGCGCCGTTCAGCCACAGCGCGATCCCCGTTCCGCCACCACGCGACAGGACACGCTGTTGCAGGTGCGGGGCGAGGTACAACACGCCGTCCGCCTCGCGTGCGCGGACCAGTTCCCGTGCCTCGCCCAGATTGCCCGTCTCCACCACGACGAACACGGCGCGCGTATCCGACAGATGACGCACCAGCGCACGCGACAAAGGCGAGCGATCCGCATCCACTACGACCAGCGCAATGTCGGTCGCGGTCTGTTGCTGGTAAGGTGCCGGATAATAAAAGGCGTAGAAGAGCACGGAGACGATCGCGAGCATCAGCAACTCGCGCGTGCGAAGGATCGTCAGCAGCGTCTGCTCGATCGCGCTGACGAAGTTCATGCCGGGCGCTTAGATCGCACGATCAGCACCATGCCGATGACGCCGCCGATCAGGGGATAGAGCAGCAACGCGATCATCGGCGTCAGATCGGCGCGCGCGGTGACGCCGATCAGCTGATCCATCTGCAGCATGATGAAATGGGTGAGCGGCAGCACCTTGCTCCAGTCCTGCGCGAACCACAGCCCGCCGCTGAGCGGCAAGGTGGCGCCGGAATAGGCAAGCGCCGAGCCGGCGACGATCACGGCGCCGGAGAACGAGGTGCCGACTTCCCTCGTCACAGCGATGAACAGCAGGCCGATGGCCGCGGTCGCGATAAATAGCAGGACGAAGCCGACGACGATGAGGGCGACGCTTCCTTCGGCGCGATAGCCGCGTGCGAGCGTCATCCACAGCAGCCAGGCAATCGCCCACAGGATTCCCGCCACGACATGAACCGCCAGCCGCCCCGACAGCGCCGCCACTGGCGCCTGCGTGTCGCGAACGTAGGCGCCGAAGGACTTGTCCCGCATCAGCAGCCCGAGCGAGCCGATGCACGAGATGGCGATCACCAGATGGAGGATGCTCGGCCCGATCAGCATGCCCAGGAACCACTCCAGGCTGAGCGTCGGGTTGCCGAGCAGCGTGATCTGGATCGTCGGCAAGGTGCGCTCCGCGACCGACGCGCCCGCGACGCCGATATTGCGCGGCGCCTGGCGAAGCAGGGTCGCCGTGGTGACGAGCCGTAGATAGGTGGAGGCGACCGAGCCGGTCGACAGGAACACCGCCTCGTAGAAGACCGTCACAGGGGGCGCATCAGATGAGCGCGTGCTGACGCCCTTGGGGATGACCATGAAGGCCACGGCCTGCTCGCGGCGGACCATGGCCAGCGCCTCGGCCCGCTGCGGCGTCTGCGCGACCACCTCCAGGTAGGGCGTTGCGTCGATGTTGCGGGTGATGGTGCGGGCGAGCGGCCCACCGTCCTGATCGACGATGACGACCGGCAGATTGGTCAGCGTGCCACCCCACATCATCGCCGCCATCGATCCCAATGTCAGGAGCGGAAACAGCGTCAGCAGCAGAAGATCGACCGGGGTGCGGGCGATCCGTACGGCTTCCTGCCGGAAGGACGCCGCGAACGCGCTCATTGCGGCCAATCGAACAGGACGCTCATCCCCGGCCGGAGCCCCGTGGCGCGCCGCATCGGTTCCAGCTTCACGGCAAAGGCGTGAACGTCGTAGCCGGTCGACTGGCGCGTTGCGCGAAACGTCGCGTAACTTCCCTGTGGCGCGATGTTCGTCACACGAAAGTCGACCGCCTTTCCAAGGGCCGGCACTGTTCCGCGCAGCACCATCCCCTGCTTCATTCCCTTGTAATCGTCTTCCTGGATGTTGACCGTCACCCACGGCCGATCGATCGCGATCAGCTGGATCGCGGGCAGAATGGGGCTGACGATTTCACCCGGCTGCACCAGCCGGCGGGATACTTCGCCGTCGATCGGCGAGACGAGTTCGGTTTCGCGTTGCATCGCCGAGGCAGCGGCAACCAGGGCCTGCGCGGAGCGGACCTGCGCCGCGGCGACTTGCTTGCTCTCCGGTCGTGTACCGGAGGCGAGCTTTTCATATTCCAGCCGTGCCGCTTCGGCGATGCGCGCGGTCGAGATCTGCGCCGCGCGTGCCTCGTCGCGTCGCTGCGCGGAGACGACGCCTTGCGCGTACAGGCTGTCGGTTCGCCGACTGGTCACTTGCGCGAGGTTGGCCGTCGCCTTCGCCGCTTCCCAATTCGCCCGCAGGGCAGCGATATCCTGTTCGCGGGCGCCCTTGTCGGCGATCTCCTGCAGCGCTCGGGCACTTTGCAGGGCGGCATCAGCCTGTTGCGCGCCGCTCTCCACCTCGGGCGCATTCAGGATCGCGAGCACTTCACCACGCCGCACGCGATCGCCCTCGCTAACCTTGATTTCGGCGAGACGCGACAGCGCCTTGGTCGCGACGTTGACCTCCTCCGCCTCGACCTCACCCTGTAGTGGCGGCGCAGCAGGGCGGCTCGCCAGCCACAGGCCGATCGCCACCGCGATCGCGACGATTGCGACGCCGCCCCATAGAAGCAACCGCGCGCGTCGCGGCGGTGGATCGGCGGCGACCGTCGGATCGTGGCGCGCAGCGTCGGTCATGGCGTGGCCGACACCGGAATACGCACATTCGCCCGCGCCAGATACTGCGGGAAGCTCTCTAGCCGACCGGCGGCGGTGAGCAGCGCGGCAAGTGCCACATCATATTCATAGGCGACCGCCACGCGCTGTGTCCTCGCTGCCGCCAGCGCTGCCTCTGCGCCGGTCACTTCGGTCACCGTCCCCTCGCCTTCGCGAAAGCTGATCTGCTGGACGCGCAGGTTTTCGGTCGCCGCCGCGAGGCTGCTGTCGAGCGACACGAACGAACGGCGAGCGCTTTCGACGAGGTTCCACGCGCGCAACGTCGTCGACCGGCTGGTCTGGCGTGCACCGCGCGCCGCCTCGTCCGCGGCCGCCTCCTGCTCCCTTGCCGCGGCTACCGCGCGGGAGCGGCCGATATTGGAGATCAGGGTATAACGAACACCGACGCCGACAATCCAGTCCGGCTCCACCGGCAGGGCATTGGAGCGGTTCGCGTTATACTCCCCAAACGCAAAGGCCTGCGGGCGGAGCTGAGACTTTGCCAGATCAGCCGAGGCGCGGGCGATCGACTTTGCGGCATCGGCTTCCTGCGTTTGCGGCAGATCCTCCTCGCCACCGACGAACTCGCTCGACGGCGGAAGGGGCGCGGTCTGGACGAACAACGGGGTGGTCGGCGTGACGGCGTCGACTTCCAGCAGGCTGGCGAGATCGGTGCGTGCGCTGTCATGCGCCAGGACTGCGCGTTCGTGCTCACGCTCGGCGGCGTCGCGCGCGACTTGCGCCTCCAGCCGCCGCGCTCTCGGGATGAAGCCGCCCATCTCCAGCTTGATCGCGTCGGATAGCAGGATGTCGAGCGCCTCCAGCGACTGGCGGGTCGAGTCTTCGAGAGAGGCAGCAGCGAGTTGGCCGAAATAAGCGCGGATCAAATTCACCTGCGTCAGATCACGTGCCGATCGGGCGCGCGCGTTGCTCAGCGCCGTCGCGCTCTGGGCGCCGCGCTTGATCGCGGCGATCGCCCCCCCGGTGTAGATCGGCAGGATGCCCTGCACCGTTGGACGAAACACGTCCTGGCGGAACCGATAGGACAAGTCGCTAGGCAGCGCGGCGAACAGCCCGGGCAGCGCCTGAGAGATCCGGCTGACGATGTCGCTGGCGATCGCCTGGAAGCCTGGGGCGACCGAGCCGGGAATGGAGTTGAGGAAGCTGTTCGTGCTGTCGAGCACGTCCTGCCGCGGCCCCTTGAGGTCCAGCGACAGCGTCTTCTGATATTCGATATATTGTGCCGAAACGGTGACGATCGGGCGATTGAGCGTCGACAGCGACTCTTCCGTCAGCCGGGCGGCATTCTGGCTGTGCTTCGCAGCCGCCAGCGCCGGTGCGACGCGATCCGATCGCCCCAGCGCCGCGCTGAAGCTCATCGCGACGGGCTCCCCGGCAGCCTCAACGGGACAACCCAGTATCGTCGTCGTGGCGATCGCGATCCAGAAACCCTCAGCCCATCTTATGCTTCGAACTGGCCCGCCGCCGCGTCGCCGAGCCAAGTCAAAGCCGCGAGGAGAGCCTCTCCGCATCAGTGCAGCCTAATCCTCTTCATGCCCCAATGCCAGTTGATGTGGGCTTGAGAACAAGTAGCCCCCCGCTCCGCGCAAAAGCTTTCCAGACAAGCAAAGTCACCGCCGATCCGCAGACCGGCAGGTGACTGTCGATGGGCCGAATTAGCGTCACGACGTCCGGTTCGACGCTAGATCGCATCTCCACTGGCCGTGTTCGTCTCCGACGATGAAGCATCATTGGATGCCGAGGAAAGCGCCGCCTGCAGCTTCGCCTCCTGGTCGGACGACAGGGAGGTGCGCAATACCTTCCCGTGGACGCCGGAAAGCTCCGCGAGCACCTTTTCCGGCTGTGCCTTGCGGACGAGGACGAACAGCGCAGACGTATCCGGTTGTAGCGTGTCGGCCAGTTCCTTGATGAAGGAATCGTTGATCCCGTAATCGATCAGCGATCCTGACAACGCGCCGGTACCCGCACCGATCGCGCCGCCGATCGCCATGCCCGCGATGGGATTGAGGAACAGCAAGCCCACCAGCGTGCCCCAAAGAACGCCGGAGAGCCCCCCCGAGGCCGCGCCCGTGCCGACCATGCTGACGCTTTGCTTCAGGTTCACCTTGCCGTCCGGCTGGCGGATCGCGACAACGGCGTCCTCGAGATCGATCAGATACTCGCGCTGCATCAAGTTCAGCTTGCTGAGCACGCGATCCGCTTCCTGCGGATCATCGAAGCCGACCACCACCAAGTCTGCCATTGCCACTCTCCTTCATACCTGTCGAAAGCGCGAGCGACCGCGGGCGGTGTCGCAGCTCAACGGCATCGCCGCCTGCCCTCACGTGCCGCCGCGTCGGTCGTCGATCGTCTTGAGGATCACCCAAAGAAGTCGCCCCGTCGCGCCGGCTAGGGCGCGGCGGGGCGAAGTTCCCCGTCTTTCCTTCTTGGGGGGAGGGAGGAGGTGCGGCGGGGATACGGGAGATCCTTGAGAAGTTGATCGTCAGCTGCCAATCTGTCGATTTCGCATAATAGTCGCCTCGCTGCGGTGACTACTTACATTGATGTTATCGGGATACCTTCCGCTAACAACTTGCTTTTAGCGCCCTTCATGTTGCCGATTCGATACGCAATTTTCCGTACCGTTTCAGAAATTTGAATAAGTGACTTTGGACACTACCGCGATCCGCCACAACTCTGGGCGCCCCGGCATCGAGCAGAGGCTCTTTGCGCCCGCAGTCACGCCATCGTGACCAGCACTTTGCGGAACCGGGCGAGTGCGGTGAGGTAGAAGACCGACCCGATCACCATCAGCGCGAGGAATTGCGGCCACACCACGTCAAGGCCCGCCCCCCGGAACAGGATCGCCTGCCCAAGCTCCACGAAGTGCGTCGTCGGCGCGGCGAGCATCACATCCTGCACCACCTTAGGCATGCTTTCGCGGGGGGTGATTCCGCCCGACAACATTTCGAGCGGCAGCAGGACCAGCACGGTCAGCATTCCGAACTGCGGCATGTTGCGCGCGACAGTCGCCATGAAGATGCCGATCGACGTCATCGCGAACATCGACAGCGCTGCGCCGATGAAGAACAGCACCAAGGATCCGGCGATGGGCACGTGCAGCAATCCGCGGACGACCAGCTGGATCGACAGGAAGGATGCGAGCAGCACGACGAGGCTCATCGACCACACCTTGCTGGCCATGATCTCGAACGGCCGCACCGGCATGACGAGCAGATGTTCGATGGTCCCGTGCTCGCGCTCGCGGATCAGCGCGGCGCCGGTGAGGATGATCGACAGCAGGGTGATCTGGTTGATCACCTGGGTGAGCGCACCGAACCAGATCTGGTCCAGAGTGGGGTTGAATCGCGCTCGAAGTTCCAGGCCGACCGGCAGTGCGCCCTGCCCCTGTCGTCGCGCAACGAATGCGGTGACCTCCCCCAAAACAATCTGCTCAATGTAACTGCTGCCCGAGAACGCCTGCGTCATGCGCGTGGCATCCGTGTTGAGCTGTATCTCCGCCGGGCGGCCGGCCAGCACGTCGCGCTGAAAACCTTCCGGAATCTGCAGCACGAACGTGTACCGGCCCGCATCCATACCGGGGTCGATCTGCGTGCTGTTGATCATCACCGGGGGTGTGAAGCGTGGCGGATAGAAAGCGTCGGTGATCCGCTGCGACAGGGGCGAGCGATCCTCATCGACGATCGCGATCGACGCCCTGTTCAGCGTCTCCGGCATGGCCTTGGCAGACGTGTAGATGACGCCGGTGAAGGTGAAGAGGATCAGCACCAGCATGATCGGATCGCGCCACAGGCTCCAGAGCTCCTTCACGCCCAGCCGGTAGATCGCGGAGAACGCGCGCACCGATCAATGCTCCTGCTTGCGCAGCGAAAGGATCGCGACGCCAGTGATCACCGGCCATGTCAGCAGCAGCGGCCATAGCGATGGCCAAAGCTCCCGAAACCCCAGGGCCTTGTTGAATACCCCGCGCGTGATGGTGATCATTCGAGCAGAAGGATACAGTTCGCCGAAGATGCGGGCGCCGCCCTGAAACGACGTTACCGGATCGATCATTCCGCCATAGGTCAGCGTCGGGATCAGCGTGCCGATCATGGCGAGGAACATCGCCGCGATCTGGCTTCGCGTGACGGCTGATGCCAGAAGCCCCATGCCGGTGGCGATGAAGGAGAATACGAGGGCTGCGACTGCCAAGGCGGCAAAACTGCCGGTGACCGGCACGCGAAACACCCATTGCGCCATGGCGACCATGACGAGGAAGTTGATCATCGCAATGCCGACATAGGGCAGCTGCTTTCCGAGCAGGAATTCGGTTCGCGTCACCGGCGTCACGTAGAAATTGATGATTGAGCCGGTCTCCTTCTCCCGCACCACCGCCATCGCGGCGAGCATGGCGGGAAGGACAAGCAGCAGCAGCGGTATCACGCTCGGCACCATGGCGGGCACGCTGCGCACCTCCGGATTATAGCGGTAGCGCTTCTCGATCGAGACGGTGGCGCCCGCCCCTGCCCGCTGCCCGCCCGTCAGCCCGGCCGCGCGCATTTCCTGGCTCAGCCAACGCTGGTGCATTCCCTGAACGTAGCCGCGCACCGTTTCGGCCCGCAGCGGCATGGCCCCGTTGAACCATGCGGCGATCGACTGCGGCTTCCCGCGCCCGAGATCGCGGCCAAAGCCCGGCGGTATCTCGATCGCGAGCGTCAGCTCCCCGCTGCGCAAACGCCGGTCCATGTCCTCATAGTCGGTGATCGGTCGATGCTGGACGAAGTAGCGCGAGCCCGAGAGTTCGAGCTCGTAGCGCCGGCTGGCACTGCTCTGGTCACGATCCAGCACTGCGAAGCGGATGTCGTTGACGTCGAAGCTGATGCCGTAGCCGATGACCAGCAGCAACACGACGGATCCGGCAAGGGCGAGTGCGCCGCGGACCGGATCACGCTGCAGCTCCAGCACCTCACGCCACAGGTAGCTGTACATGCGCCGGAAGCTGAAGGGGCGGCGGCGGCTGGCACCGGCCGTCTCTTCCGGCGCCCCCACCGGGAGCGCGATCGTATCGCCCCCGGCGTCATCGCCGCCTGCCTCGGCGAGGTAGGAGATGAACGCTTCTTCCAGCGTCGCCGTCCCGCGCTTCTCGATCAGCCGCTCGGGCGTGTCGCTGTCCAGCACCTTGCCGGCATGCATCATCGAGATGCGATCGCACCGCTCCGCCTCGTTCATGAAATGGGTCGAGATGAAGATCGTGACCCGGTCACGCCGGGATAGCTCGATCAGGAGACGCCAGAAGGTGTCGCGCGCGACGGGATCGACGCCGGACGTCGGCTCGTCGAGGATCAGCATCTCCGGCCGGTGCACCATCGCCACGGCGAGCGACAGGCGCTGGCGGGCGCCCAGCGGCATGCCGGGCGGCAGGCTCTCGGCGGCGCTTTCCAGGCCGAAACGATCGATCATCTCCGCGACACGCCCGGGGATTTCGTGCGCGGGCACCTCGAACAGTCGCGCATGAAGCTCGAGGTTCTGGCGGACGGTCAGCTCGCTGTAGAGCGAGAAGGCCTGGCTCATATAGCCGACGCGGCGGCGCACCGCGATGTCGCGCGGGTCGATCGGCTTGCCGAACAACAGCGCCTCCCCCTTCGTAGGGGGCAGCAGCCCGGTCAGCATCTTCATCGTCGTGCTCTTGCCGCAGCCGTTCGAGCCGAGAAATCCGAAGATCTCGCCGCGCCTGATCCGGAAGCTGACGTGGTCGACCGCGGTAAAGTCCCCGAACCGCATCGTCAGATCACGGGCCTCAATGGCGATATCTGTGTCGTCGTTGGTCAGCGGGGGCTTGGTCGGCGGCGTGTGATCGCGCCGCTTCTCCTCCGGCAGCAGGGCGATGAAAGCATTGTCGAGCGACGTGCTGCCGGTCCGCTCCAGCAACTCCTGCGGCGTGCCGGTGGCAAGCACCACGCCGTCGTCCATCGCCACCAGCCAGTCGAAGCGCTGCGCCTCGTCCATGTAAGCGGTAGCGACGATCACGCTCATGCCCGGGTTCTGCTCGCGGATGCGGGCGATCAGTTCCCAAAAGCGGGCACGGGCGAGTGGATCGACGCCGGTGGTGGGTTCATCGAGGATCAGCAGCCGCGGTTCGTGAATGAGCGCACAGCAAAGCCCCAGCTTCTGCTTCATCCCGCCCGAAAGCTTGCCGGCGGGGCGACCAGTGAAGTCGTACAGCCCCGTACTGCGCGTCAGATCGTCGATCCGTTCCCGCCGCTCGCCCGCGTCCTGGCCGAACAGGCGGGCGAAGAACTGCAGGTTCTCCTCCACCGATAGCGTGGGGTAGAGGTTCTTGCCCAAGCCCTGCGGCATATAGGCGATGCGCGGGCAGACGGCGTTGCGGTGCGCGCGATCCGCCATGCTGCCGCCCAGCACATAAACGGTCCCCTCCTGCACCGCGCGCGACCCGGCAACGAGCGAGAAGAGGCTGGACTTGCCCACGCCATCCGGCCCGATAAGGCCCACCATCCGCCCCGCCGGCACATCCAGATCGAGCCCGCGCAGCGCCTGCGTCCGCCCGTAATGCAGGGTGACGCCGGATAGCCGGACCACCGGCTCCGCGTCGGGAGCAGGGTCGGGCTGAGCAAAGGCGCCGGGCTTCACCCGTGCTACTCCGAAATGACGTTCGACAGGTTCTTGGGCCAGGGAATGGCGGGGTCGAGACGCAGGTATGCGGTACCGGGCAGGCCGGTCTTCACCAGCGTGATGTGCCGGCGCAGCAGCGCGGGATCGATCCGCGCCTTCACCCGGAACATCAGTTTCTGGCGCTCGCTTTGCGTCTCCACCGTCTTCGGCGTGAATTGCGCGACGTCGGCGACGAAGCTGACGCGCGCAGGGATGACGCGACCGGGCAACGCATCCAGCAGGATGCGCACTTCGCTGCCCAGCGCCACGCGGCCAGCGACCGTTTCCGGCAGGAAGAACACCATCGTCACATCGGTCAAATCGAGCATCGTCAGGACGCGGCCGCCGGCGCCGACCACTTCGCCCGGCTGCGCGACGCGATACTGGATCCGACCGGCGCGCGGCGCGCGAAGATCGCTGTCCTTGATGTCGGCCATGATGCGCTGAATTGTGGCCCTGGCGGCTTCGACGTTCGTTCCTGCCCCCGCCACCTGGCTTTGTGTCGCCGCGATCCCTGCGGTGACCGCGGCTACTTGCGCGCGCGCCGCCTGGACGGCGGCAGAAGCACCCTCGACGGCGGCCTGGTCATTGTCCCGCTCCTGCACCGGTGTCGCACCCTCGCGAGCGAGCGTGGCGGAGCGGGCCAGCCGCTTTTGCGCCGCGTTCAGCTCGGCCGCGCGCTGGCGCACCGTGGCCTCGGCAAAAGCCCGGTCGCTTTCCCGCTGCGCCACCTGCGCCTGGTTGGTGCGCACCGCGTTCAGCGCCTGGGCCAGCCGTGCCTGCGCTTCCGCAAGCTGTGCCATCAGGCTGTCGGTATCCATCTGGGCGACGACCTGGCCGGCCTTCACGAACTGCCCCTCGTCAACCGTGATGTCGCGGATGCGCCCCGGCATCTTGGCCGAGATATCCACCTCGACCGCCTCGATCCGGCCATTCCCGCTGACGATCCCTTCCGGCATGCCGGAGGGGCGGAGGAAGTACCACGCCAGCAACGCGGCGATTATGATCACCACGACCACCAGGATGCGATTGCGCCAGCGCGGCGTCAGCATTTGCGTCATGGCTCGGGCGCCCTTCGGTTCTCGCGCGGATCGGAATCGAACACGGTGGGCGGCGCAAACCCGCCACCAAGCGCAGTGTAGAGCGCGACGGCGCTGGCCAGATCGGCGCGACGCAGCTGCACCAGCAGTTGCTCCGTCTCGAACAGGTCGCGCTGCGCTTCCAGCACCTCGAGATAGGTGGAGCGGCCATATTCGAAGCGAAGGTTGGCAAGACGCGAGCGCTCGGTGAGCGCATCGAGCACCTGGCGGGTGGTCTCGATCTGCCGCGAGAGCTGCTGACGCCGCACCAGCGCATCCGCCACGTCGCGAAAGGCGACCTGGATCGTGCGTTCATACTCCGCCACCGATCGCACCTGCCGTGCCCGCGCCACATCGAGGTTCGACCGCAGCCGTCCGCCGTTGAAGATCGGGACGGTGATCGTGGGGGCGAAACTCCAGATCGTCACCGGGTCGCTGAACAGGTCGCCCAGTTCCACACTGCCAATGCCGAGTTCCCCGTTGGCGACTCCGAAACCGCCGGTCAGCCGGATGTTCGGGAAGAAGGCGGCGCGGGCGGCCCCGATATTGGCGTTGGCGGCGCGCAGCTGCCGTTCGGCGGCGATGATGTCCGGCCGGTTGACCAGCAGTTCGGACGGCAGCCCGGGGGGTAGCTGAATATCGTCCGCGATCGTCGCCAGCTTGCGGTCGGACGGCGCGAAGGTGACCGGCCGACCGACCAGCAGCGCGAGCGCGTTGCGGTTCACCGCCTGATCCTGCTCCAGCGCGTACAGCACCGTCTGCGCCTGACCGAGCAGGGTTTGCGCCTGTGTCATGTCCAGCTTCGAGCCGGATCCCACCTCGAAGCGACGGCGAATGATCCTGAGCGATTCCTGCCGCGTGCGGATCGACGATTGCGCGAGCGCGGTGCGCTCTTCGTATTCGCGTTCGAGCAAATACCCGTTGGCCACTTGGGCGACCAGCTGGGTGGCGACGCCGCGCCGCGCCTCTTCCGACGCAAGATATTGCCAGCGCGCGGCGTCCCGCAGATTGCGCAGCCGCCCCCAGAAATCGATCTCCCACCCCGCCCCCACCTCGACGTTGATCAGCCGAACGTCGAGCGGAACATTGCGGGCAAGCGGCAGGTCGACCTCCGTGCGCCCGAACTGCCCGCTCGCGGCCACGTTCAGCTGCGGATACAGTGACGCGCCCTCGATCCGCCACGCTGCGCGCGCTTCCTGCACGCGCGCGGCGGCAATACGAATGTCGCGGTTATTCTCCAGCGCCAGCGCAATCAGCCGGCGTAACTCCGGATCGCGGAAGAAATCCTGCCAGCCGAGCCGGGCCACCGACTCCCCCGCCGGCACGGCGCCCGGGTACTGCGCCGGTGCCGGCAGCTCAGGCTGAACATAGGCGGGTGCAAAGGAACAGCCGGCCAGCAGCAACGCCGGCCACCCCCTCCACAGAGGTCCGGTGACACGCATGGAACGAGACGGGTCAAAATACGGCTTAGGCTTCGCCTGGCACTGCCCGCGTCGCGATTGTGACGCGCCGGCCACCACGCTGCCCGCCTATTGCCGAAACAGGATGCCGATGCGGCCGACGAAGCCATCGTACCGCCGCGTCGGAACGTTCGAATTGTTGCGCGCATAGCCTGCCTCGCCGAACAGACTGAAGCGCTGGTCCAGGCTCTTCTCCAGCCCGCCCGTCAGCCGCAACTGCGTGTCCTTCCTCTTGTAGGGATAGAGCGTCGAGAACGGTGCCTTGTAATCGCGGTGCACAAGATAGAGGCGGCCGTAGACCTCCAGCCCCTCGCTGAGCGGCGTACGCGCGGTCAGGAGCGTACCGTAGCCTTTGTAGCTGAAGCGGTTCGCCTCAGCGTCTGCGAATAGGCCAAGCAACGAGGCGTTGATCCGCGTCGGCCCGCCGCCGGGGCGCCAGAAATGGCGGAGTTCGGTGAGCCATTCGCTCTGGTCATAGCCGGTGAAACGCCGCTCGGTCTGATTGCGGTAGCCGTAGCGAACCCGGAAGGTGGTGATGTTCGATGGATTGTGTCGGTGGATGAGCTGCGCATCGAGCCGCAGCCGATCGAACACGCGGCCGTCATTCCCGAATACATATTCGTAGCTCGGCAGCAGCCGCAGCCTCGTCCGCCGATCCTTCGACAGGGGCACATCGAAGCGCGCACCGATCGTCAGCGGGTAGCGGTTGTAATCGCTTTCCGACGGGAAGACTCGGGCGCCTGCTGACGCGCGGACCACGGCTGGACCAGTGTCGTAGGAAACGCCGAACTCGCCCTCGAACACGCCGCGGATCCGATCCTGATCGGGCGAGGTATCGACAACGTCCGGCGGCACGACGTCGAGCCCGTAGGCCAACAGTCCATCGAGGCTGACGCGCTTGTCCTGTGCCCAGGCGTATTGCGGGATCGTCACGCAGGCGGCCACCGCCACCAAGGCTATCCTGTTCATACGGCCTCCGTGATGCGTGGCCTTGGCGGTGTTTTCGGCCAAGGCTGGCGCCCGATCTGGATCCGGGTCGACGTCGAGGTGATCGGGATGCTGAGGGTCGATTCCAGCGTGTACCAGGAGCGCAGGGCGCGGAAGAGGATGTACGCCGGTAGCGATAACAGCGCGCCCGGTCGCCCGTTCACCATGATGGCAAAGGTCGCTGCAAGCATCGGCGAGCCGACCAGGACCGCGGCGATCGCCTGCCAATGCGGCAGCGCGATCGTGCCGGAGGTAACCAGAAGCTCCAGCAGACCGAACACGACCAGCGGAATCATCATCGCGCGCCGGGCGGTGTTCAGCAGCATGTACGGCAGCACCAGCTTGCCGCGAACGCTGAAGTTGGGCGAGCTGATCAGCGAGTGGGCGCGCGCACTGACGTGATAGACCGATCGGAACCAGCGCAGCCGTTGCTCGCGCAAATGTGCAAAGCTGGCCGGCACCTCCGAAACGAAGGTAATGCGCTGGTCCACCAGGGTACGGTAACCGCGCTCGGCGATCCGCAGCGACACGTCCGTATCCTCGCCATTCATCCCGCTGGCGAAGGTGCCGACGGCATGAAGCGCCTCGGCGCGGTAGACGACGAACATGCCGGGTATGCCCACGAGGCCCGAGGCCGCGCCCAGCGCTGGCGAGTAATAGCCGTGCTTGACGATCACCTCGATCAGCCGACCGGCGTCGAACATCGCGCCGCCGGGAGGCAGTGGCACGCCACCAACCGCACCGACCTCAGGATCACCAAAATTCTGCATGGCGAGGATCAGATTGTCTTCGCCTACCAGCGTATCCGCATCGATCCGCACGATGAAATCGTGGCTCGCCTCAACTACCCCGCGGTTCAGGGCCTCGGCCTTGCCACCGGAGGCAACCGTGATGATCCGGACGCTGAGCGAGTGGCAGATGCTGGTAACCGCCTGCACCGTTTCGACCGTCTCGTCGGTTGAGGCATCGTCGACGACAATCACCTCGACGGGCGCGCCATAATGCGCGGCGGCACGATCAATGTACCGGATCGTGTGGCCGATCACATATTCCTCATTATAGGCGGGAATGACGACCGACAGCGGCGGCCGGAAATCCTCGCGCGATCGACGACGGCGCTCGATAATCCCGATGACGTAAAGCTGCGCGAAGAGCACCAGGAGAAAGAGGATGACGCCCGGCCCAAGGCCGCCCAGCAGCGCCACGCGGCGCAGTTCGTCAAACAGCGGGATCTGCGACACAGCCGCCCAAGTGGACGCAAACAGTGCGACCGTCCCCGTTACGCCGAGCCGCAGGAAGGCACGCAATTGCGGCTGGGTGCCACGCACCACTTCCTCCGGCGACGGCATGGCACCGCGCCGGATGATGACAAAGGCAAAGACGCCCATCCCCGCGAAACCCGCCATCACCTGGATCGCGACCATCGGGAATGGCCTGCCGGTGTAGGTGTACAGCGCGATGCTGCCGGCATCGAGGATGCCGCAGAGCAGGATGAAGCGGAAGCATAGATCAAGACAGAACAGGGTGCGAGCCTTGGCGGAGCCCGACGTGAAGATCGAGAAAGCGATGAAAAAGGACAGCATGAACGTACGGATCGACACCGCACTGATGCCGGTGTGCGGCCCGGCCACATAATCCCCTACGCTGAAGATCCTGTTGAAATAGCCTAGCTGGAACGCTGAAAGCTGAAGGAGCGACAGGATGGAGAAGGTCAGAAGAAGCGCCGGCGCCTGCAACAGCGACACCGGGTCGGCGAGCCCGCCGGCCAAGCTGTCGGATGATCCGAAACTTGCGCGCTTCCGATCAGACTCCGCTGGCGAGGCATTATCGCGCAGCATCGGCTGTGGCGCGGGGCCGGGCGGTCGCAGACGCGGTCGGCGAGGGTGCTGGAGCGGGCTGAACGGTTGCCGGACGGTTGATCGTGACCAGCAAGGCGACATCGGTATCGCCGAGCGCGGGGCGGGAAGAGAATGGTACCACCCATGCGCCCTCGCGCTCGTCCGTCGGGAAGTACATCAGCCACTGTTGGCCGGTCGGCTGGGCCCGACGGATCGCCAAATCCAGGTCACCGGTGATCGCCTGCACCGTTGCGACGGGTTGCGCCCCGCCGAACGTCAGCGCGTCGGGGTGCAGATCAGCCAGCAGCAGCGCAACACTATGGGCTTGCGGCGCGCTGAGTTCGCCCGTCCTGAAGGCGACCGCTGCCTTCGGACCCAGTGCAGCACGCAGCCGCGCCGCCTCCGTCACCAGGCGCTCACCGCCGCCGCGAAGGACGCTGTCGGGGAGCATCTCGGCCGCGATCAGCCGCATCGCGCCGCAGCGTGTCTCATCCTCCAGCCGCGACGTCAGCGTGATCTCAAGCTCATTGCGGTCGAGATGGTCGGCTGCCGGCAGCGCCAGCGAGTTGGCAAAGCGCTCGTCCGTGTCTCCAAGGGCGCGGGTGAGCAGCAGATGGTTGTTGAGCGTCACGAACAGCGAGGTGCGCGTGCCGGCGACCGGGCCGAGCATCATGCGCAGGTCGACCGCGGAGGGAAGCTCGCCATTGGGAAGCTGCGACGCATTGTAGCGGAAGCGCCACGTTGTCTCACGATCAAAGCGACGCGCGCCCGCATTTTCCACCTGGGAAACCAGCGAGATCGGATAGGTCAGCTTCGGCAGACCGTCGACGCGCAGCGGCGCGCCTTTGGTGATGTCGGCGAGAGAAGCGGCCGAAAAACCGCCGTCGCCGAAATAAAGCCCGTAGCCGCGCTCCGCGAGGCGGGCGGCATTGAGCAACGTTCCGGTATCAGCCGCCTTTTCGCCATTCCACTTCACGGGGATCAGATCACCCCAAAGTGCCAGGCGGTCGCGGATGCTCTCCGGCGACTTATCGAGCCGCAGGCGCAGGCCGGTCTCGGGGAGCACTGTCAGCACTGCTGCGATCGCCTGGTTTGGCGTGCATTCCGCCATTGGCCCCTGCCCCACCAGCGCCAGCCGCACGTCGAGCTCTCCTGCCGCCAGCTCGGTCGGCGTTAGTTCGACCCGGACGCGCTGACGGAAGGTGCCGTGCTGCAGCACGGTTTCAGCGCGCTTGATGCCGTTGATGGTGATCCGCAGCGCACCCTCAGCGCCATTCACCGCATCCGCGGCGAAGCTGATGTCATACGTGCCGCTCTCCGGTCGACTGTCGACCGGAAGGCGGAACTTGGTGCTGGCGTAGGATGGGAAGCCGGTGAGAATTTGCGGGCTGTTCGGATGGATCTGCGCCACGAAGACGCTCTTGCCGTCAGCATCGACGAACGGGATCGAACCGCGCTCATAATCCTGAAAGATCGGTGCGTTGTTGCGCACGTTACGGCCTGTGACCGTGTCGAAAAGCCCGCTTTGCTCCACCGCGACCAGCAGGCCGACCAGCAGTAGCGCCAACAGACATAGCACCCATAGTCTCATATGCGCGCTCCCTCCGATTTTGCGCTGCGTTCGGCGGTCTGCCGGTCGAGGCCGGCCTGCTGCGTCCGGTTCCAGGCCGAGCGGGCGAGGATGTGGCTGCGATCGACGCGATCGGCGTAGCGCGCGGCGATCTCCAACGTTTCCGTCGTCAGGCCGTCGGACAGACGGATCGGCTCAAGGCCCAGCCCGCGGAACGTGGCGTTACGCATCTCCAGTTCATTCTCGGCAGCTTCATTGCGCGGGTTGGCCACATGGTCGATCGTCGCGCCGGTTACGCGCGCCACCAGTTCCGCGACGTCCTGCACCCGCAGCGTTTCGGCCACCTGGTTGATGATCTTCACCCGGTCCCCGCGCCGCGGCGGATTATCGACCGCCAGTTCGACGCAGCGGACGGTATCCTCGATATGGATGAAGGCCCGGGTCTGGCCGCCGGTGCCGTGCACGGTCAGCGGGTAACCGATGGTCGCCTGAACCAGGAAGCGGTTCAGTACCGTTCCATATTCGCCTTCATAGTCGAAGCGGTTGATCAGCGCCGGGTGCAGCCGGGTTTCCTGCGTCTGCGTGCCCCAGACGATGCCCTGGTGCAGATCGGTGATCCGCAGGCGATCGTTCTCGGCATAATATTGGAACAGCAGCTGATCGATCGACTTCGTCGTATGATAGACGCTGCCTGGCTTGGTCGGGTAAAGGATCTCGCGTTCATGGATCGTGCCATGCTCGTCCTTGACCATGACGGGCAGATAGCCTTCCGGGATCTCGAAGCCTGCGCCGGCATAGCCATAGACGCCGGTCGTCCCGAGATGGACGACATGACAGTCGAGATCGGCCTCCACCAGTGAAACCAGCAGATTGTGCGTGCCGCGCACATTGTTATCGACGGTGTAGCGTTTCTCGACCTGGCTGCGCATCGAATAGGGCGCGGACCGCTGTTCGGCAAAGTGCACCACCACGTCCGGCCGTTCCTCGGCGATCAGCGCCGCGAGCCGCGCATATTCCTGCGCGATATCGATGTACTGGTAACGGATGTCCTTCCCGCTCGCTTCGCGCCAGGCCTGAAGCCGCATGTCGATCGGAGTGATCGGCGTCAGGCTGCGCACGCCCATCTCGGCGTCGATCCGACGGCGCGAGAGATTGTCGACGATCAGCACGTCGTGGCCCAGCGCGGACAGGTGAAGCGAGGTGGGCCATCCGCAGAAGCCATCCCCACCAAGAACGAAAATCTTCTTTGCCATCAACTGGTCCTCACCCGCCCGCGACAAGCTCAGCCGACGACCAAGCAGCCTGATTGGAGCAACTGAGTTTTGCGTTGTGCAGCGGTTATGAATATAAGGAATTGTACGCACTTAGCGCGCAGACAACGTCTCATTCCTTGTAAATCGGAGGTTCGAGACATGTCGCCGTCAACAGGATAATTGCGCTGCCAGCGCCTTTCTTCACTTCCTCTGCGGCATAGACTTCCGGTTTCTCCGACGCCGGCATCAAGACTGATCCGGTTTGCTAGGATTCCGGTAGCCGCAGTAGCCAAAATGGCGCCTACGGAACATTACTGACTGTATTCACAAGTTAAAGCGCGGATGACCACCGCTGTCGGAGACCTTTCGACGGCTGGGGATGACGACATCCATGTCGGAGGATTTTGCACAAGCGAAAGAAGGCGCGAGCCGTGCGCTCTGGACGAGCACGATCGCCTTCACCGTCTGCTTCGCCGTCTGGACCATCTTCTCCATCGTCGGGCTCGGTGTGAAAGAGGAACTGGGCCTTTCGGACACGCAATTCGGCCTGTTGACCGGCACCCCGATCCTCACCGGATCGCTGGTCCGCGTGTTCCTGGGCGTCTGGTCCGATCAGATCGGCGGCCGACGGGTGTTCGCCGCCGTCATGGTGCTGTCGGGCATCGCGACGTTTCTGATGTCCTATGCGCACACCTATCCCCAGCTGCTGATCGCGGCGCTGGGCGTCGGGCTGGCTGGCGGCTCCTTCTCGGTCGGCGTGGCCTATGTCTCCAAATTCTATCCCGCGCAGCGTCAGGGCACCGCGCTGGGCATTTTCGGCGCAGGCAACATCGGCGCGGCAGTGACCAAGTTCTTCGCTCCTTTCGTGATGGTCGCGATGGGTTGGGAGATGGTGGCGCAGATCTGGGCCGCGGCGATCATCCTGATGGGGGTGATCTTCCTGTTCGTGACGCCGGAGGATCCTGACCAGCACGCCCGCCAGCGCGGCGGCCAAAAGGCCGAGAGCATGGCGAGCCAGCTGAAGGTGCTGCGCAACGTCCAGGTATGGCGGTTCTCGCTATATTACTTCTTCGTCTTCGGCGGGTTCGTGGCGCTGGCGATGTGGCTGCCGCGCTATCTGATCGGGGTCTATAGCCTCGACATTCGCACCGCCGGCATGCTTGCGGCCTTTTACTCGGTGCCGGCCAGCCTGTTCCGCATCTATGGCGGCACGCTGTCCGACCGCTACGGCGCGCGCAAGGTGATGTACGCCACCTTCATCGTATCGGTGCTGTGCACGTTTCTGCTGTCCTACCCGCCGACCACTTACGTCATCGACGGCGTCAACGGCCCGATCACTTTCAGCACCTCCATGGGGCTGGTGCCGTTCCTGATCGTCATCTTCCTGCTCGGCTTCTTCATGAGCCTGGGCAAGGCGGCGGTCTACAAGCACATCCCGGTCTATTACCCCAATCACGTCGGCGCGGTCGGCGGGCTGGTCGGGATGATCGGTGGTCTGGGCGGCTTCATCCTGCCGCTCGCCTTCGGGGCGTTGCTTGACCTCACCGGGATCTGGACGAGCTCCTTTGCGCTTCTGTTCCTGATCGTGCTCGTTTCGCTCCTGTGGATGCACGGCGCGATCCACCACATGGAACGCGAGGCTTCGGTCGCGGCGAACGTACCGCAAAGCCCCGAGCTGCCAGAGTTTCGCGGCATGGGCGATCCCGGGCTGAAGCGCCCCGTGGTGCGCGCCGGCCCGCTGGCCGACTGGCGGCCCGACGATCCCGAGTTCTGGCAGACGACGGGGCGCCCGATCGCGCAGCGCAACCTGTGGATCTCGACCTACTGCCTGCTTTTGTCCTTCGCCGTGTGGATGGTGTGGAGCGTCGTCGTCGCGCGGCTGCCCAGCATCGGCTATGATTTCACCACCGACCAACTATTCTGGCTGGCCGCGGTGCCGGGCATTTCCGGCGCCACGCTGCGCATCTTCTACGCCTTCCTCGTGCCGATCTTCGGCGGGCGGCTGTGGACCACTTTGTCCACCGCATCGCTGCTGATTCCGGCCTTCGGCATCGGCTATGCGGTGCAGAACCCGGGGACGCCGTTCTTCATCTTCCTCGCGCTCGCGCTGCTGTGCGGCTTTGGCGGCGGCAATTTCGCCTCCTCGGTCGCCAACATCAGTTTCTTCTATCCCGCGTCCGAAAAGGGCCGCGCGCTGGCGATCAACTCCGGGATCGGCAATCTCGGCGTCAGCGTCATGCAGCTCATCGTCCCGGTTGCGATTACGATGAGCCTGTTCGGTGCACTCGGCGGCCATGCGCAGGTCACCAGCGACGGCACCAGTTTGTGGCTGCAGAACGCGGGCTTCATCTGGATCCCGCTCGTACTGCTCGGCACCGTGCTCGCCTGGTTCGGGATGAACGACATCCTCAGCGCCAAATCGTCCTTCGCCGACCAGGCGTCGATCTTCGGGCGGCGCGACACCTGGCTGATGTGCTGGCTCTACACCGGCACGTTCGGGACGTTCATCGGCATGTCCGCCGGTTTCCCCCTGCTGTGCAAGCTGGTCTTCCCGGAGATCGACGCGCTTCACTACGCCTTTGTCGGCCCGCTGGTCGGCGCGCTGGCGCGGGCCGGCAGCGGCGGCCTGTCGGACCGGATCGGCGGCGCGAAGGTCAGCTTCTGGGTGTTCGTGGTCCAGGCGATCGCGATCATCGGCATGATCTGGTCGCTCGACACGCGCAGCTTCGCCGGCTTCTTCGGGATGACGGTGCTGCTGTTCTTCGTCAGCGGCGTGGGCAACGCCTCCACCTTCCAGATGGTGCCGGGGATCATGCGGCATGTGATCAATACGACCGAGGCGGATCGGCCCGAGACGGAACGGCACCTTCATGCCGAGCGTGAATCCGCCGCGGTCGTCGGCTTTATCTCCGCGATCGCCGCCTACGGCGCCTTCTACATCCCCAAGGCCTATGGCTGGTCGATCAGCAGCAGTGGATCGGCCGACGGCGCGCTGTGGGCCTTCTTCGTCTTCTATCTCAGCTGCGCGGCCCTGACCTGGGTGGCCTACAGCGGCCCGCGCGGCATCTTCGGATCGGGCCAGCGCCAGAGCGTCCCCACTCAAGGCGCCGGTGCGCGCGATCAGACCAGCGGAGCCTATTCATGAGCCATTTCCTTGATCGCCTGACGTATTTCCGCCGAGCGCAGGAGAAGTTCTCCGACGGCCTGGGTATCACCACGGACGAGACGCGGGCGTGGGAGGATGCGTATCGTAAGCGCTGGGCAGCGGACAAGATCGTGCGCTCCACCCACGGAGTGAACTGCACCGGATCCTGCTCGTGGAAGATCTACGTCAAGGGCGGGATCGTCACCTGGGAGACGCAGCAGACCGATTACCCGCGCACCCGGCCCGACCTGCCCAATCATGAGCCGCGCGGCTGCCCCCGCGGCGCAAGCTACAGCTGGTATCTCTATTCGGGCACACGCATCAAATACCCGCTCGTCCGCGCGCGGCTGATCCGCCACTGGCGCGAAGCGCGCAAGACGATGGCACCAGTCGCGGCGTGGCAGTCGATCGTACAGAACAGTGACAAGCGCCGCGACTGGGTGTCGAAGCGCGGCCGGGGCGGCTTCGTGCGGATCGGCTGGGACGAGGCGACCGAGATCATCGCCGCCGCCAACGCCTATACGATCAAGGAATATGGGCCCGACCGGGTCGCCGGCTTCTCGCCCATCCCGGCGATGTCGATGATCTCCTACGCCGCCGGCAGCCGCTATCTGTCGCTGATCGGTGGCACGCTCTTGAGCTTCTACGACTGGTATTGCGATCTGCCGCCGTCGTCGCCGCAGACCTGGGGCGAACAGACCGACGTTCCGGAAAGCGCCGACTGGTACAATGCGGGCTTCCTGCTCGTCTGGGGATCGAACATCCCGATGACGCGCGCGCCCGACGCGCATTTCTATTCCGAGGTCCGCTATCGCGGCGCCAAAAGCGTCGTCATCGCGCCCGATTACAACGAAGCGGCGAAATTCTCCGACATGTGGCTCCACCCCAAACAGGGGACCGATGCCGCACTGGCGCTGGCGCTGGGCCATGTCGTGCTGAAGGAGTTCTACGTCGATCGGCAGGTTGAGTATTTCACCGACTACACGCGGCAATATTCCGATTTCCCGTTCCTGGTGCGGCTGGTCGAGCGCGACGGAAAGCTGGTGCCCGACCGCCTGCTGCGCGCCGCCGATCTCGACGGAGCGCTTGGCGAGGCGAACAATGCGGATTGGAAGCCGGTGGCGATCGACGACATCTCCGGCGAACCGGTCGCACCGCGCGGCAGCGCCGGTTTCCGCTGGGGCGAGGTGGGCAAATGGAACCTCGAGGAAAAGGACGGCGACGGAAACGACACGCGCCTGCGCACCACGCTGGCGCAGCACCATGACTCGATCGAGCCCGTCGCCTTCCCCTATTTCGGCTCCACCGCGCCGCACGATTTCGTCGCGACCAACCATGACGAGATCTTGCTGCGCAACCTGCCGGTGCGGCGGATCGCGCTGGCCGACGGCGGCACCGCGACGGTAACCACCGTCTTCGACCTGATGTGCGCGAACTACGGCGTCGATCGCGGCTTCGGTGGCGAGAATGTCGGCACCAGCTTTGACCAGGACGTGCCCTTCACCCCGGCCTGGGCCGAAAAGGTGACGGGCGTGCCGCGCCAGGCGATCATCCAGGTCGCGCGCGAATTCGCAGCCAATGCGGAAGTCACCAAAGGCCGCTCGATGGTGATCCTGGGGGCCGGGCTCAACCATTGGTACCATATGGACATGAGCTATCGCGGGATCATCGCGCTGCTCGTGATGTGCGGATGCATCGGCCAGTCCGGTGGCGGCTGGTCCCATTATGTCGGGCAGGAAAAGCTCCGCCCTGCCACCGGGTGGCTGCCGCTCGCGTTCGCGCTCGACTGGAGCCGCCCGCCGCGCCAGATGAACGGCACCAGCTTCTTCTACGCGCATACCGACCAGTGGCGCTACGAGACGCTGCGCATGTCGGAGATCCTGTCGCCGCTGGCGCCCGAGGGCGACTGGTCGGGCAGCATGCTGGATTATAACGCAAAGGCGGAGCGGATGGGCTGGCTCCCCTCCTCTCCCCAGCTTCAGCTCAACCCGATCGACCTTGGCCGCCGCCTGCACGAGAGCAAGGGGGATCCCGCCAGCGTCGTTTCCGAAGGGTGGAAGACGGGGGTGATCAAGCCCGCGAGCCTCGATCCCGACAATCCGATGAACTGGCCGCGCAACATGTTCTTCTGGCGATCGAACGTGCTGGGCGCGAGCGGCAAGGGGCACGAATATTTCCTGAAGCACCTGGTCGGATCGCTGCACGGCGTGGTCGGCACCGATGAGGATGCCGAGCGGATCGACCGGCCGCAGGACGTGGTGTGGCGCGACGAGGCGCCGGTCGGAAAGCTCGACCTGATGGTCAACATCGATTTCCGCATGTCCACCACCAGCATGTATTCCGACATCGTGCTGCCGACCGCGACCTGGTACGAAAAGCACGATCTCAACACGTCCGACATGCACCCCTTCATCCACCCCCTGACCGCGGCGGTAGACCCGGCGTGGGAGAGCCGGAGCGACTGGAACATCTTCCGCTCGATCGCCGAGAAATTCTCGGAAATCTGCCCCGAGGTGCTGGGCGTCGAGCATGACGTCGTCCTCTCCCCGATCCTGCACGACAGCCCAGGCGAGCTGGCCCAGCCGTACGAGCCGAAGGACTGGCTGAAGGGAGAATGCGATCCGATCCCGGGCAAGACGATGCCCTCAGTGCAGATCGTCGAGCGCAATTACCCTGAGACGTTCGCGCGCTTCACCTCAATGGGGCCGTTGCTGGAGAAGCTGGGCAACGGCGCGAAAGGCATAAGCTGGGACACCAGCCACGAGATCGAGCTGCTCGGCGACCTCAACGGGCGGGTTTCGCACGGGCCGACCGAAGGCCGGCCGCGGATCAACACCGATATCGATGCGTGCGAGACGATCCTGATGCTCGCGCCCGAGACGAACGGTGAAGTCGCGCTGAAGGCGTGGGAGGCGCTGGAACGCGCCACCGGTCGCGAGCACCGCCATCTGGCCGAGGGCAAGGAGGAGGAGAAGATCCGCTTCCGCGATGTCGCCGCCCAGCCGCGCAAGATCATCTCCTCCCCCATCTGGTCCGGGCTGGAGAGCGAGAAGGTCTGCTACAACGCCGGATATACCAACGTCCACGAACGCATCCCGTGGCGCACGCTGACCGGGCGGCAATCGCTCTATCAGGACCATCTGTGGATGCGCGCGTTTGGCGAGGGCCTGGTCACCTGGCGACCGCCGATCGACACCAAGACGGTCCACGACGTCGTCGGGCAGCTGCCCAACGGCAACAAGGAAATCCTGCTCAACATCCTCACCCCGCACCAGAAATGGGGCATCCATTCGACCTATTCGGAAAACCTCCTGCTGCTGAGCCTCAGCCGCGGCGGGCCGACGGTGTGGATCAGCGAGGATGATGCGACCGCCGCGGGGATCGAGGACAATGACTGGACCGAGGTGTTCAACATCAACGGCGCGGTGACCGCGCGGGCGATCGTGTCGCAGCGGATCATGCCCGGATCGGCGATCATGTATCACGCGCAGGAGAAGCTCGTGAACACCGTGGGGTCCGAAATCACCGGCCAGCGCGGCGGGGTGCACAACTCCATCACGCGGATCAACATGAAGCCGACGCACATGATCGGCGGCTACGCCCATCTTGCCTATGGCTTCAATTACTACGGCACCGTCGGCGCGAACCGCGATGAATTCGTGATCGTGCGCAAGATGAGCCAGGTGAACTGGTTCGACAAGCGCGCCGACGATGCCGCCAATGTCACCGGCGGCACGGCCGACTGGGGCACCGGATCAAGCGTGGAGGCCGCAGAATGAAAGTCCGCGCACAAATCGCCATGGTGCTCAATCTCGACAAGTGCATCGGCTGTCACACCTGTTCGATCACGTGCAAGAACGTGTGGACCAACCGCGAGGGCGTCGAATACGCCTGGTTCAACAATGTCGAGACGAAACCCGGCATCGGCTATCCGAAGGACTGGGAGAACCAGAAACGCTGGAAGGGCGGCTGGATCCGCAAGAAGAACGGCAGCATCCAGCCGCGCCAGGGATCGAAATGGCGCATCCTGTCGAAGATCTTCGCCAATCCGCATTTGCCGGAAATCGACGATTTCTACGAACCCTATACGTTCGAATATGAATGGCTGCAGGCCGCGCCCGAGCTTCAGGCGCAGCCCACCGCCCGCCCGCGCTCCCTGCTGACCGGCGAGGCGCTCAACAAGATCGAATGGAGCGGCAATTGGGAGGACATGCTTGGCGGCGAATTCGCCAAGCGCAGCCAGGACCAGAATTTCGACGGGGTCGAAAAGGAGATCTACGGCCAGTTCGAACAGACGTTCATGATGTACCTGCCGCGTCTGTGCGAACATTGCCTCAACCCGGCCTGCCTCGCCTCCTGCCCGTCGGGCGCGATCTACAAGCGCGCGGAGGACGGCATCGTCCTCATCGATCAGGAGAAATGCCGCGGCTGGCGGATGTGCGTGTCGGGCTGCCCGTACAAGAAGATCTATTACAATTGGTCGACCGGAAAGTCGGAGAAGTGCATCTTCTGCTATCCCCGGATCGAAACGGGGCAGCCCACCGTCTGCTCGGAAACCTGCGTCGGGCGGATCCGCTATCTCGGCGTCGTCCTCTATGACGCCGACCGGATCGAGGCCGCCGCCTCGGTCGAGGATCCGCAGGACCTGTACGAGGCGCAGCTTGGCGTGTTCCTCGATCCTAACGACCTCGCCGTACAGGAAGCGGCGCGGCGCGACGGGGTGCCCGAATTGTGGCTGGAGGCGGCCACCCGCTCGCCGGTGTACAAGATGGCGGTGGAATGGCGCGTCGCCTTCCCGCTCCACCCCGAATATCGCACGCTGCCGATGGTCTGGTACGTGCCGCCATTGTCGCCGATCCAGTCGGCGGCGGAGGCGGGCAAGATGTCCTCGCGCGACGGGATGCCCGACGTGCGGAGCCTCCGCATCCCGCTTCGCTACCTCGCCAATTTGCTGACCGCGGGGAAGGAGGAGCCGATCGCGCTGGCGCTCGAACGGATGCTGGCGATGCGCGCCTATATGCGCGCGAAATCGATCGACGGCCGAATCGACGAGGCGATCCCCGAGCGCGTCGGCCTCACCCGCGCGCTGGTCGAGGACATGTACCGCATCATGGCGCTGGCCGCCTATGAGGACCGCTACGTCATCCCGACCACCCACCGCGAGCTGGAGGAGGACGCCTATGTCCTGCGCGGCAACAGCGGCTTCGGCTTCCGCGAGGACAGCAACGGCTCGACCAAGGTGAACCTGTTCGGCGGGGCGAAGCGAACGCCGCGCAAACGCTACATGGATGCCCCGACATGAGGATGACGCTGAAGGCGCTGGCCGCCCTGCTCGACTATCCCTCCGCCGAGCTGCAGGAAAATGCCGCCGCGATCGGCGCGCTGCTGCGCGAGGAAGGCGCGCTGCGCAAGCCGGTGCTGGCGCGGCTCCAGCCGCTGCTCGATGCGATGGCGAACGACGATCTGCTCGACCTGCAGATCACCTATAGCGACCTGTTCGACCGCTCGCGCCGGCTGTCGCTCCACCTCTTTGAACATGTCCATGGCGACGGGCGCGAACGCGGCCAGGCGATGATCGACCTGGGGCAGCAATATGCCGCCAGCGGGCTGCTGCTCGACACGCGCGAACTGCCCGATTTCGTGCCGGTGTTCCTGGAATATGCGTCCAACCTGCCGCCCGGCGAGGCGCGCGACTTCCTGGGCCAGCCGGCGCATGTCTTCGCCGCGCTGGCCGAGCGGCTGGACGAGCGCGAGGCGCCTTATGGCGGCATCTTCCACGCGCTGCTCGCACTGGCCGGGGTGAAGCCCGATGCCGGCGCGCTGGCGGAGCTCAAGGAACGGCAACCGTCCGAGGATCCGGCAAAGATCGACGAGGAATGGGAAGAGGCGCCGGTCAGCTTCATGGCCTCCGCCGCGCACGACATGGGCGGGCCGACCGGCGTCGTCGCCAAGATCCGCGCCTCCAACCGGGCCCAGAAGAGGGAAACGGGAGCATGAACGCGTTCATCAACCAACTCGCATTCGGCTGGTACCCGTATCTCGCCGTCACCGTGCTGATCGTCGGCAGCATCCTGCGTTTCGATGCCAGCCAGTTCAGCTGGCGATCGCAATCCAGCCAGTTCCTGCGCCGCCGCCAGATGGTGCTGGGATCAAACCTGTTCCACATGGGGCTGCTGATCCTGCTGTTCGGCCATTTCGTCGGGCTGCTGACCCCGGTGACGGTGATCGACCGGCTGGGGATCGGGCATGACTTCAAGCAGCTCGCCGCGCTGATCGTCGGCGGGATCGCCGGGGTCATGGCCTATATCGGCTGCACCCTGCTGCTGCATCGCCGGCTGGTCGATCCGCGCATCTGGCGCAGTTCGTCCTGGGGCGACATCGCGGTGCTGGTGCTGATCTGGTGCCAGCTGACGCTGGGCATCCTCACCACCTTCTGGACGATCCGCCACCTCGACGGCAGCGAGATGCTTCGGTTCATGAACTGGGCCAACGGCATCCTGACGCTGAACCCCGGCGCGCCGGAGGAAATCGCCGACGTGGCGCTGGTGTACAAGCTGCACATCATCCTGGGGCTGACGCTGTTCCTGATCACGCCCTTCACCCGGCTGGTGCACATCTGGAGCGCGCCGGTCTGGTTCCTGTTCCGCCCCGGCTATCAGATCGTCCGGTCGCGGATGCCGATCGGCAAACGCTATCTCTCGCCCACCCGCGGGCCGGCGGGCGGCGCGGCGAGCTATGGCGGCGACACGATGCTTCGTCAGCAGGCCGAGGAGAGCCAGGCGATATGACACGGCAGGCAGACACGCTCGATCTCACCCCCCGCCCCGCGATGCCGTCGGCCTGTGCCAGCGGCGGGTGCGGCGGGGCCGAACCCCTCCTCCCCCCGCCGCCCAGCTTCGGCGACGTGCGGGTCAATGGCGTGGAGATCGATCCCGAAAGCATCGCGCAGGAAATCCAGCATCACCCCGCGCCCGACATGGAGACGGCGTGGACCGAGGCGGCACGCGCGCTGGCGGTGCGCGAATTGCTGCTGCAGGAGGCCCGGCGGCTCGATCTGGTCGCCGACCCGGAGGAGGATGAGGCGGGGCGCGTCGAGCCGGAGGAGGATGCGCTGATCCGCGGCGTGCTGGAACAGGCGGTCCGCCCCGAGCTTCCCGACGAGGCCGAATGCCGGCGCTATTATGCCGCCAACCACCAGCGGCTGCGCACCCCCGACCTGTTCGACGCCGCGCACATCCTGATCGAGCCGGAGGGCGACGACGCCGCCGCCTGGACCGCGGCGGAGCGGCGCGCGTTCGAGATCGCGCAGACGGTGGGCAATGATCCGACCGCCTTCGCCGTCGCCGCGCGCGCTCATTCCAGCTGCCCCTCTTCGCAGCAGGACGGATCGCTGGGCCAGGTGCGCCGCGGCGAACTGGTCGGCGAGATCCACAAAGCGCTGGAGCAACTCGCCGACGGCACCACAATGCCGCGCCCGGTCCGCTCCCGCTTCGGCTGGCACGTGCTTCGGCTGCAACGCCGCATTCCCGGCCGCACCCTGACCTACGAAGTCGTGCGGCCGAAGATCGCGGAAATGCTGGAGGCGCGCAGCTGGACCATGGCGTCTGCCCGTTACATCGCGGCGCTGGCCGATCGCGGCCGTGTCGAGGGCATCCGGATCGGCGGCGAGTGATGGCGACGTTGGGCGACATCCTCGCTTCCGCGCGTCGATCGTCCGCCGGGCTCGAGCAGTGGCTGGGCAACACTGATCGCGCCCTGGCCGGCGACGCTGCCGAGGCTGCTGACCGCTTCGGCCTCAACGTGGCGGGCTATGCCCGCATGGCGATCGCCGATTTCACACGACTGGCGGGCGAAGAAGATTGGGCGACGCTGATGTCCGCGCTGCGTGACAGCTCCGACCCCGGCACCACCTGCCTCGCGGCGATGGTCCACTGGCGCCTGACCGCCCCCGCCTGTCACGCCCATACGGACACTCACGAGGCGGGAGCGACCCATGCCTGATGCACAGAAGACGCAGCTCAACCGCGCACTCAAAAGCCGTACCGAGACGCAATATGATACCGGCGCCAGTTCACCGGCACCGATCGACACCACGTCTGCGAGGGAGGGCGAGGGCGAAAGCTGGCCGGTGATCTGGATCATCGTTCTTGCCATCTGCCTGATCGTCACCGGCTATCTGGTGATCTGATCCCTACTAGGGCCGCTCGCTGCCGCCACGCCTGCACTTCCCAAGACACAAAACGTCGCGCCAATCATTATCCAGAAGCGTTAGGGTGCGGCGAAGGGGACAGCTTTGGCCAACGAGGTGGCGTGGTGACCAGCGGTGGCGCGGGAACGGACGCATTGATGGCGGCGGCCAGCTATTGCGGCACGCCCCCGCTACCGGGCGAGCTCTGGCTGCGGTGGAATCTCGATCCGGTGCTGCTTGTGGGCATCGCGGCTGCGGCCGTGATCCTGTGGCGAATAACCGCCAGCGATCTGGTCGCCAGGCGATCGGCGATGGTCGGCATTGGCGCTCTTCTGGTTGCCTTCGTCTCTCCCTTGTGCGCGCTGACGAACGCATTGTTTGCGGCCCGCACCGTCCATCATCTGCTGATCGTTCTGGTCGCAGCGCCACTGATCGCGCCCGCATTGATCCGGCATGGAAAGGCCGCCGGCTCGGCCGTCCCTGGCCTCCTCGCCGCGACGGCCATATTGTGGTTCTGGCACTGGCCGCTCGCCTATGACGCGGCGCTGTCGAGCACCGCCGTCTATTGGGCGATGCAGGGAAGCCTGCTCGCCAGCGCAACGTGGTTCTGGCAGCGCGTGCTGCATCCGGCCGGCGAGCCGGTGACGGCGCTGCTCACGATCCTCGCTGCCATGGCGCAGATGGGGCTGCTCGGCGCGATCCTCACCTTCGCGCCAAACCCGCTCTACGCAGCCCACCTCGTGACGACCGCGCCGTTCGGCCTGGCGCCGCAAGAGGATCAACAGCTTGCCGGGCTCATCATGTGGGTGCCGGCGATGCTCCCCTATTTCCTGATCGGTGCATTGATCGCGCGGCGGGCATGGCGGCGGGATCTGTCGCTGGCATGATCATCACGCTTCTGAAGGCAGTCCACATCATGGCCCTGCTGCTGTGGACGGCGGGGCTATTGTCGCTGCCGCTGATGCTGGCGCGGCACGAGGAGGGCGAGCACCAGTTCCGCTACGCGCGCATCCGCAAATTTACCCATTACAGCTACACCCGCCTGGTGACGCCCGCCGCGGTGATCGCGATCGCCGCCGGAACGCCGCTCATCTTCCTGCGCGAAATGTTCGTGCCCTGGCTGTTCGCCAAGCTCGTGCTGGTGGCGATGCTGGTCGCGCTTCACGCCTTCGTCGGCCACATCGTGCTGAAGATGGGAGAGGAAGCCGGAGAGCAGCAGCCCCCGCCCGCCTGGCCGATGATGACGGGGCTCTTCGTACTGATCCTCGGCATTCTGATCCTGGTGCTGCTGAAGCCACCGCTCGAGGCGCAGCAGCTGCCTGATCTGCTTCGAGCGCCGGTCGGCCGTCAGTTGCCGCTGGACGAGGTTCCCAATTGATAGTCGAAGACCAGCTTCCCCCCATGCCAGCCGGTGAAGCCGGTGAAGGCCACGCACAGGAACGACAGCAGGATGCCGAGCGGCAGCACCGCCTGTTCGTAGCCGCCGAGGCGATAGCCCCAGTTCGTGCCGAGCAAAGCGAGCAGCATCACCGCGATGATGAAGTGCGTCCAGCTGGCGGCACGCGCACGGATGCCCGGCACCAGCAGCAGCTCGACCGTTCCCGACAGGCCGGCCAGCAGCCCCATCAGGAACGCCATGCCGATCGCCCACAGCCCGGCACGCGCCCAGAAGGCGTCGCCCGTCCACCAGTAGAACAGGTCTGCGCCCAGCGTGCAGACGCTCATCGCGATCGGAAAGGCGACGAGCATGGCGTGGATCGGATGCCCCGCGATCGCGATCTTGGATTCAGACCGATGAAAATGGGGCGAGGCGCTGATCGGATCGACCAGCTGGGCTTCGGGCGTCGGTTCGTTCTTGGCCATGCGCCTTATCCTACGCACGCCTTCCGCGTCCTGACACCCCCTGCCGTGCTCTTCGCCGGCCTCGCGGTGGCGGGTTGCAGCGGGCCGCTGTCGACGCTCGATCCTGCCGGGCCGTCAGCGGCGGCGATCGCGCGGCTGTGGTGGATCATGCTGGCCGGCGCCGCCGCGATCCTCGCACTGGTGCTGGGGCTGCTCGCCCTGTCCTTCCGCCACCCGCCGCAACGCAGCCCGGAGCGGTTGTGGCTGATCGGCGGCGGCATCGTCTTTCCCATGACGGTGCTGACGGCTTTGCTCGTCACCGGCATTGTGCTCGGCGAACGATCGATCCCGGCGCGCG
This sequence comes from uncultured Stakelama sp., assembly GCA_964390515.1. Lineage (GTDB taxonomy): Bacteria > Pseudomonadota > Alphaproteobacteria > Sphingomonadales > Sphingomonadaceae > Sphingomonas. The sequence continues at coordinate 57,654 of CAYMIU010000001.1, forward strand.
CCGATGCGCTGGAGGTGGGCGCGGAGGCGAGCCAGTATCGCTGGCGCTTCGCCTATCCCGGCACCGGCGCGCCGCCGACCGAGGGCGTGCTCCACATCCCGGCGGGGCAGCCGGTGACGGTCGCGATCGGTACGGCCGACGTGATCCACAGCTTCTGGGTGCCACGGCTCGGCGGCAAGCTCGACGCGATACCGGGCCATGTGAACCGGCTGACGATCCAGGCCGACGTGCCCGGCACCTATCATGGCCAGTGCGCGGAATATTGCGGCACCGGCCATGCGCGGCACAACTTCCGCGTCATCGCCCATGCCCCGCCCGATTGGCGCCGCTTCGCTGCAGGAGCCGCGCAATGAAGGCGCTTCGCCTGCACCGTGAGCTAAGCTACATCTGGGGCGCACCGCGCGGCTGGCGCGGCACGATCAGCACCGTCAACCACAGCGATGTCGGCCGCCGGCTGATCATCGCCGCCTTCACCTTCTTCGCGATCGGCGGCGTGCTCGCCATGCTGATCCGCGCGCAGCTCGCCACCCCGCGCAGCGCCTTCGCCGGACCGGAAATCTACAACCAGCTCTTCACGATGCACGGCAGCATCATGATGTTCCTGTTCGCCATCCCGATGTTCGAGGGGCTGGCGATCTACATGCTGCCCAAGCTGCTCGGCACGCGCGATCTCGCCTTCCCGCGCCTCTCCGCCTACGGCTGGTGGTGCTATCTCTTCGGCGGCTCGCTGTTGATCCTGTCGCTGCTGCTCGGCGTCGCGCCCGACAGCGGCTGGTTCATGTACACGCCGCTGTCGTCACGGCCCTATTCGCCGGGGATCAACTCGGATTTCTGGCTGCTCGGCATCACCTTCGTGGAGATTTCCGCAATTGCCGCCGCGGTGGAGATCACCGTCTCGATCCTGCGCGTGCGTGCGCCGGGCATGTCGATGGACCGGCTGCCCCTCTTCGCCTGGTACCTCTTGGCGACGGCGCTGATGATGCTGATCGGCTTCCCCCCGCTGATCCTGGGATCGATCCTGCTGGAGATCGAGCGCGCCTTCGACTGGCCGTTCTTCGATGTCGCGCGCGGCGGGGATTCGCTCCTGTGGCAGCACCTGTTCTGGCTGTTCGGCCACCCGGAAGTGTACATCATCTTCCTGCCCGCCGCCGGCGTCGTCTCGACCGTGTTGCCGGTGATGGCGCGCACCCCGATCCTCGGATACCGGATCATCGTCGCTTCGGTGCTGACGCTCGCCTTCCTCAGCTTCGGCCTGTGGGTCCACCACATGTTCACGGTCGGCATCCCGCACATGGCGCTGGCCTTCTTCTCCGCCGCCTCGACCTTGGTGGCGGTGCCGACGGGCGTGCAGATCTTCGCCTGGCTGGGGACGTTATGGGCCGGCCGGCCGCAGATGAAGCTGCCGATGCTGTACCTGATCGGCTTTTTCGTCACCTTCGTCATGGGCGGGCTGACCGGCGTGATGGTGGCGGTCGTCCCGTTCGACTGGCAGGCGCACGACACCGCCTTCGTCACCGCGCATCTTCACTATGTGCTGGTCGGCGGATTCGTCTTCCCGATGCTGGCCGGCGCTTACTACTGGCTGCCGCATTTCACCGGGCGCCAGCGCACCTTCCGGCTGGGGGAGCTTGCCTTCTGGCTGATTTTCATCGGCTTCCACGCCACCTTCCTCCTGCTCCACCTCGCCGGCCTGCTCGGCCAGCCGCGCCGCGTGGAAACCTATCCAGGTGACGTCGGCTGGACGTGGATGAACCTCGTCTCCTCGGTCGGCGGCTTCGTGATGGCGATCGGCTTCGCGCTGTTCGCGATCGACGTGGCGCTCCAGCTGTTCCTGTCGCGCCGCTCGCCGCGCAATCCGTGGCAAGCCGGCACGTTGGAGTGGGCGATGATGATCCCGCCGCCCGCCTACAATATCGCGAGCCTCCCCACCGTCGCCTCGCGCGAGCCGGGCTATGACACGCCCGATCTCGCCAACCGGCTGGCGCGCGGCGAAGGATATCTCGGCGAGGCGCGGCATCACTGGCGCGAGGTGCTGGCGGTCGACCTCAAGGGCCATATCCGGCACATCATCGTGCTGCCCGGCAACACCCGCCTGCCGATCGTCACCGCGCTCGTCACCGGCACGTTCTTCGTCGCGCTGCTCCTCAAGCTTTACTGGTTCGCCCCGATCGCGCTGGCCGGCGTGGCTGCACTCGGCTGGCGCTGGGCCTGGGCGCTTGGCCGCCGCCAGGATCTTGGCGAACTCCCGATCGGCCATGGCGAAGCCGCGCCGACCCATGCCGAGGTGGATGATCCGCCCGGTTGGCTCGGCAGCGTTGCCCTGCTGCTGGCCGATGCCACGCTGTTCGGGTCGCTCCTGTTCGGCCAGGTCTTCCTGCTGACCGTCGCGCCCGGCTGGCCACCGCCGCTGCCCTTCTCCGGATCTTGGCGCGGCGGCGGGCGCCGCGCTCGCTGCCCTCGCGCCGCGCCGCGCGGGTGCGCAGCCGGAACAGGCGATCATCGGCCATTTGCTGCTGATCGCGACGCTGGTCGCGAGCCAGGTGATCGCCCCGCCGCCCACGGTCCATGCGGCCGCGGCGCTGATCGGTATGATGAACGGCTATGCCCTGCTCCACGCCGGGATTGCCGTGCTCATGCTCGCCTTCGTCCGCACGCGGCGGCGGGCCGGCTACCAGTCCGCAGCGCGGCGCGGCGAGGTGCGCATCGCGACATTGTGGAGCAACTATGCCGCCGCCGTCGGCCTGATCGCGGCGCTCGCCACGCAGCTTCCGGCGCTGCTGCGATGACGGCGCTGCTCCGGGCCATTGCCGGGCTGATCGGCTGGGCGATCGCCTTCTCGCTGATCTACGGGCTGCAGGGCCTCGTCTGTTCACCGCGGCTTGCCGGCGTGATGACGACGCTTCCGCTCGCCGGGCGCGAGCTGCTGATCGGCGCGTGGCTGCTGTGCCTCGCATTGCTGGCGTGGCTCGCCTTCGCGCTGTCGCGCCTCGCCAGGCGCGAGACGCTGCTCGACTGGCTCGCCCCCATATTGGCCCTGACCGGCCTTGGCGCCACGATCTTCACCGGCTTCCCGGTCGTCATCGCCACCACCTGCAGTTGAGGGTGCCGACCTTGTGCTGCCGCCGCGCGCAGGCCATCTTCCTATTGGAAGGTAGATGGTCGTGAAGGCACCTGGAACTACGGCAAGTCGGCTGGTCGACGCGGCAACGGTGATGATGATGCGCGGCGGCTATGCCGGGTTCAGCTATGCCGACCTTGCCGGGCAGATCGGCATCCGCAAGGCGAGCATCCACCATCACTTCCCCTCCAAGGTCGATTTGGTAGTGGCCGCGGTGGAGCAGGCACGTGCCGCGATCCGCGGGCAGATCGCGGCGCTGGATGAAACCACCTGTGTCGCGATGGATCAGCTGCGGCTCTACACCGGCTATTGGGAACGCTGCATCCGCGATCAGACCGCCCCCTTCTGCCTCGCCGCCGTGCTGGCCGCCGAACTGCCGAACCTGCCCGCGAAGGTCGGCACGGCCGTGCGCGGGCATTTCGATGATCTGTCGACCTGGCTGGCGCGCGTCCTCGCGCTCGGCGTCGAACAAGGATCGATGGCGCTTCAGGGATCGCTGGGCGCGGAAGCGGAAATATTCATGGCCACCACCTATGGCGCCATGCTGGCCGCCCGCGCCTATGACGATCCGGCGCGGTTCGCGAAGATCGTCGAAGCATCGATCGACCGCATCCGCGCCTGACGCATCGGTAGCCTCAGCCGGCGCTGTCCGCCGGCTCCAGGCTCAGCAGCACCGTCGGGATCAGTTCCGACACGGTCGGGTGAATCGGCACCGCCCAGCGCAGCGACTCGATCGTCTGGCCGGCATTCATCATGTCGAGGATGCCGTGGATCGCCTCGTCTCCGCCGGTGCCGAGGATCGCCGCGCCCAGAATGCGCCGGCTCTCGGCGTCGGCGACGATCTTGATGAAGCCCTGCGTCTCGCCCTTCTCCACCGCGCGGCCGACGCGCGTCATCGGCCGCTTGGCATGGAGCAGCGGCCGGCCGCTCTTCGCCGCTTCCGCCTCGGTCATGCCCACGCGCCCCAGCGGCGGATCGATGTAGAGAGCATAGCCCGGCAACCGTTCGCTCACCTTCCGCTGCTCACCATCGAGCAGATTGGCGGCGACGATCTCGAAATCATTGTATGCCGTATGAGTGAAGGCGCCGCGGCCGTTACAGTCGCCCAGCGCGTAGATGCCGGCAACATTGCTCTCCAGCCCGTCATCCACCTGGATATAGCCGCGCTCGTCGGTCGCAATCCCGGCCACGTCGAGCCCAAGATCGTCGGTGTTCGGCCGCCGTCCAACCGCGACCAGCACATGGCTGCCGATCGCCGGCGCATCGTCCTGCCGGCACGTGATCGTCACCGACACGTCATCGCCATGCGGCGCGAAGCCGATGCACTCGGCGCCGGTGCGCACGCGGATTCCTTCGCGCTCCAGGATCGCGCGCACCTCCTCCGATACGTCCGGATCCTCGCGCGCGATGAGCCGGTCCGATCGTTCGATCACCGTCACTTCGGCGCCGAACCGGCGGTACATCTGCGCGAACTCGAGCCCGATATAGCTGCCGCCGACGACGACCAGATGGCGCGGCAGCTCGTCCAGCGCCACCATGTCGCTGTTGGTCAGAACGCGTACCTGGTCGATGCCGGGCATGTCGGGCACCACCGCCCGGCCGCCGACGTTGATGAAGATCTGCGGCGCGGTCAGGCGCTCGCCATTCACCTCGATCGACCGCTCGGCGACGAAACGCGCATGGCCGCGGATCAGCGTGACATTGGGCATGCCCTCGAGCCACGTCTCGTTGCTGCTGCGGGAATCGAGGATCACCTTGCGCGCCCGCGCCGCCGTCGCCGCCATGTCGACCACCGGGTCACCGCTCAGCGTAAAGCCATAATCCCCGCCGCGCCGCGCGGTGTGGAGCGCATAGGCACTGGCGACCAGCGTCTTGGTCGGCCTGCACCCGGTGTTGACGCAGGTACCGCCCACCAGATGCCGCTCGATGATCGCGACGCGCTTGCCAGCGTCGTTCAGCCGGCCCGCCAGCGGCGGACCCGCCTGGCCTGCGCCGATGATGATCGCATCATACTGCCGCTCGCTTGTCATCTCGGAAGACCTCCCCCGGCCGAAGCGCCGGTCAGCTCAGGCAACATCCAGCGCCACGTCGATGTTGCCGCGCGTCGCCGTCGAATAGGGACATATTTCGTACGCCGCCGCAACGAGTTGTTCCGCCATCGTGCGCTCGATCGTCGGCATGGTGGCAAGGATCGTCGCGTTCATCGGGAATCCGCCGAGGTAAGGCTGCGTGATGCCGATCGTCGCGGTCACCAGCGTACCCGCGGCAAGGGTGATCCTGCGCTGCGTCGCCACCTGTTGAAGGGGGGTGAGGAAGCAGGCGGCATAGCCCGCCGCGAACAATTGCTCCGCATTGGTGCCGGGCGCGCCATGGCCTGACAGCAACACCTCCAGCGCGCCGTCGTCGGTAGCGGCCGTGCCGGTGCGCTCGTCCAGCGCCGTGGCGGTGGCGCGATAGATGAGGTGGGCCGTCACAGTGGTTCCTTCCGGTCTGAAGCTTGGTGCGCTGCCGCCCATCGAGGGAATACGGGGCGGCAGCGCACTGCAGGGGGCGTCGCGCACGCCCGGGGGGCGAAACGTGGGACGCCTCCCGGCCCGGATCAGCGCGTCGGCACCTGGCGCGGCGCCGACGCGCGAGCGCCGGTGACCGCCAGCCAGACGGCAGAAACGAAGAAGTAGAAAGCGCCGAAGGCGGCATAGGGCGCCACAGTGGTGATCCCGATCGGCATCGTGCCCGCGGCCATCTTCACGAAGAAGATCCCGGCCAGCGCCGATTGTGCGCCGCTCAGGATCATCGCCCATTGCGCGCCGTAGGAGCGCCAGCGGCGTGCAGCCGTCGCCAGTTGGAGGACGCCGGCAAAGCCTGCCCAGATGCCGAATACCACCAGGACACTGTTCATCGACCGACCCAGCGTGATCGCGACCGCCACGGCGGTGACCGTACTCACCCCCACATTGAGCAACTGCGTCGGATTGGCTCCCAGCCCGCCGCTGTGCCGCGCATCGATATAGTTCGCCGCGGCATCCCAGGCTGGATAGGCGATCAGCATCACGGCTGCGAGCGCCGGCATGCGCGCGGCCAGCGTGAAGGCAGCGGCGACCCAGGCGGCCGCTACCCCGAAGCGCAGGAAGTAATAGGTCTTAAGCCATGCTGCGTTCGCATCGGCAGCGGGAAGTCGAACGTTGGTTGCGGCCATAATGGCCTCCTCTTTCATTCCCTACCATCTGATAGGTAGCTCGCGGTGGAGAGGTTTTTAACCCGTACCTTGGTTGCGGGCGGTAGCCGCGACGACGCCGCGCTCTGTGGCGGCGATCCAGTCCCGCCATCAGGACGTATTTGACGTCCACATATTCCTCGATGCCGTAATGGCTGCCCTCACGGCCGTAGCCCGAGTCCTTCACCCCGCCGAACGGTACGGACGCGGTGCCGAAACATCGCGCAGCAGGTCGCCCGCCACCATGGAACCGCCGGCTGGCCCGCCCCGATGTAAACCACCGTATAATTCCATCAGCGCCCGCCCCCCGCAATGATGGCGACACCATCACGCCCGGGGGCTGAACGATCATGGACATTATCGCTGCCGATCCATCAGCCGAGTGCATCGTCCTCCCGGCGCTGCGCGAACCCGACATGGTGGACGAGAGCAACCACCGTATCGCCAATAACCTGCAGCTCCTGATCCAGATGATCGCGCTCGCCGCGCGCAATCTCACCGACGATGTCGCGCGCGACGTGCTGCACATGACGACGCACCGCATCGCCGCCATGGCGAGCCTCCATCGCCACCTGCACCAGACGCGCCGGGCCGACCGTGTCGCGCTTCACGATTATCTCGATGCGATCGTCACCGGGCTGGAGCAGAGCTTCGCTGACCCCGCGCAGGGCCGCCGCGTGCGTCTGACGGCGGAACCGGTCGACGTGGCGACGGCGAGCGCCACCGCCATCGGCGTGATCACATCCGAACTCGTCGCCAATGCCTGGAAGCACGCCTATCGCGCCGATGAACCGGGCGAGGTCCGCGTCAGCCTGCGCCGCGAGTGGAGCGAGTACGTGCTCGAAGTGGCCGATCGCGGGTGCGGTTTCTCCGAGGAGACTGGCGCCCGGTCCGCCGGCCTCGGCATGCAGCTCATCACGATGATGTCGGCGCGGATCGGCGGCCGGCTCGCGTGGGCGGACGAACACCCCGGCACCCGCTTCATCCTGCGCGTGCCGCTATGACCGACATGGATCTGCGCGACCGGGCCGACGGCGATCCGGTCCCTATCGGCTCGCCGCGCGCCGCACCGATGGAAATCGTCTCCGCAGACCACCCGTCCGCTACGGTTGATTGCCGGTTGCGCATCGACGAACCTCGCGTCAGCCTCCCTCTGCTCGGCCTACCGGCCCGGCTCACGGAGGCGATGATGCGTGAGGACCCCTCAGGCCAACGCTTGCTTCAACGGATGTACGGCGGCGCGGCCATGCTGGTCGCGCTGGTCATCTTCCTGCTCGACATCCTGAGCCCGCTGCAGGGTGCAGTCGCAGTCCTTTACACCACTGTCGTCCTGCTGATCGCGCGGACGCAAAGCCGCCTGCTCATCATCGGCACTGCGCTGTTCGTCACGTGGCTGGCACTGGCAGGCTATCTCATCAGTCACTTGTCCGAGCCGTTCGGCTCCCCCGCCCTGCGCCTCGCCGTCAGCCTGGTGGCGATCGGCATCACCACCCTGCTGTGCCTGCGCAACCAGCAGATCGCCGAGTCGCGACGTGAATCCGAACTTCGCTACCGCACGATCTTCAACGCTGCCGCGCTGCCGATCTGGGAGGAGGACTGGTCCGACGCCTATCGCACCTTGCGCTTCCGCGAGTTGCACGAACCCCGCGTATTGCAGGAGGCGGCGCGCAGCGGGATCATTCGCGCCGCGAACGATGCCACCGCCGCGATGTTCGGCCTGGACGATCGCGCCGCGCTGATCGGCAACACCATCGCCGATCACCTGACGCCGGCGGCGGAGTCTGCGTTCGGGCGCGTCATCGCGGCGCTGATCCGCGGTGAAACCACGATCGTGGAAGAAGCGCGCTTCCGCACCGTGCAGGGCGATCTCGTCGATGTCATCGTCCACGTCACGCTGCCGCCCAGCGACGGCCAGTGGCAGCGCGTGCTGCTGATGGCGATGGACGTCACCGAGCGGCGCCGCGCCGAGGCCCGCTTCAAACAGGCCCAGGCCGAGCTCACCCATGTGTCGCGCGTGACGACACTGGGGCAGCTCGCTGCGTCGATCGCACATGAAGTGAACCAGCCGCTCTCGGCCATCATGGCCTATGCCATGTCGGGCAAGCGCTGGCTGAACCGCGACGTGCCCGAAACGGCCGAGGCAATCACGTGCCTGGAGCAGATCGCCGCCAACGGTGGCCGCGCCTCGGACGTGATCGCCCGCGTCCGTGCGCTCGCCCGCAACAGCAAGCCGCAACAGCGGCTGATCGCGCTCGGCCGGCTGGTGGAGGAAACAGCGGCACTGCTCAGCCTCGATCTCGACGCGAACGGCATCGGGCTGCAGCTTGATATCGCCCCCGAGCTGCCGCCGGTCAAAGGCGATCCGATCCAGATCCAGCAAGTGGTGATGAACCTGATGCTGAATGCCGAGCAGGCAATGATGGAGTTGCCCGATGACGCACGCACCTTGTGCGTGAAGGCCACCACCGAAAATGGCGAGGTGGTCGTCAACGTCAGCGATTGCGGCACCGGCATCGCCGGCGATCCCCAGGCGCTGTTCGCGCCCTTCTTCACCACCAAGCCCGCCGGGCTGGGCATGGGCCTGTCGATCTGCCGCTCGATCATCGAGCGGCATGGCGGACGGCTGCTCGCCGCCAACAATCCCGAAAGCGGCGCCACCTTCAGCTTCCGGTTGCCCGCCGCCCGAAACAGCGAGCTGACGACATGACGGCAACGACCTGCATCTGCGTGATCGACGACGATCCAGACGTGTGCGCCTCGCTCGGCAGCCTGCTGCGCTCGGCCGGTTTCGACGTGATCCTGTACGATACGCCGGAGGCATTCCTGGAGGGCGGGCGGGTGGCCGGCGCTTCGTGCCTGGTCCTCGACATCCGCCTTCACGGGCAAAGCGGGCTCGATTTTCAGGACCGGCTGGCAGCGCTCGGCCACTCTCTCCCGATCGTCCTCATCACCGGGCATGGCGATATTCCGATGACGGTGCGCGGCATGCGCGCTGGCGCGGTCGACGTGCTGCCCAAGCCGTTCAGCGAGGAGCAGATCCTGAACGCCGTCTCGGCTGCCGTGGAGGCGGATCGCGTACGGCGCGCTGCTGCTGCCGACACGGCTGCGCTACACCGGCTCTATGGCCGGCTCACCCCGCGTGAGCGCGAGGTGATGGCGCTGGTCGTCGCCGGGCTGATGAACAAACAGGTCGCCGGCCGGCTGCAGCTTTCCGAGATCACGGTGAAGATCCACCGTGGCAACGTGATGCGCAAGATGGAGGCGCAATCGCTCGCCGATCTCGTGCGCACGGCGGAGGCGCTCGCCGTCCGCGACGAAAGCGCCCATCGCTATCAGACCTCCGTCTGATGGAGCGACCATGATCGAGCGCGCATCTCTATCGTATCGGCGCCCCGCGCCGCAGTTCGGAGTATCCATCTGTGCAGCGATCCGCGCTCATTGCCATCGTCGATGACGATCCCGACGTGCGGGCAAGCCTCAATGCGCTGATGCGATCCGCGGGACATGGCGCGCGCTGCTTTGCCAGCGCGCGCGATCTTCTCGGCGATCAGACGGCCGACACCTTGGCCTGCATCATCACCGACGTTCACATGCCCGAGATGTCGGGGCTGGAGCTCCAGCGCGAAATGGTGCGGCGCGACTGGCACCAGCCACTCATCATGATGACCGCCTATGCCACCGACGAGGCCCGCGCCGAGGCGCTCGATCACGGTGCGTCCGCCTTCCTGTCGAAGCCGATCGACCCCGACGCGCTCCTCGCCGCCATCGAGCGGGCGATCCATCGGCGCCCCTGATCGGAGGCGATGCGGGGTTCAGGCGCCGGCCCGCCCGCCCGGCTTCCCGACGCTCCTCTTGCGCAGCGGGATGCGGCGGCCGATCGTCAGGCAGCGCCACACCCATTCCAGCGCCCCCATCTCGAACCGGGCAAGCCACCAGGGCGACCAGGCGAGCTGCAGCGCCCAGATGACGATGGTTATCGCCCATAGGCCGGGCCGGTCGATCTCGCCCATCAGCCCGCCGCGCCCGCCGTAGAAGATCGACGTCATGATCAGCGACTGGCTGATATAGTTGGTGAACGCCATCCGCCCCGCCGCGGCCAGCGGTGCCAGGACGCGCGCCGCACCGCCGTTCAGCAGCAGGATGAGCGCACTGACATAAGCGAGCGATACCAGCGGCGACAGGAGCAGCACCGCACCGTGCGCGCCAAGGATCGGCCGCTCCAGCACCTCCACCTCCCATGCGATCCATCCCGTCGGGATCAACGCGGTCGCGCCTACCGCAAGCGCCGTCACGTATCGACGGCGGCTCGATCGACCGGCCAGGAACCCGGTCTTGAACAGCCCCAGGCCGATCATCATCAGCCCCAGCGTTTGCGGGATCAGCCAGGGGTCTCCCGACAGCAGGTTGCGATACTCTTGCGCGTTGAGGCTGTAGGCCCCGGTCCAGGACGCTTTCGCCTGCTCGATCCGCGCTGCGACAACCGCCTTGCGCTCGGCGATCGCCTCCGGATCGGGCGCCATCGCCGCAATCGCCTCCTGCCGCGCCTGCGGCGATGCAAAGGGCAGCGCGCCACCGGGAATGGCCGCGATCGCCATCCCGCCGTAAAGCGCGACGCCGCTCAGCAGCAGCAGCTTCGGCCGCCACCCGCGTGCCAGCGCCATGAGGAAGCCAGTCACCGCGTAGAGCGACAGGATGTCACCCCACCAGATGCCGAAACCATGGATGAGGCCGAACACGAGCAGGACGGCAAGCCGCCGCACCAGCATTCTGCTGCGCTGCCGATCGCTGCCGTCGCCGCCGACGAGGAACAGCGACACGCCGAACAGCATCGAAAAGATGATCAGGAACTTCTCGTGGAAGAAGGTCTCCATGATCCAGTAGCAAAAGGCGGTCCAACCCTCGTTGGGGTACATCCACAGCAGCGGCTTGAGCGATGCCGATTGCGGCGCGGCGAAGCCGTCTGCGTTGACCGCAAGGATGCCGAGGATCGCCATGCCGCGGATCACGTCGAGCGACTGGATGCGCGGCCGGGGGGCGGCCGCACCGCGCGCGGGGGGTGAGTTCAGGCCTTGAGAGGTCACGCCTGCTCCAACGCTTGCAAATGCCGAGGTCGGGCCGTCAGACCCTGGCGGGGGATGTAGGCCCCGCCAGCCTGCTTACGTATAGCTACCTAGGTATAGGCTTGATCTGCTCCTGCCTCACCAGGCCGGCGTTTTCAGCCGCACCCGCGCCACCTTGTCGCTCGACGTGAGGAATAAGGTGCGCCCATCCTCACCGAACGCGCAATTGGCGATCGCCTTGCCCGTCGCGATCAGCCCGAGCTTCCTCCCGTCCGGCGCGATGACGTATATCCCGCCCGGCCCGCTGGCGAACAGATGCCCGGACGCTGCGACCTTCAACCCGTCGGGCAGGCCCGGCAGCCCACGCGCATGCTCCGCCGCGAAGTCGACGAACTGCCGCCCCGGCCCCGCAGGCAAACCGTCCTTGCCCAGATCATAGACGCGAATGTCCGGCGCCGTCTCGTCCGAGCAGGCAACGTATAGCCGGTCCCCGGCAGGCGACAGCGCGACGCCATTGGGCCGGCGAACGCTGCGGTCGATCAATTGCGCCGCGCCGCCGGGCATCAGGCGATAGACGCCGTTGAACGCCAGCTCCTTCAGCGGCGACGCATCCCCATCGGCAAGGCCGTAGGGCGGATCGGTGAAATAGATCGCGCCGTCGCGGGCGATCGCAACGTCGTTGCAGCTGTTGAACCTCTTGCCCTCGAATCGATCCGCCAGGATCGTCTTGCGCTTCGTCGCCAGATCAACCCGCGCGATCGCGCGCGTTCCGGAGTCCGCCATGATCAGCGCACCGTCCGGGCCGATCGCGAGGCCGTTCGCCCCCGCCTCCCTGATGCCCGGCGGCACCGGCCCGGCGAGCCCAGACGGCGCCAGGAACGGCCGCGCCGCCTCTCCCTTGCGCCAGCGATAGACGACATTGGCCGGCACGTCGGAAAACAGCAGGTAACCGCCCTGCCGCACCCATACCGGCCCTTCCGCCCAGCGCAGCCCATCCGCGATCACCTCGATCGGACTGGCGGTATCGATCAGTTGATCGAGCCCGGCGTCGAAACGGGCGATCTTTCCCATACCAATCGCGCTCGCTTGCGCGCCACTGGCAACCAAAGAGGCACCAATGCCGACCAGAATCGACCGTCGATCGACCGTCATACCAACGCTACTGCACGCCGTTCCCGGGCCGAACGATAGATCGCCTCGATCAATTTCATGTCGCGCAGCCCCTCCTCGCCAGACGCGCGCAGCGGCACAGCGGTGAGGATGCTCTCCGGCAAATGATCGAGCTGCGCCACGAACTGGTTCTTCTTCGGCGTCGGCAGCGTCACCTGCTCGGTCTTGCCCTTCTGTCTGGTCCACATCTGGTGGCCCTCATACGGCGTCGCCGGCTCCATTCCCACCCAGCCCTTGGTTCCCGTCACGCGATAGGCATTGTGCCCGGAGGAATAGCTGGACACGCAATTTGCGATCACGCCGGACGGAAATTTCATCTGGAAATCAATGCGATCCTCTACGTTGCGGAAGCGCGGATCATTGCGGTCGGTCGATTCCGTGGCGACCAGTTCCACCGGCTCCTCGCCTGCAAGGTAGCGCGCGGCATTCAGGCTGTAGATCCCGATGTCCATCAGCGAACCGCCGCCCGACAAGGGCCGGTCGAGCCGCCACTGGTTCGGCTGCGCGTTGAACCCATGCTCCGCCGTAATCAGCGTCGGCCGCCCGACAAATCGCGACTTCACCAGCGCAATCGCCCGCTGGTTGTACGGCTCGAAATGGCTGCGGTAGCCGATCATCAGCTTGCGGTCCGCCTTGCGCGCCGCGGCGATCATCGCCTCTGCTTCCGCCGCGGAAACCGACATCGGCTTCTCGCACATCACATGCTTGCCAGCCTGGCTCGCGCGGATCGAGTATTCGGCGTGCATCGAATTGGGCAGCACGACATAGACGATGTCGATATCCGGATTGTCGCGGATCCGATCGTAATCCGCGTAGCTATAGCGATGCGTTTTCGGCACGCCATATTCGCTGCCGTAGCGTTCCAGCTTCTCGGGCGTGCCGCTGACCAGCGCAGTCAGGCGGGCGAATTCGCAGTCCTTCAGCCGCGGCATGATCTGCCGCGTGGCATAGCTGCCAAGGCCAACGATCGCGTAACCGAGCTTGCGCGGCGGCGCGCCCGCCTGGGCCTTGGCACCCGCCGGCAGCGCGGCACTCGCCACGCCCGCACCGATGCCCTGCAGCACGGTTCGCCTGTTCCACTCGATCATCGCCCTCTCCCTCTTTCGGCAACCAAGTTCACGGACGAACGCGATAAAGCCCGCCATGTGCCAGCACGAACAAGGTGCGGCCATCGGCCCCGCCAAAAACGAGCTGGATCGGCCGTTCAGGTACATCGATCCGTCCGGTCTCGCGCCCCTCTCTGTCGTGAACGAGGATCTGCCCGTTGGCGATAAACACGCGTCCGTCGGGATGTGTTGCGACGCTCTCGCCGCCGCGATCCGCGAACAGCTTCAGATCGGTAAGCGCACCGGTCGGAGTCACCAGCGCGCTGTAGGTCCGTGCCTCTGACGCATCGCTGACGTGCACGCGCCCGCCTGCCTGTCCGGCGACGAAACCATAGGTATCGAGCATCGGGGAAAAACGGCGTGCGCGAAAATCTGCCGGCCCCTGCTGGAACACGCGATAGGCGGGAAGCGCCACGCTGCCGTCAGGTGAGACATATTGCTGTGCCGCCGGCACTGCGACGTCGCGGGCGAACATCTCCGCCAACGTGGTGAACTGAAGCGTCTTCGTATCCAGCTGATCCTTGAACTCGCCGTTGTTCCACCAGTTGCCGGGAAGCGCGATGCGCGCCTTGCCGAGCGGCCGGGTCGGTGTCGGCGGCAGGACCGTCAGCTCGGTTTCGGGCGTGCCGGGGCGGAAGCTGTAGACCGTGCCGTTACGGCCCGAGGCCGAGAGGACCAGCAGATTGCCGGATTGGTCCGCGGCAAGGTTAATCGCATCGAGCGTGTTGTCGCGCTCGATGCCCAGACCCCGTCCTTCGTCCCAGCGATAGATGCGCTGCTGCGTGCGATCGACGAAATAGAGCGTGCCGTCCGAGGTTGCTACCGCGCCGCCAAGCGCATCGAAGCCACCGGCGAGCTTCTCGACCACGCCCTCCCCCGTCCGTGATGGCGGAGGGGGAGCGGGCAGCTCCGATCCGATGTCGAGCGTTGCGAATTCGCGCTCGCGCACCTGCAGCCCGCTTGGCACATCAACGATGGCATTTTCATACGGGAACTTGTTCGCCCGCAAATAGGTCGCACAGCCGTTCTCGTCGCACGTACCAAGTCCGCTCTCGGCATTCACATGAACGTTGCGGAAGCGGATGTTGCGACTGTTGTACAGCGTCACCGCCGCCGGCTTTGCCTTGCTCGTACGGGTCACACGATAGGCGTGGAGATTGGCAACCAAGATGTCGCGGGAGTCGCGGATTTCCAGCGCGACGGCATCGCGGCTTTCCCCGCCCTCCTCTTCGGTTTGCGGTGCCAGCAACTCCCAATTGGCCACGCGGTTGAGTGCTATCTCGACCCGGCCATGATGCTCGGCCGACATTTGATAGAGGTGGCCCGGCGTTTCGGTATCGGAGACGTAGAAGCCGGCCTGCGAATAGGTGTTCGGCGTCCATATATTGTTGAACGTGCCGCCGCCGCCCCGCGTCACCCACAGGCTGGGATATTGCGCGTCCCACCGCTTGGCCGGATCGGAATCGCCGGTCGCGGTTGCGTTATAGGGGTTGAAGCGTTCGCCCCCGGCCAGATCGGTGCCGTGACCGCCCTGGAACTTGACGTCGTCGACCAGCGAATTCTCGCCGGCCATCCACAACAAGGCCGTCGCGCGCTGGTTGATGCCGCCGGTGAAGAGCCCGAGGCCGGAAACGATCGCGTCCCCGCCTTGCGCCGTCTCCACCAATGCTTTGGGCGCGCCGACGCCCTGGAAGGCCGGCGTGCCGTCGGGCAGGATGATCTGCGTCAGGTTCGGGTGAAGCGCGACGAGGACGCTGTCGGGGCGCAGCTTCAGCGTATCGGTAACGATATAGCGGCCAGCCGGGAAATAGACGACGCGGTTGGCGCTGATCGCGCGCTGGATCGCGGCGGTATCATCTGTGCGGTCGTCGCCCCTCGCGCCGTCCAGCTTCACATTGTGCCATTCGCTGGTCGGCGGCAGCGCGCGGACCGCGGCAGCACGGCGCTCGGGCAGCGCCGACAATGGTGAGGCATCCATCACCGTCTTGTACGTTCCCATTTGGCCCAGCGCCGGGACGGCCAGCCCGTAGTTGAATGCGCTTATCTTGTAGGAAGCACTGGGTCCTGCCACCGTCCGGCCGCTGTCACGGAAGCGGGCGAAGACCGGCGTGCCGCTGGCGAGTGAATTCTCGAACCCGACCTGCGTATAGACGTTGTTCTCGTTGGAGATGACGACCGCTGCCTTGCCGATATTCTCGAAGCGGACGTCCTTGCCCCACAGCCAGTCGCCGTAGCCCTTGTCGATGTCGATCCCCACCGGCGTGTCGCGGATCGCGACGTTGACCATTGTCAGCGCAGCCTCGTGCTCGCGGATCGCAGCTTCGCGCTGGCCCTCAAACGTGGTGTCGATCAGCGCGAACGGCCAGGCGGGCGACGATTTTTCCGTAAGGATGCCGTAGCGGCCGCCGCGAAAGTGAAGGTCCTGTCCGATGTTACCGACCTGGTAGAGGCCCGTGAGGCCGGAACCGAGATCGAACCGCATATGACTGACGAAGGCATGCTGCGCGACGTGGAAGCGGATGGCCGCGGCGGCCGGGTTACCTTCTCCAATCGCTATGTCGACGTTGCTCATCGCGGAATAGAACGTGGTTGGATTGGCGTCCGCGATGTTGGGGTCGAACGGCACGCTACCGGGCGGCGGAAATGGCACGCGCGGCTGTCCGGACTGGGCGCGCCGCGCGCCCGCGAAAATGATCATGTTCGCAAGCCCGCGTTGATAGCCAGGGGTGCGGTCCCCAAGTACGATCTTCGGCCGCACGCTGCCGACGCCAAACACCCGGACGCCGGGCCAGATGTAGACCGTGCGCGTGATCCGATAGGTGCCTTCCGGCAGGAACACGATGCCGCCACCGCGCTGGTCCGCAGCTTCATCGATCGCGCGCTGGATCGCTGCGGTGTCATCAACCTGGCCGTCTCCTGTGCCGCGCACGATGGTCCCCCGCGCATCGACTGGAGCAGCGAGGAAAGCGGAAGCCTGCGCCAGGGCAGAAGAGCTCGCAACAAACGCGGCAGTAAACGCCGCGATGGTGCAGACAATGCGACGCTTCACGCCGGTCTCCTTAACAAAAAGTGTCCAGGTCGGGGCGCCGGGACAGTTGGGGATCAGCGGCATCCGGGCCCGGCTGCGCAGCGGCTAGAACTTGAAGCGGATGCCGGCGTGCAAGACCTGATTCACGGCGAAGAAGAAGGCGATCTTCATGCGGTTGGGAACACTTGTTGGTGTGTCGGCATTTTCCTGCAGCTACGCGCCGCTGGCAACCGCAAAATCTATTCCAAGCTGCGATGCAACACGATCGCGGAGAAATCGGCAGATCGCTAGTAGAGTGGACTATTGTTTCTCTCACTCGGTCGCCTCATCGGTGTCGCCGTCGCCGATCGCTTCCACCGTGACCTCAGCCTGATCGTTCAGAGTGGATGCAGCGACACAAGAGGTTGCTGTCAGCAGCGTCCTTGCCAGCAGAGCGGTGGTCCGCATTCCCTCTCCCATGTGCGAGTGACGCGTATCGCCATCCGTTCGACTGGTTGATAAGCCGGCACGGGTGGCGGAGCATCCGCGACCATGGTCGTAGTTCCGGCACGCGAATGCGGCGGCTAGTCAGGCGGCGAACCTACCCGACCGTCAGGCGTTGGGCGGACAAGCCAGCGGGGTGCCGACGTGGACCGACCAGTCGCGAACAGGGACACGCCAAGGGCAATCGTGGTCATGGGCGTCAGCGGCAGCGGAAAGTCGACGCTCGGCAGGCTGCTGGCCGATGCCCTCGGCTGCCCTTTCCTCGAAGGCGACGACTTCCATGACGCAGGCGCGGTCGCAAAGATGAGCGCCGGACAGCCGCTGGAGGATGCAGATCGCTGGCCGTGGCTTGATCGCGTCGGTCGCGCACTGGGCGAAGCGGCAGCGACAAATGGCTGCGCCGTGGCGGCCTGCTCGGCGCTGCGTCGATCCTATCGCCAGCGACTGAGGGCTGCGACCGGCAGGGACGTGCGCTACATATTGCTCGATAATGATCGCGACGAACTCGAGCGACGGTTGTCCGACCGACCGGGTCACTACATGCCCGCGAGCCTCCTCAACAGTCAGTTGGAGACCCTGGAGCGGCCGACAGCTGAGGAGGCGGTGCTGACGCTACGATCGAGCGCCGCCCCGTCCGACTTGTGCCGCATGGCGCTGGAATGGCTGGATGCTGGCGGCGGCTGAGCGTCGCACCTCAAATCAACCACCCCGATGTCGCCGGTCTTGGGCGCGCTTGATAAGTGAACGTCAGCCTAGCCGCTTTTCTAGCAGACGGGTCGTGAGGCTGCTGTCCCATTCCGGATCGGGATATTCATCGATCTCGCGGTAGCCGGGGTTAGCAGCTCGCCTACTGACCTGCCGATGCTGGCCGCGGCAGTTTCATTCCCAGCAGTACCAGTCTGCCGTCAATCCCGAACCAGTGCGGCACGCCAGCCGGGATCAGCATCACATCTCCCGGAGCGAGCGTGCGGGGTGTGCCACCCTCGATCCCCTCTCCTTCGACGAGTCCAGGCTTGGTCGTGCGCGGAGCCACTAATGTGCCGCCGGAAATGAGCTTCCCCGCGCCTTCGATGACGATGGCATATTCGGCCGCATCCGGGTGAACCGCCGGCTTCCCCGGCGCCTTCCAATATTCCAGCGCGGCGACCGTTTCGCCATCCACCACCAAAGGCTCATAGGCAAAGCTGCTGGTCCCCATCCCCGCGGCAAGCGCATCCACGCGCGCGCGAATTTCGGACGCGCTCGCCACATCCGCAGGCCCCGCCTGCGCGATCGCGGGCGGCGCGGACAGGACCGCGCTGCCAAGGGAAAGCAGAAGGGGAAGAAGGCGCATCGTCACGATCTCCACAGGAAGAAAGCGCAGCGTAGTGGGCGCGCATCACGGACCGCAAGCACGTCAAAGGTCTCGGGTGCGGCAAGTGTCACCGTCCTGCCCCCGGGAAAGAAAGGGCGGATGCCTCAAGCAGTGAACGTTGCCGACGCCCTGATGGTCGCAGCGTCATGCACGCCAGCCAGATCATGATCTGACGGTTCGGATGAGACGACCTGCTCTGCGCTACTGAATCCGTTCGGGAACTTCCGCTGCGTCCTCCGCAATCGCCTCTTTCGATGCGAGCGCCTCCCACGGGAAGACGAACCAGTCCTTCACCACGCGCCGATCGATGGTTCGAGCGCGATACTCTACGCGCTCGGCGGAAACTTCATTGTCCAGCAGGGTCGCGAAGCGGACGCTGCCTGGCGCTGCGTCGAAGTCACCCAGGCGGCGACGCAGAATGCCAATGGTGCGGCCGCTATCATTGATATCGTCCACGAAGAGCAGTCGAGCGCCGACGCGCGTGCGCTCCGCGAGCCTTGCAAGCGTGGCGTCCGCAAAGGCCGTGGCGTGGCTCGACAAGTCACAGGAGATCATCGGCAGGTCGGCCGCATGGCTTAGATACACTGCGGGAACCAAGCCGCCGCGCCCCATGCCGATGAGCAGGCTGGGCTGCCACTCAGGCGTTCCCTTCAGCGCCGCCGCAAGTGCACGCACATCCGCGGCGAAGGCATCATGGCTGATGAAAGTAAGGGTTAGCGCCACGACACCTCGCTTGTGGCAGGAGAAAATCTGAAGCCGCCGGGACCAACTGTCGGCGGCTCGATTGGTGCCGTTAATGTCGATGCTCGTATGCGACAGCGGGCCCTTCATGAGGCTCAACCGCGTCGTCAAGCCATCATCACCCGACATTCACACGCGAGAGAGTGAGTGTTGACAGATGCAACTAGTTGGGGCACCCAAACGCCGACAAGCTCGCGCTTGGAGTTTAGGGAGGGGATCGATGAGAGCCATGTTGCTCGCGTCCGCTGCGGCGATGACGCTTTTCTCAATTGCACCGGCAGCTGCGCAGGGCGCGGCGAATTCGGATCAGACCGGGGCCGATCAGGCCAGCACCAATCAGCCTGCAGGCGATCTGGCGGCCGGCGCAACGGACGACGCCACCGAGTCCGGCGACATCTTCGTCACCGCGACGCGCCGCGCGGAGCGTATTCAGGACGTGCCGATCAGCGTCAGCGCGTTCCAGCAGCAGGAACTGACCGAAAAGGGCATTGTCGGCTTTGAAGGGATTGCGCGCGAGACGCCCGGCGTCGTGCTCAATCGTCCGACGCAGAATTTCAACAATTTCACCGCGCGCGGCATCGCCACCAACGGCTATAACGCGAACCTGCAGAGCTCGGTCGCGGTATATATCGACGAGCTGCCCGTATCCACGATCGGCAACACCACCGTCGTCGACCCGAACCTGTTCGACGTCGAGCGGGTGGAATTCCTGCGCGGGCCGCAGGGTACGCTGTTCGGATCAGGTTCGCTGTCGGGTGCGATGCGCATCCTGACCAAGAGCCCGGACCTCAACCATTTCGATACGTCGGCGCTGCTCGACATCGGTCTGACCGGCTCCAACAGCCTGCGCCAGCGGTACAATGTGATGGTCAACGTGCCGATCATCGACGACAAGCTCGCGATCCGCGCGGTCGGCTTCTACCGGCATGAAGAAGGCTATCTCGACAATGTCGGGACCGGCGTGCGCAATTCAAACACGCTGGTGAACGCCGGCGGCCGCGCAGCGCTGCTGTGGAAGCCGACCGACCGCCTGTCGATCAAGCTGCTGGGTTCGTATGAGGACAGCGACCCGAAGGATTCCTCGCTGACCAGCCCGTCGCTGGGTCGCGAGAAGCGCGTCTCGGACCAGCCCGACCGCTTCACCGGCAAGCAGCTGATCGCCAATGCGACGATCGACTACGAGTTCGATTTCGCGCGGCTGACCAGTTCGTCGACTTTCTCCAATTTCGACCAGCGTTTCTGGCTCGATCTGGCCGGCACCTTCCCGCAGGGCGCCTTCCCGGGATCGCCGATCGCCTTCGGCCTCGATGCCAACGCCTATGACAAGGTGTTCGTGCAGGAGACGCGACTGGTGTCGACGCTCGACGGCCCGCTGCAGTTCACGCTGGGCGGATTCTATCTCAACCGTCGCCGCGACACCGATTTCTTCTACCGTTCGTCGGACGCATTCCTGGCGGCGCGCGGTCTGACCGGCCTGCCGGACCAATATTACCAGAAGCAATATACCTATCAGAAGAACGAGGAACTCGCCGCCTTCGGTGAGCTGACCTATCGCTTCTCCGATCGCTTCTGGTTGACCGGCGGCATGCGCTATGGCCGCATCTCCGCGCAGGGGTTCACCGAAGCGGGCGGCTATCTCGCGATGGCGACCTATCCCGAATATGGCGTTGACCTGAACTATCTGCAGCTGGCGCTGGGCGATGTTCGCAACCTCGCGTTCAATCGCTTCCCCGCGTACGAAGCGGTCACCGGCGTGAAGGCCACGGGCCAGAAGCCGCAGTGGAAGGCCAGCGCATCGTACAAGCCGACCGAGACGGTGACGACCTACGCCACCTTCTCCACCGGTTTCCGCGCCCCGATCGTCAACGCCTTCGCCGGCCGCGGAAGCCTGGTCGACGATTCCGACATCATCATTCCGGCCGGCGCATCGTCGGATCGCCTGGAAAGCTATGAGATCGGCGCCAAGGGCCGTTGGCTCGATGGACGGGTGACGATCAACCTCGCCGCCTATCTGATCGACTGGAGCAACATCCAGGCGCAGGCCAACCGCGTGTCGGATTCGGTGCAGTTCGCCACCAACATCGGCGCGGCGCGCAGCAAGGGCTTCGAAGTGGAAATGGGGCTCATCCCCGCCACCGACGTCTTCATCGGCTTCAACGCGGCCTACAACGACGCCAAGATCACCCGACTGACCGCGGAAGAAGCCGCGATCTCCGGCGCGGTGCTTGGCCATCGCCTGTCGGCGCCGCGGCTTCAGGGCGCGATGTACACCTCGATCGGGTTCGACCTGGGCGAAAGCAGCAAGGGCACCTTCGCGGTGAACGCGCAATATGTGGGATCGTACAACAGCTCGTTCCCCAACACGCCGGGCGCGCCCAACGTGCGCCTGTCGACCTTTGGCCAGACCGACGAATATGTGAACGTGAACGTCAACCTTGGCGTGAAGCGGGGCGCATGGACGGGGCAGCTGTATGTCGAGAACGTGTTCGACGATCACTCGATCACCTACATCCACCCGGAAGCCTTCCTGGTCAGCCGCTTCGGCACGCTGCGCCCGCGCACCGTTGGCTTCCGCCTCGGTTACGGGATCTGATCGATGAGCGCGGCGACGGGCGCGCCGGTTGAGGCGCACGGGGCTGGTCCCCGTGCGCAGCGGCCGGTCTGGGTGCTGGTGACGTTGACGTTCGTCTATGTGCTGAACTTCCTCGATCGCCAGTTGATCGGCATCGTGGCCAAGCCGATCCAGGATTCGCTGGGCGTCACCGACGGCCAGCTGGGCCTGATCGGCGGGCTGTATTTCGCGATGTTCTATTGCTTCATCGCGATTCCCGTCGGCTGGCTGGCGGATCGATCCAGCCGGGTGACCGTGCTGTCGCTCGCCTGCGCGATCTGGAGCGGCGCGACCGTCGCCTGCGGGCTGGCGCAGAATTACACGCAGCTGGTGATCGCGCGCATGACCGTCGGCTTCGGCGAGGCGGGCGGCGTGCCGCCATCCTATGCGATCATCACCGATACTTATCCGCCGGGGAAGCGCGCCGCCGCGTTCGGCATCTTCAACCTGGGCCCCGCGATCGGCGCTGCGATCGGCGTCGCGTTCGGCGCGGTGATCGCCGAGCATTTCGGCTGGCGGATGCCGTTCATCATCATCGGTGCGATCGGTGTCGTCACCGCGGTGCTGCTGCGCATCTTCATGAAGGAGCCGGCGCGCGGCGCGACTGACCCGGCCGGGGCCAAGGCGATCGAGGCAGTCCCGCCCGCCGGCTTCTGGTCCACCGTCCGCATGTTCCTGACCAATCCCGTGCTGATGCTCGCGGCGCTGGGCAGCGGGGCGACCCAGTTCGTCACTTATGGCCTCGGCAATTTCGCCGTCCTGTTCCTGATGCGCGAAAAGGGCATGGAGCTGAGCGACGTCGCGATCTGGTACGCGCTGGTGCTGGCGATCGGTATGGGCGGCGGCATGGTCGTGTCCGGCCGGGTGATCGACCGGATGACGCGCCGCACGCGCGTTGGCTATGCCACTGCCCCGGCGATGTCGCTGGCGATCGCGATGCCATTCTACCTCGGCTTCATCTGGGCGCCGAGCTGGCCGATGGCGCTGATGCTGCTGTCCGTCGTCATGGTGTTCAACTATTTCTACCTCTCGGCGTCGGTGGCGCTGGTGCAGGAAGAGGTGCGGCCGGACCAGCGCGTGCTGTCGGGCGCGCTGCTGCTGCTCATCATGAACTTCATCGGGCTGGGCCTCGGGCCGACGTGGGTCGGCCAGGCGAGCGACTGGTTCAAGGCGCAGGGCGATGCCCATGCGCTGCAGACCGCGCTTTATACCCTGACCCCCTTCTATCTCATCGCGATCGCGCTGTTCCTGTGGCTGGCGCGGCTGCTTCGCCGCGAGGGAAATCGCGCATGACATCACTGACCGGCGCCGCACTGGCGGCGTCCCTGCTCAGCGCGGCCGTTCCGGCGGCCGCCGCCG
Organism: uncultured Stakelama sp.; assembly: GCA_964390515.1. GTDB lineage: Bacteria > Pseudomonadota > Alphaproteobacteria > Sphingomonadales > Sphingomonadaceae > Sphingomonas. Next base: position 80,898 of record CAYMIU010000001.1, read on the forward strand.
CCGCGCCTGCCGGTGCCCCTGTCGTCCGTGCGCCCGATGGCGCCGTGGCGGGGAGCACACAGGGCAAGGTGCGGGTGTTCAAGGGCATTCCCTATGCCGAGGCGCCGATCGGCCCGCTGCGGTGGAAGCCGCCGGTACCGGCCACGCCATGGGCCGAGGTGCGCCAGGCGACGTCATTCGCCGCCGCCTGCGTCCAGCCGCGTTCCTCCGCACCCAGCATCTACGCCAATCCGCCGCAGCGGATGAGTGAGGACTGCCTGGCGCTCAACATCTGGGCGCCGCGCGAGGCGAAGGACCTGCCGGTGATCGTGTGGATCCATGGCGGCGCGCTGGTCAGCGGCTATGGCCATGAGGCGATGTACGACGGCGCGCGGATGGCGGCGCGTGGCGCGATCGTGGTGTCGATCAACTATCGGCTCGGCATCCTCGGCTATCTCGCGCATCCCGAATTGAGCGGGGAATCACCGGACGGGATCTCGGGCAATTACGGCCTGATGGATCAGATGGCGGCGCTTCGCTGGGTCCAGCGCAATATCGCGGCGTTCGGCGGCGATCCCGCCAATGTCACGATTGCGGGCGAATCCGCCGGCGCGCTCAGCGTCATGTACCTGATGGCCAGCCCGGAGGCGGGTGGCCTGTTCCACCGTGCGATCGCGCAAAGCGCCTATATGATCACCGCGCCCGAGCTGAAACAGCCGCGCCACGGCCTGCCTTCCGCCGAGGACGCCGGGGTGCAGATCATGACGACGCTTGGCGCCAGGGATCTCGCCGACCTGCGCGGCATGGACGCCGAGACGCTGACTCAGACTGCGGCGATGAAGGGCTATGGCCCCTGGGGCACGGTCGACGGCAAGCTGCTGACCCGCCAGCTGGTCGACACCTGGGACCGCGGCGAGCAGGCGCCGGTCCCGGTGCTGACCGGCTACAATGCGGGCGAGATCCGCTCGCTGCGCATGTTGCTGCCCCCCGCCCCGGCCGACGCGGCGGCCTATGAGGCGACGATCAAGGAGCGGTACGGCGACCTCGCCGAGCCGTTCCTGCGTCTTTACCCATCGAGTGACGTGGGCGAATCCATGCTCGCGACGACGCGCGACGCGCTCTACGGCTGGACGTCGCAACGGCTGGCGATCGGCCAGACCGCGATCGGGCGGCCCGGCTACCTCTATTATTTCGACCACGCCTATCCGGCGGCGAGCGAGAATGGGCTCCACGCCTTTCACGCGGCCGAGATCCCCTATGTCTTCGGCACCAATGGCAGCACGCCCCCGCTGTGGCCGAAGAACCCCGATGGGGTGGTCGACCGGCGGCTGTCCGCGGCGATGATGGATTATTGGCTGTCGTTCGCGCGGACCGGGCAACCGGCGGCGAACGGGCAGCCCAAATGGCAGCCCTATGGCGAGGCGGCGCATTTCATGGCGTTCGCGCAGGCGCCGACGCCGGGCACGCGGCTGACCCCGGGCATGTTCGCGCTGCACGAGGCGGCGATGTGCCGCCGCCGCGCGGCGGGGAACCAGCCGTGGAACTGGAACACGGGGCTTGCCTCCCCCCTACTGACAAAGGCGGCCGGTTGCCGATGATCGACGGAACAATGCAGGATTTCCCGCTGACGCTGGACAAGTTCCTGGCGCATGCGGCCAAGTGGCATCCCGATGCCGAGGTGGTCACGGCCGGCGACGACGGCACGGTCGCGCGGATCGGCTATGCCGACCTTCATGCCCGCGCGCGGCGCGTGTCGGGCGTTCTGGCGGATCTGGGTGTCAGGACGGGTGACCGCGTCGCGACGCTGGCGTGGAACAGCCAGGCGCATGTCGAGGCGTGGTATGGCGTTATGGGCATGGGCGCCGTGTGCCACACGCTGAACCCGCGCCTGACTGCCGCGCAGCTGGCCGCAATGGCCGCGCAGTCCAAACCGAAGCTGCTGGTGGCGAGCGCCGACCTCCTCCCGCTGGCGAGCGCCATTGCAGAGGCCTCGCCCACCATCCGCCACCTGCTGATCATCGACGGCGAGGTGCCGGCAGGCGCCACCGGCGAGGCGCTGGAGCCGATGATCGCCGCGACGCGGACGCATGTCGCCTGGGGCGAGTTTGCGGAAACGGCGCCTTCGGGTCTGTGCTTTACCTCCGGCACGACCGGCGCTCCCAAGGGCGTGACCTACACCCATCGCTCCAGCTTCCTGCATACGCTGCGAACCTTGCAGGCGGATGTGATGGCGATCGCGCGGACGGATTCGGTGCTGACGGTGGTGCCCATGTTCCATGCCAATGCCTGGGGCCTGCCCTTCGCGGTGCCCGCCGCGGGCGGCCGGCTGGTGCTGCCGGGGCGGCGCAACGACGGCGCCAGCCTGGCCTGGCTGATCACACAGGCGCAGGTAACGGTGGGCGTCGGTGTGCCGACCGTGTGGCTGGGGCTGGTCGAGCATCTGGATGCGACGGGCGGCGACGTTCCGAGCCTCCAGCGGATCATCGTCGGCGGCGCGCCGATGCCGCCGGCATTGATGGAGCGGCTGGAACAGCGGCTTGGCGTGACGGTACAGACCAGCTGGGGGATGACCGAATTGTCGCCATCCGGCACCGTCGCGCCGCCGCATGATCCGGCACGTACGGCCGCCGTGTCGGGCAAGCCGGCGATTGGCGTTGACCTGTTGCTGACCGATGCCGATGGCGTGGCGCTTCCCGAGCAGCGCGACGTGGAGGGGCATTTGCGCGTCCGCGGCGCGGCGGTGATCGAGCGGTATTTCGGGCACGATGCGCCCGCCACCGATGCGCGCGGCTGGTTCGCCACCGGCGATCTGGCGCGGATCGACCGTGACGGCAATCTCATCATCACTGGCCGCGCGAAGGATCTGATCAAGTCGGGCGGCGAGTGGATCAACCCGGCCGAGATCGAGGCGATCGTCGGTGCGCTGCCAGAAGTGGCGCAGGCCGCGGTGATCGGGCGCGTCGATCCCAAATGGGGCGAACGGCCGCTGCTGCTGGTCGAAATGCGCGATTCCGCGCTCAGCGACGAGGACCTTCTGGCTGCGCTCGCCGGCCGGGTCGCGCCGTGGTGGGTGCCGGACATGGTCGTCCGCCTGCCGGCCATGCCGCTTGCCCCTACGGGGAAGATCGACAAGATACGCTTGCGGGCCGAGCATGGAGGCGCTTGAGGGGAGCGGCGGGCGAGGCGTGCCAAGAACAGGGACAGTCGATCGCGTGACCGTTACCGAAAAGCCGGAGAAGACGACGCGCCGGCGCGCAACCAAGGCTGAACAGCGCGCCGACACGATGGAACAGATACTCGACGAAGCCGAGTTCCTGTTTTCCAAACATGGCCTGCATGGTGTGACGCTGAAGGATGTCGCCAAGCGCGTCGGCGTTCATCACACGCTGATGAACTATTATTTCGAGGACAAGAAGAAGCTGTTCGACGCCGTCTTTGCGCGGCGCGCGGTGGTGACGAGCGAACAGCGGATGCGCGCGCTGGACGAATATGAGGCGGCGAGCGGCGAGAAGCCGACCGTGGAAGGCGCGTTGCGCGCGTTTCTCGACACCGACCTCGACCTTTACATCAAGGGTGGCGAGGGCTGGAAGAATTACGGCGCGCTTGGCGCGCTGGTCGCCAATACCCCAGAATGGGGCGCCGAATTGATGGACGAGCATTTCGATCCGGTCGTCCGTCGGCTGATCGCGTTGCTGAAACGCGCGCTGCCCGACTGCGCGGAAGAAGACATTTACTGGGGCTATCACTTCGTCACCGGCGCGCTGATGGTCACGCTGGCGCGCACGGGCCGCATCGACAAACTGTCCAGCGGGCTGTGCCGGTCGGATGATTTCGCCGCGGTGAAGGCGCGCATGGCATCGTTCATGGCGGCAGGCTTGCGCGAGATCTGCGCGGAGCGGGCAAAGGGTTGAGGCGGCACGGCGCCGCCTCGCCACGTCAACAATACTCACTGGCTGGTTAGTTAGGGTATAGAAGGATGAGCAAGATGCTGGACGGAAAGGTCGCAATCGTCACGGGCGCAGGCGGCGGGCTGGGCCGCACCCATGCGCTGTACCTCGCCAGCAAGGGCGCGAGTGTCGTCGTCAACGATCTGGCGCTCGAGGCGGCGGAAAAGGTCGCCGACGAGATCAAGGCGCAGGGCGGCCGGGCGATGGCGATTGCCGCATCGGTGACGGACGAGGCGGCGGTCGGCGCGATGGTCGCCAAGGTGATCGACGATTGGGGCCGGATCGATATCCTCATCAACAATGCCGGCATCCTTCGCGACAAGAGCTTCGCGAAGATGACGATCGACGATTTCCGCCTGGTGGTGGACGTTCACCTGATGGGTGCGGCGATCTGCTGCAAGGCGGTGTGGGAGACGATGCGCGCGCATGGCTATGGCCGGATCGTGATGACCACGTCCTCCTCCGGCCTGTACGGCAACTTCGGCCAGGCCAATTACGGCGCGGCGAAGATGGCGCTCGTCGGGCTGATGCAGACGCTGGCGATCGAGGGCGAGAAATACGGCATCCGCGTCAACAGCCTGGCGCCGACCGCAGCTACCCAGATGACCGCGGGTGTGCTGTCGGACGAAAGCCTTGCGGCGCTTGATCCCGCGCTGGTCAGCCCCGGGCTGCTCACGCTGGTCGGCCCCGACGCGCCGACGCGCACGATCCTGAACGCCGGCGCCGGGCATTTCGCCTGCGCCAACGTGACGCTCACCCAAGGCGCCTACGTCGGCGGCGGCGCGGACGCGGGCGAGACGCTGCTCGCCAGGTGGCAGCAGGTGTCCGACCGTACTGGCGAGATCATCCCGGATTACGGCTTCGTCCAGGCGGAACGCGAAGTAGAAAGCGCGCGCGCCGCTTGCGCGTGACGCGCAAACTGCTGCCGGCCTCTCCCGCCGGCAGCCAGTGACCGGCTGCGGCGCCGAATGGTGCCTAGAAGCTGTAACGAAGCGACGCCCGCACTTGTCGTGGCTCAACCGGGTGGAGGTGATAATCCTCCACCCCTTCGCCGGGTTCGCCAGGCAAGCGCGAGGCGTAGAAATAGGTGATGTCCGCCTTCCGGCTGTTGAAGACATTGAGCACGTCGAGCCCGACGCGCAGCTTGCCGATCCGGTAATAAGCACCGGCATTGACCAAGGTAGTGGGGTCTGACCGAGCGCTATTGTCCTCCACCAGCGGCGCGGCGCCGAAGTGCCGCAGCCGCGTGGTCAAGGTCACGGCAGGAATGGGTGTCCAGGTGACGCCGCCCGAGAGCACCTCGCTCACCGCATTTGGGATGCGGTTCTCGCTCTCGGCTACGCCCGTGAAACGGGCATTGGTAAGTGCGCCTTGCGCGTCGAGCACCAATTCATCGCCGATGCGCCAAAACAATGTCGCCTCCGCCCCGTAGCGTCGCGAGGCGGCGTTCGGCTCAGTCGTTCCGGCATCGCCGACGAAGACGAGTTCGGACGCAAGCGTTAGATGATAAGCCGCGACGGTGGCGCTGATCGAGCCCGTCTCGACCCGCGCACCCAGTTCCTGTCCACGGGCGCGGACGAGCAGCGGGACGGGATCCGTCGGTGTGCCGGTCGCGAGGTCGATCCGTGTGGTCGCACCGCGCGCATCGTTCGAATGGTAGCTGTCGCCGAAATTCGCATAGAGTTCGACGGCCGGCGCGACTTTCCAGGCGAGCCCCGCCTTGGGGGCGAGAAGCGCGTCGCTGCCGGAGCCTGAATTGGCGGCAAGGTCCGACCGCACATCATAACCGTAGAGCGCGAGATTGCCGCCGAGGATCAAGCGCAGCGATGGTGCGAGCCGTGTCTCGATCTGCGCCCACCCGTTGCCGCTTACCTCGTCGACGCGGTCCTGCCGGATCGTGCCGGTGCGAACGCCAGCCGCGCTGGCGTAGAGGCCAACTTTGTCGATGAGGTCGTAGCGCAGGTTGGCGCCGGCGATGATGGTCGTCGGCGCTCCGAATACCATCGTCTCGCCGAAGGTGTGTTGCACAGACCCGCCAAAGATCCCGCGCCGGTCCGACTGCTCGAACTGATCTCCATTCACCGGATCGTTGAGGAAATAGGTGAAATTGGAGGTCAGCCCGAAATCATAATAGGTCGCATAGGCCAAGGCGCGCGTACTCCGGCTATGCCATTCCCCGGCGAGGTCCAGGCGAGTTGTCCGCCCACCAAGATCAGGATCGACATACCCGTAGCGCGAGGTTGCGCCGCTTTCGATCGCGCGTAACGGCACCTGATCCGTCGACGTCCAAGTGGCGTGATAACCGCTGAACTTGATGCTCCAGCCGCTGTCGCCGGTTCCGACCGAGTATTTCGCCAGGCCGTTTACCTTGCGCAGGTCCTCATCGAGCACCCACGGCCCATTGTAGAGCGTTCCATCAAGCGCGAGCAGCAACGTCCCCTCGCCCACCGACGCGTCGCCGGCCGCGAGGAAGCGCGCATAGCCATAGCTGCCGACCACTACCTCGGCGATCGGACCGGGAAAAGATTCCGCGGTGCGGAAGTGGACCGTGCCAGCCGCCGAAAAGTCTCCGGCGTCTGCGCGGTATGGTCCTTTCGAATAATCGATGCGTTCGACCAGTTCGGGGATCAGGAAGTTGAGATCGAGGTAGCCCTGCCCGTGGCCGTGGCTGCGCATGTTGATCGGCACGCCATCGACATAGCCGGCAAGGTCAGTGCCGTGATCGAGGTTGAAGCCGCGAAGGAAGTACTGGTTGGCCTTGCCTGTGCCCGAATGCTGCGTCGCGATCAGGCCCGGCACATTCTCCGCCAGTTCGCCCACCCGAGAGACGGGTCGGTTGGAGAAATCGTCGTAGCCAACCGTGCCTTGTGACGCACTTGTGGCAATGCCGATCTGCGGTAGCGCCCGGCCATAAACGATGATGTCGTCGCCGCTTCTTGCCTCGTCTTGCGGTCGAGACGGTGCTTCCACCTCCTGCGCCGCGGCCTTTTCGATGAGCAGCAACGGCGTGGCAGCGATCAAAGCACAGCGCGAGCCAAACTTCGTCAACACCGAGATGAGCCCCTAAATCGACTGGCCGGCATCATGGCCTGGCCGATGGTATACCGCTCTATTTTGATGACGATCGGCAATGCTCGCGAGAATAGGTATTTTCCGCAGCCTCTTCCTACCTCGGACGCAGACGAGCATTGGTACGGACAAACACGTAACGCCTGTCGCGATTGGCGTGGATTACATTCCACGACAAATATTTAACGCCAGCTTCTCTTCACTGCTTCTTTGTCCAACCTGCTCGCCAACGACACGCATGTAGAGCGAGCTTCATGACCGGATTGGCAATGCTGCCGCACCCAGCCCAAGGCTCCCTTGGATGACGCGCTTTCAACGGCTTAGATTGTTGATCCTGGGGCCGACCCCTCGCTCCTTGCGCTTCGAATGTCCGGTTGCGTCGTGGTGTCGATGGTGGCCGTCGCGGGTGTCCTTGCGCTGGTGGAGAAAGTCTATCCCGTGCCACGCCCTGCCTATGTGCTGGCGTTGATCGCCACAATGCAGGGAACCCTGCAGATCAACGACCGGACCGAGTCAGCCCGCGCCAAGACCCGCATCTACGCCGTCATCGCCTCTTTCGCCGCCATCGCGGCGATTTCGGCGGCGCACGAATCCCTGCGGATCATCAACATGCTGCTGGTGATCATCGTCTTCGCCGCCAGCTATGCTGCGCGTTTCGGCATGCGCTGGCGCGCGGTCGGCGTCTTCGCGTTCATGTGTGCCGTCGTCGCGGCCTTTTTGAAGGAGGGCGAGCGCGACCTCTGGTCGGTGGCAGCGGCATTGGTGATCTCGGCCGCGGTCGTTCAGGCACTTCGCGATTTCATCATGCCGGATGATCCGGCCCGCAATTTCAGGCGCCTGATCACCGCGGTCCTGTCCGTGTCGAAGCAGATGCGCGAGGTTGCCGACAACAGCCGCCCCCCCGGTGCGACAGGCGAGCCTGCGCGCAGGAAGCAGGCGGCGGATCTGCTGCTCGTCGGGCGCACACTTGGCGCGGACATCAGGGCGTGCCAGGCGGCACTCCCGCTCGAGGTTCCGGATCAAGATCCAGGTGAGACGGAGATCACATCGCGGCTGCTCGACCTGCATTTGGCCGCCGACACCCTAATCGGCCGGATCAACCGACAGCAACGCGGTGGCCCCGACCAGCACGGCGGCAGCGTCGCGCAGGCGCTGCGAGAAATGCAGGACGCGGAAGCCGCGCTGAGCGCGGCCGTCGGCGGGCTTCCGTCGACGTTCCCGGCTGCGGCGCGGCCGAAGCTGCCGCCTCGCACGGCCGGGATCCTGCCGAGGCGTGGCGAGTGGCTACGCGATCAGACACTGCGACAATCGCTGCAGGTGACACTCGCCTGCGCGATCGCAGCTCTGGTGGGAGAGGCCGTTTCCAGCCAGCGATGGTTCTGGGCGGTGATCGCCGCCTTCATGATCTTCAACAACGCACAATCAGGAACGGCGGTCGCGGTAAAGGGCCTGGATCGCGCTTGGGGCACTGCGGTCGGCATCGTCATCGGCATCGCACTCGCCACGCTAACGCATGATCATCTGGTGTGGTTGAGTTCCGCGCTAGCGGTCTCGATCTTCGCCACTTTCTTCATCGCGCGCGTCTCGTACGTCGCGATGAGCCTGTTCCTTACTATCTCCCTCTCGCTGATCTACGGCTTGATGGGCATTTTCACCCCGGCGCTGTTGGTGCTGCGGCTGGAGGAAACTGCCGTGGGCGTGGCGGCGGGGATGTTCGCCGCGCTGCTCCTGCTGCCGGTCAGCATCCATCAGCAGGCAGCCACAGCGATGAACGCGCTCCTCGCGGCGCTCGGCGATTTCCTGCTATCCGCGGCCAAGCCATCAGAAGAGAGCAGCGATCGCCCCTTGGCACTAAAGGCCACGGCCGTGGATAGCGCGCTGGAGGGCGTCTTGACCGCGTTCGCGCCACTGCGCAGCACATGGTCATTCGGCACCATGATCACGTCGGGCCGAGACGTGCTGAGGCAGGCCTCCATCATGGCCAATGCGACGCGTCGATTGCAGCGCGGAATTCGCAATCGTCCGCCAACGCCAGAGGAACTGCAATCGCTACGCTCACTGGGCGAACGCTTTAAGGATGCGGCCGGTGATCCTGCGGCCGCCGAATCCGCCCGGGCGGCAGGTGCAAAAGGCGCGGCGGCAGAAGAGCCGGAGCCCGACGATACGATCGCTTCGTCGCTTGCCATTCTGACGCGAACCCTCGATGACATCGAGACCGCGCGCCGATCCGCCCGCTAAGCGGGATCCAACTCTCAAAGCCAGAGCCAAAGGCCGGCGATCGCCATCGTCACCACCGTGACCAGGCCGCCGGCCCTGGAGAATTCTCCCGCCGAAATCGGTACTCCGCGATCCTTCGCCTGTTCGACGATGATGATCCCCGCAAGGCTGCCGAACACGACCAGGTTGCTGGAGAAATGCGTCCCCAGCGACAGCGCCGCGCCCAGAGCATTGGGATCGGCATCGGCATGAAGATACGGCACCAGCATCATCACCGCGGGATTGTTGCCGACCAGGTCGCTGATGACGCTGCTGATCAGGAACAGGACCGGCGGGTCGGCAAGGTTGATGCCCTGCGACGCAAGGTCGGTCACCAGTTTCTGCGGCAGTCCGGTGGCGGAGAGCCCGGCGTTGACTACGAACAGCCCCATCACCAGCAGCAGGAGATCGCCGTCCACCTCATGCAGCAGCGACCGGGACGACACCTTGCGGCTGAGCAGCAGGAAACCCGCCGCGGTCACCGCGATGGTCTCGCGCGGCCAGTCACTGAAGATGAAGGCCAGAACCACCGCGACCGCCGTGACCGCCGCCTTCAGCGTCTCGCCAAACGAGAAGGGCGGCGGCTCGGACGTCTCCACCGTCTTGGCCGACGCCGCTTCCGCCCCGGCGCCCCGGCCTGCGCCCGCCTCCTGCTTTGCCGCCGGCAGGACCCAGCGATTGCGGTAGAGCATCGAAAGAACGCCCCAGATCACCGGCAGCGACAGCAGGGCGGGCCCGACGGTGATCTCGGACAGGCCGGCGAAGGACAAATGCAGCTTCTGCGCGGCGATGATGTTCTGCGGGCTGCCGATGATCGTGCCCGCCGCGCCGGTGTTGACGGCAAAGCAGAAGCCGAGGAGGAACGGCACCGGGTTCAACCCGCGCGCCATGGTGATCGACAGCAGCAGCGGGCACATCGATACCGCGACGACATCGTTGGTCAGGAATGCCGCCATCACGCCGCCGACCGCGATCAGCAGCGCGAGCAGGCCGCGTTCCGACATCTTCGAGCCCGCGGCCTTGCGCGCGAGCCAACCGTAGAAACCCGACACGACAAAGGCCGATGACACTACCATCAGCCCGAACAACATGCCCATCGTCGAATAATCGATCGCGCTCCACGCCTGCTGCGGCGTGATGCTGCCGACCGTCATCATCGCCATGCCGCCGATCAGCGCCGCGCCGGTGCGCCCCACCCGGAAGAACGGCAGCGCACCCAGCCCCATCACGAGATACACAAGGAAGAAGATGACGAGCGTCAGGTCCATGGCATCACCGATTGCACCTCAGGCCGGCAGGCGGATCGTAGGGCGGCGCGTGCAACCGGCGCCCGGCCGCCCGATGCCGAACCGCGATCAGTCAGGCTTGCCGGATTTCATGCCCCACAAGGCGAAGGCGCTCTCCCCGTAGAATGGCTCGTCCAGCCCCTCGCGCTGCACCTCCACCGGCACGCGCAGCTTGCTCAGCTTGTCGAGCAGGAACAGGATGATGGTGGTGACGATGACGGCGTAGATGACGACGATCGCCACCGCGATCGCCTGGACCGACAGCTGCCGGCCGCCTGCCGCCACGGCATTGATCGCCGGGCTTGCCAGCACGCCGATCAACAGCGATCCGGTGATGCCGCCGATGCCGTGCGCGCGGAACACCTCCAGCGTATCCTCCGCCTTCAGCCACGACTGGATGTACTTGGCGAAGTAACAACAGGTCGCGCCGATCGCACCGATCAGCAGCGCCGACATCGGCTCCACATATCCCGATGCGGGGGTGATCGTGGCCAGACCCGTCACTGATCCGACCAGCACACCCGAGAATGTCGGATGCCCCGCATGGCGCCATTCCCAGAACATCCACACCAGCATCGCCATCGATCCGGCAAGCATGGTGTTGGTGAAGGCATAAGCCGCAAGGCCATCGGCGGCGTAAGCGCCGCCTGCGTTGAAGCCGAACCATCCGAACCATAACAGGCCGGCACCAAGAGCAACCAACGGCAGGCTCGCCGGAATCGGCCCGCTATCTCCCGTTGGCCGCCGCCCAAGATAGATGGCGGTCACCAGCGCCGATGCGCCGGCTGAGGCATGGATCACGATCCCACCAGCAAAATCGACGACGCCCAGCTGCGAGAGGAACCCGCCGCCCCAGATCAATGGGCCACCGGCAGATAGACGAAGATCGTCCACAGCGCGACGAACCAGAGGAACGGGCCGAACCGCATGCGCCCGACGAAGGCGCCGGTCATCAGCGCCGGCGTGATGATCGCGAACATCATCTGGTAACCGAAAACCAGGATGAACGGCACGTTCGAGGCATAGGTGGGATCGGCCGCAACACCGATGCCGTGCATCCCGAAATAAGTACGGAAGTCACCGATAAAGCCGCCGATTGATGGCCCGAATGCCAGGCTGAAGCCGCCGAACACCCAGATGATCCCGACGACCCCGATGCAGACGAAGTTCTGGATCATCACGGAGAGGACGTTTCGTTCCCGGACCAGCCCGCCATAGAACAGCGCCAGGGCGGGCGTCATCATGAGGACGAGCGCGGTGCAGACTAGCAGAAAGGCAGTATCGCCCGGTTCAATTCCTCTCATCAGCGCTTCCTCTCAAGGTAATTGGCTCAGGCAGGAGCGTTCATCCGTGGTCGTCCAATGGCTAGCGACCGGGTTTCTTGGCCGCGGAAATAGAAGCGAGATTGGGCGGCGTATGATCGGCTGCCTTCAGCGGATGCTCGGCCACGGGCTTGTGCGGATGCGGCGGCGCGAATTTGCGAGGCGCGATGAACAGGTACATCGTCAGCACATAGGCCGCGGTGTAGGATGGCAGCCCGATCGGCGCGAGGATCAGGTCGAACGCCGCCTGCAGGATAACCGTCACGATCACGCCTAGCGCGGCATAAGCGATCACCATTGGTGACGGCTGGACGAAGACCACGCTCAGCGCCATCGCCGTCAGCACCGGGCTGAATCCGTACAGCCCCTGCGAGACCAGGCTCGGATCTGCCCGCATCATGAATGCCGTTCCCATTGCGAGCAGAGATCCGCACACTGCCGCGGCCCCGGCCGCACGGGAAGCGATGAAGATGCCGAGCAAGATGATCGCGCCCGAAATCCAGCTTCCCAGCAGATAGACCTGCCCGATGTTGCGGAAGAAGATTTCGACAGCTTCCACCGGCCGAGGGAGCGAAGCAGTGCCCAGCTGATAATCGGTCGCCAGCTTCTGCGTCTCGCTCACAACCTGCAGAGACCCGAACGAATAGGCACCAGCGAGCATCAGCCAGGCGATCAGCACGAACGGGCCAGTCGATCCCGGTATACCCCAGCTCTTGGTGAGGGTCGCGGCGAACGCCGCGGTTACGATAGTGGTGAAGGCTGCGCCCACGATGACGTACAGCCACAATTCGGGCGAGGCCGCGACGAATGTCGGCAGTGCGACGCCGATGAGGACGCCGTTGAACCCGAACAGGCCCGATGCGCGCGAGGTTGCGTCGAAATTGAGCATGTATGCGACGGCGGTGGCGACGACCACGCCGACGAGCGCGCCAATGAACGTTGCGAGCGACTGGCTCATTACGGCCGCGTAGAAGATCGCGACCATGAACAACGCGCCGGTGATCACATTCTCCATGAAGAAGACCTGCGAGGCCCCCTTCAGGCAGACCGTGATGAAATTACCGTTCTCGCCACGCATGATCATTCCCTCAGAATGTCATTGCCACAGGAAATCGTCGGGCAGCGTTCGCCCCCGCGCCTCTTCGCGCACCACGGTCCAGAAGCGCTTCACCTCCGCTCGCACGTCATAGCTTTCGACGCCGACCGCCCGGAACATCAGCCCTGCACCATTGGGCAGTCGCGACACGCCCGACATGGCGCGCGGATGGCCCGGCGCGGCGTTGATCGTCATCCGTTCGTCGATCCGCGCCGCCGTCTCGGGCGGCGTCAAGCACAGCACATTGGCAATGGCGTCATAGCCCCGCGCCACCGCCGGCAGGTCGAGCGTGTCATTGCCTTGGTCGATCAGCAGCTTCTCGGCGAACAGCAATCGCCCATCGGGCCGCCGTGCGCGCACCCGCATCGACAGAAGGTCAAAGCCGAACCGCTCCAGCGCATGGTGATGCTTGCGCCCGGTCATCGCCATCTCGGGATAAAGCACGGTCGCGGTCTCGTCGGCGGTGATCTCGGTCTCGCTGACGAAGCGCGAGGTACGATAGGGAATGGTGAAGTTGGGCAGAAACTCCAGATAGGATCCCGCCGCCGCGCGTATCTCCTGATGCTGCGAGGCGTAATTGGCATCCATCTGATGGATACGGTTCGCGCCCTGCGAGGTGACATGCGCTGATGCCCCCTCCGCCACGTCGATCGCGATATGGTAGCGGTCGCCCTGCAGGATGCCGCCGCCGACCGAGATTACCGAGACGATCGGCAATTCCGGCATCGCCTCGTCCCAATAGAGCGCCTGCTGCACGAGCAGCGGCGCCACCCGGTACAAGTCGTGCAGCACGGAACGGCCGTCGCGCAGCGAGAAGCCCAGCCGCAATTCGCCGATCTTGCCCGGCCCGGCCGCGCGCATCTGCGCCGGCTCGGTCTGGAACCCGGCGAGTTCCCGGTAGCGGTCGATCCGCGCCAGTTGCTCGTGGAGCGCCATCGCCTACCCTTGCGCCCCCGCCATCGCCGGCGCCGTCGTTGGGGTCGTCGCCGGCGGGCTCACGTCGAACAGCGCCATGTCCATGATCATGTCCATCAGCGTCTCGACGCCCTCACCGGTCTTGCAGTTGGTGAACACGAACGGCTTGGTGCCGCGCATCAGGCGTGAATCGCGGTCCATCACCTCAAGGCTGGCGTCGACGTAGAGCGCCAGGTCGACCTTGTTGATCACCAGGATGTCGGACTGGCAGACGCCGGCGCCGTTCTTGCGCGGGATCTTGTCGCCCGCCGCGACATCAATGACGTAGATGTAGAAATCGGCGAGCGCGGGGCTGAACGTCAGCGTCAGATTGTCGCCGCCGGATTCGATCAGCACGACGTCGCTGTCGGGGTAGCGACCTTCCAGTTCCTCGACCGCGGCGATGTTCATCGACGGATCCTCGCGCACCGCGGTATGCGGGCAGGCACCGGTTTCGACGCCGACGATCTTTTCCTCGATCAGGATGCCGTTCAGCGTGCGCCGGACCTGCTTGGCATCCTCCGTGGTCACCACGTCATTGGTGATGATCAGCGGCCGGACACCGCGAGCGATCAGCCGCGGGGTGATCGTCTCGATCACCGCGGTCTTGCCGGAACCGACCGGCCCCCCGATGCCAATGCGCGTGATCTTCTTCATCGAATGCTCCTGGTTGGACAGGTCAGTTCATGAACAGGCGCAGGTGCGTCCTGGTGTGATGGGCAACGACGACTTCGAACACGGGCGCGAAGCTCGACATTTCCTCCAGCTCCAGCGCCTGCACAGCACGGTAATGGCCGTGCGTTGAGGCCTGGGCATCGAACAGCAGTCGCTGGGTCGCGACATGATCGATCCGCATCAGCCGCAGCGCGGCGTTCAGGATCATCGACGCCAGCCCATATTGGTGGACGGCAAACGCCTCCGCCTCATGCGCGCCAAGGCCGGTGAGCACGATCCCTTGCGCGACCGGCAGGCATCCGGGCGTCGCATTGCTGCGTATATCGTTCAGCCAGCGCGTCAGCAGCGGCGACGGCGCGATGGCGGACGCGAGCTCGGCGAACTTCTTGCCCATGCGCGCCAGCATCATCTGCTGCTCCTCGCCGACACGGCGGATCCACAGCGCGCTGTCGGCGGCCAGCAGCGCCGCGTAGTCGCCGCGCGCCGCCGCGCGGCAGGCATGGAGCAGCGCGACGCCATCCATATGGGCCGCCTGCCGGAGGATGAGCGTCAGGTAATCCCGCAGGCTGTCGGCATCGGTGACGATGTGCAGCTGGACCGCGGATTCCAGCCCCTGGGAAAAGGAGAAGGCACCCACCGGCAGGGTCGAATCGGCAAATTGCAACAAGCGCGCGAGGTGACCCACTTCGGGTCCGATGGCCTGCGCCGCGATGTTCATATCGCCACGCCCTGCCCCTGACCTGCACCATGATGGTGGTGCGGGGTGGCGTCGGCGCCGCCGAACAGCAGCCGGATTTCCCTGGGATCGAGGCGCTGCGCCACCGCCTCGCCCGGCTCGAAGCGGATCGACGCATGCTGGAACGCATGGGTCTTCATCACCGACAACATGACCTTCCGGTCTACCGACAGCGGCACGTAGATCGTCTGGCCCTTGATAACCGCGGGCCAATGCTGGTTGCCGAGAGCGTGGCCCAGCTCGAACACCAGGCGCAAAATTTCGGAGTGCAGCATGAACGGCGGCAGATCGAGGTCGATGACCATCACTTCCTTCAGCGGGATGCGGGCAACGACGATCCGGCGATTGTCGGGATCATGGTAGAGCACGTCGCCGTCGTGCAGATGCTCGCACCGCGGCAGGGAGATGGCGAGCTCGATCCCGCTCGGCGTATTCTTGCGCAGCCGGCTCTTCGGCGCTTCCCATTGTTCGAGAACGAGATCCTCGACACTCGCACCCTCCCACCCCTGATCCCTGATATTGCCGAGCGTCTTTTCCACCAGGATCATCATTCTCTCCGATTGGCGTCGATCTCTGTTCTCGCGGTCAGCTGAAGAAGTGCAGTTGCGTCAGGGGCAAAGATTGCGCCGGCTCGATCGTCGCGTGGGTGCCGTCCACCGTCACCGCGAAGGTTTCCGGGTTTACCTCGATGGCCGGCAGCGCATCGTTGCGCACCATGCTCGATTTGCCGATCGTGCGCGTGGCGTAGACCGGGACTACCTCGGACTGGAGTTCGTATCGTTCGACGATGCCGTCCTCCAGCGCGGCGCGTGACGTGAAGGTCACGCGCGTATGCGCCAGTGCGGAGCCCATCTGCCCGAACATCGAACGATAGATCACTGGTTGCGGCGTCGGCAGCGAAGCGTTGGGGTCGCCCATCAGCGCCCAGGAAATGAAGCCGCCCTTGATCACCATCTTGGGCTTGGCGCCGAAGAATGCGGGCGACCACAGGACGAGGTCCGCCATCTTACCGACTTCGACCGAGCCGATGACCTGGCTCACCCCTTGCGCGATCGCCGGATTGATCGTCACCTTCGCGACAAAGCGGAGGACCCGTTCATTGTCGTTGTTCGACTGATCGCCGGGGTAGGCGCCGCGCCGTGCTTTCATCAGATGCGCCATCTGGATCGCGCGCAGCCAAGATTCACCCACACGCCCCATCGCCTGGCTGTCGCTGGAGATGATCGAGATCGCGCCGAGATCATGGAGGACGTTTTCCGCGGCGATCGTCTCCGGCCGCACGCGGCTTTCCGCGAAGGCGACGTCGGTCGGGATCTTGGGGCTGAGATTGTGGCAGATCATCGTCATGTCGAAGAGTTCGGCCTGCGAATTGATGCCATAGGGCAGCGTCGGGTTGGTCGAACTCGGCAGCACATTGGGCTGACCCGCCACGCGGATGATGTCGGGCGCGTGCCCGCCGCCCGCCCCTTCGGTGTGATAGGTGTGTATCGTGCGCCCTTCGAAGGCGGCAATCGTATTCTCGACGAAGCCCGCCTCGTTCAGCGTGTCGGTGTGGATGCAGACCTGCACGTCGAACCGGTCAGCAACGCCGAGCGCGGAGCGGATCGCCGCCGGGGTCGATCCCCAATCTTCGTGGATTTTCAGCCCCATCGCGCCAGCGATCAACTGCTCCTCGATCGGCCCGGAGGTGGAACAATTGCCCTTCCCCAGCACACCGGCATTGACCGGCCAGCCATCGAACGATCGCAGCATCGCCTCGATGTTCCAGGTGCCCGGCGTGATGGTCGTGCCGTTGGTGCCATCGGTCGGCCCAATGCCGCCGCCAAATAGCGTGGTGATACCGTTGCTAAGCGCCGCCTGCGCCTGCTGCGGGGAAATGAAGTGGACGTGCGCATCGATGCCGCCTGCGGTCAGGATCAGATGCTCGCCGGAAATCGCATCCGTCCCCGGCCCAAGTGCCAGCGAAGGCGTGACATCGGGCATAATCGACGGATTGCCCGCCTTGCCGATCCCGCAGATCAGGCCGTTCTTGATGCCGACATCGGCCTTGATGATCCCCTGGATCGCATCGACGATGGTGACGTTGGTGATGACCAGATCGGGCGCCCCGCCGGCGCTGGTCAGTTCATTGTCGAACCCCATGCCATCGCGCAGCGTCTTGCCGCCGCCATAGACTGCCTCTTCGCCATAGACCCGCAGATCCTTCTCGATCTCGATATACAGGTCCGTATCGCCCAGCCGGATCTTGTCGCCGGTGGTAGGGCCGTAGAGATCGGCATATTGTCGCCTGGAAATATTCGCCATGGTTCAGCTGCCTGTTCTTGAGGGCGCAAATGGGCCGGCGATGCTCAGGGTTTGTCCTTGAAGCCGTAGCGCGCGATCCGCTCCTTCGCGTCGGCGAGGCGCGGCCGGAAAGCGTCGTAGCTCTCGTTTCCGACCCAGCCATTCACCAGGCCGTTGAACCCGATCGCCCGCTGCCGCCCCTGGAAGGGGATCAGCACGACTTCCTTCTCATCGCCCGGTTCGAAGCGGATGGCCGTCGTAGCCGGTATGTTCAGCCGCTGTCCGAACGCCTGCTCGCGCGGAAACTCGAGCGCAGAGTTCACCTCGAAGAAATGGAAGTGCGATCCGACCTGGATCGGGCGATCACCGGTGTTGCGGACCTTGATCGTCGTCGTGGGGCAGCCCGCGTTGATATCGATATCGCCCGATGCGAGGATCAACCCGCCGACTGGCGCAGTCTCCGTTTTCGACGGCATGGCAGCAGCCCTCTCTTACTGGATCGGATTATGGACGGTCACCAACCGGCTCCCGTCGGTGAAGACCGCCTCGACCTGGACGTACGGGATCATGTCGACGACGCCTTCCATGACGTCCGCGCGAGTGATGGCCTTGCGCGCCAGATCCATCACCTCCTCAACCGTCTTGCCCGCACGCGCATTATCCAGCGCTGCGGCGGCGATGAGCGACACGGCTTCGGGATGGTTGAGCTTGAGCCCTTCGTCCTTGCGCCGCTGAGCGACCATGGACATCATGTATATCATCAACTTGTCGGTTTCTCGCGGCGTCAGATGCATGGCAAACCTCTGAATTCTGATTATCTCACGGTTCCGCGCGTCTTCCCGCGCAATATGCAGCGCTGGGATCAAGTGCTGTTATTTGTAGCAATACTGCACGGCCGAAACCGTGCCATCTGTGATAACTACGTAGATTCGGGGCCTATCTGGGATCAGCAGCGAAGAATGCGCGGCGATACACACTAAGGCTCCAGATCTCTGGCCCACACAGGATCTTAGAAGCACAGCCCAAGGCGTAATACCAAAGGCTTCCCGGCGCCTGTTCAGACCGAACGCCCCCTGCCTCCCAGCGACTCGCCGAATTTGAAGCCAGCAAGCGCCAGCGCAAAGCCAACGATCAGATTTGCGCCGATGTAGAGGACGCCCGCGCCGACCGCGGACCCCGCGAGCAAGACGAAGGTCGCGTAAACTAGGCTCGAGAAAGTGGACATGCCACCGGTGAGCCCTGTCCCAAGCAGCAGATTCGCATCGCTGCCGAGCGCGTTGCGGGAGTGCAACGCCGTGACCGTGCCGAGAATGAACGCTGCCACGACGTTAGCGACGAAGATCGACCACACGAACCCGTCCTTTGCCGTTGGCACGCCAAGCATCAGCAACTCCCTAATCACTGCGCCGACAGCACCCCCGATGAACACCAAAGCTACTGCACGCATGATGCCGGCCTCCTTTGTCCGCAGAGCGCGACTCGACCGCCGCTAGATCCCGTACGCTCACCAATTTTACTAAGCACCGCCACGCGCCAGCGCCGCACCGAGGCCGGCGACCGCAACGCCAAGTGTCAGTTGCGCGACGATGTAGAAGGCCGCTTTTCCGGCGCGGCTTGCGCGAAACATCTTTACGGTGTCGAGTTCCATCGTGCTAAACGTCGTGTAGCCACCAAGAACGCCCGTTAGGATCGCGGACTTCAGGAAGCTGCCGTACCTGTCATGCCATTCAACGGAAAACAGCACGGAGAGGTAGCCGATCGCGAAAGCACCCGTGATGTTGATGATGATGGTGGACCAGGGAATGCCGCCAGATCCGGGGACCAGCTTCCCGACGCCCCAGCGCAGAAGTGACCCCGCGCCTCCCCCCAGGGCGACCAGTGCTACGTCCGATAACAGCATAGCCACCCGCCTTCGCGTTATGCGCCCGTGATGCTTCCCAAGGTCGGCGGCTCCCAACGGCCTTCGGCGCGTCAGATCAAAACGTCAGCGGTCGCCCGGAACCATTTTTCTGAGGCAATCGCGTTCATTTCCAACGTAGCGCCCCGTCGGCACGCTGGCACCATAGTATTATTCCTGATCTACTTTCCCGCGACTCTCCGTCATTTGATCCATCGGGGAACCGTGGAAATGATGGAGCGAGAAGGATGACTCGAGACACATCCAAGACCCTGAAAAGTCTGATGCGCATACTGGGTTTCGCGCTGCTCGTGCTTCCCGGCACCGCTCTTGCCCATCCCGGCCACGAGGTGGCCGACGTCGTCCACGGCATCGTGCATCCCTTCACCGGGCTCGACCATCTTCTGGCGATGGTGTTGGTGGGGATGTTCGCCTACCAGCTTGGCGGCCGGGGGATGTGGCTGCTGCCGCTCTCGTTCCTTGCCGCAATGGCGGTGGGCGGGTTTCTCGGCTTTGCCGGGCCAGGCGCGACGGCCATGGAGACAGGCATCGCAGTCTCGGTGATCGTGCTCGGCGCTGCGGTAGCGCTCAACGTCAAGGCGCCGGTGGCGGTGGCTGCAGCAATGGTCGGGCTCTTCGCGGTTTTCCACGGATTTGCCCATGGTGCGGAAGCGCCCGCGAGTGGCGGGGCGCTATCCTATGGAGCCGGGTTCATGCTTGGCACTGCACTGCTGATCACGATCGGCATTGCCTTGGCACATGCCCTGAGCATTGTTGCGCGCAGAACTGGCAGCAGCCTGCTTCGGCCCGCCGGCACGCTCGCGGCCGTGGTTGGAGTCGGTTTCCTCACTGGCATGGCGTAATCGCAATCTATCTGACGGCCGGTCGCCGCAGCCTTGCACTAACATGATCGTCCCCCAAGCACCCGCCTGGGGGACGGTCACGTCAGACCATCATGCGCCGAACGCGCCGTCGATCGTATGCATCGCGCCGGTGACGAAACCTGCCTCCGGGCCGGCCAGCCACGCGACCATGCCGGCGACTTCCTCCGACCGGCCGTGGCGCTTGATGGCCATGAAGCTGTGCAGCAGATCGCTCATCGGGCCATCCGCCGGGTTCGCGTCGGTGTCGATCGGCCCGGGCTGCACCACGTTGACGGTAATGCCGCGCGGCCCGAAATCACGCGCCAGCCCACGCGCCAGTCCTTGGAGCGCGGATTTGCTGAGTGCGTACGCAGCCATGCCCGGCACAGGCATTCGATCCCCGTTCACCGATCCGATGATGATGATGCGTCCGCCCTCAGGCATCTGACGCGCCGCCTCGACGGATGTGTGATAAGGCGCGTGGACATTGATGCGCAGCAGCCGGTCGATCGCGTCCGGATCCTGCTCCAGCGCATCGCCAAAGATCGCGATCCCAGAATTCACCACCAAGACGTCGAGCGGGCCAGCGTCACGCACCGTCGCGATCACCGCATCACGATCTGCGCTATCCGCCTGTACCGCAGTCGCACCCGTCTCGGCGGCAAGATCCTGGGCGGCCTGCGGCGAGCCCGAGTAAGTGAAGGTCACCTTCGCGCCATCAGCGACGAAGCGCCGCACGATCGCCGCGCCGATCCCGCGGCTTCCGCCGAGCACAAGTACGGATTTTCCTCGATATCCCGGCACCATTGTTCCCCTTGAGGGTTAATATAGTGGTCGCTAAATAACACGCCACGATGCCCCGTCAAGGATTGTGTAGTGACCAGTACAGAAAAAAAGCTGAGCCGTGGACGGCCGCGCCGCTTCGATCCCGAGGAGGCGGTCGCTACGGCGCAGCAGCTATTTCACGCGCGCGGGTATGACGCGGTCGGCGTGGCAGACGTCACCGAAGCGCTCGGGATCAAGCCGCCAAGCTTCTACGCGGCGTTCGGCAGCAAGGCAGGGCTCTACAGCCGCGTTCTCGATCGCTGGACCGAGACCGGGGCGATCCCGTTCGCCGAAATTCTGACGGAGGATCGGCCGGTAGCCGATGCTCTGTCGGCGCTGCTCGAAGAGGCGGCACGCCGCTACGCCGGTGATGCGGAAGCGGCCGGCTGCCTTGTGATAGAGGGAACGCGCTGCAACGATCCGGATGCGCGTGCCGCGGCCTGCAGCCGCAATGTCGCGGCCGAAGCGGCGCTCCGAGAGTATATCGGGCGGCGCCATCCCGATCAGGCAGAGAGCGTCGCCGATTTCGTCAGCACCACCATGTCCGGGCTCTCGGCAAAGGCGCGCAATGGGCACCGGGTGGAACAGCTGCTGTCCACCGCAACGCTCGCAAGTGTCGCAATCCGTCAGGCGCTCGCTGGCTGATCTGGCGCCCGCTGAGCCTCAGTGTTGTCGCTGATCATCCTCGCCCGGTGCGTTCAACGTCGCTGCGCGGAGCATCAGGCGTTTGGCCCAGAGGCTCTTCGGCCGGCGGTCGAGCCGCCCTTCTGCCAGCCGGTGCGCCGCTTCGCGATGGCCACCCCGCAACGCGGCGTGAAGCGCCGTCAGCTCCAAAACATCCCGTTGCGCATGTGACCCACCAAATCCGTGGGCCATCGGAACGACGGGGCCGATCGCATCTAGCGCGGCTTCATACCGACCCTCGGCAAATGCCAGGAAGCCGGTGGCCAGTGGCAGACCGATCGTTCGGGCCATGACGCCGTTATCCAACGGCTCCGTTGCGGCCGCCTCCAGCGCTCTAATGCTTCGCCGTGCTTGCTCCATGCGACCTGCGCCGAGGAACGCCATCACGGCATGCAAATCGTTAAATGCGTAAATGCGGTCATCGACGGCACGCTCCCAGCAATCCGCGAGCAGCGCAAAACGGTTCCCGGTATCGACGCCGTCAAGGTGCAGCCGCCACAGCAGCGCCGATGCATCGATCCACTCCAGGATCACATCGCTGGTCGGATCCGGCCGGACCTTTGTGTCGTAAACGTCGAGCGCGGCGCGATGATCGTCCCGGTCAAGGTGTAGCAACGCGAGATGCCACCAATTGTGGTAGATGAAGCCGTTGTCAGGAGAAAGCCCGTTAGCGCTGGCATTCAGCCAGCTTAGCCCAATTTCGGGGTCACCGCGCATCTCGTACACGTGTGCTACCGCGTGAACTGACCAGGCGTCGCGCGGATCGAGCGCCACGGCTTCATGCCCGAACACCTCCGCCCCGCTATAGTCGCCGGTCTCTTCCAGTCCGAACGCCGCCATGCCGAGCACGGTCGCGCGTCCGTCCGAATGCTCGGGCAGGCTTTTCAGAACATGTCCGGGAAGATCGCGCAGTGCCTCGGCGTCGCCGACAAAGAAATGTCCGAGGTGCGCGGTCTGCAGCGCCGCCATGTCTTTCGGATTGGCGCGAACGATGTCCGCGAACCCGTTCAGCGCCGTGGTAATCTGGCCTTCCGCCCATCGTTCCGCAGCATCGAGATGTGCTGCCTCGCTCGCATCCCCCGCACACGCCTTGCCACGCGCGATCGATCGTCGCGCTTCCGGAACCAGCGCGCGATCGGTCTGCTGCAGCAACAGCTCCGCCCGAACTGCCCAAGCCATTGAGAAGTAGGGATCTTCAGCAAGTGCCGCATCGAGCGCTGCCAGCGGATCGCCTTCGTAGCGCCGCATCAGGAGAAGCGCTCGATCATAATGATCGACGGCTTTCTGCGAAGCGGTGATGACATGATTACCGTATCGATCACGCATGTCTGCTATCCTTCCGCCTTCTCCGCCAATCGCGTGCAGCATGCGGAAGATGGCGCGAAACAGAAGCGGGAACCTGCATCTTGCGACGGAAGTGTTTCATCAGGAACGCGACGCCCCACGGCACCCTCACGGTCTGACATCTTCAGATTCCCCCCCACCGCTTGATCGAGAGCGCGACTCCCGGCAGCGGCAGCGACTTCCGACCAGTTCGACATCGCTTGACCAGTTCGCGCGCCCTCCCTAGCCGGCGCGCCGGGCTTCTGATGCTGCGCCCGGGAACGGGAGGCAGATGTGAAGCGAGCAATGGTGGTTCTGGCGGGCGTCACCAGCGCTCCCGCCGTTGCACAGCAGGCACCGCAAACTGATCGCCAAGCGCTCGGCGACATCGTCGTGACCGCTCAACGCCGCGAACAAAGCGTGCAGGACGTGCCGCTCGCCGTGACTGCCCTCTCTGATGCGCGGATCGAGGAAGAGGTGATGGCAAACCTCGACCGGATCGGCGCCTCGGTCCCCAACCTGTACCTGGCGCGCAATTTCGGCACGAGTTCGGGCGCACTCGTCTTCCTTCGCGGCATCGGTGAGGGCGACTCGATCTTCACCAACGATCCGCCCGTGGGCATCTATGTCGACGACGTGATCTTCCCGCGCTCTACGGGCTCACTGTTCGACCTCATCGACATTGAACGGATCGAGGTGCTACGCGGACCGCAAGGCACGCTGTACGGCCGGAACACCAGCGGCGGCGCGATCAAGCTGGTGACGAAGCGTCCGTCCTTTGACCGCGTCGGCGGCAACGCTGACGTGACGATCGGCAGCTACGGCCGGTTCGACGCACGCGCAGCGATCAACCTTCCAATGTCGCAGAACCTTGCGGTGCGAGCGTCCGGCCTCTCGCGCAACCAGCGCGGCTGGGGCCGCAATCTGATCAACGGTGCGCGCGTCAACACCCAGGATCTGCTGGGCGGGCGAATATCGCTGCTGTGGGAGCCAAGCGCGGATCTTTCTCTCTACGCCGCCGCGGATCTGACCCGCGACCGTTCAAGTCCCCGCTTCCCGCAACGCTTCCTCGCCGATCCGGAAGCTGCGGGACGTTACACCGATCAATTCGTCACCCCCGGCGGCGACATCGACCAATTCGAATCGGCGGATACCGATCCGCTGAACCGCACCGATACCGGGGGGGCGTCGTTACGCGCCGACTATCGCCTCGCCGGCGTGACGGTTTCGTCGATCACGGCCTATCGCAGCCTGCGATCGGAAATCGGCTTCGACCAGACGGCCAATCCACCCGGCCTCGGCAGCAATGTCATCCTGCTGCAGGATCAGCGGCAGCACAGCTTCAGCCAGGAACTGCAGTTCGCCGGCACCGCCCTCGACGGGCGGATGGAATGGCTCGCTGGCGCCTTCTATTCCAACGAGCATAATGATCAGCTGACCGCGATCAGCCTCGCCACACCAGCCGGCGCCGCCGCGCGCTTCCGCAACCGGAATTTCTTCAACGCGCCTTCGCGCTCGCCGGGCACCGGCGGGAACTGGTCACCCTACGAACCGCGGCTGGACACGAACAGCTATTCGGCCTTCGGCTCGGCGACGGTGACGCTCGGCGCGCGAACCAACATCACTGCCGGGCTGCGCTACACCAATGAGCGCAAGCGATATGCCGTCCGCTTCCTGACGGCTCCCGACGCAGTGCTGGTGCTTCCGGACGGAAGGGTCGCAAGCCGCCGGATCACCGACCGCTGGACGGATGTCTCGCCGCGCATCGCGATCGACTATAAGCTTGTCGACAGCACGAACGCGGCCCTGCTCTATGGCTCGGTCACAAAGGGCTTCCGCAGTGGCAGTTTCGATGGGCGGGCCCGCAATATCGATTTCGTGCTCAATCGACAGGGCTCGATCGCGCCGGAAACCGTCTGGACCTATGAGGCAGGCGTGAAAGCCGACTGGTTCGACCATCGCCTGCGCGTCAACGCCGGCTATTTTGTCAGCGACTATACCAACATCGCCTTCTCGGCCTCTCGCGTTACCGCCGGGCCGCCCGATATCTTCCGCCAGAACGTAGGGGACGCGCAGATCCAGGGGCTTGAGGTGGAATGGACCGCACGGCCGCTATCCGGCGTCGAATTCGGCGGCTGGATCGCGACGCTGGCCGATCGCTTCACGCGTTTGGCGTCCAGCTCGGGCTGCACCGCCTTCATCGCCAACGAGCGCGATCTCGATCTGCGGTTCACGCCTTCGTTCCGCTACCAGGTACGCGCCAGCGTTACGCGCCCTGTCGGGGAAGCGCACGTGCGGATCGGCGGCGATTACAGCGGCGCCTCACCCTACAACATCGCGTTGTGCAACGAGCCGCAACACCGCGTCACCAATGCGTCGGCGTTCAACATGCAGGCGGGCGTTCAATATCGCGACTGGAATGTCACGCTGGCGGCGACCAACCTCACCGATCGGCGCTACAACACCGGCAGTGTCGGAACGATCGGCTATCCGGTTGCGCCGCGCGAGGTGATTCTGCGGCTGGGAAAGGATTTCTAGGATCAGGGTAGATCAGCGGGCCGAACGGCGCTGATCCGCCGCCTCAAGGCAAATGACGCACAATCGCTCCCGCTGAAGGGAACGGCTGGGCACTGCTCCGTTACATCAGGATAGTAGGCCGGCTTCACGCAGCCCGTCTTCAGGACGCTCCGCAGCATCGGCAGAGACTTGGGAATGGTGGAGCCGAGGGGGATCGAACCCCTGACCTTCGCAATGCCATTGCGACGCTCTCCCAGCTGAGCTACGGCCCCATTCCCGTCCGGGAAGCGCCCACTAGCGGGGCGCTGCGGGTGTGGCAAGCGGCTATTTCATGCCGCCTGCCCACCTGGATCAATTATTTTCGTCGTCGTCCGTCGGTGCTTCCACGCCGAGGTCGTCGTCGCCGCCCAGATCGACTTCGTCGTCTGCGCTGGGCTCCCCGTCCTCGTCCGCCACCAGATCGGCATCGTCATCGCCAGCGAGATCGCTGTCGGGTTCCTTCTCCGACTTCGCCGCCTCAAACGGCATCGGCTGCTTGGACTTCAGGATCGGCTCCGGAATCCAGGTGTAGCCGCATTCGATGCAGGCAACCGGGTCTTCCTTTTGCAGGTCATAGAAACGCGTAGCGCATTTCGGGCACGTCCGCTTCGTGCCCCATTCCGGCTTAATCATGCCGCGTCGTGCCTTTCGGATGGGATGGGTCAACAGGTCGAGGATGGCCCCGGCCTGCGAAGTGGGGCGGCCATTGCCATAGCACAACCCCGCTGGCAAGGCGCGGCGCGCAATGTCGCATGCCCCATCCCGCCCCGTCACGATCCACGCCGCCTCCCGGCTGCGTGGCCATGTCCGTATTCCCGGCGACAAGTCGATCAGCCACCGCGCGCTGATGCTCTCTGCGCTCGCCGTCGGTGAAAGCCGGATCGAGGGGCTGCTGGAGGGGGAGGACGTACTCGCCACCGCCGCTGCCATGCGGGCAATGGGCGCCACGATCGACCGCGGCGACGATGGCATCTGGCGGGTGAGCGGCGTCGGCGTCGGCGGCTTGCTACAGCCGCAGTCCGCGCTCGAGATGGGGAACTCGGGCACGTCGACCCGGCTGCTGATGGGGCTGGTCGCCAGCCATCCGATCACCGCCACGATCACCGGCGACGCGTCACTCTCGTCCCGACCGATGAAGCGGGTGATCGATCCACTTGCGTCTATGGGCGCGGAATTCACTGCAACGTCGGGCGATCGCCTGCCGCTGATGGTGCGCGGCATCTGTCCGGCCGTGCCGATCACGTACGAGCTCCCGGTCGCGTCGGCGCAGGTGAAATCCGCGATCCTGCTCGCCGCACTCAATACGGCAGGCACGACCAAGGTGATCGAACCTGTGGCCACGCGCGATCATAGCGAGCGCATGCTGGCGGGATTCGGCGCCGACATCCGCGTCGCGCAAACCGACAGCGGCAAGGTCATCTCGCTGACCGGTGAAGCAGAACTGAAGCCGCAATCGATCGTGGTCCCTGGCGATCCGTCGTCGGCGGCCTTCTGGATGGTGGCCGCCTCGATCGTGCCGGGCAGTGATCTTGTGATCGAGAATGTCGGCCTGAACCCCACCCGCGCCGGCCTTCTCCTCGCGTTGCGCATGATGGGCGCCGATATCGTCGAGCTAGACCAGCGTATCGTCGGCGGGGAGCCGGTGGCGGACCTGCGTGTGCGGCATGCGGCGCTGAGCGGGATCGAGGTGCCGCCGGATCTCGCGCCGTCGATGATCGACGAATATCCCGTGCTGTTCGTTGCCGCCACCTTCGCCAGGGGGCGCACCGTGGCGCGCGGCGCGGAGGAGCTGCGCGTCAAGGAATCGGATCGGATCGCAGTGATGAAGGCGGCGCTCGATGCCAATGGCGTGGTGACGCAGGAGCACCCCGACGGACTGACGATCGAGGGCAGCGGCGGGGAGCCGATCGCGGGCGGCGCGACGATCGCATCGAAGCTGGATCACCGCATCGCGATGAGCATGGCGATCGCCGGGCTGCACGCGCGCCGCCCCGTCTCGATCGATGACGCGGCGCCCGTAAGCACGAGTTTTCCGACGTTTTTCGAACAACTTGGCGCATTGGGCGGCGGTATCGAATGGTCGTGATCGGCCGGCGCGCCGTACTTGGCGCGATGACCTGCCTGGCTGCGGCGCCGGCGCGCGCTGCCTTTCTTGCCGCCTATCCGGCGCCGGCGCGCGAGGCGATGGTGCCGGTGGAGGGCGGGCGTGTCTATGTGCGCGTGAACGGCAATCTGAACGCCGCAAAACCGCCCGTCGTGTTCATTCATGGCGGCCCGGGGGGCACCCATTGGGCGTTTCTGGAGATGCTGCCGCTGGCGTCGGACCGCGCCGTGATCCTGTACGATCAGCTCGATTCGGGCCGCTCCGACCAGCCAAATGCCGTGCAAAACTGGCATGTTTCGCGGTTCGTGAGGGAGCTGGATGGTGTAAGAAAGTACCTCAATGTGCCGCGATGGCATGTGATCGGGCACAGTTGGGGCGGAACGGTCGCGTTGGAATATGGCGCGCAGCGACCCGAGGCGCTGGCAGGCCTTGGGCTTGCCAGCCCGTTGGTGGCGACGCGAAGCTGGTTGGCGGATGCCGATGCGCTGATCGATGATCTGCCGGCGGATACCGCAAAGGAACTCCGCCGCTGCAAGCCCCTGCCCGCGCCGCAGCCAGCGACCTGTGAGGCGGCGACACGTGACTTCTACGCCAGCTACAACGGCCGGACCCCGCCCGGCCCGGCGCTGCAGGCGTATCGCCGCGACCGATCCGGCCGCGGCTTCAACCCGGCGCTGTACCGCGCGATGTGGGGCGACAGCGAGTTCGTGTCGACCGGTACGCTGAAGGATTATGACGGTGAACCGCTGCTCGACCGGCTGGACGGCAGGCGTACGCTGTTCGTATGCGGCCAGTACGACGAGGCGCGACCGGCCACGATGGAGCGCTATGCGCGCCGCGTGCCGGCCGCCGAATATGCCGTGGTGCCCGGTGGCTCGCACGGCTTCTTCACCGAGCGGCCGGAGGAGACCAGGGCGATCCTGGGCCAATGGCTGGCACGACAGGATAGGCTTGTATGATTATCGCCGTGGATGGGCCCGCTGCATCGGGCAAGGGAACGATCGCACGCGCGCTCGCGAAACATTATGGCCTGCCGCACCTCGACACCGGCCTGCTCTATCGCGCGGTCGGCGCGACAGTGAAGCGGATGGGCCTTGATCCAAGCAAGGAAGCCGACGCGGTCGCCGCCTGCAGCTTCGACGATGCGACGCTTGCCGATCCGGAACTGCGCGAGGACGAGATCGGGCAACTCGCCTCGATCGTCTCGGCGCACCCGCTGGTGCGCGCGGCGCTGCTCCAGCGCCAGAAGCGGTTCGCCCATCAGGACGGCGGCGCGGTGCTCGACGGGCGTGACATCGGCACGGTGATCGCGCCGGACGCCGATGCAAAGCTGTTCGTGCGCGCGACGCCGACCATCCGCGCGCGCCGCCGCCACGCCGAGCTTCAGGCCAATGGATCCGGCGTGACATTCGACCAGGTGCTGGCGGACATCCGCGCACGCGACCAGCGCGACAGCTCGCGCGCCGCCGCTCCGCTGGTGCCGGCGACCGATGCGGCGCTGCTCGACACCAGCTTCCTGTCGATCGCGGCAGCGGTGGAGAAAGCGATCGCGCTGGTGGAGGCGCGCCGCCAGCCCTGACCTGCCGCTACGGCTTCCTCGCATCGCGCGCATGTTTCACCCATCATCGCTTTCGTCGCTGAGAGCCGGCATTCTCCTTGTTCGGCAAGGCACTTTGCAGTAAGGCGCGCCGTCCGGCGAGCTGGAGCTCGTGGAGGCGCGGCGCAGAGGAGATCCTCTCGCGCCCCTTTTCGCATTCAAGCGTCTTGGCCTCCATCTCCTCTGGTCCGCCCGGATGCCGCGACGGCATGGGGCCGGCGCGGCGGTGAAGGCCAAGACCAGCGGAACCAACCGCTTGGCCGGAAACGAACTGACTAGGAAACACTTTTTTATGGCCTCAACGGCAGCTCCCTCGCGGGACGATTTCGCGGCGATGCTCGATGACATGTTCGGCGGCGCCGACAGCTTCGAGGGCCGCGTGGTGCTCGGCACCGTCACTGGCATCGAGAATGACCTGGCGGTCATCGACGTCGGCCTGAAGAGCGAAGGCCGCGTGCCGCTGCGCGAGTTCGCGCCGGCGCCGGGCCAGAAGGCCGAGCTGAAGGTCGGTGACGAAGTCGAAGTCTATGTCGACCGCGTCGAGAACATGCATGGCGAAGCGATGCTGTCGCGCGACCGCGCGCGCCGCGAAGCCGCATGGGACAAGCTGGAGACCGAGTTCGCCAAGACCGCGCGCGTCGAAGGCGTGATCTTCGGCCGCGTGAAGGGCGGCTTCACCGTCGACCTGAACGGCGCCGTGGCCTTCCTGCCGGGTTCGCAGGTCGATATCCGTCCGGTGCGTGACGTCACGCCGCTGATGGACATCCCGCAGCCGTTCCAGATCCTGAAGATGGACCGCAAGCGCGGCAACATCGTTGTGTCGCGTCGCGCCGTTCTGGAAGAGACCCGCGCCGAGCAGCGTTCGGGCCTGATCCAGAGCCTGCACGAGGGCCAGATCATCGAAGGCGTGGTGAAGAACATCACCGATTACGGCGCGTTCGTGGACCTGGGCGGCATCGACGGCCTGCTGCACGTCACCGACCTCTCCTACAAGCGCGTCCAGCACCCGTCGGAGATGATCAACATCGGCGACACCGTGAAGGTGCAGATCATCCGCATCAACAAGGACACGCAGCGCATCTCGCTGGGCATGAAGCAGCTCGAGAGCGATCCGTGGGATGGCGCGTCGGTCAAGTATCCGGTCGGCGCGAAGCTTTCGGGCCGCGTCACGAACATCACCGAATATGGTGCGTTCGTCGAGCTGGAGCCGGGCATCGAGGGCCTGGTGCACGTCAGCGAAATGTCGTGGACCAAGAAGAACGTCCACCCGGGCAAGATCGTGTCGACCTCGCAGGAAGTCGATGTGGTGGTGCTCGAGGTCGATGCCGACAAGCGTCGCATCTCGCTGGGCCTGAAGCAGGCGCAGCAGAACCCGTGGGAGCGCTTCGCTGCCGAGCATCCGGTCGGTTCGACCGTCGAGGGCGAAGTCAAGAACGCCACCGAGTTCGGCCTGTTCATCGGCCTCGACAACGACGTCGACGGCATGGTCCACATGTCCGACATCGCATGGGGTGTTTCGGGTGAGGACGCGCTCAACCTGCACCGCAAGGGCGAGACCGTTCAGGCGATCGTGCTCGACGTCGATCCCGAGAAGGAGCGCATCAGCCTCGGCATGAAGCAGCTGGAGCGCGGCGCACCGGCAGCTGGCGGCGCGGCCGCTGGCGGCGAGCGTGTCGGCAAGAACCAGATCGTCACCGTCACCGTCCTCGAAGTCCGCGATGCGGGCCTCGAAGTGCAGGCTGGCGACGATGGCGCGACCGGCTTCATCAAGCGCACCGATCTTGGCCGCGACCGTGACGAGCAGCGTCCGGAGCGTTTCCAGGTCGGCCAGAAGTTCGACGCGATGGTCACCGGCTTCGATCGTTCGAAGAAGCCGACCTTCTCGATCAAGGCGATGCAGATCTCCGAAGAGAAGCAGGCTGTGGCGCAGTACGGTTCGTCGGATTCGGGCGCATCGCTGGGCGACATCCTGGGCGAGGCCCTCAAGGCCCGCGAAGGCAAGAAGTAAGTGGCGGGCACCGGGCGGCATCCTTGCCGCCCGGTGCAGCTTCGTCGAGGAATCGACGCGGTTCGTCGTTTCCCTACTATTCCGAGGCGGCTTGACGTGTGTTAAGCCGATTTCGATTTTTCGGGGTGGGTGATGATCAGATCGGAACTGGTGCAGCAGCTGGCGGAACAGAATCCCGAGCTTTCGCTGCGCGATATCGAAGCGATCGTATCCACCTTCTTTGACGAGATCGTGCGCCGGCTGGCCGAGGATGGCCGGGTCGAGCTGCGCGGTTTCGGCGCTTTCTCCACCCGGGCCCGCGATGCCCGCACCGGCCGCAATCCGCGCACCGGCGAACTGGTGGACGTGACGGCCAAGCGCGTGCCGTATTTCAAGCCCGGCAAGGAAATGCGCCAGCGTCTCAACGTCTAAGCGCTTGACGCGACGCGGCCGGTGCCGCTTTCGATCCAAGTGATGCGCGGACGTGGCGGAATCGGTAGACGCCGGAGACTTAAAATCTTCTGCCCGTATGGGCGTGCGGGTTCGAGTCCCGCCGTCCGCACCATCACGCTGTCGCTGGCACTTGCGATGGCGCCAGCGCTCACCGGATGCGAGCGACGGGCCGACGTAGGCCCGGTGATCGTCAGCGCGATCGGCGCGCCGCCCAGCCTGTCCGCCTCCATCACCCAAAGCAGCGATGCGGCCGAGCGGCTGCTGGTGGACAGCGTGGCGCAGGGCCTCGTGCGTTTCGATGCCTCGGGCCAGATCGAACCCGGGGTGGCCGAACGCTGGATCGTGACCGACGAGGGCCGCACCTACATCTTTCGCTTGCGCGACCTGACCTGGTCGGACGGGCGCCCGCTGCGGGCAGCCGAGGTCGTCGCGATCCTGCGCCGCCGGCTGTCGCCGCGGGTGGACAATCCGCTCTCCCCCTATCTCACCGCGGTCGATTCGATCGTCGAAATGACACCGCAGGTGATCCAGGTCGAACTGGCCCGGCCGCGGCCCGATCTGCTGAAGCTGTTTGCACAGCCCGAGCTGGCGATCATCCGGCTTGGCCGGCCTGCTGGGACCGGGCCGATGCGGATTGTCGGCACCGCGGGGCGAGTCACGCGGCTGACGCCCGTCGTGGATCGTGACCGGGCGAGCGACGAACAGGTCGAGTTCGCGCCGGAGGATGACGTGCTGCTGATCGCCGAGCGGGCAGCGGCGGCGGTGGCGCGGTTCGCCGCGCGCAAATCCGATCTGGTGGCGGGCGGCACGATCGGCAACTGGCCGCTGGTGGGCGCGGCGGACGTGGCGCCGGCCAATGTGCGGCTCGATTCGGCCGCCGGGCTATTCGGCCTGGCCGTCACCAGCCGGGAGGGATTCCTCGCGCTGCCCGAGAACCGCGCCGTCATCGCGCTCGCAATCGACCGTACCGCATTGGTCCGGAGCATCGCGGCCGACTGGCAGCCGACCGAGACGCTGCTTCCCGCGGCGCTCGATTCGGGTGCCCCGCCCGCAGAGGCCCCCTGGACGATCATCAGCGCGCGCGACCGGCGCGGGGCGGCGCGGGCGCAGGTCAACGCCTGGCTTGCTGACGGCGGCGAGCGGCCGACGCTGCGAATCGCGCTGCCCGGCGGGCCGGGCGGCACGTTGTTATGGGCGCGGATCGCGGCGGATCTCTATGCCGTCGGCATCACGCCGGTCCGCGTGGCGCCCGGCGCGGAGGCGGAGCTTCGCCTGATCGATGCCGTCGCGCCTTATGACAGCGCGCGCTGGTATCTCGCCACTGCCTGCCAGCCGTGCGGCGAGGCCGCCTCGCGGGCGATCCAGGAAGCGCGCATCGCCCCGACGCTGGAAGCGCGCGCGCGGACGCTCGCGGAGGCCGATGCCGCGCTGGCGGCGGACGTTGCCTTCATCCCGATCGCCCGCCCGCTGCGCTGGTCACTCGTCTCGCAGCGGCTGCGCGCCTGGCAGCCGAACGACCGTGTGCTTCACCCGTTGAACCGGCTTCGCCGCGACACCAATTAATAGCCATGAACGACCGCGTCACTCGCCATCCCGCCAGCCAGTTCGCCGGTTCGCTGCCGCTCGGCCGCGATCCAGCATCCGTGCGCCGGCGAATCGAGGCGATGGAGCAGCTGCTCGAGGGCATGTTCGTCGTGCCGGGGATGAACCGGCGCGTCGGGCTGGACTTCATCATCGGCCTCGTCCCGGTGGTCGGTGACGCCGTTTCGGCGGCGCTCGGCGCGTGGATCGTGTGGGAAGCGCGCAACCTGGGCATGACGAAGCTGCAGCTGGCGCGCATGGGTGCGCGCGTCGGCTTCGACACCGCGATCGGCCTCATCCCCTTCGTCGGCGACGCGGCGGACTTCTTCTACCGATCGAACACGCGCAATCTGAAGACGATCAAGCGCCACCTCGATCGCCACCATCCCTCGACGGTGACGATCGATCGCTGATCGTCCGCGGCCCTGATCGGGGCTGCGGCGAGCCTGTCCTCCAGCCGCAGCAGGCTGTATCGGATCTCCCTCAGCAGCCGGCTGCCCCGCGTTCGTTCCTAGTCCAGCGTTCTTGCGCCTGGGCGGTGGATGACCCCGCCGGCCAGCGGCTGCGGCGCGCCCGTGGTGCCGGGGAAGGAGATCGGCAGGCCCTTCAGCGTGCGCACGGCCATATAGGCGAAGCCTTCCGCCTCCATCGCATCCCCGTTCCAGCCGAGCGCGTCGACCGGCTGAGGCGTCAGGCCGGTACGTTCGGCGATCATCGCCAGCATCGTGGGATTGTGCCGCCCTCCGCCGGCGACGAGCAGCTGTGCCGGGCGTTCCGGCAGCAGCGCCACCGCCTCCGCAACCGCGGCCGCGGTGAAGGCGGTCAGCGTCGCCGCCCCGTCCGCGCTGGCGAGGCCGCGGGCGGGCTGGATGGTGAAATCGTTGCGGTCGAGCGATTTGGGCGCCGGTTGCGCGAAAAAGGGATGGTCGAGCATCGCGGTCAGCACCGCCTCGTTGACCCGGCCCGACGCGGCGAGCGCACCGCCCTCGTCGAAGCGCGCGCCCGTCTCGGCCTCCACCCAGCTGTCGATAAGGCCGTTCGCCGGGCCGGTGTCGAACGCCACCAGCGCACCGTCTGGGCCGATCCACGTGATGTTCGCGACGCCGCCGAGGTTCAGCACCGCCACCGGCCGCGGCTGCGAGGCGGTGAGCGCGGCGTGATAGACGGGGATCAGCGGCGCGCCCTGCCCGCCTGACGCGACATCCGCGCTGCGAAAATCCGCCACGGTGGTAATGCCGGTCGCGTCGGCCAGCGCCTGACCGTCCCCGATCTGCCACGTCCAGCCGCGATCGGGGCGGTGGGCGACCGTCTGGCCGTGGAAGCCGATCACGTCGACGTCGTCTGCCGACAGGCCGGCATCGCGCAGCAGCTTCTGCACCGCGAACACGTGCGTGCGGGTGATCAGCTCCGCCGCGGCGACGATTTCCGGGTTCTGCCGCGGCTTTTCGAAGGTGAGCGCAAGCGTGGTGGCGGCGGCGAGCTGCGCGCGCGCGGCATCCGAATAGGGCTCTCCCCGGAACGCGATGGCGCGAACCTCGTCCTCCCCGTCCGTCTCGATCAGCGCCGCGTCGATCCCGTCGAGCGACGTGCCGGACATGAGACCGATCGCCAGCATCATTTCTCCCCGCTTTTCACCGCCCTCCCCGGGCACAAAGGCGAACTCATAAGTCGCGCATTTCGGCGGGGATATGGCAAATCGGCCAAAGGCGCATTATGTGCGCCGCCACTCATGGCAACGCGTCTTCCCTCACCGCCCCGCGTGGGCATGGTGTCGCTCGGCTGTCCGAAGAACCTCGTCGACAGCGAACGTATCCTCACCCAGCTGCGCGCAGACGGCTATCACATGTCCCCCGACTATGCCGGGGCGGACGTGGTGCTGGTCAACACCTGCGGCTTTCTCGATTCGGCCAAGGAGGAAAGCCTCGAGGCGATCGGCGAGGCGATTGCCGAAAACGGCCGCGTGATCGTGACGGGATGCATGGGCAGCGAGGCGGAGGTGATTCGCGCGCGTTTCCCAAACGTCCTCGCCGTCACCGGTGCGCACCAGTACGAGCAGGTGGTGGAGGCGGTGCACGAAGCGGCACCGGCGAACCTGTCACCGTACATCGATCTGGTGCCCGACGCCGGGCTGAAGCTGACGCCGCGGCACTATAGCTATCTGAAGATTTCCGAAGGCTGCAATCACCGCTGCGCCTTCTGCATCATCCCCTCGCTGCGCGGTGACCTCGTCAGCCGCCGGCCGGATGCGATCCTGCGCGAGGCGGAGAAGCTGGTCGCCGCCGGCACCAAGGAATTGCTGGTCATCAGTCAGGATACCTCGGCCTATGGCGTCGACCTGCGCCACGCGAGCTACCCGCTGAAGCCCAGCCAGCCCGGCGAGCCCCCGCGCGAGGTACGCGCGCACATGACCGATCTGGCGCGCGAGCTTGGCCGGATCGCGCCCTGGGTGCGGCTGCACTATGTGTATCCCTACCCGCACGTAGACCATGTCATCCCGCTGATGGCCGAGGGGCTGATCCTCCCCTATCTCGACATCCCGTTCCAGCACGCGGCGCCCAACGTGCTGCGCGCGATGAAGCGCCCGGCGAACGACGCGAAGGTGCTGAGCCGCATCCGCGGCTGGCGCGAGATCTGCCCGGACATCGCGATCCGCTCCACCTTCGTCGTCGGCTTCCCCGGCGAGACGGAAGCGGATTTCCAGTATCTGCTGGACTGGCTGGACGAGGCGCAGCTCGACCGCGTCGGCGCCTTCCGCTTCGAGCCTGTCGAGGGCGCGAGCGCGAACCTGCTGCCCGATCCGGTGCCGGAAGAGGTGAAGGAGGAGCGCTACGCACGGATCATGGCCAAAACCGCCGCAATCAGCGCCGCCAAGCTGCAGGCAAAGATCGGCCGCACGTTCGACGTAATCATCGACGCGGTGGG
This sequence comes from uncultured Stakelama sp., assembly GCA_964390515.1. GTDB lineage: Bacteria > Pseudomonadota > Alphaproteobacteria > Sphingomonadales > Sphingomonadaceae > Sphingomonas. Next base: position 117,293 of record CAYMIU010000001.1, read on the forward strand.
CGACGAAGGCGCCACCGGCCGCTCCTATGCCGATGCGCCGGAGATCGACGGCGAGGTGCATCTGCGCGACGCGGCCCACCTTTCCGAAGGCGATATCGTCAAGGTGACGATCGAGGATGCCGACGAACACGATCTGTTTGGCGTTCCCGCTTGACGCGTAGGCGCGCCCTGCTATCAGGCGCGCCTCGCCCGGCCGAACGGCCGCCGGCGGATGCCCTTGGGGCGGAGTAGCTCAGCTGGTTAGAGCAGCGGAATCATAATCCGCGTGTCGGGGGTTCAAGTCCCTCCTCCGCTACCAATGGTCAGGCCGGGGCACCCCCTTCGGGGATCCCGGAGCTGCGAAATACCAGCAAGTCGGGGTGAACACCCCCATCGGAGTTAGGGAGCCGGTGGCGGCTGGCCTCACCGCAGCACGACACCGTGAACAAAGCAGGAGGCGACGAACCCTCCGATCAAGCGCGTAAGAGCGTCCAGCGGGTCGATGCCGGGACGAAATGGCGCCCGGCACCCGAGCCTTCCCATTTAAGACACACGTGTCTCGAATGGCGGAATCCCCTCCCGAAAAATACCCATTCCCTAAAGTTGAGTTTAACCATAAAGTTGTACGCTTAAGAACTACGTGAATGACCGGGTCGCAATTCGCAAAGGGGCGAATCCCGTGAGCAGATTAACGGAAGAGATTGTTCGACTGACCAATCGCGAGCGCGAAGTCCTTCGCGAGGTGGCAAAAGGGGCGTCAGCGAAGGAAGCAGCAATTGCGCTTCGGATCGCGCCGTCGACCATCGAACGACACATTGAAAATGCTCGCCTGAAGACGCGAACACGCAATCGTGCGCACCTTATAGGGTTCACGGTGGGCAACGGCCTTCTTCAACTCGGATACGCGGCATCTGGTATTGTAATGTTGATTTGTTCGAACGGGTCTGCGCCGGCTTAGCAGCGGACTCTTTGTCGCGTTATCGTCGACTGCTGGATTGGATGTGAAACGGAGCGCAACGCGCTGGCGGTAAGGCAGTCGAGAACATTGCCTGCCGGCCTGGGTTCAAATTCACCACACGTCGTGAGAGCGAGCGTACTACGTGACCTGCCCTAAGGGTCCCACGAAGCTTACGGGAACTGGCTAACGGCACTTCGACGCGCCGACCGGCCTCCCGAAGAGCAGGGCAGGTCTTCGGGTGACCAGCGAAGCGCTCCTTCGACCAGCGGCGCATGGAAGCCTCCAAGCGTACGATCGCCGAACACATGGCAGAACGCGTGCTTACGCCGATCAAACAACAGCCGACCAGCCGCTGTGATTCACACTCCAGAGCGAAATTGCGGCCACGATCACCTCGGGCAGCCGCATCCCGATACCAGCGCCCAGCCCATGAATCGCGGCCTGGGTCCTGTTCTTGACCTTGAGCTTGCGCAACACCGATTTGACATGAACTTTTACGGTATCAAGGCTGATCTCAAGCTTTGACGATATCGTCTTATTGGAATAGCCGCGGCTTATACATGCGAGGATCTGCCGCTCCCGTTCGGAAAGGCGCGCCTCTTCGATAAATTCTGCGTGGTCTTTTTCCAGCAACCGGTCGCCCGGCGAGAAATTGTCGACGAACACCGACGGAAGCACCTTTTCGCCGGACACGACGAGGTTCAGCGATGCGATCAACGATTCTCTCGAGATATCCTTGATCAGGTAGCAATCGGCGCCGGAAGCGAAGGCATCGAGGACGGCACCGACCTCAAACGTCTTGCTGAGAACCACCAACTTTGCGGACGGCGAACGCGCTCGAATCCGTTTGATGGTCAAGTGCTCCGCGCCGCCGCCCTCAGCTTCCATCAGAACGAGCAGGTCCCGTTCCGTCAGCGCCTCCGGCAAGCTGGACACCCGATCGACACTGGGCAGAACATTGAACCCATGGGCGATGAGAAGCCGGCTCAGGCCCTCTGAGGCGAGGGTCTTCTTGCCATACGGCCATACCGACACCGGCTCTCCCATCTCGGCCCGTCCTTTATCTATCAGGCGCACCATCCCGGCAGTTGTACTGGCACCGTCGACGGCTTTCCCGCCCGCCAGGCCGCCCGACAGCCGGGCCAGCTGCTTGAGTGGTCAGGCGCTATCGTTGACCATTGATCGTTGCGGAACAGGGGCGCGCCGCTTCGCGGTCCGTGCCGTTCGGGACCGCTGTAGGGCGAGGCGAATGCCACGTCGCACTCTTCCGTAATGCCGCCTCCGGAAAGATAACGAACCCGGCGTGGACGAGGCGGATAACCGCAATCATGCTGTCGACGTCAATCTCCATTGGCACAGATGCGTGAACAGTCAGGAAGCGACGCGGCCGGGCTTCATCGGCCCTGCCCTCGATCAAGAGTATCAGGCGGAGGTTAGGCCACCGGCGTCTGACGATCGAAACCTGCTCCGCAACCGGCGTCTCGTCGGCGGCATCGCCGTCTGCATGAACGATCAGGAGATCAGGCACGGCCCCGTTGAACGGCTCACCCTGCCCCTCCCACACGCGCACGCACATGCCCTGGACATCCTTCAGTGCCTCGACAACGAGCGTGCGAACCAGCGCTTTCGAGCCAAGCACGATGGACCGCACGACCAGCGGACACGCATCCGCGCCTGGCCGATCAAGCCCACCTTCGCCTGCCCCCATCCCGATGGACTCCCATAGCGACTGGCCCGGTCGGCCATCTGCAGATCCATCGCCGGGCCGACCTGAACTGAAGAAATGGTTAGCGATTGAGACAGGGCACGACGATGCCGTGTTAGCCCTGCCTTTCAGCCACTAGGGGAAATCCAGTACTCCCTTCATGCAATAGAACCTTGAGGCGCCGCCGCATATTCTTGCCGCCCACAACTCACATACTAGCACACAAGGGGAACGCCGAGAGATCATCATGATCTTTCTGAGTCCCGACTTTGAAATCCGCGGAAGAAAGATCGGCAGGGCGTGATCCGACAGGGCGCACGGCCAAAAATCGGACTATCTCGCCGGACGAAGCCCGCGACGTTCTCTGCGCCGCTTCCTGCCTGGTCAACTCGATGGCGGGAGCGTCGGTCTCAGGGCGGAGAAATCGCTGGTTCAGCAAGTGGCTCAGCGCTGATCGTTGGACAGGTCGGCCGGCCCGGGATCACGGTGCGCCGTTGCCGCCACCATCACGCACAGCGCAGACTTCGAGCAGCTGCTCCACGCAGTGCCGCGACATTGGCGGACAACCAGCCCCAGGACTTGGGTCCTGTTCCAGTAGCAGGGCCACATCCCCGGCAGCAAAGCACGCGAAATCGTGCAACGCGGGTCGCCGTCGGACTGGATGTGAATTCGCAACCGGTGCTGAGCCAACCAAAGGGGAGCCTGCCAATATCTCGCAGGAGCGATGGAACGGGATCGGAAGGAAGCAATTATAGATTACGACGGCCGTGGTCGGCAAAAGTCGTCCGGGCGATTTACCCGTCTGCTGATGCAGTTTCGTTGCTCGCAATACCTTGCCGCACCCATCTAATCATCGCCACTTCTACGACGACTAACCCTTCGGGGTTATAAAACAGCGCGGCCCTTCATCTAATATCTTCGCATAACTCCAAATCTTCCACGACCCGAATCGAAATGTGACTTAACGTCTGACCGAGGAATACGAAGCGGGAGTGGTACGATGTCGCGCAGCGCGGAACAGTTGACACAACTTACCTTACGAGAAACGCAAGTCATGCGCCTTGTCGCACGCGGCATGTCCGCAAAGGAAGCTGCCAAAGAGCTGCAGATTGCCCCTTGCACGGTGGAACGCCACGTCGAGAACGTTCGTCTGAAAACGCGGACGCGCAATCGCGCACATATGATAGCCTTTGTGATCGGGGAGGGATTGCTGAGCGACGCGACGCGCGAGCGGATAATGTCGTACTCCGCACCGCACGAGGCGCTGATCGAGGCGATGGGAACACGGGGGAAGTGGACCGACGGGACGATCACCGGGACCACAACATTTTCGGAGGCGGCCTTCAACTACCCGATCGCGCTCGGCGCATCTCAACCTCCCAGTGATTAGCTCGCGCTCTGGTCACGTGTGATCGTGGCGACGGCGCCAATCAGCGCGCCTGTGGAAAACGAAAGAAGGTCGATCAGGCCAACGTCGGTTTGCGTGGCGCTCCGCCCGTACAGGCCGGTATGCAGCGTATCGGGCGCGCGCTGCAGGCCTGTTCCGATCACCTTCAATGCCGCCTCCTTCCGGGTCCACCCGGCGAGAAACACCGCGTTGCGCACCCGTTCAGGCGAACTCAAATATGCCGCCTGTTCGGCCATATCGAAGCACGTCTCAACGAGACTATCCGCATCGCTTATCGGCCGCCGTTCCTCGATGTCGACACCGACATCGGCAAAGCGGCTGAGGGCAATCACGCCATATCCAGCCGAATAGCTGAAGCTCAGACCCAAGTCGAAGGGCGCGAGGATACGCCATCGTCCAAGGCTATCCACGGCATAATGCTGCGCTTCAGCTGGGATCGCAAAACCCTGCGAGACGGCGACGCGCAGCGCGCCGTGAAGCCTCAGGTAACGCAATCGCTGCCGGAGATCGCGAAAACGCCCCGCCCGATCCAGTTCAGTCTGGCTGAGCCAGGACAGCTCTTCGTCGCTTTGCGGAATCGAAAGATCGACCAGCCACATCGATACCGGAAAATCGAGCTCCATTCGTCGGAGACGGCATGCAGACACGGCTTCATCGGCGATCGCGCCGAACGTCATGGTTTCTGGCGCAGCGTGCTGGCAAATGAAACCCGCAGAAAATCCGAAAACAGCGCGGGCGGATCAGCCTCCCCGCGGTTCATCCAGCGCCGCGCGCGCCAAAGGAGATGTGCGGCGGCCCATGCAACGTCCGCGCCCAAGGCATAGGCCACCCCGTGATTCTTGGTGAAATATCGTCGCCGCGATTCGAACCAGTAGCGCGGCACCCGCCCCGCTGTCGGCCGCCCGCCGGTCAGGCCCGTGCTTTGCCCAGCCAGATGGATCACCGATGCGTCGGGTACGTACCAGCATTCCCACCCGGCGCGCTGAACGGCGAGGCAGAAATCGGTCTCCTCGAAATACAGGAAATAGCCCTCGTCCATCAGACCGACGGTTTCAAAAACCTCTCGTCGCACCATCATGCTGGCACCCGGAAGCCAATCGACGCGCGCCGCTTCGCTGCTCATCGCGCGGAGCACGACCGAGTTCGACAGCAGTCGCGTCAGCGGCCCAAAGCGCATGCCACGTTCGATTTCACTCAGCACAGATGGGAAGCGAAATGCGAACGGCCACGGCGACCCGTCGCCCCCGATCAGCTTGGATCCGATGATCCCTGCGCCAGGATGCGCGCGCATGAAATCATGGAGGATACGTGTTGCCCCGGCGACGACGCGCGTATCGGGGTTGAGCAGCCAGAACAGGTCTGGCGCCCTGGCAGAACGAAGCAGCGAGCGAAGCGCGAGGTTGTTACCGCTCGCAAACCCGCCGTTGATCCCGCTGACAGACAGATCCGCCCAGTCGCCCCAGCCGTTCTTGCGGATCGCGTTCGCAACTGCGCTAGCGGAACCGTCCGGCGAGGCGTTGTCCACGACCGTCACCCGCAGCATGTCCGGAGTGGCGCGCACCTCAGGCTCGAGGCTGGCGAGGCAATCGATCGTCAGATCTGCCGTGCAGTAGTTGACCACAACGACATGGATCGTGAGGCTTTGCGCAGTCATTCTGCGGCAACCTGGATCAGCGAGGGAACCGCTTCGTCCTCCCGCACCTCTTGTGGGTTGGCAGTTTCCGCCTCCCTCTCCCCCGCGCCGCCCCACCGTTTCAGCGCCGCATCGATCTGCTGCTGGAGCACGCGGGCGAGATGTTCGACATGTGGTAACTGCAACAGGCTGGTATGCCCGCCAGGCACTTCAACCAGCGTGACATCTTCCGCCACACGCTTCCCCCAGCCCAGGATCCGGTCACTGAATTTCTCGGCGAACGGGATGTCGTCCTCCGCGCCGTTCCCGGCCGTTGCGCGGAACAAGACGACCTCACCAACTGCGAACAGGCCGCGCATCTGGTGTGCGCGATGCGCCACCTCATAGACTTGCAGGAAACTGAGCCCCTGCGCAGCGAGCGCATCCTCATCGCGCGCGAGCGTTTCGACGTGCCGTGCCATACGGATGCGATCCACCCGGGAGTTAATCTCCCATCGCAGCGCGTTCATCGTCTTGCGCCAGACGACCGAAACCAACCCCCCGCCGTCACCCGCTGCCGCACCAGCGCTGGTCAGACCCTGCCACCGCTTGCGCACGACGTAGAAGCGGCGCGGCGCGGCATCGACGTCCGCTGCGTCCATAATGCCGACGAACGGCACGCAGACGCCCATATCCTGCAGACGGCGCGCCATTTCGAAGGCGATCACGCCACCTGCACAAAGACCCGCCAGCAGATAGGGCCCTTCCGGCTGAACCTGGCGGATGCGATCGATATAGGCACGCGCCATGTCGCTGATCGTGGTGTGCCGGAAGGTACCATTCCCCCGACGGGCCGGTTCCAGGCCGTAGACTGCCTGTTCACCGCTCAGGCCAAGTGCCAGGCTGCGGTACAAGAGGGTCTCCCCAAGGCCGTCGTGGACGAGGAACAGCGCAGGCTCCGTACCCGGCCGTAGCAGCACAATGCCCTCCGGCAGAGACTTTGTGGTAGCCGCGTCCGTCGTGGCTTTTGTAGGGGGGCTACCATCGACGGACGCGGCGCCCGCGGGATCGATCAGTGCTGCCAGCCGACCAACCGTGGGCCTCTCGAGCAGCGCCGACAGCGACACTGCCTTTCCTGTACGTTTGCGCAGACGATTGATGAACTGGACCGCCAGAAGCGAATGGCCACCCAGGTCAAAGAAGTCGTCGTCATGCCGAACATCGTCGATGCCGAGCATCTCTCCCCATAGCTGGGCGATGAGCATCTCCGCTTCATTGCGCGGCGCTCCGCTTTCTGCGCCCTCCTTCGCCGGCCGCGGGGCAGCGGTACGCACGACGGGATGGAGCCGGGCGACCGCCGCCGTTACATTCTCAGGAGATACGATGAGATGCGGGCGATACGCACCAGCAAGCACGCGATCTAGCGCAGCCAGGCCCTCCACGGTCGACAAGCCGTTGCCATCCGAATGCGTGCCCGCCGCACCTTCCGTCGCCGGCAGCAGCGCCGGGCCGCGAACGACGATCATCGTGAACGCCTCGATCTCGACCAGGACGGTGCCGTGCTGATCGGTAATCGTTACGTCAAACACCGCGGCATCGGGGCCGTCGGTTTCCTCCCCGCGAAAGCGGATGTGACTCACGATCCGTGCGGGAAGCGGGCCCCAAAGGCGAACCCGACCGTAGGACAGCGGCACCAAGAAGCGACCGTGAGCGTTCTCCGAAACAAGCGCCTGCGCGCCGGCAGTGGCGAAATCGAGCAGCGCCGGATGAACCAAGATCCGATCGAGGTCGCTGCGGTATGGCGCAGGCAGCTCAAGCTCCAGCAGCGCCTCTGACTCACCCAAAGTGGTCGCGCCAACGTTGTGCCACCGCGGACCAAAACGCAGGAATGGTGATTGTTCGGGCCGCAGATTCGCCGCCGCGCCACACCGCTCGCGTATTTCGGTGAAATCGATGGGCGGAGGAGGCGTCGCCTCGAGCGGCTGGATATCGCCGTTGGCGTGGTGAACCCACTCCGCCCCGGCACCGCTTGTACCCCGGCCGTCAACCAGGAAATGCGCTCTCTCTTCCTCACGACGCAAATGAATGCGCATGTCGCGCGCTTCGCCCTCGCGCACTGCAAACGGGGTCAGGAAAGTTACGTCGCGCAGTTCAACCGCGCCAACCCCGCCCTCGGCAAAGGCCGCGCGTACGAGCTCGATGTAGCCGGTCCCCGGCATGAGCGGGCTACCATCTGCCAGGCGATGCTCGTCGAGCAGCCAATCGCGCTCCGGCGAAAATCGACCCGACACGATCGTTTCATGTGGCGCCGGCCGGGCAACGCGCTGGAGAAAGGGGTGATCGAACGGCATGCTATCCGCCGCGTCGGACTGTTGCCGGCGTTGCTCTGCAGCCATGCCCACCTCGAGCCACTTGCTCCAGCCTACCGAAATGACGCGCGGCTGGACTTGCGTGCAGCGTGCCTGGGCGAAGGCATCGAGGAAGGAATTGGCCGCAGCATAGTCCACCTGCCCAGCCAGCCCGGCAAAGGCGCTGATCGATGAGAACAGCATGATGAAATCGGGCGGAGCGTCGGCCAGCGCGCGCTCAAGCGCCAATGTGCCGTAGAGCTTGGGCGCCAGCACCGAACGCGCGGTGGCCTGCGTCTTCAGCTGGGTCAGTTCGTCTGCGAGCACACCTGCCGTATGAAACACGCCGTCGATACGACCGAAGCGTGCACGGACCTTCCGGACCGCGGCAGCAACCGCGCGCCGGTCCGTGACGTCAGCCGCGACAAGCATGACGGTGCCGCCGGCCGCCTCGATCGCCAGCACCGCGCGAATACGATCGCCTACGGAATCGTCGAGCGGTGCCTCGGCCAGGTGCCGTTCCCATGTTGCACGTGGCGGCAGGCTCGTGCGGGTGAGCAGCGCGACCCGCGCATTGTAGTTCGCCGCCAGGTGCCGCCCGATGGCAAGGCCGATCCCGCCCAGTCCGCCGGTGATCAAATAGACGCCGTCGCCGCGCAGCAGACTTTCGTCCGCTGTAGAACGGGCGGTCCGCTCGAACGCCTGGATCCAGCGCTCTCCGGCCCGGTAGCTCACCACGCTGCATGGTTCGCCGGCGACCTCCGCCAGGATCAGGTCTGCAAGCGGTGCATCATAGGCCTCGCCTGCGGCCAGATCGATGCTCCGCACGTCGAGATCCGGATATTCACGCGCGATGACCCGGCAGGCACCAAGAATTGTCGCCTTGGCGGGCGATAGACGCGTTTCACCTGCGACGCGCTGCATCCCGTTCGAGATCATCGCGATCCGGAGCGGCGGACAGGTCCCCTCTTCCGCCCACCCTTGAGCGAGAGCCATCAGGCCGTAGAAGCCGTGATCCTGACAGAATGTGGTAGATCGGAGAGGATCGCGCGAAGCCTCTCGACCGGTCACGAGCCAGCAGTGGTAAATGTGCGTCGGTACGCAGCCGGAACCAAGAAGGGTTGAGAGCAGCCGCGTATAATCGGCCGCAGCGACCGGGTTGACGATGAATCCGTCACCCCTCCAGCGGAACCCGCGCCCGGCACGCACCGTCACCACCTTGCGGCCAGCCGCCCGCAGTTGTTCGGCGAGGCTGCACCCAATACCCTCGTCATCGAGGAACACCAACGCGCATCCTTCGTGGATCGCGCCTGGGAGTGTCGACGTTCGTCGCCAGACTGGCTCGTAGAACCAGTCCGCAACGTCCGGCTCACGTCCCTGCCCGTCGTCGACGGCGCCAGCGCCAGTGCTCGCGACGCCCGGCTCGATCCAGTATCGCTCGCGATCGAAGCTGTACGTCGGGAGCGCAAGCCGATTGCGCTGTTGATCAGCCCAATAGCCGGCCCAGTCGAATGCGACACCAAGGGCCCACAGCCGTCCCACCGTGGCGAGAAGGTGTGCGATATCGTCGACTGCTTCGTCGGGGTGACGCATTGAGGTGAGTACTGGCTGAGCCCGTGCACGGCCGGGATGCTGGCGTGCCAGGCTCGCCATCGTCCGCCCCGGCCCTACCTCCAGCAGCACATCCGTGGGATTGGCCAGCAACTGCTGCAGGCCATCGGTGAAGCGCACCGTTTGGCGCAGGTGGCGTACCCAGTATTCCGGATCCCGGGTCTCCTCCGCGGTGATCCATGTGCCGGTAAGGTTCGACACGAACGGCAGGCTCGGAGGGTTGAGCCGCACGGCCTTCAGGCACTCACGGAATTCGGCGAGTAGCGGATCGAGCATCGATGAATGGGCCGCAACCGCGATCGCGACGCGGCGCGTTTCAACGCCCTGATCGGTGAGCTGCTGTTCAAAGGCCGCAATTGCCTCGATCGTGCCGGACACGACACATAAAGACGCACCGTTGATCGCGGCTATGGACAAATGCGGGGGCAGCATCCGGCGCAGCGCGTCCTCTGGCAGCGGCACACTCAGCATGCCCCCCTCCGGCAGGGTTTCAAACAGTCGACCGCGCATCCATACGATGCGCAGCGCATCGGGCAGATCGATCACCCCGGCAATATGGGCCGCGGCATACTCACCGGAACTGTGGCCAATCATGCCGGTCGGCCGGACGCCCCAGGATTGCCACAGCCGGGCGAGCGCAACCTGGACCGTGAACAATGCCGGCAGCGCGATGCTTGGCCGCTCCATCTCCAGCGCCGCCTGCGCTGCATCCTGTGCGGTTGGAAACAGCCAGCGGCCGAAATCGATTTCACTTGCCGCGATACAGGCATCGACGCTCGCCCGGAACACAGGCTCCGTGTCATAGAGCTTCGCTCCCATCGCGACATATTGCGAGCCGGCGCCGCAGAACATGAACGCCACCGAGCGATCCGCCACCGCATCGGCGGTGAAGACCCGTTCGGGTTGCACGAGCGCAGCCGCGACGTCCTCCGCGTCGTCCACGACGAGTACCGACCGCTTGCCGAGCGCTCGCCGCCCGGTCGAAAGCGTGTAGGACACGTCTCCGCGGTCCAAGCCGGGCTGCGCAGAAAATGCCCCGCCGATTGCAGCGCAGTTGCCTTCAAGCGCGCGCAAGGACGCGCCCGATACCGCAAGAAGGTGGTGCGAGCGTGCCGCGCCCGATGCCGGACGAGACGGCGCTTCTTCGACGATAACGTGGGCGTTGGTGCCGCCAACGCCAAGCGAGCTGACCCCCGCCCGAAGCGGGGCGTCTTCAAGGCGGCCCCACGGGCGTAGCGCAGCATTCACGCAGAACGGGCTGTCATCCAGCGCGCATGCCGGATTATCGGCCGTATAGTTGATCGATGGCGGCAATTCCCGGTTCTGCAGCGCGAGCGTGACCTTGATCAGGCTGGCCGTGCCGGCGGCCGTGTCGGTATGGCCGATATTCGCCTTTACCGAGCCGAGCGCGCAGAAGCCGACCTCGTCGGTGTCGCGACGGAACGCGGCGGTGAGCGCGGCAACCTCGATCGGATCGCCGACGGGCGTTCCAGTCCCGTGCGCCTCGACATAACCGATCGTGCGCGCTGGCACATCGGCGACATCGAGCGCTTCTGCAATCACCGCCGCTTGGCCATCGAGGCTCGGTGCGAGATAGCCGACCTTTCCCGAGCCATCGTTGTTGATCGCCGTTCCGCGGATCACCGCACGGATATTGTCCCGGTCGGCTATCGCATCGCGCAGGCGGCGAAGCACCACGAGGCCGATGCCGCTGCCGAAGACGGTGCCGCGCGAGGCCGCGTCGAACGGACGGCAATGTCCGTCGGGCGAGAGAATACCGCCTTCTTCAAAAACATACCCATGCCGATGGGGCAGTTCGAGCGAGACGCCGCCAGCGATCGCCATGTCGCATTCGTCGTTGAGCAGTTGCTGTACCGCCAAGTGCACGGCCACGAGCGATGTCGAACAGGCTGTCTGCACATTGACGCTCGGCCCGCGCAGATCGAGCAGATATGATGCGCGGGTGGTCATGAAATCCTTGTCGTTACCCGTGTGCCGCAACAGGAACGGACCCACGTTGCGCACCAGCGAGGGATTACTCAGCAGGTTGCGCGCGAAGTAGGCGTTATGGCCGGAACCTGCGAACACGCCGATCGCGCCGGCGAAGCGCTCGGGATCGTGGCCAGCATCCTCAAGGGCCTCCCAGGCGCATTCCAGGAAATGGCGATGCTGTGGATCCATGACCGCCGCATCGCGCGGCGAGAGGCCGAAAAGGCCAGCGTCGAACCATTCCATGTCGTCTATCGGGGCGCCGACGCGGACGTAGTTCGCGTCGGATAGCTCGCGCCGCGTAACCCCCGCGGCGAGCAGTTCCTCCTCCGAGTAGGCGCGAACCGACTCGATCCCCGCGCGAATGTTCGCCCAATATTCGGCAGGCGTGCGCGCGCCGGAGAAGCGGCACGACATGCCGACGATCGCAATCGCGGTGTCCAGCATCTCGTCGGATCTGCTGCCAAATGCGTCTTCTGAACGATACATGTGCATCACAAATCCACCCGAATGGCCGGGGTCGTGAGACCGAGCCGACGTTGCATGGCTGCCCGCCGCCCGGCGGCACGGCTCGGCGCCGGCGGCGGCGCGCTGGCCCCGCCCTCAAGCGCATCGATATGCGCGGCCAGCGCGCGAATCGTTGGAAACCGGAAGACATCGGTCAGCGGCAGCTGGCGTCCCAGGACATCGCGGAGCCGGCGATGCACCTGCACCGCCAACAGCGAATGTCCGCCGAGGTCGAAGAAATTATCACGCGTGCCGACTTCCGGAAGGTTGAGCACCTCGCGCCAGACGGCGGCGATTGCCTGTTCAGTGCCGCCCTCGGGTGCGACAATGCTCGACGGGCGCGCTCCTGCAGCCACCGCAGCGGGCTCCGGCAGGGCCGACCGGTCGATCTTGCCGTTCGGAAGGCGTGGCAACGCCTCCAGCGCCACAAGATGGGCAGGAACCATGAAGTCGGGCAGCCGGGCCGAAAGATGCTCGCGCAGCGCCTGGGCATCCACCGCCGCGCCCTTGTCTGCGGCAAAATAGGCAACGAGGCGCACGTCGCCGGGCACATCCTCGCGTGCGGTGACGATCGCGCGGGCAATGGCGGAATAACTTCCGATCACCGCCTCGATCTCACCGAGCTCGATACGGTGGCCACGGACCTTCACCTGGTGATCGCCGCGACCAAGGTACTCGAGCCGGCCGTCGCGCCGGCGCAGTGCCAGATCGCCTGTGCGATACGCCCGCCCGTCGCCCAGCGGATCTGGCGCGAAGCGTTCGCGGGTCAGCTCAGGACGGTTGTGATACCCACGCACGACGCCCTGCCCGCCGATCACCAGCTCGCCGGGCATGTCGAAGGGCATCAACTGCCCCCGCCGATCGACCACATGCAACTGCTGGTTGAGCAACGGCTTTCCGAGCGGGATCGCGCCCGAAGCCTCGACAACCTGGTGGGTGCTCGACCAGATCGTCGTCTCGGTCGGGCCGTACATGTTGTGCACGGTACCGCCCACCAGCGCCCTAAGCCGCGCAGCGAGGGCAGGCGGGAACGCCTCTCCTCCGACCATCATCTGATGGAGGGCCGCAAGCCCGCGGCGCGAATCCTGGTCGCTTGCGAGCATCTGCGCCATTGACGGCGTGCACTGCAGGTGCGTCACGCAATGCTTGGCCATCAGACTGGCAAGCGTATCGACCGGACCGACTTCGCGCGCTTCGCAATGCTGGCGCAGCCGGTCCAGGGCGGGCAGATGATTGAGCACGGTCTGCGCCGGAATGCCGAAATCGATCAGGCAACCGATCTCGTTCACGCCAGCGCGCCGCACGTCATCGACCATCTTGAGGCAGCGTTCGGGCGTGCCGAACAAGCCACCGGTCTCGAAATAACGGTCGAAGGCATAGTCGAGCAGGTCGCTCATCTCGGCGTCGCTGAGCGTGCCAAGATCGATCGTCTCGAGCCCTTGCCGGCTCTTGAACGCCGGGAACGACCAGGCAAACTCCTTCACCAGATTGGTGGAGGTGCGCAGATAGTCGATCAGGGGCTGGCGCACGGCAGCGCGGACCGCAGCTTCGTCGTCACCGACGAACGTATGCAGCATCAGCGTGGCGTGCCCCTCACCCGGATGCCCGGCCTCTCGCCATGCCTTGCGGTAGGCCGCCAGCTTCTCGTTCAGTTCGGCGACCGTCTGGCCGAGCAAGTGCGTCAAGACGTTCGCGCCCGCCCGCCCCGCCGCCGCGAAGGTCTCGGGGTTTCCGGCGGAGGTAATCCAGAACGGCAGCTCCCGCTGCACCGGGCGTGGATAGATAGTTACATCGACTGCGCCCAGCGGCCCGGAAAAGCTGCGGGTTTCGCCGCGCCACAGCGCCCGCACCGTCTCGATCCCGCGCATGAGCGCGCCCGACTTGTCCGCGAAATTCCCTGGCTGAAGCACGAAATCATTCGGTTGCCAGCCTGAGGCAAAGGCGATCCCGACACGCCCGCCGGAAAGATTGTCGACCAGCGACCATTCCTCGGCCACCCGGATCGGATGGTGCAGCGGGACCACCACACTGCCGCCCCGGATCGCGACCCGCGTCGTTACTGCGGCAATCGCCGCACTGGTGACGGACGGATTGGGATAGAGCCCGCCGAACGCGTGGAAATGGCGTTCGGGTGTCCATACCGCGGCAAAGCCGTGCGTATCCGCGAAGCGCGCACCTTCGAGCAGCAGGCGGTATTGGTCCGACGCCGCGCCGCCGTCCGCGCTGGCGAAATAAAACAGGCTGAATTCGACGCCGTGACCATCGTCCACGGGCGCGCCGGTCAGTTCCTCCCTGGTCGCGATCACGACGTGGCAGCCGCGTGCGACCGTCCAGCACAGCTCCAGCACCGAGATGTCGAAACTGAGGCTGGTTACCGCCAGCAATGTGCCGCCAGGCACGATCACCCGATCCATGCCGGCGAAGAAGTTCGCGACGTTACGGTGCTCGACCATCACGCCCTTTGGCAATCCGGTCGAACCCGAAGTGTAGATGACATAGGCAAGGTTCGCAGGCGTTACTCCGCTCTCCGGGCAGACGGCGGGTGCGGCCGCGATTCTCGCGCGATCCCCGTCGATCCGGACGATCGCGGCATCACATTCCGGCAGCGTTCGGGCGATGCGGTCCTGCGTCACAATCGCCGTAACGCCCGCATCCCGCACCATGTGGGCGATACGGTCCGGCGGGTAGGCCGGATCTAGCGGAACATAGGCGCCGCCCGCCTTATGGATCGCGATCAGCGCGACAAGCATCTCGACAGACCGCTCGAGATGCAGGCCGACCAGCCTGTCCGGTCCGACGCCGAGTGTGCGAAGATATTGGGCGAGCTGGCTGGATCGTGCATCGAGCTGAGCGTAGTTCAACGTTACGCCGCGGCTGGTGACAGCCGGCGCGTCGGGAGTTGCCTCCGCCTGCTGCACAAACAGATCGTGGACACATGCCGCAATCGGCACATCACTTTCCTCGCCCCGGCCTTGGGCGAGGAGCGACTCACGATCAGCCGCGCTCATCAGGGGCAGCGTGCCGATCGGCCGTTGCGGCGAGGCTACCGCGGCGGCTGCGAGCTCCGCAAAACCGGCGCGCAGCGCAGCCACGGCCCCGGCGTCGATCCCCTCGCCGTGGCTCCAGCGCATCGCGCCGCCATCGGCCCGGATCGCAACCGCAAGCATCGCACCATGCGCGGGCACCGCATCGTCAAGCGCGTCGACGATCTGGACCGCCACCTGCCCCGCAGCATGGCCAGCCAATTCCGGGCTTCGCGCAATCAGATCGACCGGGTAGCCGATATGACGATGCAGCTGCCGCCGCTCGGCCTCAAGAGCGTCGACCAGTTGGGCGAGCCCGTGATCGAAATTGACTGAGGCCTGCAGCGGCAGCAGGGTTGCGAACCATGGCTCGAGCCCGGCGTTGCGCGCAGCGAATACCGGGTCGGAGAATGAAAGGGTGAAAGAGTCGCGATCCGCGATCCGCGCCAAATAGGCGACGAGCCCCGCGGCAACGGTGCTGCACGATACCCCGAAAGACAGCGGCACATCGAGCGTTGAGGACCGCGCCTCAACACCGCCTGCAGCGACCGCATCGATCGGGAGGATGAGGGCATTCTGCGCGGCGAGGCGCCTTCGCCACCATGGCTCGTGTTGCGCGACCGCCGCGTCCAGCACCGAAAGCGCCTGGAACGTTTCATCCGTTTCGCTGTCCAGGACCATGCCGGAACGCAGGCGGTAGCGCATGATCGCTTCGGCGGTGGAAAGCGGTGCGCCATCGGCAGCGGCCAGCCGCGTCAGTCGCAATTCTCCCTCGCCGGTGGCGATGCATAACCCCTCACCATCGGCTTGGGTGATCGTGCCGGGGGGCGGCAGTGCCGCCCTGTCGTGGGTCGACACCATCGCCGTCGCTGCACGGACCAGAACGATCTCACGCCCGACCCGAAATTTCGGCATTCCGAGCGGGTTGGCATGGCCATCGAAATCGAGGTGCCGAACAAACGCGGAGAGCTCCTGGGCACCTCGCTGCCACGCGAGAGTGGCCGCAGCGGCTGGCCGCCTCTCCCGCCCGTAATATTCGAGCGGCGGCGCCCCCGGCTGCGCTGTTTCCATCACCTGCGGCAAAGCGTCCAGCAACTGGCCGAACGATTCGAGCCCTGCGGCGAAGCATTTGGTGTTGATCGAGTGGGCGCTCTCATCGGCGTCAATGTCGAACGCCTGCCGCACCAGGACGGCGCCCGTATCGACCTCCGCATCCATCACATGCCACGACACGGCATGGCTGCGACGACCGGTGAGCAGGGCCCAGATGGGCGTATTGAGCCCAGCCATCTCGGGCAACGGCCCATCATGGAAATTGATCGCCCCATGGCGCGGCACCGCCAGCACCGCGGGTGGCAGGATGGCGAGATTCGTGACGCTGAAAAGAAAATCGATTTGGCCAACCGCGTCGCCGAGCAAATCGCTGACCCGCTCATGCACCGGGAGTCCCTGCGCCTCCGCCCACGCCCGATTGCCGGCGTGCCGCGTCACCACCACCGCGATTTCATGGCCGCGTTCCAGCAGAGCTGCCGCGCAGGCGACCAAGAGCGGTTCCGACCCGATCAGCGCGCACCGCCAGCGCCCAGTAGACGCGATCACGCCCGTATCCGATGCGGAGCAATGACAAATAGATATAGTTCTGTCCTCACGAAAATCTCCGTCCGGTCAGGTTGACCAATGCATGTCATTTGTATTCGATCAGCGTTTTTCTCTTTTTCAGAAAGTCGACCTGACCATAAGCATGCGGTATTTTGCCGAGCATTACGGATGTCGCGTAAAGTGCGTCTTTCTTTCTGAATACGCGCCACCAAAGAACTGGCCATAATGGCCACGCCAATGGCAGGCTCCAGATAGTGTTGCTCAATACTTGGCGCAGGCTCTTTCGATCACGACGCCCCTGGCGGGCCACCGCTTCTGCGAATGCGAAGCCGCTGCGCCGATTGCGCTGCCACCATTGTTCGGGGCGCATCATCGCAGCGTCGTGGAACGTCATGTCGCGATCGATCCGCAGGATCGTCCAGCCGGCGTCTCGCAGGCGCCAGCAGAGATCGGGCTCCTCCCCCGCAATCAGTTCCGCCGCAAATCCCCCGGCCTCGCGGAACGCCTCGACCCGCATCAGCGCGTCGCCTCCGCAAGTCTCGGTGATCCCGATCGGCGTATCCCACTCATAGTCGCACAGTCGGTTGAAGATGCTGACGTCTGGGAAGCGCTCGCGACGTCGGCCGCACACCACGCCGATACCTGGGGCGCGCTTGAGGCAATCCACCGCAGCCTGGATCCAGCCCGTGACAAGCAAACAATCGCCGTCGACGAACTGCACCATGCCGAGGCCGGGATAGCGCTGTAGCAATGCATCGAACCCGGCATTGCGCGCCCGGGCGGCGGTATAGGGCCGCGAGTCATCGAGTGCGACCGTCGCAATACCCCGGACGCGCGCCGCCTCGAGGCTGCCGTCGACCGAGCCGGAGTCGACGTAGACGATCCGCCGCGACTGAGCGATGACGCTATCGAGGCAGGCCGCGAGGCGCGCGCCCTCATTGCGCCCAATTACCACCACGCCGACCGTCATGGCTGGCGACTCGTACGGATCCAGCTGCGCTGTCTGCGCGTCGCGACCCCCGCGTAGATCGGCTGTTTCCAGAGCACGTAGTGCGGCACCCGCAGCAAGGCGCTGGCCGGCAGCATCGCGCGGCCGTGCGCCATCCAGTTGGCGATGATGGTAAGAGCAAACAGGGTCATCGCGCCGGCGAGAAACGCGAACGGTGCAATCTCGCCCGTGATCAGCACGCCTGCGCCGACGGCGGCGAGGGCCGCCCCGCTGAGAACCACGAGCAGCGCAAGAGGCGGAACCAACAGATCGGTTGCCAGCAGTAGCAGGCGGGGACGCCCCAGGCACCCGGCAGAAAGCAGACGCGGGACATACTCGGCCGCAGTCGCGAGCGTGCCGTGCTCCCAGCGCGTGCGTTGCGAGCGGGTCGCGTTCTGAGAAGCAGCGGGACTGAAGACGTGCGCCTCATCATCAAACCGCACGGCTTCCCCCGCGAGGGCCAATTCCAGCCCGAGCCGCATGTCTTCCACCAGTGAAGTAGTCGCCAGCGGCGCGGCCGCGAACATCGGCCAGGGACAGGCCATGCCATTGCCCTGAAGCAGCGCCAGACCGCTGAGCCGCTGCAAACCGCGCTGCCGGACGAGGTTCTTGATGAGAAAGGCAAAGCTCGAGATCTGCACCAGCGGCGTGGCCCGCCCTTCGACGGACAGCAGGTTGCGAGCCTGCACAGCCGCATTCATTGTTGTTGCGCTCACCGCCAGGCGCGCGAGACTGTCGGGAGCGGGCACGCAATCCGCGTCGAGAACGATCACCACCGCCGGCGGGTCTGCCATGAGACACTGGCGGCCGAAGGCGAGGGCGTAGGCCTTGCCGGCACGCGCAGGATCAGTTCTGACGTGGACTGTCGCACCGGCCTCGCGCGCAACCGACGCAGTCGCATCGGTGCAATTGTCGGCGATGACCAGCACGCGGTCGCATGGTCGCAGCTGGGCCAGGACGGCGGTGACAAGCCGGGCGATGCCGGCCTCTTCGTCATGCGCCGGGATCAGCACGGCATAAGGCGGCGCATCCTGTTCCACAGCTGCGCGGCTGACGCCGCGGGGAATCCCCGCAAGAGCCTCGGCAGCGAAGACGAACAGCGGCACCGAGACGACGACGGCTAGCAACCACATCCATGAAACCATCGCACCAGCTCTCCCCCTTGGGGTCGTGTTCCTCGCTCGCGTCTCGCACGGCCCCAGCCACTGGAAGCGATCTCGTTGCGACTGCTTCCCTGCCTGCCGCGATCCTGAGGCCACAAGACGCCGATCGGAATTCGGCATCGACCGGATGGCATTTCGCCCGCGGCAAGCGATCCAAGTGAAAGCAGGGTCGGATTTTGCGGGATGCCTGCAAAGTGAGGCGCCTTCTATCCTGCGACGGCGAGCCACCGACGAGAGGGGATGAAGTGGCGCAGGCCAGTGTGAGATCGCCGCGCCTGGGGGAGGAAAACTTCGTCGCGTCGGGCCGAAAACGACTGGGCGGAGCCATTGTGCTGCTCGCTGCCGGGCTGACGTGCGTGCACCTGTGTGCCGCGCAGACCCATCCCGCCAAGTTCGAGACCGCGGGGATCGTCGCGCCTGCGGATGAAGGGGTGCGCGACCCAATGGAGGTGGGGATCAATCTCTTCGGTCCGCAAAGCTATAATCGGGAACGGGTGTTCGCCAACCTGATTGCACAGAGCGAATGGTTCGTGTCGGAAGGTGCAGGCTGGCGTCCCGCCGCGGTGTCGCAGCTGGATGCCCGCGGCTGGGTGCGTGCGCTTGCACCGGGACAAATTGCGACGCGACCGTTCTTCATCCCGCCCATCGCGGGCGAGTTGTTGGTGCGCTGCACTTTCGACGGCCGCGGCATGCTATCGTCAGGCGGTGTCGCCGCATTGATCCGCAAAGGCGATGGCAGCGCTGATTTTCGGATATCAGCGACCGGCGTTGCCGATGCAGGCGGTTGGCTACAGCTCGACCAGACCGACCCTGAAGACCCTGTGCGCAACATCGATTGCCGCGAGCCGTCCTCGCCCGCAGATCGCGTGTTCGATCCCGCTTTTGTCGCATCGCTGAGAGGCTACGCTGCGCTGCGCTTCCTCGACTGGCAACAAGTCAACGAGAACCCTGCCAGTCGTTGGTCGACACGCAGCCTCCCGGAGGATTCCTCCCAAGTGACACGCAAGGGCGTCGCAATCGAACACATGGTGCATCTGGCAAACGAAGCGGGCGCTGATCCCTGGTTCATCATGCCCTATGCGGCCGACGCGGATTACATCTCGAGGTTCGCCCAATATGTTCGTGACAATCTCGACAGGGATCGCCGGGTCTATGTCGAGCTGGGCAATGAGATCTGGAACGACATGTTTTCGGCCGCTCGTCAGGCGCGCGACGAAGGAGTCGCGTCCGGGCTTGGCAACGGCGACCCGGTGCGCGCCCAGATGCAGCGCTATGCACAGAAGTCGCGGGCAGCGCTGAAGATCTGGACCGACGTGTTTGTCGAGGAGCCGGAACGGCTCGTGCGGGTTTTGTCCGCGCCCAACGCGTTTCCCGACGCCACTGAGATGATCCTCAGCTTTGAGGATACCACGAAATGGGCCGATGCCCTCGCGGTCGCCCCTTACATTCACATCGACATCGGCGGGCGCGGAGGATCATCCCGGGATCTGGATTGGGTATTCGGCCAGATGAATTCCGCGATTTCCGAGACCCTTGGGTTTGCCGAGCGCAACCGCCGTATTGCGACTCGTCATGGCAAGCGCTTCGTCAGCTATGAGGCCGGGCAGCACCTGGTGACGCCGAACCTCGACTTTGCTCGCAAGATCCAGCGGGATCCGCGCATGGAGCAGGCCTACCTCACCTATCTCGAGCAGTGGCGCACGCGCTTCGGCGACCGCATCATGCTCTACGCCTCGACCGCCCCGATCAGCGTGCATGGATCGTGGGGCCTGCGCGAATATGGCGGGCAATCGCTTGCCGAAGCTCCCAAGGCCCGCGCGGTTGAGCACTTCTTGGGTCGGCCCTGATGTCCTTCGTCCTCTATCTCATTGCAGCCGCCATTGCTGCGATCGCACTCCTTGCCGCCTATCTGGTCGCGAAAACCGCGCTGATCGTCGCTCTGCTGAGCCTCGCTGCCCTGACCGGCCTTTATCTCTGTCTCACACGAGAGGCACGCGAAGCGATCGGTCAGGCACCTAAGATCCTTGCGGTCGCTATGCCTTTCGCCGCCTGGCTCTCGCCCAACATCTGGCTGCTCTACAGTCTGATGTTGGTGCTCGTCCCGGTGGCAGCGACGAACAGGGCTCAGGTCGTGGGGCTTTACCTGTACACGCTCATGCTGCTTCCCGGGCTTGAATTGAGCATCACGATCGGCACGCTCAAGTTGTTTGAGCTTGGCGTGCATGACGCTCTCGTCATTGGGGCAACGCTGTCCTTGTGGACGCGCCATGCACGGCAGGTGAGGACGCCTTTCGCGCTCGATCTGCCATTTTCCATGCTGATGCTCATGCTGATCGTGACCCACGCGCGGGACACCAGCCTGACCCACCTGATGCGCGTTGCAACCAACTTCACGTTCGATCTGATCCTGCCTTATTTTGTCGTCACCAGAGGATTACGAAACCGGGCGGATCTTAAGTGCGTGATGCTGTACCTTACGGCCGCAGGCGTAGTACTGGCGCCGATCCTGATTTACGAAACAGCGAACAGCTGGCCGATCTACAACGTGCTGATCGACCGATATGGATTTACCGATCACCCGTCTATCAAGTTTCGCGGCAGCCTGCTCCGCGCGGGAGGCCCGTTTCTTGAACCGACATCGATTGCGATGCTCCTGATGTTCTTTACCGTTGCGTGCTGGATGTCGCGTGACGCCTTCGTCTCGAAACCCGCACATATCGCAGTGCTAACCTTTCTCTTTATCGGGCTACTGCCACCGCAATCGCGCGGCGCCTGGATCGGCTTGCTGACCGCCGTGGCCCTCGCCGACCTTCTCCTCGGGCGGTTTCGCGAAACCGTGCTCAAGCTAGGTCTAGTCGGCCTCGCCACCGCGGGTCTCTTCGCTGCGGCCAATATCGTCCCGCAGTTGGCGCAGATGCTTGGAAAGTCGGGCGACTCGGTGGAAACGATCGATTACCGTAATCAATTGCTGACCCGCGGCCTTGAGGAGTTCTGGCGAAGTCCGTTGATCGGCTTTCCCTACGCCGACCTGCTGTGGCGGCTTGACGATCTTCGTCAGGGAGAGGGGATCGTGGATTTCGTCAATGCCCATCTGTATTTCGCGCTGATCGGGGGCGCGATCGGCCTCATCATCTTCGATGGCGTGATCCTGTATTATCTGACGAAGATCTGGCGGGCACGGCGCAATGTCACCGATCCTTCATCGCGCCATGTAGATGCCTTTGCATTCGCCGTGCTTGGCACGCCATTGCAGATGTTGTTCTTTACCTCGTTGGGCGGTCGCGTGCAGGTCTTCCTGGTGGTGTCCATGGCCTTTGCCGTGGTGGTCGCGCGGCGCGATGCCGTAGGGGCTCAGGATGGCAGACCGAGCGCGGGCCCAAGGATTGCACTGGCGAGGAGGCCGATCCCGATCCCCGCACCGCCCGCGCCGAGCAGGATGAACTCTTCCCGCCAGCTCAGGATGCCGATTTTCGAGAGAACGAACCAGCCATAACTGGCAGCGGCCGCCTCGGTCGCGCCCACTGCTGCGACCAAGCCAGTGGGCCCAAAGGCGACAAACCCGATCGGCCCCATTAGGGCGAACCATGTCAGCTTGACGATACTCGTTCGGAACGTCGCGTGGATTCGACCGAAGGCGGTCAGTACCTCGTTCGTGGCCGCACTGCTGAGCGCAAAAAAGGCGGTCGCGCCAAGCAAACGAAGATAGAGCGCCGCCCCTGCGTAGCGCGCGTCGTACAGAAGCCCGACGAGCAGCGGCGCGACACCGATCAGACCGCCCGCCCCCATCATGTACAGCATCGATCCGCCCCGACGACCGGAATAGAAGCGCTTGCCAAGTGACGTCGGATCATCGTGCCACGTGCGCACGAACAGCGGGTAGAGCACCCGGCTGGCATAGGCGCTGACGAAGGCGAGCGGCGCGAGCGCAAGGTTGCCGGCGAGGATGTAGAGGCCGAGCGCGTCAAGCGGCAGAATTCTTGCCAGCACGACCTTGTCAGCCTGCATCAGCACCATGCTGATGACGCTCGATCCGGTAACATAACGCGCGAAATGCCAGAGCTCGCTACTGTATTCGCGTGCGAAGCGAACGCGCCGGCGCGCGCCCTTGAAAAGGATATAGCTCAATACCGCCTTCACACTCGTGCCGCATAGGGTCGCTACAAGCATCGCCCAGGCGTTGCGCCACGCTAATGCGAGGATGATCGCGACAATCAGCTGAAAGACTGCGACCGCCAGTTCCAGCGCACTCAGGCGCAAGATCTGGCTGTGTCGCAACGCGGTGAGCAGTGACAGCGAACCGAGGCCATCAATGACGAAGAAGATCGAGGACAGTGCGATCAGTCCAGCGATTTCCGGTTTGTGCAGCGCCATCGCGATCGGTTGCGCAAGCAAGAAAAGCACGAGGCACAGGACAATCGAGCGCAGTAATCTGATCGTCCAGATGACATCCAGGAACTCGGCATCGTCGCCCTTTTTGTGGCGGACCACAAATGCCTGGAACCCCAAGTCCGATACCATCTCGAAGATGAAGGCTAGCGTTCCAATGATCCCGACGACGCCATATACTTCCGGGGCCAGTACCCGGGTGAGGATCACTGTGCTGACCACCCGTAGCAGGTTCGTCGCGATCACCGAACCGCCGACGATCGCGGTCTGATTTCGAAACAGATCGGCAATGTGTCGGCGCGGGGTGGGTACTGCCGTCGATGGGCCGGTAGCGGGGACCGCGGCAGCCGCGTCAGTTGCGGCCATGGCGCGCCAGCACCTCGCGGTAGAAGTCGAGTGAGCGCCGCGCAATCAGCTCGGGCGAATAGGTCTGGCGGCAATGATGCCAAGCGGCACGCCCGACTTCCTCGGCTTCGTCAGGATGGTCGAGCAGCCATTCGATCCGATCGGCCAACGGCTCGGATGAACCAACTGGCGTGCGCCAGCCCGTCTCGCCATCAGCAATCAGTTCGCTGCTCCCTTCCCAATCGGTGCAGATGACCGGGCTTGCCGCGGCCATCGCCTCAATCGCCGCGAAACAGAAGGTCTCGTAACGCGAGGCGACCACCGCAATCGCAGCGCGACGCCGGAGGAGCATTATTTCCGCCGGTGCCAGCGTGCCGGTGAGCGTCACACGCTTGGCAAGCTCTCCGCCCAGCCGCCACTCGAGATAATCCTCCGCAGCCAGAAAGCGGCCATCTGGCAGTGGGAGCCCCTCTTTCGGACCGACCATGATCAATTGCACCTGTGAACGGCGCTGCGCCACCTTGGCGAAGGCGTCGATGATCGTGTCCGCGCCTTTCAGGTGATCGATCCGGCCAACAAAAAGGATCGTGTCACGGTCTCGGGAGGCGCGCCAGCGCGGCGCATCTTCGTCCACTCGGACGGGATTAGGAATGACCGCCGCACACGCCAGATGGTGGCGGTAGTGCGACTGTGTCCGTGCAAGCGTTGCCATCGTGGGCGCGGAAACCGCAGCAGAGCGGCAGATTGCGCGTCCTTCCGCGGCTTCTCGCTGCGCCGCCTGACGCTGTGCGCGTCCTGCCACAGCCTCTCTCGCCTTGAAGAACTGCGGACCGTGGAGCCGGGTTACAACCGGCACAGCAAGCTGGCGCTGCACCGGGCGCGACCAGCCGAAACTCTCCTCCATCTCGACGATGTCGAACTGGCGCGAGCGATGCGCGCATCGGAAGTCGCGCGCTAATCGCATCCCCGCGATCGGTAGGTCGCCGCGCCGGTAATCAATCCTCCGCGCGATGCGCCCCCACACACCTTGTGCCTGATCCTGCGGCCTCAGATAACGTTGATCGCCATCCGCGGCATAAAGCTGGCCCGTTACGATGACATCGACGTCGTGCCCGTCGGCCGTGAGCTGGCGACGCATCGTATCGACGTAAGTCACGATCCCGTTTGCAACGCCTGGTGCGGGCCAAGCGGGTACGTAATAGGCAATCCGCATCACGCGTTCCGTATCCTGCAATCGAGGCTCTTGCCTCTTCAAGAGAATGGCAGGTGCCGGAACACTGTCGATTGGGAAATCTTAGAAGGGAACACTGGCAACTGGACACTGAAACGCTCGAGTTGTTCAACTCGTTTGCCAGTCGGTCAGACGTCTTAATTGCAGGACCGTGGCGGCACGATGGAGATACCCTATGGTCATGCTGCGCTTTCGTGATGGCGGCGGCTTTCACACGCTGGACGAAGACGAATGCCGAGCTGCCGGCAGGGCCCTTGCAGAAAAGTACCGATCAGCCGAGCCATTTCCTCACATCGTGCTCGACGAATTGCTCGATCCCGATTTGTTGCGCGAGATCGCCCGGAACTTCCCGACAAAGGCCACGAGTCCGGTTCCAGACCGCGCACAGGAGCGCCTGAAATTCCAGTATCATCCGGACCGCTGCGCGGGCCGCGCGATCCACGACGTCTTCACCGCGCTGAACTCTCAGGCGTTCCTGATTTTCCTGGAGGAAATGACCGGCATCAAGGGGCTGATCGGGGACCCCTATTATGCCGGGGCCGGCCTGCACGAGACAATCTCCGGTGGGCATCTTGGCATTCATGCCGATTTCAACTGGCACGACCGGATCGGTGTCCAGCGACGGCTGAACCTCCTGGTCTATCTCAACGAAGACTGGGACGAGAGCTACGGCGGGGCGCTTGAACTGTGGGATCGCAGCATGGAGTCATGTCAGGTTCGCGTATTGCCTGAAATGGCCAGAGCTGTGATCTTCACGACAAATCTCGACAGTTATCACGGTCATCCGGATCCGCTGAGATCACCGCCCGGCCGGTCACGTCGATCCATCGCAACCTATTACTACCAGGCACCGGAACGCATCCACTACATGGATCGGACAACGACGTTCCGTGTCCGGCCTGACAGCCAGGACCGACGCGACTGGCGAATCATCGCGCACCACTTCGCGAACGATTGGTGCCCGCCAATCCTGCGGCGTCGGCTTCGAGTTTAGGTCTTACACTCGCGAGCACGCAGCCACAGAAGGGTCGCGACGGGCCGGCCGGCATGGCCACCCGCACCGGCCGGCTCATATGGTCGGCAGTTCGACGGACGTCTTGAGTTCCGCAGTCGATCACAGGCGCGCGCAAGCAACTCCCAGGGAATGCCGTTCAGCCGCGACCATCGACTACGCGGGGCGCGCCCGCCGCATCGTGCCGAACATCGATGGTTATCTCTCTGCGCGGCAGCGGCGCCGCCACCGTCGTCAGCGGGTTCAATGCCTGGTCCAGATAGAGGCGACGTCGACGCATCCCACGCCGGCGCCCCGATCAGCTGAACAGGCGGGAACGCCAGCTGCGGTAGATCGACAGGATCAACGGGCCGTCGACCAGATACCGCCGCCACATCCGGCCGGGCGCGGAGAGCAGACGATGGAGCCATTCGAGCGACAGTCGCTGCATGACGATCGGGGCGCGTCGCTGCCGCCCAGTCAGGAAATCAAGGCTCGCGCCAACGCAGAATCCGATGCCGGTCGCGGTTCCGGCCTTCTCGATGCGATAGGCGACGATTTCCTGTTGCGGAGAGCCGACGGCCAGCAGCACATAGCGGGCGCGCGCCTCGCGCAGGAACGTTATCGCGCGCTCCACTTCGCTCTCATTCTCGATGAAGCCCATCGGTGGGCTGAAATGGGCGACATTTTCAAGATTGAAGCGTGCGCACATCTTGGCGATGGGCTCGGCATCTCCGCCGAGGATCGCCACCCGGTCGCTGGGCTTGATCACCTTCTGGAACAGTGCCTCGGTCAAGTCACTACCGGGAAGCGTCGACAGACGTACACCCGCCCGGATGGCGAGCCCTCGAAGGATCCGACTATCACACAAGGTTAGCCAGGCGTGGCGGTACGCCGGCCACAGGTCGGTACGCATGTTGTGAAGCCGGACAACGTGATCAACGTTTGGCGTCACGACATAAGCGAACGATTCGCGCGGTGAACGATTACCGATCTGCTCGATCACCCGATCCATCGTGTCGACGTTGAACCGCAGGCCGAGGAAGTCCCTTCCCGGCGGGATAACGATATGGCCCGGGGTCGGCTGTCGCGCGTTTCGCGGCACAGATTGCGCCCCCGGCCCGCCCCCTTGTTGGGCAACAACATGCGCCAGCATGATCCTCTCCTTCATCGTAACGGAGAGTGCCCGGTCAGGATCATCATGGTTCCAGATCGCGCCCCACCCTTGGTTCACCCAGTGTAGCGCGCTGAGACCTTTTGAATTTTCGCACGATCGTGGACGCCGAATCGGCATCCACGATTACCGCGGCGCGATCTGGGAACGGTGCCTGCCCTTCCCCATTCTACCACCACCCAACTGTGGAGGTCGAAACGAGAGCAGCAGCGAAGATGGCCCCCCGTTAGGCTCGCCTTGTCAAAAAAGAGGCATTCGGATGAGCGGGGGAATCAAAGGTCCGGGTCCATATCTCATCGGCCCGGTTCGCGGCGTCGGCTTCGGAATGCCGCTAATGCTGTGCGTGACAGCGGTGACGCCTGCAACCGGTGCGCTGGCCCAGGCACAATCATCGTCATTCACGGCCGGCGCGACAACTAACCCGCTGCCTGCCGAATACCGGATCAACGCTGGCGACGAACTCGAGATATCGGTCTGGGGCGAGGAGCGCATGCAACGAATTGTGCGCGTCCTTCCGGACGGCACCTTCGCATTCCCGCTTGCGGGGACGATCAAGGCGCTTGGACAAACGGTAAGCGAGGTGTCGACGGCCATCCGCCAACGAATTGCGAACAATTACCGCAGCGGTCCGCCGGACGTTACCGTTGGCGTGCGCACGGCAATCGCCACAAGCTTCTTCGTGGTTGGAAGGGTTCGCACGCCAGGGGTCTATTCGAGCGGCCGCGACGTGAATGTCGTCCAGGCGCTGAGCATGGCAGGCGGCCTCGCGGACTTTGCCGACGTGAAGCACGCCGTGATCCTGCGTCAGTCCCCGGGAGGACAGGTCGTCGAGCCCGTGGCGCTCTCACGCGTCCTGAAAGGAGGACGCCGGCTGGACCGCGGCGCTCTAACAAAACCGCTGCCGATCTTGCGTAGCGGCGACGTCCTGGTCATCCCTTGAGGTGTGTCCTACGACAACCGCGCGGCCTCGCGTCGCACGTTGTGCGCGAGCAGCGATCGCAGGTGCCGCGGCAACGATCGCGCCGCCGCTCGCCGCTCAAACCGTACCCCGCCTGGAGGTAGACGTGCGCGCGCTGGCGTCAGACAACCCGTTCCTCGTTACCGGGCCCGATACGGCGGCCGGGCTGGTCGAGGTCACCGCCCGACCGGGTATTCGTTTCACGGAGCAGCCGGGGACGACCTTCGATCTCGCCTCGACCATCACTGCACGACAATATACGCGGCGCTACGGCGGGTACGTCACGGGACGGGGTGATGCGGTTGCCGAGCATCGCGACAGCGAACGTTTGACCTACCGGGCGGCCGCGGGCTTTTCCCGCGACCTTGCGGTCGACGTGTTAACCAGTGCCGTGGAAAGCAGCGTCGACCCGACGCGGATCCGCACCACGTTCCTTGGCGCTGCATCGGTCACGTACCGCCCGGATGAGCGGACCTGGCTCATTCCCGAGGTCAATTTCGAGCGATCGCGCTTCAGTGGCGACCAGCTGGTCGCGAACACGCGTGCGGTCACCGGAAGCATGACCTACCGCCGCCGCACCGCACCGGCAACGACCGCGGGCGTCCGAGCCTTGGTATCGTTCAACAAGGTCGGGCCGCTTGCGACAATGAGCACGCAATCACTTTACGGGACGCTCGACCACCGTTTCTCCAGCGCCTGGCCAATGACCATCGAGCTGGGGCTCGAACGGGTCGGCGCCCGAACCGAGGATGTTCTTGGCGAGACCGCCACCTACCCAGCACGCGTTCGCCTGAGCGGGCGAGCCCAATTGTGCCGCCAAATACCCAGTTCGACGGTTTGTCTCGGGGGATCCGTCGATACCGAGGTCAGCGGTCTTGGCGGGCTGCAGCGACGCACAGTGGCACATGCCAGCGTGAGCCAGCATCTCGGCGAGCGTACCACCTTCTCGATCGATGCCGAATATCAGCGCGCCGCCCTGCAAGGCGCGAACCTTCCCGTCTTCGAGACGGTGCGCGCGACTGCCACGCTGGAGCGCCGGATCCAGTCCGACCTGCGCCTTGGTGCAACGGTGCAGTATCTGCGTCGGCGCCTGATCGACGGCTCGCACATCGGCGCCGGGTTTGCCGGTCTCCACGTTACCTGGTCACCGAGGGCTATATGACACAGGAGACAGGTTCGGGCTTCCTCTCCATCCGCGAGATCGCGGCCATCGGTTATCGCTATCGCTACTGGCTGATCGTGCCGGCACTCGTCGGCCTGGCCGCTGCGGTAATCCTGCTGCTGTTCATGACCCCCAAGTACCGATCGGCGTCGACAGTGCTGATCACGTCCCAGCAGATACCCTCGTCGGTGATCTCGTCACCGACGGCCAGCATGGTGGATGAGCGGATCGGGAAAATCCGGCAGCAGATCCTGAGCCGGGAGAACCTCACCCGCATCATTACGGCGATGGATCTCTATCCCTCTGAACGTAGCGAGCTGCCGCTGGATACGGTGATCGGGATGATGCGCCAAGAAATCGGCGTCGATCTCGTCAGTAGCGCCGCGCGGCGCCCGGATGGCGGCGCGACCATCGCGTTTGAACTGTCCTACCAATACGAGAATCCGGGAAAGGCGCAGGCGGTTACCCAGGAACTTACCCGGATGTTCCTGGCCGAGGACAAGAAGCTCCGCACCGAACAAGTGATGGGTACTGCGGCGTTCCTCAGCAGGCGGGCCAATGAATTGCGCGAGCAGCTGGTGTCGCTCGCGGCCAAGCGCCGGGAAATCGAGGCGCGTTATGCCGGAGCATTGCCGGAACAGGTGGCACTCAGCACCCAGGCTGGCGCGAGCCTGCGCGCGGAAGTCTCGAGGATCGATGCCGAAGGCCAGGGCCTGATGCAGCAGAACGGCTTGCTCGCCGCGCGCGGTGAGGAGCTTGCAGCCCAGCCGCTACCAGGCACCGAAGCGATCCGTCGCGCCGAGGAACGACTGAACCAGCTTCGCACCACCTATTCGGATAATTTCCCGGACGTGGCGCGCGCGCGTGAAGCGCTTGAACTGCAACGCGAGATGGTGCGGCGCAATCAGACCGCCCCTCCGGGATCAGGCGCCATCGCGGCAGAGATCAGCGCAGGGCGGGACCGGATCGGCCAGCTTGCCAGCCGCCGCGCGGCACTCGTCCAGGACATCGGTGAAATGGAGCACATGGTAGCCCGCGCGCCGCAAGCCAGCTTCGAGCTGGCCAACTTGCAGCGCGAACAAGAAAACCTGCGGGTGCAGTATCAGGGGATTCGCGACAAGCAGATGGAGGCGCAGGTCGCCGCCAACCTCCAGAAGGAGGACAAGGGCGAACGCTTCATGATTGTCGATCCGCCCAGCTTTCCCAACACTCGCCTAGGCCCTGGCAGCCTCCAGATCGTGGCAGGTGGAGCCACCGCCGGGCTGGTCATGGCACTCGTCCTGTTGATCGGCTGGCTGATCGTCACGCGGCCCGTTCAGGGGATCGGGGGCGTTACCCGCATCATGGGCACACCGCCCCTGATTATCGTGCCGGTTCTACGCAGCGGAAACGGGCCCGGTAGCTTCGACAAGCTGCGCGCGCAATTTGCCCGGCTGTCGGGCGCCAGTGCTGGGGGGAATTGATGATGAAGGTTCAACAGCTTCCGGTCGGCCCGCCGGCGGACGTTACAGGACCGGTCGTGCGGCCCGTGTCCCTCGGCGGCGCACAGCCTGCGCCGGATCAAGGAGCACAAGGCGGCGGCATTCCGCTCGTTGATCCGGACCGCGAAGCGCTGCTTGCAAACGGCATTTTCGGACTGGAGCCACTTGATCTGCGAGCACGCAGCTTTCTCCTGCTACGGACGCAGTTGATCAGCCAGTTTCATGCTGCGGGCTGCCGCGCACTTGCCATCACATCGACGCACCCTGGCAGTGGAAAGACCTTCGTAACGGCAAATGTCGCCGCGGCGCTCAGCAACATCCATCCGACCGTTCTGCTCGACCTTGACCTGCGCCGTCCGAGCCTTGCCGCACGTTTCGCCCTGACGATCGAGCACGGCATCGATGATTATCTGGCGGGCGACGCAGAATGGAACGAGATCGGCGTACACATCGGATCGCCTTCGCTGACGATCTATGGTGCGCGCAAATCGCGCCGCAACTCGGCGGCACTGCTGTCTTCGGATCGTCTGGGACAGGTATTCAGCCGCCTGCGCAAAATGGAGACAGCGCCAATCTGCATCGTCGATACACCGCCCGCGCTGGTGGTCGATGATATCATGCTTGTCGCCGGACATACGGACGGCATCCTCATGGTAATCGAGGAGGGTTCCACGCGCGCAAGCGAGCTCGAAGAAGCGCTGCGTATCCTCGCCCCCTGCCCGATCATCGGCTCGGTCCTCAACAAGTCGCTCACCGCCGAACGGATCAGCCGCGGCTACGACTATTACGATTAACCCGGCCGAGGCCCACTACCGCCTGCGCCATCGACACGCGTTTGTTAGCAGAGGGACACGACATGACCGACGCCTTACGTACCGCTCCGCAATCCTCTGCAGCGCCACGTAGCGCCGATACCGGATCGCAGCCGGACGGAGGGGCTCCAGGCATCGGCCAAAGCCTTCGAGACAGCATCTCCGGGCTTCGTGACACGCCAGCCCGCATGGCGCTGCGCATCACCAACATGGCGCCGGTTCGCCAGCACCTTTCTCGACGCTATCAAAAGGCAGTGGCGTCACATCACCAGTCACTGCCGCTAACTCATCCTCTCGACCGCGAGATTGTCTCGGGGCTGCGCCGGGATGGCGTGTTCGTTACCGATATTGCCTCCCTCGCGTGCGACAATTCGGAAGAAGTCCTGCAACTTGCAACGACTTTGGCCAACGCCTTCGCGCCGGAGGCACGCCGTCAGGCGATGGGGGGGAAGGATTTCGTGATCCTGCCGCCGAACGATCT
This sequence comes from uncultured Stakelama sp., assembly GCA_964390515.1. Lineage (GTDB taxonomy): Bacteria > Pseudomonadota > Alphaproteobacteria > Sphingomonadales > Sphingomonadaceae > Sphingomonas. The sequence continues at coordinate 149,204 of CAYMIU010000001.1, forward strand.
GCTGCGTCGGCCTGAGATCTTTCGCTGGGGTCTTCAATCGCGCCTGATGGCAATTGCAGAAGCTTATATCGAATTGCCGATCGGCTATGATGGCGTGAGCCTGAACTACACCGTGGCTGATGGCCGGGAGGTATCCACCCGACGCTGGCACCGCGATTGGGAGGATCGGCGCATGCTGAAAGTGGCGGTCTATCTCAACGATGTCGACGAGAACGGCGGCCCGTTTCAGATGATCAAATGCCGGGATGCGGTACAGACCGACCATACCGGCTTCACCTACGACGTATCGACCGATCGGGATCTCGCCGCCCGCCTCGGAGAGAATTTCCACGAGCGGATCCACAGCTGCACCGGCAAGGCCGGCACTGTCGTGTTCACCGACACAGCGGGGTTCTATCATCGCGGCAAGCCAGCTGTGGCGCAGGATCGCAAGGCACTATTCTACAGCTATTTCGCGCGGACGCCGCGTCATCCATTCTTCTGTGAACGCTCCGGACTGTCGCGGCGCGATCTAAGGACGATGCTGCCTGGATTGACCAAAGCGCAACGCGCAGCCGTCGAATGGCGAAAGACCGTTCCGCTCTACGCCCGCTTCATTCCGCCGGCGCGGCTGTAGCGCCGGCGTCGATCAGGCGGCGGGAGCGCCGCATGCGTCGCGCAGCAGACTGGCAAGCTGCGCGGCATTAACGTCAAGGTCATGGTACCTGCGCACGCGTTCCTGCCCGATCGCTGACATTGCACGCAGATCATCCGGCGAAGCGTTGAGCGCCGCCCGCATCGCCGCGGCGAGCGCCTCAGCCGAGCCGGGGCGCACCGTCCAGCCATTGCGATCATCGACCAATTCGGGGATGCCCGCGATCGTTGTTGAAACAACCGGACGTCCCAGTGCGAGCGCCTCCATCAGCACGATCGGCAGACCTTCGGCAAAACTCGGCAGAACCAGCGCACGCGCTTCGAGCAACGCGGCGCGCACGCCCTCGGCGTCACGCCAGCCAACAAGCTCGACAAAACCATCCGCCCCACTCCCGGCAATCTGCCGCTCCAAGTCCGCGCGCAGCTCGCCGTCCCCGATAACGCGCACGACGAAGCGCTGTTCACGCGCCAAAATCGATGCCGCCTCGACGAGTACGGAGAGCCCCTTTTGCGCGCTTAGCCTGGCGACACAGACGAAGGTGCGGGATCGAAGTCCCTTGTCGTCCGCAGGCTGCCGAAATCGATCCGCCACACCGCATCGGACGACCGCGATCTTCGGCCAATCCACAGGGCTCGACCAACGCATCAGCTGGCTGCGCCCGAAATCCGAAATGGCGACCACGAAGCGTGCATCTGCGATCTTCTGCCGCAGATGCAGCTGGCGGGGCGCATCAAATTCGTCGGGTCCGTGCACCGTGATGCTGTAACCGACGCCGGTCAATCGTGAGGCGAGCCGCGCGATTGCGGCGGGATTGGTTCCGAAATGGGCATGCACATGGTCGACGCGCATACCTTGCAGAATCTCGGCAAGGCGGCATGCCTCGATGAAATAGGCGAGGTTGCGCAGCGCGCCAGCTGCACGCTGTGGTTCGCGCAACGTAAGGCCGAAAGCCTGGAGGAACCGACGTGGCGACGTGACGAGGCGTCGCAAAGTCGCCATCGCCAGACCCGCCAGACCTCGGCCGAGCAAGGCGGTCGTGCGTTCGGCCTCGTCAGCGTCCGAAGCATCGATCCCCCCGTGGAAAGAGGCGCGGATCGTTATGCGGGATACGCGAATGCCTTGGCGCTCCAGCGCAAGGATCTCATTCCGGATGAAGGTGTGGCTGATTGCAGGATATGCGTTGGTAAACACCGCAACATGTGGTTCCTTGAGGCCCGCCGACGCCGGAAGAGGCTGCGTGCGCCGAGGCGTTGCCAGGCCGGGAGCCGGACTGCGCCTAGCCAACGTTCATCACCGGATGGCCCTTTCCCATCGCTACCTTCCCCCGCTCCCTTGACGAGACGGCCTTGCCCCAACCGCAACGGCCAGCGAAATCCTGCTGGGGTCCTCCCGACTTCCAATTGGCAGAACTATGGACCCCCCTGCTTTCCGGAACCTCCGGTCGGGCGGTTGTGCGCTCATCTCGCTCGGGGCGGCGCCCACCAAGATCCGGCGTTCCGGGGTGCGAGGCGAGTACGAGGATATCGCTCATCGCGTGGGCCTTCGCCATCATCGACCATGCCAGGGTTCGGCCCGTGTTTCAGTCGATTCGAGTGTTTCAGCGCACCTTCAACCCTTCAGGATTGAAGCATGACGATGCGGGTCCGTTCTGCACAACGCTTCTTATCGTTGCCCGTCTAAGGGACCGGTTCCCCCCGAAGTTTCCCCTTCTCTACACCTAAATCAGCTAATTCCCCTCTGTTTAACCCGAATACCACGCTGTGAGATCGTCCGGCATGGTTTTCCCGATATTCAACGTGATCAAGGGGCAGCCATGCAATCCGGTGCGCTGACATGGCTTCACCTCACGTTAGCCATTGCTATGACTTCAGTGGCTCAGGTGTTGCTGAAGCTGGCCACAGCCCGGCCTGAGTTTCAAGGCGCGCTCGAGCGCGGATCGGGTCCGCTGGCGCGCGCGGCGCTCGGCGAGCCACGGCTGCTGGCGGGCGTGACGCTGTACGGGCTCGCGACGGTGCTCTGGCTCCTGGTCCTTGCCCGGCTCGATCTGTCGCTGGCCTATTCCATGGCAGCCGCTAGCTTCGTGCTCGTCATGGTGCTCTCTTGGGCGACGCTGGGAGAGACGTTCGGAACGGCCCGGCTTTGCGGCGCCGCACTGATCGTTGTTGGCATTGTGTTCGTCTCGCGACCGCAAGTGACATGAAGTTGGTCAACGGCATCTCAGGCGATCGCCAAGCACGGCCTAGGTCTGCGCAACCGCTGCCCCTGTGTGTGGATCTCGATGGCACGTTGGTCAAAACGGATCTGCTGCACGAAGCTGCGATCACGTTTGCGACGCGCCAGCCCTGGTCCGCCTGGCGGCTCGTCCAGTGGGCGGCTCAGGGTGCATCCACGCTGAAGCAGAGACTGTCCGAGCAGATCGCCATCGATCCGGCCTGCCTGCCCTATCGGGACGATCTGATCGAACATATGCTGAGCCACCGGGCGCAACAGGGCAGCGTTCATCTTATCACTGCCTCGCCGCAGCGCTGGGCCAACGCGGTCGCCCATCATCTCGGGTTCTTCGACAGTGTCATCGCATCGACGGCGGAGATCAATCTGAAGGGTTCGGTGAAGGCAGAGGCACTTGTTCGCCAGTTTGGCCCCGGAGGCTTCCTTTATGTCGGCGATTCCCTCCACGACGCGCCGGTCTGGGCGGTAGCTGACACGGCTTTTGGCGCCGGGCCTAGAGCGCTGCGTTACCTGCCGAAGGGTAGCAAGATCTTCGCAAGCACTGATGCTCCTTCGCTCGCCATGCTGCATGCGCTCAGGCCCCATCAGTGGTTAAAGAACCTCCTGGTCTTCGTGCCGCTGTTGACGTCACACGGGATCGCCAACCCGGAAATGTTGCTGTCCGCGCTGGCGGCCTTCGTGGCTTTCTGCTGCTGCGCCTCGAGCGCCTATTTGACCAACGATATCATCGATCTGAATGCCGATCGGATTCATCCTCGCAAGCGTCTGCGCCCGTTTGCATCGGGCAGCCTGCCGCTTTGGGCTGGGATTGCCCTCGCACCGCTGCTGCTGCTGTGCGCCGCGCTTTTTTGCCTGGCAACGACATCAGCTGTCGCGATTCTGCTTGCTGGCTATTATTTGCTCACCCAGGCCTATTCCCTGACCCTCAAGCGCCGTGCGCCCGCGGATGTCTTTACGTTGGCGGGGCTCTACACGATACGGGTCATCGCTGGTGCGGCCGCTATCGGCGTGCCCTTGTCGCTCTGGCTCGCGGCATTTTCGATCTTCACCTTCCTCGGCCTTGCCGTTCTGAAACGCCAGGCGGAGTTGGTCGACGCCGTGGCGCGCGACGTGGATATCGCACCCGGCCGGGGCTATCGCACGGCCGACGGGCCAACACTGGTGCCGATGGGCATCGCCAGTGGCTTTTGCTCGGTGCTGGTGCTAACGCTTTACGTCGCTCAGCCCCATGTCGCCGTCATGTACCGCACGCCTGCTCTGCTGTGGCTTATCGCGCCGCCCCTGCTCTACTGGATTACGCGCATGTGGCTGCTCGCTCAGCGACGCCAGATGCACGATGATCCGATCGTCTTCGCCATGCGTGATGCCGTCAGTCGCAACATCATCGGCCTTTGCTTGAGCATTGGGGCGATCGCGACTTTCGTCGAATTGCCCCTCCCGCTGCAGCTCCATTAGCCAGGGGCGATGTCATGTCGCTCGCCACCCCGCGTCGCGCGCCGCAAGTCCGACGCACCGCGACAAAGCGCAACGCCATCGTATTCTTCGCGTTGTTCGCCTTCGCGCTTGCAATCCGGTTGATCGGGATCGACTGGCATGGCTATCATCCGGATGAAAACCCCCGCGCGGCTGCACGCGTTTTGGCCGGCGACCTCAGCGTCGAATCCTTCTATCCGCCGCTGTTCGACTATCTGATCGCGGTTGCATACGCCGCGTTATATGTACTCGGCCGGGCCTTGTCCTGGTGGAATTCCACGGCCGCCTTTCGGGACGCCTATTTCAACGATCCGCTGCGATTCTACCTTACAAGTCGCTTCGTAACTGCGATCCTCTCTTCGCTTCTTTCGCCGCTGACCTTTGTCTTCGGGATCGTCCATGGTATTTCCTGGCGCGCGTCAGCACTGGCGGGCGCAGCTGCCGCACTGATACCTGGTTCGGTTTTCTGGGCGCATATCGCCAAGTCGGACGTGGCTCTGGCGCCCGCATTTCTCTTCGCGGCGATTGCAGCATCACTGATGACTGCGCAGCCAGAGCAAAGGAGCCGACAGGCGCTGCTTGCCTTGGCGATCGCGCTTGCGGTGAGCATCAAGCACTCTGCGGTCTTCTTCATCGTGCCGTTGCTGCTCCTTGTGATGGCCACATCGTTGCGGCAAACCCGCCCCGGCCGGCTCGCCGCCGCCTGGCTCACAAGTCTGATTGGGGCTGCCATTCTCTGGGTGCCCATGAATATCGGCATCCTGCTCGATCCTGAGCATTTTCTTGCGGCGCAGCGCGTGCAGGCACTCATGTCTGTGCGCTCGTCGGGCATTCGCGAGACCATGGCGGCAGTGATCGCGACGCTTACGAGCACCGACACGGGGCTCCCGATCTACCTGATCGGGCTTTGGGCGCTTGTCCCGCCACTGCTGGTGGGCGTGGTGGTGGCGCCACCAAGCGGCCAACAGTTCGTGCGGGCGATCCTGGTGGTCCAGGCAGCTACCATCATAGCGATGCTGATGCTGGTGTATCTCGGGGGTATCCGCCAGCCGACCAACCTCTGGTTACCCTATACTTCATTGATCGCCGTGACCCTCGTGCTCGTGATCGCCGCCTATCTGGACCGGCCAGCCCGGTTCGAACGCGTGACTGCTGCTGGCCTGATGGCGTTCTGCGTGATCGCGTTCTCTGTCCGGACATTTGCGATCGTTCAGCAGGCAACCGCGAAGCCCAATGGCGCGGTGATTGCCGGCCACATTCGCTCTATCGCGGCGCCCGGTACCAGGATCTTAAGCGCAATCGACCTGTCCTCCTCCCTCCCGATCTCGCCCGCCAGCCACAACGAACAACGCGCGCGTCATGAAAGGCTCGCTGCAAAATATGGCGTCGCTTTACAGCCTTCCGGCCGCCCGCTCATACCGGAAGCAACGGGGGCATATACTGTCGTGCCGTTTCCGTTCGTCATCGGCGGTCTTGAAAACGTGCCGCCGGATCAAGTTACCACGGTGGTCGCTTACGCCTGGCCCCTGCAGCCGGAGGAATGGCGGCTGAGTCACTGGCAGGAACGAGATTTCCGGTACGTGGTCGCGGATAAGGCTGGCCACACTCATCCGGTTCCGGCGTATCGCTCGTTCTACCGGGAACTCGCCGCCCGCTGCCGCACACTTGCACAGGTCAGAACCGCAAGGCCACTGTTTTGGGAACATGATGTCAACGTGTACGACTGCTCGAACGAAGTACAGTACCAACGCACATGATGCTCAACTGTGCAAGGCGGACCCTCTGGTGCGTCGCTATTCTTTATATAGCCTAAAGCCATTGCTCGTAGAGCATTATTTCAATGCCTCCTATTGCACGTTCGTTCACGTAAAAACCTCCCTCTACGACGGGCTCATCTTCAACAGTTGATCGTAGAAGATAAAGAACATTGATTTGAAACAGCACGATTCTCGAAAAATAAAACTTTGCCTACTAGCGAGCAACTCACTGACCCGACATACTGGGGAATGCCCTGGAAGACGAATCGCCTGCTCTCACCGCACAGCGACATCGAAGAACAAACCGTAATGCTTGCATCCCACCTCGTCGAAGAACTCGGCTTCTTCGGCGCCAGTCAGTTTATAAACGAACGCCTGGATGCGGCGGCAGGGCCCGACCAGATCGATATAGCCTGCACATGGATGCTGGTCGCTGACGCAGTTCATGACGTGGCCAACCCTAGTCGTCACTGACGCCCATCATGAACTTGCGGCACATGGCACGCACCTGCTCGCCGCTGTGACGCGCCACTGCGTCTTCGGATTAATCCTCGATCACGCCACAGTGGAAAAAATCCCGCCGGCCACAGCCTCTTCGCGCAACAGAGCCGGCCCGACGTGCCAACGCTCCCTCCAATGGTGGAAATCCCTTCCCCGAAAAAACGTGGATCGCAGACAAATCAGCAACTATTAAGGTGTACGCTGAAAGCCTAAGTGAATTGACGGGCCGCGATTCAAAGGGGGAGCGTATCCCGTGGATAGACTAACCGATGACATGGTTCGACTAACGGAGCGGGAACGGCAGGTTCTTCGCGAGGTAGCCAAGGGCGCCTCTGCAAAGGAGGCTGCGATTATTCTTCGCATTGCCCCTTCCACCATCGAACGGCACATCGAGAATGCGCGGCTCAAGACGCGAACGCGCAACCGGGCTCACCTCATTGGGTTTGCAATCAGCAACGGCTTGCTTCTCCTTGGATATGCCGTGCCGCAAATTGTGCTGATCACTTCGCATCAACCTGCGGCCATATTGTAGGGCAACGCCCCCACCTCACGACGTTCACGGGCTCAACGGGCTCCCCAGCACAGAAAGTTCGACAAGCCTCGCAGATCAATCGAGAAGCACGGGAGGCCCATCCTCATTATCTCGCGGAGGGCCGGCCGTGGCGTCTACGACCAGGCCAGAACAACGATCCTCAGGCGCCCTGCAAGGCGCCGGTATCGAGGAACGAATAGACTTGCCGCCACTGCCACTTCGTCGCGATAGCGAACGTCGACCTACAGGCCTGGCTCCGTACTGCGCCGCGCAGCCACCGCAATCTGAAGGCGGGGGAGCCGGTGTCCACGCTGGGCGCGCAGAGGGCTGATCGTTGATGCGAGAGCGCTCCCGGCCCATTCAAGGCGGTAGGAACTGGTGGGACACGCCAGGCCAGCAGGGGCCCCTCATAACCATCAGAAACTCACGAGATCGCCGCTCGCTAGATGTTGCCCTGCAACAGCAAACGAGCGCAATAATATAACACCCCACTCACAAGCTGCCCTGGGGGCACCAACATCCGGGTAAATGCACATAATTCAAGGCGCAATTATATCGCGTTCCGGCACGTTCTGTCGCTAAAATGCAACACAATAATCAAACCTCCAGATGCGACAGCTAAGCTGCATTGTTTAGCGGCGCTGCTGCAGTGCAAAGCGACAGTGGACCAGATCGGTCTCGAAGGTGCCACGGGGGTGGCATCTATCGTATTGGGGGAAACAACAAATGGCATCTAAGATGCGCCAATATCTGTTGGCGTCGACCATCGCTGCAGGCGCGGTTTTCGCGGCTTTGCCTGCCGCCGCACAGGTCAGCGTTCCGGTGGAGGCATCGCCGGAAGCGCAGAGCAATCAGGCAGAAGCCGCCGAGGGACGCGAAGAAATCGTCGTCACCGGTTCGCGTATTGCTCGCCCGGATCTCGAAACGTCGAGCCCGGTCGCCGTCATCGGCCAGCAGGAACTCGCGTTCCGCCAGCCGGGCACGGCGGAAGAGCTGCTGCGTGACCTGCCGGCAGTTCGTCCGGCGATCGGCCCGGGCGTGAACAACGGTTCCGGCGGCGCGGCAACGATCGATCTGCGCGGCATCGGCGTGGAGCGTACGCTCGTCCTGCTCGACGGCCGTCGTATCGTGCCGTTCGGCCTCGATGGCGTGGTCGACCTCAACACCATCCCGGTTTCGCTGCTCGATCGCGTCGACGTCGTCACTGGCGGTGCATCCACCGTCTATGGTGCGGACGCGGTTGCCGGCGTGGTGAACTTCATCACCAAGCGCAACTTCAAGGGCATCGACCTCAACGCCAATTATCGCATCTCCGAGCGTGGCGACGCAGCGCGCCTGCGTGCGGACCTGACGATGGGCGTCAACTTCGACGACGATCGCGGCAATGCCGTGCTCTCGATCGGCTACACCAAGGCGGATCCGCTGCTGCACACGCAGCGCGACATCAGCGCGGTGCCGATCAGCTCGGTAACCGGCCTCTATTCGGGCGCAACCGCGGCGCAGGTGACGATCTTCGCCTCGCCGACCAACGCGGCGCTTGGCCTGCCGGCTGGCGCGAACCTGGGTGCGGTCGTCAATCCGGCCACCGGCCAGCTGCAGACCGCGACGCCGGCCGATACCTACAACACCAACATCGGCACGTACTTCCAGACGCCGCTCAATCGCATCAGCGTGTTCAGCAGCGCCCGGTATGAGATCACGCCGGCGATCGAGGCCTATGCGTCGGGTCAGTTCACCCGCAACGAGGTTCGCCTGCAGCTCGCCTCGTCGGGCACGTTCAGCAACACCTATCAGCTGCCGCTGAACAACCCGTACCTGCCGGCCGGCATCCGCAACCAGCTGTGCGCGGCGTTCGACACCAACACGGCGCTCGCCGGCATTCAGCCGATTGCGCCGACTGCTTGCGCTGCCGCAGCTGCCGTTCAGGGCGGGCCTGGCACGCCGGGCTATGTCGAAATCCCGGTCGTCGCGCAGCGCCGCTTCACCGAATACGGGCCGCGCGGCAACGTGGTCGAATCGCGTCAGTTCCAGGTCCAGGCCGGTCTGCGCGGCACGATCGTCGACGGCATCAAGTTCGACATCTCGGGCCAGTATGGCGAGACGACGCAGAACCAGACGCGCGAGAACTGGGGCTCCTTCTCGAAGGTGCAGCAGGCGCTTCGGGCCTACACCAATGCCGCCGGCACGCCGGTGTGCACGAACACGGTGAACGGCTGCGTCCCGCTCAACCTGTTCGGCCCCAACGGCAGCATCACGCAGGACCAGCTGGCGTTCATCGATCTCGACGCGCTGATCAACCGCAAGGTGACGCTGGGCGTCGTGACGGGCAGCATCTCGGGTGACCTCTTCGGTGCCACCTCGCCGCTCGCCAACGCACCGATCGGCTTCGCGATCGGCGGCGAATATCGTCGCATCACCGCCGAGAGCCTTCCGGACAATCCCAGCCAGATCCAGGGCGAAGTCCTCGGCACCGGCGCACGCACCCCGCCGGATCGCGGCGAGTACAGCGTGAAGGAAGTGTTCGGCGAACTCATCGTCCCGCTGATCGAGAACAAGCCCTTCTTCTATCGCCTGACGGCAGAAGGCGGCATCCGCTATTCCGACTATACCACGACGGGCAGCAGCACGACGTGGAAGGCGGGCGGTAACTACGAGCCGTTCGAAGGCTTCAAGTTCCGCGGCATGTATCAGAAGGCCGTCCGCTCGCCGAACATCTCGGAGCTGTTCCAGTCTCCGGTGCAGGGGCTCGGCAACCTGACGAGCGATCCGTGCCAGGGCGCAGGGCCGCTCAGCAATGCAGCGCTCGCCGCGCTGTGCGTCGCCACCGGGGCACCTGCGGGCACGATCGGATCGATCCCGGCCCCGACGTCGGGCCAGATCAACAACACCACCTCGGGCAACCGCAACCTCGATGTCGAGCGCGCGCGCACCTACACGCTGGGCGGTGTGATCTCGCCGCGCGAGTTCCTGCCGGGCTTCGCGTTCACGCTGGACTATTTCAACATCCGCGTGACCAATGCGATCACCCAGCCGGCGCAGGGCGACATCCTGAACGGCTGCTATTCGGCAGCGCTGAACCCGACCTTCACCTTCAACTCGTTCTGCGCGCTGATCGGACGTAATCCGCTCACCGGCACGCTGAACGGCGCGGGTGAGACGCCGGGCGTCGTCCTGTCGTCGTCGAACCTCGGCGTGATCGAGACGGCGGGCTTCGACATCGGCGTCAGCCAGCGCGTGCGGCTGAGCGACCTGGGCCTCAATAGCGAGGACGGCGCCTTCACCTTCGCGATGAATGCGACCCGCCTGAACTATTATCACTTCCAGGCGACGCCGAACGCGATCAACCGCGACTGCACCGGTTATTACAGCCCGAGCGGCTGCACCAACCCGCGTGCCAAGTGGAAGTGGAACGGGCGTGCGACCTACAGCACCAACCTGTTCGACGTGTCGCTGCTGTGGACCCACATCAGCCCGGTCTCGCTGGAGCCGTACCTCCCGACGCGTCTGCCGGGCAACACCCCGCAGCCGGGCGGCCCGAACCCGAACCTGACCGGCAGCTCGAGCTTCGTGCTGAACGGCATCCAGTACACCAACGTGCCGACGGCTGGCGTTCAGCCGGCATTCCGCCGCGTCAAGGCCTATGATTACTTCGATCTGGCCCTGCGGATCATGCCGACCGAGCAGTTCGAGCTGAGCCTCACGATCGACAACCTGTTCGATCGCGATCCGCCGCTCGTCGGTTCGGGCGTGGGTGGTACGTCGTTCAACAGCGGCAACACCTTCCCGACGCTGTACGACCCGATCGGTCGTGCGTTCACCGTGGGTGCGCGCGTCAAGTTCTGATCCCTCTTCCGGAAGGATCTGAAAAGCAGGGGGCGGCGGTCTTCGGACCGCCGCCCTTTGTCGTTCCGGGCGGGCGCGGCTGGGTGTAGGCGGCACGGAACCCGGTCTCGCTCGTTCTTTCTAGCGAAGGAGTGGACGATGCCAGAACACGATCCAGATGAGCCCGAGCCGAGCGGCTTTCGGGAAAGCGCAAACCGTAGCGAGGACGCCGACACCTTGGACGAAAGCACTGCCGGAAAGGATGGCGCACCGGGGATCGATGTGGATCAACGGCGCAGCGAGGACGAGAGCGAGGCCCACCCCAGCTGAGCGTCGCCTCAGCGGAACAGGTGGCGCGACAGCGGCTCCCACGGCCCGCCGCGATACCACCAGGCGGCAAGCCCGATGATCGAGACCGGGCGCGGGGCGAATTCGTGGGACAGCTGGCCCAGCAGCGCCTTCGCCTCCGCCGGCGCGACCTTGTTCTGCACCGTCACGTGCGGACGCCAGCCGGCCTGATCCTGCGGCGTCAGCAGGCCGGTGAAGCCGTCCGCAATCCGCGCCCGCACCGCCTCAAGATCGGGGCTGTGGAGGCGATAGGCGACACCCCGCCCCAGCGAGTAGGGCGCGGCGAGCGTCGCACGTGGCGGATCAAGCCCGCGCGTCTCGTCGTTCAGCCGCCGCGCGACCTCGCCGGCCGCGCTCGGTGGCAAATGGTGGAACAACGTGAGGTGCGCGGCGAGCTGGTTGCGCTCCGGCGGGAAGTGCGCGCGGCGCAGCGTATCGAACCACGCCTGATCCGCCTTGCCGAACAGCGCCGTCACGATGATCGGCGCCGCCTCGGCAGGCGGGGGCGCGGGAACCGTCAAATCTCGATCTGGCTACCGAGTTCGACCACGCGGTTCGTGGGCAGGCGGAAGAATTCCATCGCGCTTTCGGCGTTGCGCAGCATCCAGGCGAACAGCTTCTCGCGCCAGATCGCCATGCCCGGCCGGTCGGACGCGAGCAACGTCTGGCGCGACAGGAAGAAGCTCGTCTCCATCATCCGGAAATCGTCGCCGCATTCATGGAAGGACTTGAGCGCCGCCGGGATGTCGGGCGATTCCATGAAGCCGTAGCGCAGGATCACGCGGTGGAAACCCTCGCCCAGATCCTCGTGGAGGAACCGGTCGGCTTCCGGGAAATACGGCATGTCCGTCACCTTAACTGTCAGCAGGATGACGCGATCGTGCAGCACGCGGTTGTGCTTCAGATTGTGAAGCAACGCATGCGGCACGCCGTCCGGCGTCGACGTCATGAACACCGCGGTGCCGCCCACGCGAGTCGCGCTGTTGGCGGCGGAGTTGATGAACACCTTGATCGGCATTGCTCCCTCCCGCATCCGCTGCAGCATCAGCTTGCGCCCGGTCGCCCAGGTGGTGAGCAGGACGAAGACGATGATCGCCACGAGCAGCGGGAACCAGCCGCCGTCGGGCACCTTCGTCAGGTTCGACGAGAAATAGAGCCCGTCGATTGCCAGGAAAGCGGCGATGAACGGCACCACCGTCCACGTCGGCCAGTGCCACACCCTCCGGATCAGCACGGCGAGCATGCAGGTGGAGATGAACATCGTGCCGGTAACGGCGATGCCATAGGCGGCGGCGAGGTTCGACGATTCGCGGAAGCCCAGGATCAGCAGCAGCACCATCGCCATCAGCGCCCAGTTGACGGACGGGATGTAGATCTGCCCGGCGGCGGAGGCGCTGGTGTGCGAAATGCGCAGCCGCGGCATCAGGCCAAGCTGGATCGCCTGTTGCACCACCGAATAGGCGCCGGTGATGACGGCCTGGCTGGCGATGACGGTGGCCAGCGTCGCCAGGATGACGAGCGGCAGGCGCCAGCTTTCCGGCGCCATCAGGAAGAACGGGTTCTGCGCCGCGGTGGGATCGGACAGCAGCAGCGCGCCCTGCCCCAGGTAATTGATCATCAGCGCCGGGAAGACCATCCACAGCCAGGCGAGCGCGATCGGGCGCCGCCCGAAATGGCCCATGTCGGCATAGAGCGCCTCCGCGCCCGTCACCGCCAGCACGACCGAGCCAAGCGCAAGGAACGCCAGCATGCCGTCCGTCGCGGCAAAGCGCACGGCCCAGCGCGGATCGAGCGCGAGCAGGATCTGCGGCTCGGCGACGATATGGCTGAGGCCGAGGCCGGCGAGGGTCACGAAATAGACCCCCATGATCGGCCCGAACAGCCGCCCCACCCGCGCCGTGCCGACGGACTGGAGATAGAACAGGCCGACGAGGATCGTCGCCGCGATGGGGATGACGAAACTGTCGAACCGTTGCTCGACCGTCGCCAGCCCCTCGACCGCGGAGAGGACGGAGATGGCCGGCGTGATCATGCAATCGCCGAAAAACAGCGCGGTGGCGAGCACGCCGAGCACGATCAGCCCCGGCTCCCAGCGCTTGCCGGCCCCGCTGCGCCGCTGGATCAGCGCAAGCAGCGCCAGGCTGCCGCCCTCACCGTTATTGTCGGCGCGCAGGATCACCATGACGTATTTGAACGTCACGATCAGCACCAGCGACCAGAAGATAAGGCTGACGACGCCAAAGATATGAAGCTGATCGACCGCCAGCGGATGGTGGCCGACGAAGACTTCCTTCATCGCGTACAAAGGGCTGGTGCCGATGTCGCCATAGACGACGCCGATCGCCCCCAGCGCCAGTTTTGCCAAACCGTCGTTGTGGTGGTGGTGATCGTGCCCGGCGGGCACGGTTGCGCTGTCGGTGGTGCTCACCGGCTAGTCGCTGGACTCAGGGTCACGGGAAAAGAAACCGCCATCATCCTGTCGAAGCCTCGGCGCGCCTAGCACCGGCCAGAGCCGGCCGCAAAGGGAACGTTGCGAGAACATAGGTGTTGGATGTGCCGAAAGGAAGATGTCCATGGCCGAGGCTGATCCAAAGACCCAACCCTTCTCCAATGCGGAGAAGGATCCCGACGACTGGACTACCGGTGACGAGCCGATGACCGGTGCGCAGGCCAGCTATCTCAAGACGTTGAGTGAGGAAGCGGGCGAGCCGTTCGACGATACGCTGAGCAAGGCGGATGCATCGAAACGCATCGACGCGCTGCAGGAGAAGACCGGTCGGGGCAAATAGGCCCCGCCGCTTACCCGATCAGGGTCGCGGCGCGGCGTTTGCGGCGGCGCGGGCGCGCTCGATCTGCTCGCTCGCCGCGATATAGCGATCGAGCATGGCGAGTTGCCCGGCGATCATCTCGCGATAATCGGCGCCTGGCGCGGAGAGCTCGACCGCGCGGGCGATCAGCCGACGCGCCGTCGCGAGGTCGCCTGAGCGCAGATAGGAAAGCCCGGCGTAGTAAGGCGGCGCAGGATGGTTCGGCGCGAGCTGAAGCGCGCGGCCGAAGGCGAGCTTCGCCGCCGGGGACAGCTGATCATTGTCGAGCAGCGCGAGATTGGTGCCAAGCTGCGTCCAGAGGATGTAGCTGCCCGGGATCGCCCGGACGCCGCCAAGCACCACGTTGGCCGCAGCGCGGCGGTTGCCGGTGCGCAGCATCGCGTCGGACGCGATGAGATAGGCAGTGTCGGCGGTGAAGCGCCCCATCAGGCGATCGCGCAACGCGATCGACTCGGGATCGATCTCCATAGTGTCGGCCTGCGGGCGGGCGGGCGACGCGGCCAGGGCCGGCCTCCCCTGCCAGGCATAGCCCGCCGCGCCCAGGAACAGCGCCGCCCCCGCGAACGACCAGACGAACCGCGGCAGGCGCAGCAGCAGCATGGCACCGAAGGCAAGTGCGCCGACGACCGCAAGCGCGACGAAGCCGCTCACGGCTCCAGGCTCGTCGTCTCGTGCATCTTTCCGGCAAGCTGCGGCGGCATGTACTTCTCGTCGTGCTTGGCGAGCAGGTTCGTGGCGACGAACAGGCCGTCGGGGCGGAAGCTGCCTTCGGCAACCACGCCCGAATTCTCGCGGAACAGGTCGGGCACGATGCCCGCGAAGGTCACCGGCGTCATCGCCTTGCCGTCCGTCACGCGGAACTGCACCGTCACGCCGTCCGCCGCGCGCGACACCGATCCCGCCGCGACCATGCCGCCCAGCCGGACGGCCCGATCGGAGGACAGGACCTCGCGCGTCACGTCAGAGGGCGCGTAGAAGAATGCCGCCTGGTCCCGCAGGCCGGATAGCGCGAGCAGCGCCGCGACGGCGATCGCCATCACGGCCGCCCCGGCCAGTGCCAGTCGCTGATGCTTTGCCTTCATCGATCAGATTTTTCCGCACGACGCATCGCGCGCCAGCTCAACAGGGAAACGATCGTCGTTCCCCCCAGGGATACCGCATAAGCGGCAAGGACATAGGGCCAGGCGTTCATCACGCGGTCGCCCGCCGACGCATCCGCGCCTCTGCCTTGGCGGTGGCGAGCATGGCGCGCATCCGCATCAGCACGATCGCGCCGAACAGCAGGCTGAAGCCGAGCGCCATGATCGGCAGCGGCCACAGGATCGACGTGTCGATGGTGGACTTGGTGAGGCCGATGCTGGGCCCCTGGTGCAGCGTATTCCACCACACCACCGAATAACGGATGATCGGCAGCAGCACGGTGCCGGCAATGCCGAACAGCGCCGGGATCCGGCCATCTCCGCCGCGCTCGCGATCCGCCATCGTCAGCGCGATATGGCCGAGATAGACGAAGAACAGCAGCAGCATGGAAGTCAGCCGCCCGTCCCACTGCCAATACGTGCCCCAGGTGGGTCGGCCCCAGATCGCGCCCGAAATCAGGCAGATGGCAGCGAAGGTCGCGCCCGGCACGGCAATGGCCCGCGCGGCGACCTCGGCCAGCGGATGCCGCCACACGAGATAGGCGATGCTGGCGATCGCGATGCCGCTCCAGCCGCCCATGCCGAGCCAGGCTGCCGGCACATGGACGTACATGATACGCACCGATTCGCCCTGGAGATAGTCGGGCGGCGTCTGCGTAAGGCCGGCCCAGCAGCCGATCGCGACCAACACCACCCCGGCCCACAGGAGCAATGGCGTGAGAGGACGCGCAATCTTCAGGAAACGCGCGGGGTTGGCGAAGGCATGAAGGGCGGGCACGACGGATCACCCCTTATGGCGAAATTTGCCGGACGTCATCCGCTAGGTGCCGGGGAAGCGACCGGTTCGTCGCTCCCGCGGCACCCAGAAGATCAGCCGCGGCCGATCAGGCCCGGCCGATCAGGCGTTGCGCGATTCGATCGGCGACTTCGGAGATCGGGTCTCCGCTCGCGTCGCTCTCGTCCCACACCTCAACGAGGCGCTCCGGGATGCGGGCGATGCGCGCCATCACCTCGGCCTCGTCGCCGTGGCCGAGATATTCCAGCCCGACGTTGATGATGCCGCCGGCGTTGATGACGTAATCGGGCGCGTAGAGGATGCCGCGCTCGTGCAGGCGCCGCCCGTCCTCGCGCGTGGCGAGCTGGTTGTTCGCGCCACCGGCGACGACCTTCACCTTCAGCGCGTCGATCGACTGTTCGGTCAGCACCGCGCCAAGCGCATTGGGGCTGACGAGATCGACGTCCGCCGCCAGGATCGTCTCGGTCGGCGCGGTGGTGGCGCCTAGCTCCGCGGCGAGCGCTTCGGCCCGCGCCTGGTTCACGTCCGCCAGCGTCAGGATCGCGCCGTCTGCCGCGAGCAGCTTCGCGAGCCCACCGCCGACCGAGCCGACACCCTGGATCGCGACTCGCACGCCCTTCATGTCGGTCGCGCCAAGGCCGCGCTTCGCCGCCGCCTTCACGCCGAGGTACACGCCATGCGCGGTATAGGGGCCGGGATCACCGCCCGCCGCGCCGCTGGCGACCGGCAGGCCGGAGACGTAGCGCGTCTCCTCCGCGATCACCTTCATCCGCGCTTCGGACATGCCGACGTCTTCCGCCGTGACGTAACGGCCGCCCATCGATTGCACCGCGCGGCCGAAGGCACGCAGCTGCGCTTCGGTGATCGTGGCGCCGGGCGCACCGGCCAGCACCACGCCCTTGCCGCCGCCAAGCTCAAGCCCCGCCATGGCGTTCTTGAAGCTCATGCCGCGCGACAGGCGAAGCGCATCGGTGATGGCGCTCGTGTGGTCGGCGTAATGCCAGAAGCGGACGCCGCCTGCCGCCGGGCCGAGCGCAGTCGAATGGACCGCGATTACCGCCTGGAGGCCGGATGCCGGATCGGTGAAAAGATGGACGCCTTCATGGTCGTCGAAATCGGGGAAGCCCCACGCGGTCATGTCATTCCCGGGGAAAAGAATGGGGCGATCGACGGGACTTGAACCCGCGACCCTCGGTACCACAAACCGATGCTCTAACCAACTGAGCTACGATCGCC
>CAYMIU010000002.1:0-63047 GCA_964390515.1 uncultured Stakelama sp.
GCGCCCCGACCAACTCGCCGTCGCCATCGCCGCCACCGCCGCCGCGCATGACGCCGCTCGTCGTACAGCCGAGGAACGGGCGGCCGCCGAACGCGCTGCCGAGGCCGCGTTACGGCAAAGCGAGGAAACCGCCCGCCGCGCCGGCGAAACGCTGTCGGAGGCGCGCGAGACGCGCGCGGGCGCTGCCGCGCGCGCCGAAAGCCAGGAGCTTCGCCGCGTCGAGCTGGGCCGCGTTGCCGGCGAACGCTTCGAATGCCCCGCCCCCGTCCTTCCCGAAAAAATCGGCTTCGACAGCGCCGAGGTCCGCTCGCCGCAGGAGGAAGCCGCCGCACACGACAAGCTCGTCCGCGATCGCGAGCGGATCGGGCCGGTCAATCTCGTCGCCGAGCAGGAACTGGCAGAGCTTGAGGCGGGTGCCAGCGGCAATGCCGCCGAGCGCGAGGAACTTGGCCAGGCCGTGAACCGCCTGCGCGGCTCGATCGGCACGCTGAATCGCGAAGGACGCCAGCGCCTGCTCGCCGCGTTCGAGGCAGTGAACGGCCATTTCCGCCGCCTCTTCACGACGCTGTTCAACGGCGGCCAGGCACATCTCGAACTGGTCGATTCGGACGATCCGCTCGAGGCCGGGCTGGAAATCATGGCCCAGCCCCCCGGCAAGCGGCTCCAGTCACTCACATTGCTGTCCGGCGGCGAACAGGCGCTGACCGCGGTCGCGCTCATCTTCGGCCTGTTCCTCACCAATCCCGCGCCGATCTGCGTCCTCGACGAAGTCGACGCCCCGCTCGACGACGCCAATATCGAACGCTTCTGCGACCTGCTCGACCGGATGAGCCGCGAAACCGAGACACGCTACCTGATCGTCACCCACAATGCCGTCACGATGAGCCGAATGCACCGCCTGTTCGGCGTCACCATGATCGAGCGCGGCGTCAGCCGATTGGTGTCGGTCGACCTTCAGGCCGCGGAGACATTGCTGGCCGCGGAATAAGCAGCCACGCCGGCGCCGGGCTGCGCACCGCATCCACGATGATCCACAGCATCGCCGCCGCCCGAAACGCCGCCGCCATCGCGATATGCCCCTGAGTCACGCCCATGCCGGCCCCGCCGGGCGAGGCGAAGAACCAGAACTCCGCCCAATATGCCGCGAGATCGCCGAGCACGAACCAGGCCACCGGCCACAGCTTGCGCGAAGTGAGCAGCAGGAAGGGATAGAGCCACAGGTCGAACTGCGGCGAATAAACCTTGTTGGTCAGCAGGAACCAGGCAAGCACCGGGGTGAACAGCACCCACAGCGCATCGCGGTGCCGCCGCCATCCGAGCAGCACGATCGCCGCTGCGCCGCCGATGAAGACCAAGAACGAGCCAAGGTTGCGCGTTGCGACATCGGTCCACCACCAGCCCTGCACGCCCATGATCTCCCACACCGATCCCGCCGTGCCGCTGCGGGCCTGACTGAACGTATAGAATTCCGCCCACGCATCGAACGCGCGAAGCGCGATCGGCAGATTGAGCGCGCCCCAGAACAGGGTCGCGATCGCCGCCAGACCGGCTGCCGAAGCCACTCGCTGCCGCCAATCGCAACCACGTCGGAACAGCGCCCCCAACCCCAGCAGCGGCAGCAGCAGCACCGGGAAAAGCTTCGCCGCCGTCCCGATCGCCGCCAGCGCGGCGCTGCTCGCCGCCTCTCCGCGCCGTGCCGCCAGGAACGCCGCGACCGCCAGCGCCACCGCCAGCATGTCCCAATTGTGCCCGAGGTACAGAACCAGCGGCGGCGCGCCCGCCCACCACCAGAGCCGCCCGGTTGGAACCTGCGCCCGCTCCATCATCCGCAGCACGGCAAGGGCTAGCGCGGCATTGACGATCGAGACGACCAGCAGGAAATCGAATGCGTCGCCCCGCGAACCGCCGATGGTGCGCACCACCAGTCCTTCCAGCCAGATCAGTGCGCCGGTCAGCACCGGATATTCGATCCGCGCCTCGATATAGGGCAGCTGCCCCGCCGCCACGCCGCGCAATCCCCAGAACGGCACCGCGTCCGAATAGCAGCCGGTCAGATACTGCTCGTCGTGGAGCCATATCGCGCCGCAATGCGCCTTGAACCACCAGCCGGCGAGGCAGGTCAGCGCGAGCAGCAGGTAAGGGCCGGTATGATCGACGCGCAGCAATCGCATGGCCGAAGGTTTAGGCGTGGAATGTGACACGGTCGACAAGCCATGCGGAAGAACTTATAGAGAACAAATGGCGCAGCTCGATGTCAGGCAGAAGCTGGAAATCCTTGCGGATGCAGCGAAATACGACGCTTCCTGCGCATCGTCGGGGACGACCAAACGCAACTCGCGCGACGGCAAGGGCATTGGCTCGACCGAGGGTATGGGCATTTGCCACGCTTATGCGCCGGACGGCCGCTGCATCAGCCTGCTGAAGATCCTGCTCACCAACAGCTGCATCTTCGACTGCCATTATTGCATCAACCGCAAGAGCTCGAACGTCCGCCGCGCGCGCTTCACCGCGAAGGAGGTCGTGAACCTCACGCTCTCCTTCTACCGGCGTAATTATATCGAGGGGCTGTTCCTCTCCTCCGGCATCATCGGCTCGTCCAACTACACGATGGAGCAACTGGTCGAGGTCGCCCGCTCGCTGCGCGAGGATCACCATTTCCGCGGCTATATTCACCTGAAGACGATCCCGAACGCCGATCCGGAGCTGATCCACCAGGCCGGGCTCTACGCCGATCGTATGTCGATCAACGTCGAGCTTCCCACCGTCAGCGGGCTGAAGCGACTGGCGCCGGAAAAGGACAATGGCCGCATCGAGGGGGCGATGAAGGGCCTCAAATCCTCGATCCTGGACACGCGCGACGCGAAGAAGCGCTACAAGTCAGCCCCCACCTTCGCACCGGCCGGGCAATCGACGCAGATGATCGTCGGCGCGGACGCGGCGACCGACGGGGACATCGTCACCAAGGCCGCGACGCTCTACGATCGCTACGATCTGCGCCGCGTCTATTATTCGGCGTTCAGCCCGATCCCGGACGCTTCCGCCGTCCTCCCGTTGCAGCGCCCGCCGCTGATGCGCGAGCACCGCCTCTATCAGTCGGACTGGCTCATGCGCTTCTACGGTTTCCAGCCGAAGGAAGTGGTCGCCGCGGCGGATGATGCCACCGGCATGCTCCCGCTCGATATCGATCCCAAGCTCGCCTGGGCGCTGAAGTTTCGCGACAGCTTCCCGGTCGACGTGAACCGCGCGCCGCGCGAACTGCTGCTGCGCGTGCCGGGGCTCGGCACCAAGGCGGTGGCAAACATCCTCACCAGCCGCCGCTGGCGCCGCCTGCGCCTCGATGACGTGGCGCGGCTAACCGTCTCGATCGCCAGGATCCGCCCGTTCATCGTCACCGCGGATTGGCGCCCGGTTACGCTCACCGACAAGGCGGATCTGAAGCAGCTTGTCTCGCCGCGGCAGCAGCAGCGCCAGCTGGAACTCTTCGCCGCCTGATCCGCCGTGCGGGTGGCGTTCAGCCGTCAGCGCGCGAGGTGACGTCGGCGGTATTCTCCGCCTGCCGCGCGCTCAGCAGCATCGCGCAATTGCGCTCCGCCGTTGCCCGCACACGCTCCAGCTGCTCCGCGGCATATTGCGCATCCATCCCCGGCACGACCGAATCGATCCGGATGTGCTCCGCGCGAGTCATTCCCAGCCCCTGCCAGAGATAGGCGTCGAAGATCTCGCGCAGCGATCCGACCTGGCCTTTCTCGTGCAGCCAGGCGAGCGACGTGCCCGAGGTGCTGAACGAAAGCAGGGGCTTGCCCTTCACGGCCGGATGCCCGGCCTGTGCCTGCACGTCGCGGAAGCTGTAGTTGGAACCCAGCACGCGATCGACGTAGCCCTTCAGGATCGCCGGGGGCAGCGCGAACCAGATCGGATAGACCAGCACCACGATCTGCGCCGATTGCAGCAGCTCCAGCTCCGCCGCAACATCCGGCGCCGGATGCGCCTCGCCGTCCGGCGACGCGCGCTCCTCGTCGCGGAGCACGGGGTCGAAGCCCATGGCGTAGAGGTCGCGCACGATCACTTCCTGGTGGAAGCTTTGGGCCGTCTCGACATAGCGATCGACGATCTGGCCGTCGAAGCTGTCCCGGCGCGGATTGGCGAAGACCAGGTGATGGCGGATCGCCGGCAGGGCCGGTTGGGTCATGAGCTCAACTCCGTGGTTCGTGTTCCCCGCCAGTCTAGCACGGGCGCGGGGCGGAAACGAACCTCGGTCGCGGCTTTCAGGACGCCGCCGGCGCCACGTCGGCGGCCGCGCGCCGCAGCCGCGCCGCCGATCGCGCGCCGCGCACCGTATCCCAGGCGAAGACCGCGCATCCCGTCCAGATCAGCGCGAAGACGATCAGGTGCAGCGGCCGCAGCGGCTCGCCGAACACCGCCACCGCGACGATGAACTGCAGCGTCGGCGCGACATATTGGAGCAGCGCCATCGTCGAATAAGGCAAGCGCCGCGCCGCCGCGGCGAACATCAGCAGCGGCAGGGCGGTGAAGGCGCCCAGCAGGATCAGCATCGCGTCGGTGCCAAGCGACGCACCGAACGCCCCCGCCCCTTTCGCGCCCAGCACCAGCACATATACCAGCGAAGGCGGCGCCAGCAGCACCGTCTCCACCAGCAGCCCGCCGAGCGAATCGATCGCCACCACCTTGCGCGCCAGGCCGTAGAGGCCGAACGTCGCCGCCAGCGACAGCGAAATCCACAAGGTGTCGAGCGCGACGAACGCCATGGCGAGCACGCCGGCCGTCGCAAGCCCGATCGCCACCCCCCGCCATTTGCGCAGCCGCTCCTTCAGCACGATCACGCCCAGCGCGACGTTCAGCAGCGGATTGATGAAATAGCCAAGGCTGCCGGCCAGCGTGTGCCCGGCATTCACTGCCCAGATGTAGATCAGCCAGTTCACCCCGATCAGCGCCGCGCTGATCACCAGCAGGCCCAGCGTGCGCCGGTTGATCGCTACGCGGATCGCTTCCCAGCGCCGCATCACGGTTACCACCACCACCAGCAGCACCAGCGACCAGATCACGCGATGCGCCAGCACCTCGATCGCCGGCACACTTTTCAGCAGCCGGAAATACAGCGGCAGGACGCCCCAGAAGGTATAGGCGCCCAGCCCCAGCAGCAGGCCGCCGCGGGCGGAACTCTCCGTCACGGGCGCCGGCCGATCGTCAGCGCTCGCTCAGGTAATAGCGGTCGATCGCCGACAGATCGTCCGCCAGTTCATAGACGATCGGCTGTCCGGTCGGGATTTCCAGGCTGGTGATCTCGTCGTCGGGGATGTTCGACAGATGCTTCACCAGCGCACGCAGCGAATTGCCGTGCGCGGAGATCAGCACCCGCTGCCCGTCCTTCAGCGCCGGCGCAATGCGCTCCTCCCAATAAGGCAGCACGCGCGCGATCGTGTCCTTCAGGCTCTCCGTCGCCGGCACGTCGATCCCGGCATAGCGGCGATCGTTGGTCAGGTCGTACGGCCCGCCCGCTTCGGCCGCCGGCGGCGGAATGTCGAAGCTGCGGCGCCAGATATGCACCTGCTCCTCGCCATGCTTCGCCGCGGTCTCGGCCTTATTCAGGCCGGTGAGCCCGCCATAATGGCGCTCGTTCAGCCGCCAGTGCTTCTCGGTCGGCAGCCACAGCCGGCCCATCGCCTCCAGCGCCAGGTTCAGCGTCTTGATCGCGCGGGTCTGAAGCGAGGTGAAGGTCAGGTCGAAATCGAGGCCCTTGGCAGCCATCAGCTCGCCCGCCGCCTTGGCTTCGGCCGCGCCCTTCTCGGTCACATCCACGTCCCACCAGCCAGTGAAACGATTCTCGAGGTTCCAGGCGGACTGGCCGTGGCGGATCAGGACGAGAGTTGGCATGCCGGCTCCTTGCGGTGGTCGGATGCGGTCTGTAGCGGCTTGGCGCGCACGAGCAACACGGGAGAGCTACGATGGCAATCGTTCGACAGACGCTGGTGTATGACGGCCCCGGCGGCCCGTTCGAAGGCGTGATCGCCTGGGAGGATGAAGTAGAAACGCCGCGCCCCGGCGTGCTCGTCTGCCCCAACATCCTGGGCCAGAAGGAATCGGACAATCAGAAGGCGGAGGATCTCGCCAAGCTTGGCTATGTCGCGCTCGCCTGCGACGTCTATGGCCAGGGCAAGCGCAAGACGCGGGAGAGCGAGAACGTCCCCGAATATATGAACCTTCTGGACGCCGATCGCGGCCTGCTGCGCGATCGCCTGTCCGCCTCGCTGGAGGCGCTGCGCGGTTTTTCCGCGGTCGATCCGACGAAGCTTGCCGCAGTGGGCTTCTGCTTTGGCGGCAAATGCGTGCTCGACATGGCGCGCGCCGGCCTGCCGATCCTCGGCGGCGTCAGCTTCCACGGCGTCTATGATCGGCCGGACTATGCCAATGTCTCGCCGATCGAGGCGAAGCTGCTCGTCTGCCACGGCTGGGAAGATCCGCTCTGCCCGCCCGATGCGATGGTCGCGCTTGGCCGCGAACTGACCGAGCGCAAGGCCGATTGGCAGATCCACGCCTATGGCAACGCCGGCCACGCCTTCACCGATGCCGCGCTGGTCAAGCCAGCTGCCCCGGGCGTCGCCTATGACGAGCGGGCCGATCGGCGCAGCTGGACGGCGATGAGCGACTTCCTCGCCGAACTCTTCGTCTGATCCGCCAGCCCTGACAAAAGCGGGCGCCCGGTTGAAACGGGCGCCCGCTTTTCCTTTACGTGGGCTGACCGCCCGGCGCTATTCCGCCGCCTCCGGCACGTCGCTGGCCGCAGCATGCGCATCGTCCCCGCGAACGTCGCCCGGCAGCGCCCAGTGAAGATCGTTCTTTCCCAGCACACGCCCGTCATGGCTCAGCACGGCGACCTGCTGCACAGGGCGATAGTCGCGTGCATCGACCAGTACCGGGAAGGCCGGGCAACCCGTCTCCCACCGCTCGCCCCATTGGCGAAGCGCCACCATCGTCGGGAGCAGCGCATAGCCCTTGTCCGTCAGGCAATAGGCGATCTTCCGCCGATCTTCCGGCAGCGATCGCCGCTCCATGATGCCATGTTCGACGAAGCGGGCCAGTCGATTGGCCAGGATGTTGCGCGCAATGCCAAGTTCGGACTGGAACTCCTCGAAATGCTGCAGTCCGTTGAAGGCGGCGCGCAGGATCAGGAAGGCCCAGCGCTCACCCATCGACTCGAGCGCCGCCGGCAGGCTGCATTCGTTCAGTGGCTCGCGCAGCTCACCCATGAAATTTCCTCTTCAATCTCAACGTACCGCATGACGCTCTACTAACCGAATAGAAAATAAAGGTTGCTCGATGCAACTCGCAACTGCGAGTTTTCTCTTGCAACTCGCATTTGCAGCATCTAGGTAGCGATCAGCAACTTACTCTCCGGAGGCACATCATGATTCGCGTTATCGCCAAGTCCATTCTTGCGTCCGCTGCTCTGCTCGCTGCCGCCGGTGTCTCGGCCCAGCCGTCGGCCGGCACTTATGTCGCCACCCCGGTCAACGCACCCGCCAAGTCGGTGCTGATGACCCGCGACACCGCCTGGAACGTGCGCGACGGCGCCTTCGTCACGGTCAATGCGCCGATGCGCGAAATGGCCGCTTGCCAGCTCGTGGCGCGCAGCGCCGGCCAGCTCTCCGGCTTCGTCGCCAACGGCAAGGCGTTCGACACCGCGCAGCTCGACGCATGCAACGCAAAGGCGAAGGGCATCAAGACCGTCGTCGCCAAGACGGATGCGCCTGCCGTTCCCGCCAACTGATCGGCACTCCCGCCGGTAAACGAGAAAGGGCCTGCGCTCTGGTCAGCGCAGGCCCTTTTTGTTGCCTGTAGCGGGCGAGCCGCGGGCTTTTCTGTTGCATTGCAAGGGGCAGCGGCCCCAAATCCGATCCGTGCTGCGTCAATATGAACTTGTAGACCGGGTCCTTGAGTATGACCCTGATGCCGATGAGGCGCTGCTGAACCGCGCCTATGTGTTCTCGGTCAATGCCCATGGCACGCAGAAGCGGGCGAGTGGCGACCCCTATTTCAGTCACCCGATCGAGGTGGCCGGCATCCTGACCGAACTTCACCTCGACGACGAGACGATTGCCACCGCGATCCTCCACGATACCGTCGAGGATACGGTCGCGACGACCGAGCAGATCGAGCAATTGTTCGGCGGTAACGTCGCGCGGCTGGTCGATGGCGTCACCAAGCTGTCGAAGATCGAGGCGCAGACCGAGAGCGAGCGTGCCGCGGAAAACCTGCGCAAGTTCCTGCTCGCGATGTCGGGTGACATCCGTGTGCTGCTGGTGAAGCTGGCCGACCGGCTGCACAACATGCGCACGCTCCACCACATCAAGAATCCGGACAAGCGCAAGCGCATCGCGCGCGAAACCATGGATATCTACGCCCCGCTCGCCGAGCGGATCGGCATGTACGAGTTCATGAAGGAGATGCAGACGCTCGCCTTCCAGCAACTCGAGCCGGAGGCGTATGAATCGATCACCCGGCGGCTGGAACAGCTCCAGGCCGGCGGCGGCGACCGGATCGAGAAGATCAAGCAGGGCCTGAAGGACCTGCTCGCGCGTCACGGCATCCAGGCAGAAGTCTCCGGCCGCGAAAAGCATCCCTACAGCATCTGGCGCAAGATGCAGGAACGCCACATCAGCTTCGAGCAACTGTCCGACATCATGGCCTTCCGCGCCATCGTGAAGGACGAGGATCAATGCTATTCGGCGCTTGGGCACATCCACCGGCGCTGGCCGATGGTCCCGGGTCGTTTCAAGGACTACATCTCTACGCCCAAGCGCAACGGCTATCGCTCGCTGCACACCACCGTCATCCACAATGAAAACCAGCGCGTCGAAATCCAGATCCGCACCGAGGAAATGCACGCCGAGGCGGAATTCGGCCTCGCCGCGCACTGGGCGTACAAACAGGACGAGAAGGTAAGCCCGCAGACCCAGCAGAGCTGGATCGCTGACCTCGTCGAAATCCTCGACACCGCCGGCAGCCCCGAGGAGCTGCTCGAACACACCCGCATGGCGATGTACCAGGATCGCATTTTCGCCTTCACACCGAAGGGCGAGCTGATCCAGCTGCCCAAGGGGGCGACGCCGATCGACTTTGCCTATGCCGTCCACACCGATCTCGGCGATCAGGCGGTGGGTGCGAAGATCAACGGCCGCGTCGTGCCGCTCCGCACCGTGATCGAGAATGGCGATCAGGTGCAGGTGCTGCGCTCGCAGGCGCAGGTGCCGCAGCCCAACTGGCTGAACTTCGCGATCACCGGCAAGGCGCGCGCCGCAATCCGCCGCCACTTGCGCCAGGTGGAACGCGATCAGACCGTGGCGCTCGGGCGCAAGCTCTATGACGATATCGTCACCCGCCTCCCGGCCCCGCTCGCCCAGGATGCGCTGAAGGAAGCGCTGAAGCGCCTGAAGATGCCGGACGAGAACGTGCTGATGCAGGCGATCGCCCGCCGCACGCTCACCGATGCGCAGGTGATGGAGGCGCTGATGCCGGGATCGGCCGGCGCCGATGTCGCGCACGCGCCGCCGCAATCCTCGGCGATCTCGATCGAAGGTCTGGCGCCCGGCGTCGCCTATGAACTTGGCGAATGCTGCCACCCGGTGCCGGGTGACCGCATCGTCGGCCTGCGCCGGCCGGACGCCTCGATCGAGGTCCATGCGATCACGTGTTCGACGCTCGCCGAACTTGCCGAACGCTCCGACGAGGAAACCGACTGGATCGACGTTCAGTGGGGCGACAAGACGGAAGGCGCCACCGCCCGCATCGCGGTCGAGATCAAGAACGAGCCGGGCGCCCTCGGCGTGCTTGCCACGATCATCGGCCAGCACAAGGCGAATATCATCAACCTGCGGCTCGATACCCGCGACACCCAGTTCCACACCAACATCATCGATGTGGAGGTGCACGACGCGCACCAACTGATGCGGCTCCTCGCCGCGCTGCGCGCGGTCGACGCGATCAACGCCGCCGAACGCGTCTGATCCGCGCCTCAGCTCCTGTCCTTGGCCCGTCCGGCCGCGCTATCTGGTTGATGCGCGCACCCAGCGATCCGCACACGAAAAGAAGTCGATCGTTCCACTTGCGGCATTAATGCTGCCCTGCTTAGAACCGCGGCGTCATCTAACGAAAGGCTCAAGCCCTTGGATCGCCGTCGCTTCCTCGCCTCCGCCAGTGCCGCCTCTGCCTTCGCGCTCCTGCCCGAAGCGCTCCTGGCGCAGACCAATGCCACGCCGGCAAATCCCGCTGATGCCCGTTTGAACGCCATCTTCGACCAGATTTTCGCAAAGACGCTCCAGCGTTCACCGGAAATGGCCACCTCTTTAGGTATGGACAAGGGCCCCAACGCCCGTCTGAAGCACCTCCTGTCGGATGATTCGCCCGCCGCAAAGGCGCGCAATCATGCAGAGCTGAAACAGTCGATCGCCACGATCCGCGCCTTCGATCCGGCCCCTCTTTCGCCGCGGTCGAAGCTCGATCGCGAAGTGATCCTCTATTCGCTCGAGAGCCGCGCGCTCCCGCGCGACAAGTTCGACCTCGACGGCGTGCAGCGCCCCTTCACGATCACTCAGCAGGCCGGCGCCTATTTCTCGACGCCGGACTTCCTGAATTCGGCCCACACGATCAACAATGCCGAGGATTGCGAAGCCTATATCAGCCGCCTCTCCGCCTTCGCGAACAGCCTCGATCAGGACAGCGCGCAACAGAAGGAAGAGGCTGCGCGCGGCTATCTCGCGCCTGATTTCTCGCTCGATCTCGCCCTCGGCCAGATGGCGAAGCTGCGCTCGCCCGCGCCGGCCGAGAACGGCCTTGCCCAGTCCGTCGCCAAGCGCGCGGCGACGAAGAACATTCCCGGCGATTGGCAAGGCCGCGCCGCGAAGATCGTCGAGACGCAGGTCTACCCTGCGCTGGATCGCCAGATTGCGCTGGTGAAGGCGCTGCGGGCGAAGGCGCGCAGCTCGGCCGGCATCTGGGATATCCCTCGCGGCGACGAGATCTACGCCGCCGCGCTCGAGCAGGCGACCACCACCAAATACACGCCGGAAGAAGTCCACAAGATGGGCCTGGAGCAGGTGGCGGACATCAGCGCGCAGCTCGACGCAATATTGCGCAAGCAGGGCCTGACCAGCGGCAGCGTCGCCGAACGCCTCAACATCCTCAACGTTCGCGCCGACCAGCTCTATCCCGACACCCCGGAGGGCCGCGCTGAGCTGATCAAGAGCCTGAACGACGGGAACGCCGCGCTGACGGCGAAGCTCAGCCAGGCCTTCCTCAACCCGCCGAGCGAGCCGCTAGATATCCGCGCGGTGCCGGCAGAAATCCAGGACGGTGCCTCGAACGGCTATTACAATCGCGCCGCGCTCGATGGCTCCCGACCGGCGATCTACTGGATCAACCTCAAGAGCGTCGGCGATTGGCCAAAATATTCGCTGCCCAGCCTCACCTATCATGAGGGCGTGCCGGGCCATCACCTGCAGATCTCGATCGGCCAGAAGGCGAAGCAGCCGCTGCTGCGCAATCTGTCCTTCTTCAGCGCCTATTCGGAAGGCTGGGCGCTGTATGCGGAAAGCGTCGCGGACGAGCTTGGCGGCTATGCCGACGAGCTGGAACGCGCCGGGTTCCTGCAGAGCTACCTCTTCCGCGCTGCGCGCCTCGTGATCGACACGGGGCTTCACACCAAGAAGTGGACCCGCGATAAGGCGACCGACTACATGGTCCAGACGGTCGGCTTCGCCCGCCCGCGCTCTCAGCGTGAGGTGGAACGTTATTGCACGATGCCGGGCCAGGCCTGCAGCTACAAGGTCGGCCACGCCGCCTGGATTCGTGCGCGCGAAACGGCGCAGAAGATCCGCGGCGACAAGTTCGATCTGAGGCAGTTCCACGAGGTGCTGCAATATGGCGCGGTGCCGCTGACGATCATGGAGCGGCTCGTCGAAGAGCAGGCCCGCGCCTGAACATGGGCCGCTCCCCTGCATCCGGCGCGGGCACGCCCCGTCCGGACGCAGAGGGGCCCCAAGTTCCACGTGATTTCATGAGGGCCGGGCTGTAGACCGCCCCTCATCATGCACCGTCCTGCGCTTTCGATCGTCATCCCCTGCTACAATGAAGCGGCAACGCTTCCCCTGCTCCACCAGCGCGTGTCCGCCGCGGCGCGCGCCGCGGTCGGCGACAACCATGAGATCGTCCTGATCAATGACGGGTCCCGCGACGATAGTTGGGCCATCATGCAGTATCTCGCGGCCACGGATCCGCGTCTGGTGGCGATCAACCTGTCGCGAAATCATGGCCACCAACTGGCACTCACCGCCGGGCTCGATCTGTGCTCGGGCGAGCAGATCCTGATCATCGACGCTGACCTGCAGGACCCGCCCGAGCTCCTTTCCGACATGCGCGAGACGATGGCGCGTGAAGGGGCGGACGTCGTCTATGCCGTGCGCCGCAAACGTGCGGGTGAAACCATGTTCAAGAAGGCCACGGCCGCCGCCTTCTATCGCTTGCTGGATCGGCTCACCGACACGCCGATCCCGCTCGATACCGGCGATTTCCGCCTCATGTCGCGCCGCGCGCTCGATGCGCTGCTATCGCTTCCCGAGCAGGCCCGCTTCATTCGCGGCATGGTCGCCTGGATCGGCTTCCGGCA
This sequence comes from uncultured Stakelama sp., assembly GCA_964390515.1. Lineage (GTDB taxonomy): Bacteria > Pseudomonadota > Alphaproteobacteria > Sphingomonadales > Sphingomonadaceae > Sphingomonas. Next base: position 12,680 of record CAYMIU010000002.1, read on the forward strand.
GGTTCCCTTCGCCTATGATCGCGCGGAGCGGCACGCTGGCGAGACCAATTACCCGATCAGCAAGATGATCCGGCTCGCGCTCGACGCCGTCACCGGCTTCTCCACCGCCCCGCTGCGGTTCGCCAGCCATGCCTCGGTAGCGCTTGCCGGCGCATCCGTGCTGCTCCTGCTCTACATCGCCTGGGGCTATTTCGAGGGCGATCCGGTGCAGGGCTGGACGTCGACGATGCTGGTCGTGACGGTGCTGAGCGCCGTCCAGATGTTCGTCCTGGGTATGATCGGCGAGTATCTAGGCCGCCTCTACATCGAATCGAAGCGGCGACCGCTGTATCTGGTGGCGGACATCGCCGGCACGGTGCAACGCCGCGGAACGCTTGGCTTCCAGGCGGAGCGCACGATTGTCTCGCCGCGAGATATGGCACGCGAAAACGCGAATTAATCCTTTCAGGCAGGCTCCGCCAGCGTGACGATCGACACGCCGGGTGGCATCGGCAGTCGCCCGACTAGATGACGCTCTAAGCGGAAGATCGTCTCGAACAGCTTGTTGACCGGTGCGGGCGGCGGCGAATCGTCGCTATCGTCGCGCCCGGTCAGCCGCCCTGCGATCCGCGCCCCCGCGGCGAGCGGGAATAACAGCGAGTTGAAATAGCCAAGCTTGCGCGGCCGGAGGCCCGCCGCCTCGATTGCGTTCACCAGCGTCGCCTTGGAATAGCGCCGGTGATGATGGTTCACCACGTCGTGTGCGCTCCACATCCACTGATGCGCCGGGACGGTGATGAGGATCTTGCCACCCGGGGCCAGCCGCTCGCGCATCGCCCGCAGCGCCGCGACATCATCCTCGATATGTTCGACCACATCGAGCACCGCGATCAGATCGTAATGCCGCTCGGGCACGCCGGGCAGCCCCGGCAGCGGCGCGGCGCCCACATCCCTGCCCAGACGCTTGCTGGCGATCTCTCGCGCGGCCGGATCGATCTCGATCGCCTCGACACTGCCGAACTGCGCCAACATCGGCAAATTGTGCCCGGTGCCGCAGCCGATTTCTAGGATCCGTGCTTGCGCCGGCAGCCCACCCTCGCGGGTCAAATAATCGGCCAGGATGTCCCGCCGGGCGCGATACCACCAATGGGTGGAATCATGCTCGGCCATGCGATCGTAGACGCGGCGATCCATATCAGGCGAATACCCACAAACGATTGAGTGCAAAGGTGACGGCCGGCGTCACGAAGACGATCGGGATCAGCGGCCACCACCACGGGCCGGCCAGCATGGCATCGTCCGTCAGCAGCCACACCCAAAAGGTGTTGACCGCGAAGCTGACGAGCGAGACCGCGAAGAACTTCGGCGCCGAGGATTTCGCCGAGGCGCTATGCCCGCGAAAGCTCCACTTGCTGTGGAGCACATAGCCGGACAGCATCGCCACCAGATAGCCGCAGATGTTTGCCACTTGCTCCGACGTGATCTTGAATGCCGCCAGCGGCGAATAGACCAGCGCATAACACACGGTCGCGAGCCCGCCGGCGATGCCGAAGCGGATGATCTGGCCGAGGGTTTCCCGCGCCTCCGCGGAAAGGAACTTGTTGCGAACCGCGTCCACGCCTTGCCCTTTATGCCCCCGAAGCTAGAGGCGAGCCGTACCCCGAAAGGCGCCGGCACGGCCAGCGCGATCCGAAGAATGTGGCGGGCGTCTAGAGCCCTGGCGCCAGCGAGGAAAGCCCCGTGAACCAGATGCGCAATCCGATAGCCACTGAACTCGATCGGCACTGGATCAAGCTGACACTGCTCGCCTGGCTGGTGATCGCCATCTACTTCGTCATTCAGCGCTGGAGCGCGATCCAGTGGCTCTCGCTCGGCGATACCGACGACAACATGAGGCTGATGCAGGTTCGCGCCTTGCTTGACGGCCAGGGCTGGTACGATCTGCGCAACTATCGCCTGAACCCGCCGCAAGGTTTCGACATCCACTGGTCGCGAATCGTCGACCTGCCGATTGCCGGGCTCATCATCCTTCTGCGTCCGTTCGTGGGCGCGGTTGAGGCTGAGAAACTCGCCTGCGGAATTGCGCCGCTCATCCCGCTCAGCATCACCTTCATCGGCATCGGCGCAACCGTGCGCCGCTTGGTCAACCCGCTTGCCTGGCCGCTCGCAATCATTTTCCTGATGGGCTCGACGGTCGCGCTGCTCATGTTCATGCCCGATCGCATCGATCACCACGGCTGGCAGCTTGCGATGCTCAGCCTGACGGTCGCGGGACTGTGCGATCCCGATGGCCCGCGCGGTGGCGCCACCGTGGGCCTCGCCAGCGCGGTGTCGCTTACCATCGGGCTTGAGATGCTGCCTTATTGCGCAATGGCAGGCGCGATCATCACGTTGCGCTGGGTGTGGGATGGCGCTGAACGCCGGCGCTTGCTCACCTACGCGTTGTCGCTTGGCGGCGGATGCGCGGCCGGCTTCGCGCTATTCGCGTCCGAAGCCAATCGCGTCATGCGCTGTGACGCACTGACCCCTGTGTGGCTCAGCGTGTTCGTCGCAGCCGGCGCGCTGCTCGCGCTGATGGCGATTCTCTCGCCGGCGAACCGCGCCGCGCGCCTCGGCCTTGCCGCTGTTGCCGGTGCGATCATCGTTGGCGGGTTCGCCACCCTGTTCCCGCAATGCCTCGGCCGGCCTGAGCAAGTGTCGGACGAACTCTATGCCAGTTGGCTGGGCAACGTGCGGGAAGCAAAGCCGATTTACCGGCATCCGCTACGCGTCGGCCTGCCGCTCGCCGCATTGCCGGTGATGGGGCTAATCGGCGCTGCCATTGCGACATGGCGCGCGCGTGGCACGCCGACGATGCTGGGTTGGGCCTGCGTCGGCCTGTTCGCCGTTTTCGCGATCCTGATGCTGTTGTGGCAGGTGCGTGCCGGGCCCGCTGCGCAGGTCATGGCGATCCCTGGTGTCACCGCGCTTGGCTGGATCGTGCTTCCGTGGCTGCTCGGCCACAAGTCGATCTTCGTACGCATGTTCGGCACAGTGACGGTGTTCGTCGTCATCTCGGGGCTGTTTGCCGGCCTTGCATTGAAGTGGTTCCCGATCGACCGGCCAAAACCCTATGTGCAGCGCGTGAACCGGGCCACCGGCCGCTGCATGACGATGCCGGCGATGAACCCGCTCAATCGCCTGCGACGCCAGACGATCTTCACCTTCGTCGATCTTGGCCCGCGGCTGATCGCGCTAACCCACCACAGCGCGATCGCCGGCCCCTATCACCGCAATGGCGACGCCATCCTGGATGTGCAGCACGCCTTCAAAGGCTCCCCGGAACAAGCTCGCGAGATTATGAAGCAGCATGGTGCGACCATGATGCTGGTGTGTCCGAATATGGCGGAGTCGACCGTATATCGGGACCGTGCACCCGGCGGCTTCTACAGCCGCTTGGCGCAAGCGGAAAAATTCCGCTGGTTGACACCTGTCCCCCTTCCCAAGGGATCGCCACTGCGGCTGTTCAAGATCGACTATGATGCGCCGCTGACGGGGCCACGCCCCACCGACGCGCAGGCGGCGCCCGCTAAGCCGCCGGCAAGGTCAGAATGAAGCGCGCGCCCTCGTTGGGCGCGCTGTCCACCGTCAAATCGCCACCCATCGCACGTGCTAGCCGGCGCGCGATGTAAAGGCCAAGGCCGCTCCCGCCCGGTTCCGAGGAATCGACCCGTTCGAACTTGCCGAAGATCCTGCCCTGGTCCTCAGCGGCGATCCCTTTTCCCTGATCGGCAACAATGGCGATTGCGCGCGTACCGTCATGCTGCAAGCGCAGCCACACCGTCGCACCACGGGGGGAATAACGCACCGCATTGCCGATCAGATTGACCATGATCTGAAGCGAACGACGGAACTCGCCATGCGCCGGGATCGGCTGGTCGAGATCGCCGCGATCGATCGTGACGCCGGCGTCGGCAGCGCGCACCGTCAGCAGTCCCGCTGCACGGCGGGTCACGTCCGCCAGATCGATCCCCTCATCTTCAACTGTGAAATCGTCACGCTCTATCGCCTCGATGTCGGCCAGATCGTCAATCAGCCCCATCAGATGCCGTCCGGCGTTCGCGATGTCGGCGGCGTAATCGGCATAGTGCGGATCGATCGGGCCGTCGGCCGCGGCATTGATGCTGTCCGCGCTCGCCACGATCCTTCCCAGCGGCGCGCGCAGGATCGTGTCGAGCCTGCGATTGAATGCATTGCCCAGCGCAACCGCTTCACGAAGCGGCGCCAGCGGCTGATGGAAGGTCGCCCCCGTAAATCCCGCAAACCCACCAGCAGCATCACGGCGCACGTTGCCAGCCAGCATCACCCTTGCGCCGCTCTCGCGGAGTGTCGCTGGCTGCTTCTCGAAATCCTCCAGCGCTGCGACCGCTTCTAGAAGCGACATCACGCCATGTTCATCGCTCTCCAGCGTGAAGAGCTTCGTCAGTGGCTCCCCAATCGCAGCGCGCGCCTCGAAGGCATGCCGCGTACCGGCTTCCAGCGGCAACTGCTGAATGCGAAGCCCGGCGTCCGTCTCCCATGTCCAATCCGCGCCAATCGGCGCCGGAACGGCGCCAGTTGCGCGCGAAGGCCGCCATGCCGGGCGTTCGCGGACCGGAGAGACCGCCAAAGCGACGCCATCTTCGCCCGGAGTTGCACGCACCCAGCAATCGATATCGACGTCGCCATCCGCCAAGGTGACCGCCCGCGACACCAGGATGCGCAGTCTTCGTGCCAATCGAACGATGGTCGCCAGCTGCGGCGCGGCAAGGCGCTCACCGACTGCCCCGCCTGCGCGTGCGTTCATCGCCATGAAGCTCGGGTCAGCTTCGACCAGCCGGTCTTCGCGATCTACCCGCGCGGTGAAGATCGTACCCTCGATCATTGGGCATCCGCCCGCCGAAGATCGCTGAGTGCGGCACGAAAATCTCGATCGAGCGTCAACGGCGCAAGGGCCTCCTTGGCTCGGTCGCTCGGAATCGCTGCAATGGCGTCAATCTCGTCAGCGAAGGCGTCAATGTCGCGCCGGGGATCGGCGTCCGCAAGCGCCAGCCCGATCCGCGCGATCGTTGCGCGATCGACATCGAGTGCTCGCAGCCCGAGCCAAAGGCGGTCGCCATCCGGGTCCAGGACGATCGCTCGCGCCTCAGCGAAATCGATGCTCAATGGCTGCGCCAATAACGCGACGAACAGCGATAATTGACCTTCCTCCACCGCCACAACGAGACAGTCCTCGATCTCGGCGGGCGATGTGGCCAGCGCGCCAGCCAACTGCAGCGCCACTTTGTCCAGTCGCGGCGCTTCATCGTGCACCGCCAACATCTGGTGGCTTGCAGATTGCAAGGCCTCGTCAATCACGTGCTGCGGAATCGCGCCGTTAGGAGCGCCAGCTCTCGTGGCTGCTGCCAGATCCCAGACAAGCTGCCGGTAAAGAAACTCGGGCAGTTGGTGCGCAGGCGTAGCGTCGGAATCGATCCGATGGAGAACGGCGAGCTGATAGGCTGATGCCGCGCTAGCAACTGCAGCGTCTGCACTGCCCATGAGCCGAATCAACAAGTTGGGCGCCGTGCCCGGCGGACGGTTCGAACGCAGCGTCCCCTCCAGAAGCTCCTGCTGCACCTGACTCATCAGCTCGGCGATCAGCTTTCGGCCCCGCAGAAGCCCGCTGTCTGCCAGCCGCCGGGCGGCGGTGCCCGGCACACCAAGCGCGTCTTTGGCTTCATGGCCGTTGATCGCAAGATGGTATGACGCCTGATCGCGGAGCCCCTGCTCAGTCGAACGCAGGATTGCGCCAAGACTCACATCCAGTGCCGCTCGCGCGCGGTCATCAAGCCGATCGCCGCGGCCAAGGAGGAAGTCCTCGATCGCCTTCGTCAGCCGCGCGTCTGCACGGCGAGCCGCATTGGCCGCGCGCGTCAGCAAAGGAGCGGCGTCGTGAGCCGTTGGCCCCGTTTCGCCGTTTGGATCGACCGACATAACGGCTACCGTAGCGGGCTCCTCGTTAAAGGGCTGCTAAAGCCGTCCCCGCAATGCTTCGATTGCAGCGGCTACCGTCGCCGCGGCGTAGACAGCTGCCGCAACAAGCGCGATCGTTGGAAAGCCGAGGATCGTCACCGCCGCCAAGACCGTCAGATAGGCCGCCGGGTCGCCCCGCCATTGCGGTCGATCGGGTGGCGCTGCCCGCTCGCCCAGCGCCCCCGCCACCACCAATGCCACGGCCAGAACAACGCCGGTCAGCTCCCCGGTTTCGCTGTCGACTGCGCGCCCCAGCAACAGAGCCGCGACGGCAGGCACGCCTGCGGTCAGCCATGCCATTGCCCGCGCAACCACTTCCTCGTCTCGCAGGCGAGCAAAGCTGCCGGCCAGTTTAGCGACGACGAGCGCCACAAGCGCCGAGATCAGACCGATTGTGAGGTGCCCGGTCCAGAGGCTCGCCCAGCCCGCCAGCCCAAGCACACCAGCAGCACCCGCGAGCGCGGGGGTCGGCAATTGGCGGCGCATGAGAGCGGGCAGTCCAATGCGCGCGAATGGGCAGACGATCCATCGATCGAACCATCCGGTGCGCGTCGCCAGCGATGAAGACACGACGGCCCGGCTGCGGAGCTCAAGCGAATCGCCGCGACGCTCGATGCCATGTCCGATTCGGCGTTCGCCCTCGGGAAGAACCAGCCGCAAGGCGCCTGCCTGGGCGGCGACATGCAGCAGCGAGGATTGAACGTCATAATCCCGCGGCATGGCCGCGACGTTGGCAAGCCTTAATCCCTCCAGCCGCGCAATACCGGCCCAGGCGTCGCCGCCTCCGATCAGCTCATAGCCGGCGTCCGCCTCACTCTCGGGTACGACGAGCAGCGCATCGCCTTCTTCGCGGGCGATTGAGGCGACCACACCATCCGTCGTTACGAGCCCGTCGGCGAGCACCAGAAGGTGCGCGAGCGGATGGAGGCGCGCCGCTGCCTCAACAGCGCTACGCACGTTGTCGACGGTTACGCCGCGCCGCCCGATCCGCGCGATGGCGCCCAGCAACTCTGGTGTCAGGCGCGAAACAACGATGACGATCTGCGAGGCGCCGGCCGCGATCAGCAGACGCGCCTGATATTCGATGACCGTCATTCCGGCGAACGGCAGCGTCGCCGCGAGCATCCCCGGGCGATCATCAGCATCCTGAACGGCGAATATCAGCCCCGCGAGCATCGAGCGCTGTTACGAGTTGCAACCTGCCGGGGCAACGGCCGTGCAGCTTTCGCCCGCGGACTCAGAAAAGGCGGCGCGCGTTACAGCCGCTCCACGGCGCGCCTGAGGCGCTTTATTATGGCCGCGTCCCTACTCTGACTCTCGGCAGCTTCCGTCGCCAACGTCATCAGCCGAACTGCGCCGAAGCTCGCAGCGAGCCCTTTCAGTCGCCACGACGCGGCCCGCCATTCCTCCTCGTCCCGCGCCTCTTCAACGGCGGCGAGCCCATGTTGCGCACTCTCCAGAAACGCCCCTCGCAATTCGGCGATCAGCGCTGGATCGTCGCCCACAGCTGCCGCCAAAGCGGCGTCAATCGCTCCCGGATCATAGGCCATCTGAGTAGCGCTAGCGCGGAACGTTTAATCGCAGGTTGCCGCTATTCGTTTTGAGACCGCCGAATTCCTGTTAGGTTCAGTCCTATGACCGGGGGGCCAGTGACTATCGATATGCAAACGCGTGACACGAGTGAGACGCAGCACCATGACGTCGAGCCGCCAGCGCAGGTTTTCGAGACATTCCTCACGGAAGACCCGTACATCATGAGCGAGGATGAACAGCGCCCGGACGGGTGGCAGGCAGCGGCACCGGTTGTGCTGGGTGGCGTCTCGCTCATCTGGGTGGCGGGGATGCTCTGGATCGCGAGCGACACCATCGCTGCCATGTCCCCGCTCGCGATGGCGCAATTCGCCGCCGCTTTGGTGTCCTTGCCGGCACTTGCTGGCATCGTGTGGCTCATAACGCTTCGCACCAGCCGTGCGGAAGCTCAGCGCTTCGGTGCCTCGGCCCGAGCGATGCGCGCTGAGGCAGCCTCACTCGAACGTTCGGTCGCAGCACTGGCGGCGGCGCTTGAGACGAACCGCGAGCGGCTTGCGGATCAGATGCGCCAGCTCGGCACGATCGGTGACACCGCCGCGGCGACGCTCGCATCAGTCGGTCGTGGCCTGTCCGAAGAGATCGACCAAGCTGACGTTCATGCCCGCTCGCTGGCGGAGGCTGCCGCGAACGCACAGGCAAATCTCACGAACTTCCTCACGACCATGCCGCGCGTTCAGGCGGAGGTGGAAGGTATGGCGGAGCGCATCGACCTCGCCGCGCTCGCCGCCGGCGAGCACACGGCTGCGCTCGACGCGCAGATCATTGCGCTTGCTGAGCGCGGGCGGGAGGCGGAAGCAGCGGCTGGCGGTGCGGCTCAGGCTCTTGCTGCTCACATTGACCGAATGGAGGCCACGAGCGCCAACGCCGGCGCCCGGCTGCAATCAACCACCAGCGACATGGCAGCGGCCGTTGACGCACTCTTGGAGCGCCTCGCAAACGCGGTGGACGCCGCCCGCAAGGGGATCGCAACGCACGGCGAAGCCGCCATCGCGCTCGTTGGCACGACGCAGGCTACGCTCGATGCATCGGCACGCACCAGCGCCGACGCGCTGGCGGAGCGGATTACGGCGATCGAACAGGTTATAGACCGTATTGCGGAACGCCTCGATGGTCAGCGCGCTGCTGGCGACGGGCTGATCCAGGGTCTCGAGGGCGGCCTGACCCGCGTCGAAGGTCAGCTTGATGCCCTGCATCAGCGCGGCGTGGAGCGCTCGCAGCACCTCGCTGCCTCGATCAGCGCGCTTGGCGGATCGGCTGACGCGATGACGCAGGCACTCGCTGCCGGTGACGCCATGGCAAACAAGGCGATCGCTACCACCGAATCCCTGCTGGTTGCGCTTGATGCCGCCGCGCGCGAGATTGACGAGACCCTCCCTGCTGCAGTCGACCGGCTCGATTCGCGGGTCATCGCGGCGAAGGCCGTGGTGGTAGCCGCGAAGCCGGAACTGCTGGCACTCGTTACCGCGGCGGAGAGCACACACGAAGCGATCGAGGCGATTGCCCAGGTGATCTCCGATCAGCGGCAGAACGTCGACACGCTGACCGGAACGCTCATCGATGCTCTGTCTAACGGGCGCAGCAAGGCGGACGCGATGGGCCAGATGGTCGATGAAGCGGCGGACCGCGCGAACCGCTTCGCCGAGGAAGCAGCGCCTCGCCTGCTCGAGGCGCTGCTCCGCGTCCGCGATACCGCCACCCAGGCGGCGGAACATGCGCGCGAGGTCCTGGCGAAGGTCATCCCCGAAGCGGCAGAGGCGCTCGAGAAATCCGGCACTGCGGCGCTGCAGCGCGCGGTGGACGCGGGGCTCGATCGCCAGATCGCGCAGATCGAGACGACCGCCGAGGAAGCAGTTGCCGCAGCCAACCGCGCGGCGGAACGGCTCAGCCAGCAGCTTCAGGGCCTCGATGCGGCTGCCGCGATGGTCGACACGCGGCTCGATGTCGCGCGCAAGGAAATCGAGGATCGCCAGCAAGAGAGCTTCGCACGCCGCGCCTCCTTGCTGATCGACGCGATGAACTCCGCCGCTATCGACATCACGCGCACCTTCTCGCCGGACGTCGCCGACAGCGCCTGGGCGGCCTATCTCAAGGGCGACCGCGGCGTCTTCACCCGGCGCGCGGTTCGCTTGCTCGATAGCGTGCAGCAGGCCGAGATCGGCCGCTTCTATGACGAGGACGAGGCGTTCCGAGACCAGGTCAATCGTTACATCCACGATTTCGAGGCTATGCTGCGGACTATTCTAGCCCAGCCGGAAGGATCCCTACTGGCCGTGACGTTGCTCTCGTCCGACATGGGCAAGCTATACGTCGCCCTGGCACAAGGCATCGAACGCCTGCGATAATCAAAAAAAGGCGTCGGCGCTTCGTCAGAAAGCGCCGACGCCAATTGATCAGTATTTCGTCAGATCGATCATCTCCGGCGTGATCCAGCCGTTGACGTAATTGGCGTAGTAAAGCGTGAAAAGCACCGTCGCGACGATGGTCGTGCGGATCACCAGCCGGCCGAGCGCGAACTCATGCGGGGCGCTCTCCGCGTGGCCCGGCAGGTTCTCGGCGCCCGCCTCCTCGCTGGTACGCACACCGAATGGCAGAACCAGGAAAACCGAAAACGCCCAGAAGAGAATGTAGATTGCGACCGCAGAGGTCCACAACATGATCGATCAAACCTCCAGCACCAGAACGTCGACGACCGGCTTCTTGCCAGTCCAGCGCGTTGCGCAGCGACGCACGGCAAGCCGCACATCCTCGCGCAAGCCATCCCGATCGCGCCGCGACTTCTGCACGGCTTCCTCTGCCTCATCCTCTGCCTCGGCAATGAACGCGTCGCGCTCTTCCTCCACGGGCACGCCCTGGAAGCGCACCTGCGGACGACCGGCGAGCCGGCCGTTTTCACGCACAGCAATGGCGACGGAAATCTGGCCGTTGACGCCCAGCCGGCGCCGTTCGTTGATCGTGCCGCCATCCGCCGGCAGGATCACGTCGCCATCAAGCACCAGCCGCCCGACCGGGGCGTGACCGATCTTCTCGGGATCGCCCGGTGCGAGTCGAACAAGCTCGCCGTCCGTCTGGACGATCGTACGCGGGATCCCCTGCGACAGGCCATAGCGCGCCTGCTCCATAAGGTGCCGCATCTCGCCATGCACCGGCACCAGCACGCGCGGACGAAGCCAGCCGTAGAGCTGCGCGAGCTCCGGGCGGCCGGGGTGGCCAGAGACGTGGACAAGCCCCTGCTTCTCGGTGACCATCTGAACACCGCGGCTAGCGAGAATGTTCTGGATGCGACCGATCGCCACTTCGTTGCCGGGAATCTGCTTGGACGAGAAGATCACCGTATCGCCAGCATCGAGCTTGATGGGATGCTGCCCGCTGGCGATCCGGGCCAGCGCAGCGCGATCCTCACCCTGCCCGCCAGTCGCGATCACCAGCACCTTGTCGCGCGGCAGCCGCATTGCCTCCTCAGGAGAGATAGGATCCGGGAGGTCGCGCAGATACCCGCAGGACCGCGCGACCTTGATGATCCGGTCAAGCGAGCGGCCGGCAACGCACAGTGCGCGGCCAGTTTCCTTCGCCACTTGGCCCAAGGTCTGGACTCGGGCGGCATTCGACGCAAACGTCGTCACCACCACGCGGCCCCGCGCCTTGCGCACCGCCTCGCCAAGCCCGATGCGCACGTCGCTTTCGGAGCCCGAGGCCTCCGCATTGAAGACGTTGGTCGAATCGCACACCAACACGTCGACGCCGCGATCGCCGATCGCCGTCAACTGCTCGGCCGTCGCGGGATTGCCGATGATCGGGGCGGCATCCAGCTTCCAGTCACCGGTGTGAAAAACACGGCCTGCTGGCGTATCGATGATCAGCGCGTTCGCCTCCGGAATCGAATGCGCCATTGGCACGAACTCGAACCCGAATGGGCCAACCTTGAACGAGGTGCCCGGCTGGATAACGCGCAGATCAATCCGATCCGCGATCCGTTCCTCTTCCAGTTTGTGCCGCACGAGCCCGGCGGTGAAAGGCGTCGCGTAAAGCGGCACGCCCAGATCGTACGCCAGATAGGGCAACGCCCCAATATGATCCTCGTGGCCGTGCGTGATCACAACGCCGTCCAGTTGCTCCAGCCGGTCCTCGATGAAGGAAAGGTCGGGCAGCACGAGATCAATCCCGGGATAGCTGTGATCGGCAAAGGTGACGCCGCAATCCACCATGACCCAACGGCCGCGCGTGCCATAAAGATTGACGTTCATGCCGATCTCGCCCGAGCCGCCAAGGGCACAGAAGAGAAGTTCTTCGTTCTTCGAAATTGCCATAATCCTTTTGTTCGCCCCATGCTTCACGGGACGAAGGCGCACAGATGCGCCTCGTTGTGCTCAGCCTCTATCAAGGGGGGAGGCCATTCCCCAATCTCGTGTACGCCGCGGATCGCGCCAACCCTGCGGCCCGGCAATATCACCGATGCTCCTGCTATCCGCCAGCGGAGAGAAGCGGCGATGTTGATCACTTGGCTTGGGCGAGCCCGCGACGCGAAGACTCACCGCTTGATATGGGCACGTTCCCACATGATCGCCAGCCCCTGGATCGTCAGATCCGGCTCGATCGCGTCAAAGACATCGGTGTGCTGCTCGAACAGGGTAGCAAGCCCGCCAGTGGCGATCACCTTAGCCGGACGCCCGATCTCCGCCTTCATCCGGCTGACCAGGCCCTCGATCATAGCGATATAGCCCCAGTAGATGCCGATGTTCATCTGATCCACCGTGTTGCGGCCGATCACCCCGACATTTCCCTTGGGCGCCTCGATGGCGATGCGCGGCAGCTTGGCGGTAGCATTGACCAGAGCGTCGAGCGAAAGATTGATCCCCGGCGCAATGATCCCGCCCTTGTAGGCGCCGTTGAAATCAGACACGTCCAGCGTCGTCGCGGTGCCGAAGTCGATCACGATCAAATCGCCGGCATGAAGCGCATGCGCCGCGATCGTATTCACCGCACGATCAGCACCGAGGTTCTGCGGCTCATCTACGTCGAGCGCGACGCCCCATTCGACCGGCGGCCGACCGGCAATCAACGCATCATGATGGAAGTACTTGGTCGCCAGCACCTCCAGATTGTGAAGCCCGCGCGGCACGACAGTGGAGATGATGACACCGTCAACCACGCTGCGGTCATAACCTTCGAGCGCCAGCAACTGGCTAAGCCACACCGCATATTCGTCTGCCGTGCGTCGCGGATCGGTCGCAATGCGCCAGCGCGCCTTGATCTCCCGCCCTTCCACCAGTGCGAATACGACGTTGGTATTACCCGCATCGATGGCGAGCAGCATGTTCATCCTCTCCTAGACCAGGAACACATCGGCGGCATGGATGACACGGGTAGTGCCGTCCGCCAAGCGAAGCCGAAGGGCGCCATCACTTGCCAGACCATCAAAGATGCCGGGAACTGATGAACCGTCGGACATATTGGAAACCAACGCGGTGCCGAGCGGATGAGCCTGTTCCTCCCACCGAGCGATCACCGGTGCCAGGCCGTCCCGGCGCCAAACGGCAAGCCAGCGCGCGAATTCCGACGCGAGATGCTCGTGAAATTCCGCTGCGGAATGAACCCACAACCGGCCCGCGAGACTAGCCGTCTCGCGCCCCTCTACCGCGGGATGAGTGGCGAGATTGACGCCGAAGCCCGCGACAATTGCTTCACCGTGCCGCTCCAGCAGAATGCCGGCGAGCTTCGCGCCATCAAGCAGTAGGTCGTTCGGCCACTTGATCGTTACCGCCGGGCAGCCAAGCGCCGCGATCGTGTCGGCGAGCGCAACCGCACACACCAGCGCCAGCGACGGAGGGGACGGATCATCTGCCCGCACCCGCACCAGAGTACTGGCGTAGAGATTGCCGACGGGCGAGGTCCAAGGGCGGCCTTGGCGGCCCCGGCCGGCGGTCTGCCGCTCGGCACGCAGCCAAACCCCCTCCTCCACACCGTCCGCCGCCAAAGCGAGCAGATCGGCGTTGGTCGAACCCGTTTCAGTGACCGTCAGGATGCGGGACAGATCGGTACCGATCAGAACAGCGCTTGCGCCGCCGCCATCGACCAAGCGCCGAGCAGCGGAATGGCGAGATAGCCCAGCGGCGAAACCGCAACGGCAGCCACCGCGATCAGCCCGCCCTCCAGGCGATCGCCTTCACCAAAGGGCTCGCCCGGCTCGTCGAAGTACATCGTCTTGACGACGCGCAGGTAATAATAGGCGCCGATCACGCTCGCCGCGATGCCGACCACTGCCAACGGGAACAGGCCGGCGCGCACCGCCGCGTCGAACACCGCGAACTTTGCCCAGAAGCCGAACAGCGGCGGAATGCCGGCCAGACTGAACATGAAGATCGCCAAAGCCGCAGCGAGTGCCGGGCGGGTGCGCGACAGGCCGGCGAGCGAAGCGATGCTCTCGACCGGACGGCCCTGCGCATCGCGCATCTGCAGCACGACGAGGAACGAGCCCAGCGTCGTCGCGACATAGATCGTCATGTAGGTCAGCACCGAGGCGACCCCCTCGGGCGTGCCGGCCGCCAGTCCGATCAGCGCGAAGCCGACGTTATTGATCGACGAATAGGCGAGCAGCCTCTTGATGTTGCTCTGACCAATGGCTGCCACCGCACCGAAGATGATCGACGCGAGCGCGGCGAAGATGACGATCTGGCGCCACTGGTCCTCGGCGGGCCCCATTGCCTCGATCGCCACTCGTACAGCCAGACCCATCGCCGCTACCTTCGGCGCCGAGGCGAAGAAAGCGCTGACCGGCGTCGGTGCGCCCTCGTAAACGTCCGGCGTCCACATGTGGAACGGCACCGCGCTGATCTTGAACGCAATACCCGCGAAGACGAACACGAGGCCGAACATAAGGCCGATCGACTTGGTGTCGCCGCCCAGCGTCGCAGTGGCGTAGGCGCCAGCCACTTCGTCGAACAACGTCGAGCCCGAGAAGCCGTACACCAGGCTAATGCCGTAGAGCAGGATGCCGCTCGCAAGCGCGCCGAGCACGAAATACTTCAGACCCGCCTCGGCCGAACGCTGGTCCTGCCGCATGAAGCTGGCCAGCACGTAGGCGGCGAGGCTCTGCAGCTCGAGGCCCACGTAAAGGGTCAGCAGATCGCCCGCGGAGACCATGATCCCCATGCCGATCGCCGACAGCAGGATGAGAACCGGATATTCCGGTCGAAGGTCATCACCCGAGGTACGCTCGAAGAAGCTCGGCGCGAGCATGATCGCCACCGCAGCCGAGATGTAGATCACCACCTTCGCGAAGCCTGCAAAGGCGTCTGCGCGGTACATGCCGTCAAAAGCACTGCCGCCCGTCGTCGCCGGGCCGATCAGCGCGATGCATGCACCGCCGAGGATCGCCACTGCCGTCCAGGACAACGCGCGCGTCGCCGAAGCTGGAGCCCAGGCCGAAACCATCAACAATGCAAGCGCACCCAGCGCCAGCACGATCTCGGGAAGGGTCATCGCGACCTGCGATGCATAGTCCATCAGTGCGCCTCCACGGCGGCAGAATCATGTGCGGAAGGAGCCGCATGTGCGGCGGAGACGACACCCGTGCCCTCGGTCGGACGCGAATCCCCCGGCGGCGTGGCACGCTCGATACGCGCGAGCAGTCGCTGCGTGTCGGCACGCATCGGCGCGATGAAGCTCTCGGGATAGACGCCCATCCACAGAACGACGGCAGCGATCGGCGCAAGCAGCCACATCTCGCGGCTCGACAGATCCGGCATGGCGCGAACCTCGTCAGACTTGATCTCACCCCACACGACGCGGCGGTACAGGTACAGCATGTACGCGGCGCCGAGGATAATGCCGGTCGTGCACAGCAGCGTGATGGTGGTCGACACCTGGTAGGAGCCCATCAACGCCAAGAGCTCACCCGGGAAGTTACTGGTGCCAGGCAGGCCGATCGAGGCCATGGTGAACAGCAGGAACAGCACGGCATAGCGCGGCATGTTGATCGCAAGCCCACCGTAGCGGGAAATTTCCCGGGTGTGCAGGCGATCATAGATGACACCGACGCACAGGAAGAGAGCGCCGGAGACCAGACCGTGGCCCAGCATGACGAGCATCGCGCCCTCGATACCCTGCGCGTTGAACGCGAACAGGCCAACCGTCACGATCGCCATGTGTGCGACCGACGAATAAGCGATCAGCTTCTTCATGTCGGACTGAACCAGCGCGACAAGGCTGGTGTAAATCACCGCAACGGCGCTGAGACCGAAGATCAGCCACACGAGCGAAGCTGACGCTTCTGGGAACATCGGCAGGCTGAAGCGCAGGAAGCCATAACCACCCAGCTTCAGCAGCACGCCCGCAAGGATCACGGAACCTGCGGTCGGCGCCTGCACGTGCGCGTCAGGGAGCCAGGTGTGCACAGGCCACATCGGCATCTTCACGGCGAACGAGGCGAAGAAGGCGAGCCACAACCATGTCTGAACGTCGACCGGGAAATCGTAGTTCATCAGCGCCGGGATCGACGTCGTGTCGGCGGTGATGCTCATGTAGAGCATGGCGATGAACATCAGCAGCGAGCCGAGCAGCGTGTACAGGAAAAACTTGTACGACGCGTAGATGCGGTTCGCGCCGCCCCAGATGCCGATGATGAGGTACATCGGGATCAGGCCGGCTTCGAAGAAGATATAGAACAGGAAGATGTCCTGCGCCGCGAAGGTGCCGATCATCAGCACCTCGGTCAGCAGAAACATCGCCATATATTCCGGCACGCGCTTCTCGATCGCCTGCCACGAGGCCCCGATGCAGATCGGCATCAGGAAGACGCTGAGCATGATTAGCAGCAGCGCGAACCCGTCGATGCCGAGCGCCCAGGCGAAGCGGCCGAATACCGGCGCATATTCGACGAACTGCCACTGCGCCCCGCCGATGTCGAAGCTGAGCCACAGGATCACGCCCAGCGCGAGATCGGCCAGCGTCGCTGCCAAGGCGAGCCAGCGCGCGCTCTGGGCCGACAGGAAGAGGCAGGCGACCGCGGCGATTGCCGGGATCGCGAGCATAACGGAGAGGATCGGAAAGGATGTCACGACTTAACGTCCGTTCGCCCTGAGCTAGTCGAAGGGCGTGCAGCCCGCGAGAGGAACACGGGCTTCGACACGCGCAGCCCGAACGGTTGGAATGGGGTGATCGTCATCCGGCGATCACCCAGGTCGCAGCGGCGGTGAGGCCGATCAGCATGACGAAGGCATAGGTGTAGACGTACCCCGTCTGGATCCGCCCGGCGACCCGGCTGGACAGCTGGGTGACCCACGCCACACCGTTCGGCCCGAACCGGTCGATCGTTCCCTCGTCACCCTTGTGCCAGAGGAACCGGCCGATTGCGAAAGCGGGGCGGACGAACAGCAGGTTGTACAGTTCGTCGAAGTACCATTTGTGCGCCACGAAATCGTAGACCACCTCGAACGTCGCGGTGAAGCGCGCGGGGATGTCGGTGCGCCAGATGTACGCCATCCAGGCAATCACGAGGCCGATGATCATCACGATCGTGGCAGCCAGCTTCACCAGCAGCGGCACGGCGTGCATCTCGTGCGCGAGATGCTCGCTGAACGCGATGCTGCCGCGCCAGAAGCGTTCGCCCGATTCCGGCTCGATGAATAAGCCGTGGAAGACGAAGCCGGCGAAGACCGCGCCGATCGAGAGCACGATTAGCGGGATCAGCATCGACAGCGGGCTTTCGTGCGGGTGGTAGCCCGCAGTGCCGGTCGGAACTTCTCGAACATCACGCGTGTGAGCATCCGGCGAATGGCCGGCGTCCTCGTGCGCGGCGTCGCCGTGGCCGTGCGCCTCGTCATGGCCGTGGTGGCCATGCGCGTCGTGAACGGCGTGTTGGATATGCTCCGACCCGGCCCAGCGCGGCTTGCCCCAGAAGGTGAGGAACATGAGGCGCCACGAGTAAAAGCTCGTCAGCAGCGCCGCGAAGGTGCCGACCCAGAAGGCGCCCTGCCCGCGGCCCGAAGCCCAGGCCACCTCGAGGATCGCGTCCTTCGAGTGGAAGCCGGCGAAACCGCCGAGGCCGTAAATGCCGACGCCGGTGATCGCGAGCGTGCCGAGCAGCATCGCCCAGAAGGTGAGCGGGATGTGCTTTCTGAGCCCCCCGTAGAAGCGCATGTCCTGTTCGTGGTGCATCGCATGGATGACCGAGCCGGCACCCAGGAACAGCAGCGCCTTGAAGAAGGCGTGCGTGAACAGGTGGAACATCGCCGCGCCATAGGCGCCGACGCCGGCTGCGAAGAACATGTAGCCGAGTTGCGAACAGGTCGAATAGGCGATCACGCGCTTGATATCGGTCTGCGTGGTGCCGACGGTGGCGGCGAACAGGCAGGTCGCGGCGCCGATCGCAGTCACGAAGTGAAGCGCCGTCTGCGACGTTTCGAACATCGGCGACAGGCGGCAGACCATGAACACGCCCGCGGTGACCATCGTCGCGGCGTGGATCAGCGCCGACACCGGGGTTGGGCCTTCCATCGCGTCAGGCAACCAGGTGTGAAGGCCGAGCTGTGCCGATTTGCCCATCGCGCCGACGAACAGCAGCAGGCAGAGCACGGTCATCGTGTCGAAACGATAGCCAAGGAAGCCGATCGTCGAACCCGCCATGTCAGGCGCCATTTCGAGGATCGCCGGGATCGAGACGGTGCCGAAGACCAGATAGGTGCCGAAGATGCCGAGCATGAAGCCCAAGTCGCCAACGCGGTTGACGACGAACGCCTTGATCGCGGCAGCCTGCGCGCTCGGCTTCTTGAACCAGAAACCGATCAGCAGATAGCTGGCGAGGCCAACGCCTTCCCAGCCGAAGAACATCTGGATGAGGTTATCCGCCGTCACCAGCATCAGCATCGCGAAGGTGAACAGCGACAGGTACGCGAAGAACCGGGGCTGATCCGGATCGTCGCTCATATAGCCCCAGCTATAGAGGTGGACGAGCGCGGAGACGCTGGTGATCACCACCAGCATCACGCTGGTCAGCGCGTCGACGCGCAGCGACCAATCAGCGGTGAAGGTGCCCGACGTCATGAAGTGGAGCACCGGCGTAACGGTGGCCGACAGGCTGCCCGTCATGAAGCCGATGAAGATCGGCCACGACAATGCGCAGGAGACGAACAGCGCAGCCGTCGTCACGCCCTTGGCCGCGACATTGCCGATCGAGCGATTGCCGAACCCGGCGATCGCCGCAGCGAGCAGCGGCAGGAAGACGATGAAGAGGATCGAGGTCACGGTCGGATCAGCCCTTCATCCGGCTGGGATCGTCAACCGAGATCGAGCCCCGGCCGCGGAAGAAGATGACGAGGATGGCAAGGCCGATCGCGGCCTCGCCGGCAGCGACCGTCAGCACGAACATCGCGAAGACCTGGCCGACGAGATCGCCCAGCGCCGCGCTGAACGCGACGAGATTGATGTTCACGGCGAGCAGGATGAGCTCGATCGCCATCAGGATGACGATGATGTTCTTGCGATTGAGGAAGATGCCCAGCACGCCCATCGTGAACAGCAGCGCCGCCACGACAAGATAGTGAATGAGGCCGACGCCCCCTGAAGCCATGGCGCTCACAGCTGCACCCCCTGTCCGATTTCCGGCCGCACGTTGCGCGTCGCATCCTGCGGACGGCGCGCAATTTGCTGCGCGATATTCTGCGGGCGAACGCCCTGGCGCTGACGATGGGTCAGCACGATCGCCCCGATCATGGCGACCAGCAGCACCAGCCCCGCCCCTTCGAAGACGAAGAGATAGCGCGAGTAAAGGAGGTTACCGATCGCCTGGATGTTGGGCACCGACGCATCGATCGGCGCGGCGCGGCGATCGAGGTCAACGCCGCCCGCAGTCCACGCGGAGACTGCGATCACGATCTCCGCTACCAACGCCACGGCGAGCACCAGGCCGATGCCGAAATAGCGAACGAATCCAGCGCGAAGCTCTGCGAAGTCGATGTCCAGCATCATGACGACGAACAGGAACAGCACCGCGACCGCACCAACATACACGATCACCAGCAGCATCGCGATGAACTCGGCACCGACGAGCACCATCAGGCCAGCCGCGTTGAAGAACGCGAGGATCAGCCACAGCACGCTGTGCACCGGATTGCGCGAGGCGATCGTCATCGCGCCCGAAACGAGCACGACGATCGCAAAAAGGTAAAAAGCGATTGCCTGGATCATGCCGGCACCACGGGATTATGGTTCGTCATCGCGCGCCGCCTATCGGTATGCCGCGTCGGCGGCAAGGTTGGCTGCAATCGCCCGCTCCCAACGATCCCCGTTATCGAGCAGCTTGGCCTTGTCGTAGATCAGCTCCTCGCGGGTTTCGGTCGAAAATTCGTAGTTCGGGCCCTCGACGATCGCATCCACCGGGCAGGCTTCTTGGCACAGGCCGCAATAAATGCACTTCGTCATGTCGATGTCGTAGCGCGTGGTGCGGCGGCTGCCGTCCTCGCGCGGTTCGGCCTCGATGGTGATCGCGAGTGCGGGGCACACCGCCTCGCACAGCTTGCATGCGATGCAGCGTTCCTCGCCATTGGGATAGCGGCGCAGCGCATGTTCACCGCGGAAGCGCGGCGAGACCGGGTTACGCTCGAACGGATAGTTGATCGTCGCCTTGGGCTTGAAGAAGTACTTCAAGGTCAAGGCGTGCGCCTTCACGAACTCCCAGAGTGTGAAAGCCTTGATCGTCGATGCGATACCCATGCGTCAGATCCCAACCCGATCCAGCATCAACACGCCGGACACGAGGAATACCCAAAACAGCGACAGCGGGAGGAACACCTTCCAGCCGAGCCGCATCAGCTGATCGTAACGGTACCGGGGCACCGTCGCCTTCACCCAGCTGAAGCAGAAGAAGAAGAACAGCGTCTTCAGGAACAGCCAGATAATGCCCGGCACGGCATAGAGCGGCGCCCAATCCAGCGGCGGCAGATAGCCGCCCCAGAACAGCGTCGCGTTCAGCACGCACATCAGGATCACATTGGCATATTCGCCAAGCCAGTAGAGCGCGAAGCTCATCGACGAATATTCGGTCTGATAGCCCGCAACGAGCTCCGATTCCGCCTCGGTCAGGTCGAACGGCGCGCGCGCCGTTTCGGCCAGCGCCGAGATGAAGAACACGATCGCCATCGGGAACAGCAGCGGATTGAAGAAGAAGCCGTTGATCGGCGTTCCGAGCACACCGCGCTGTGCCTCGACGATGCCGGTGAGGTTGAACGTGCCGGCCCACAGGACGATCGAGATCAACACGAAGCCGATCGCGACTTCGTAGCTCACCATCTGCGCTGCCGCGCGAATGGCAGAGAAGAACGGATATTTGGAGTTCGACGACCAGCCGGCGAGGATGATGCCGTAAACGCCGAGCGACGAGGCCGCGAGCACGTACAGCAGGCCGACGTTGATGTCCGCCAGCACCACGCCAAGATCGAACGGCACCACTGCCCAGACGATCAGCGCCACCGTGAAGGTGACGATCGGCGCCAGGATGAAGAGGACGCGATTGGCCGCGGCGGGGACGATCGTTTCCTGCAGGAAGACCTTGAGGCCGTCAGCGAAGGACTGGAGCAGACCGAACGGGCCAACCACGTTCGGGCCGCGGCGCAGCGCCATCGCGGCCCAGATCTTGCGATCGGCGTAGATGATCATGGCCACCGCCAGCATCAATGGCAGAGCGATGACGAGGATACCGATCAGCGTGGCGAGGAACCACGCCCAGTTATAGTCCATACCCCAGGACGTGAAGAAGGCGATCATTCCGCGGCCTCCGCGAAGGTTTCGCCGTGCACCAGTTCGGCCGAGCAGCGCTGCATCGTGGGCGATGCGCGGCAGATCGCATTGGTGAGATAGAAGTCCTTGATCGGATAGCCTTCCATGACGCCGCTTGCCGTGGCGGAAAGCGCCGGCGCGGACCACGGGAAGGTGACCAGGCCTTCCTTGGCGAGATCCGGGCAATCGAGCGCCATGGCGGCCCGCAGTTCGCCCATCGTGTCAAACGGCAGCACAGAACCGATCACTTCGGACAGGGCGCGGAAGATCGTCCAGTCCTCACGTGCGTCGCCCGGCGGGAAGACGGCGCGGTCGCCGCGCTGAACCCGGCCCTCGAGATTGACGTAGGTGCCCGACTTCTCGGCATAGCTTGCGCCCGGCAGCACCACGTCCGCCGCGGCCGCGCCCTTGTCGCCGTGATGGCCGACATAGACCTTGAAGCCGGTGAAGCGGGTGAAATCGCACTCGTCGGCGCCGAGGAAGAAAGCGAGCTTCGCGTCGTAAAGCGCGGAGATACCGGCCTTTTGCGCATAGCCGAGCATCAGGCCACCCATCCGGCTGGCGGCCATGTGGACGACGTTGAAGCCGTTCCAGCCATCCTTGATGAGGCCAAGCGTGTCGACCAGCGAGAGCGCGGCACCATGCGCGCCCTTCAACGCGCCGCCGCCGACGATGACCGCCGGGCACTCGGCCTTGCCGAACGCATCGGTCAGTGCCTGCGGGAGGTTGCCGAGCACCGCCAGATCGTTGCCGAGCCACTCGACCTTGTAGGTAAGTTCCGTCTCGGGGCCGACCGCCCACACCTTCGCGCCGCGCTTGATCGCCTTGCGGATGCGGGTGTTGACGAGGCTGGCTTCCCAGCGAAGGTTCGTGCCGACCAGCAGGATCGCGTCGGCCTTCTCGATCCCGGCGATGGTGGTGTTGAAGTTCACCGCCGCGAGGCTGGACGTGTCATAGTCCATTCCGGTCTGCCGCCCTTCGAGCAGCGAGGAGCCGAGGTTCTTCAGCAGCGCCTTGGCCGCAAACATCGTCTCGCAATCGACGAGATCGCCGGCCACCGCCGCGACGCTGTCACCAGCGCCCTTGGCCACATCGGCAATCACCGCAAACGCTTCGTCCCAGCTGACGGGGACGAGCTTGCCATCGCGACGCACGAAGGGGCGATCGAGACGACGACGCACGAGGCCATCGACGGCGTGGCGCGTCTTGTCGGTCGCCCACTCCTCGTTCACGTCCTCGTTCACCCGCGGCAGTGCGCGCAGCACCTGGCGGCCGCGACTGTCGAGGCGGATGTTGGTGCCGACCGCGTCCATCACGTCGATCGAGAGCGTCTTGGTGAGCTCCCAGGGACGCGCCTCGAACGAATAGGGCTTGCTGGTGAGCGCGCCGACCGGACACAGATCGACGACATTGCCCGAAAGCTCGCTCGTCACCGCCTCTTCGAGATAGGAGGTGATCTGCATGTTCTCGCCGCGATAGATCGCGCCGATCTCCTCCACGCCCGCAACTTCCTCGGCGAAGCGGATGCAGCGCGTGCACTGGATGCACCGGGTCATGACCGTCTTCACGATCGGGCCCATGTACTTCTCGGTGACGGCGCGCTTGTTCTCGTGGAAGCGGCTGTGGCCGCGGCCGTAGGCGATCGACTGGTCCTGCAGGTCGCACTCGCCGCCCTGATCGCAGATCGGGCAATCGAGCGGGTGGTTGATCAGCAGGAATTCCATGACGCCCTCACGGGCGTGCTTCACCATCGGCGTGTTGGTGAAGACTTCCTGATTGTCCGCTGCCGGGAGCGCGCAGGAGGCCTGCGGCTTGGGCGGCCCGGGCTTCACCTCGACGAGGCACATGCGGCAGTTGCCGGCGATCGACAGCCGCTCATGATAACAGAAACGCGGGATCTCCTTGCCGGCGATCTCACACGCCTGCAGCACCGTGGCGCCCTGGGGCACCTCGACTTCGATCCCATCTACCTTCAGCTTGGGCATTATTCTGCAGCTTCCTGCATAGGGGCGAGACTGCCACCCTGACGTTCGATGATGCGGCGTTCCAGCTCGGGGCGGAAATGGCGGATGAGGCCCTGGATCGGCCAGGCGGCCGCATCGCCCAGCGCGCAGATGGTGTGGCCCTCGACCTGCTTGGTGACCTGCTGCAACATGTCGATCTCGCCGATCTCGGCGTCACCGGTGCGCAGCCGCTCCATCACGCGCCACATCCAGCCGGTGCCCTCGCGGCACGGGGTGCACTGGCCGCAGCTCTCGTGCTTGTAGAAGTACGAGATACGGCTGATCGCGCGGACGACGTCGGTCGACTTGTCCATGACGATGATCGCCGCGGTGCCGAGGCCGGAACCCACCGCTTTCAGGCCGTCAAAGTCCATCGGCGCATCCATGATGTCCTTCGCTGGCACCAATGGCACCGACGAACCACCCGGAATTACCGCAAGCAGATTATCCCACCCGCCGCGGATCCCGCCGCAATGCTTCTCGATCAGCTCGCGGAACGGAATGCTCATCGATTCCTCGACAACGCAGGGCTTTTCCACGTGGCCGCTGATCTGGAACAGCTTGGTGCCCTTGTTGTTCTCCGCGCCGAAGCTGGCGAACCATTCCGCACCGCGCCGCAGGATCGTCGGCGCGACCGCGATGCTCTCGACGTTGTTGACCGTCGTCGGGCAGCCATACAGGCCCGCGCCGGCCGGGAACGGCGGCTTCAGGCGCGGCTGGCCCTTCTTGCCCTCCAGGCTCTCGATCATCGCGGTCTCTTCGCCGCAGATGTACGCGCCGGCGCCACGGTGGACGAAGACGTCGAAGTCATAGCCGGAGCCGCAGGCGTTCTTGCCGACCAGGCCGGCATCATATGCCTCCTGCACGGCGGCAAACAGCGTCTCGGCCTCGCGGATATATTCGCCGCGGATGTAGATGTACGCCGCCCGCGCGCGCATCGCGAAGCCCGCGACCAGCGCGCCTTCGATCAGCTTGTGCGGATCATGGCGGATGATCTCGCGGTCCTTGCACGAACCCGGCTCGGATTCGTCGGCGTTGATGACCAGGAAGCTCGGCCGCTCGGGGCTCGGCGTCTTGGGCATGAACGACCATTTGGTGCCGGTCGGGAAGCCCGCACCGCCGCGACCGCGCAGGCCCGAGGCCTTGATCACGTCGATGATCTTGTCCTGGCCAAGCTCCAGCAGCGCCTTGGTATTGTCCCAGTCACCGCGCTGGCGGGCCGCCTGCAACGTCCACGGCTGATAGCCGTAGAGGTTGGTGAAGATGCGGTCCTTGTCCGTCAGGGACGTGATGACGCTCATGCGCTCGCTCCCGCGGCCGGCGTGTTCCACTCGGAACGATAATCGTGGTTCTCGTTCACCATCGCGGTCAGCGTCGTCGGGCCGCCGAGCGGCTCGACCGTGTGCCGGCCCGGCTCCTGCGTGCCCGTCTTCGGCTGCTCGCCACGCGCCAGCGCATCGAGGATCGCGACCGTGCGATCGTAATCGAGATCCTCGTAATTGTCGTCGTTGATCTGGACCATCGGGGCTGAGGCGCAATTGCCCATGCACTCGACCTCGGTGAGCGTGAACAGGCCATCGGGCGTCGTCTTGCCCTTCGTGAGGCCGCGGTTCTTGCACGCCGCCAGCACATCGTCCGACCCGCGCAGCATGCAGGGCGTCGTGCCGCAGACCTGCACGTGATAGCGGCCGACCGGCGCCAGGTTGAACATCGTGTAGAAGGTCGCGACCTCGTACACGCGCATGTACGGTACGCCGATCTCGCGCGCGACGAACTCGATCACCGGGATCGGCAGCCACCCCTGCGTGCTCGTTTCCGCGCCCACCTGACGCTGCGCCAGATCGAGCAGCGGGATCGAGGCGGACTGCTCGCGCCCCGCCGGGTAGCGGGCAAGGATCGCGTCGCGCTTCGTACGGTTCTCGTCGGTCCAGGCGAACGCGCCCCAGCGCGCGCGCACTTCTGCCTCGTCGGGGATCTGAGGGGCGTCAGCCATCAGCGGTCACATTCACCAAAAACTATATCCATCGCGCCAAGGATCGCGGTGGTGTCCGCGAGCATGTGCCCGCGGCTCATGAAGTCCATCGCCTGCAGATGGCTGAAGGCGGTCGGGCGGATCTTGCAGCGGTACGGCTTGTTGGTGCCATCAGACACTAGGTAGACACCGAACTCACCCTTCGGGCTCTCCGTAGCGACATACACTTCGCCGGCCGGCACGTGATAGCCTTCGGTGTAGAGCTTGAAGTGGTGAATCAGCGCTTCCATCGACTGCTTCATCTCGGCGCGCTTGGGCGGCACGACCTTGCGATCGAGGCTGGCAATCGGGCCTTCCGGCATTTCGGCAAGGCACTGCTTCATGATTCGCGCGGACTGGCGGACCTCCTCGACGCGCACCATGAAGCGATCGTAGCAATCGCCCTTCGTGCCGACCGGAATCTCGAAATCCATCCGATCGTAGACGTCATAGGGCTGCGACTTGCGCAGATCCCACGGGATCCCCGCCGCGCGGATCATCGGGCCGGAGAAGCCCCAGCGGATCGCATCGTCACGGCTGACCACCGCAATATCGACGTTGCGCTGCTTGAAGATGCGGTTGTCGGCGACGAGGCTGATCGCATCCTCGAACAGGCGCGGCAGGCGCGTGTCGAGCCATTCGGCGATATCGGTCAGCAGCTTTAGCGGTACGTCCTGATGAACGCCGCCGGGCCGGAAATAATTGTGGTGCATACGCGCGCCGGTCGCGCGCTCAAGGAAGCCGTAGCAATCCTCGCGAATCTCGAACAGCCACAGGTTCGGCGTCATCGCGCCGACGTCCATGACGTGCGACCCGAGGTTCAGCATGTGGTTCGAGATGCGCGTCAGCTCGGCGAAGAACACGCGCAGATATTGCGCGCGGATCGGCACCTCGAGATCGAGCAGCTTTTCGATCGCGAGCACGAAGGTGTGCTCCATGCACGCGGGCGAGCAATAATCGAGGCGATCGAAATAGGGGATCGCCTGCGCGTACGTCTTGTATTCGATCAGCTTCTCGGTGCCGCGGTGAAGCAGGCCGACGTGCGGATCGATCCGCTCGACGATCTCGCCGTCAAGCTCCATGACGAGCCGGAGCACGCCGTGCGCCGCCGGGTGCTGCGGGCCGAAATTGATCGTATAATTCTGGATCGCCACCTCTTCATCGACGTGACCATCGTGGAGGGCGTCGGCGAGCCGCTCGACCGCGGGGTCGATGGAGTCGTTGAGCATGGTATCGGTCATTGGTTCTGCCCTCCCTTGCCGGGAACGACATCAGGGTCGGATGGCTTCGGCGTCGCGTGCGGATGCGGGTTGCCGGCACCGGTCTGCGCAGTGCTGGTCGCCGGCTCCTTGGCATAAGGCTGGCTGGGCGCCTGGGCAGGCTTCTTCTCGCTCTGCGCGGCATCAGCCTTGCTGATCGCGTCGGCGCTGAGCGGCGTCGGCGCGCCCTTAGCCTCCGGCAGCGCCGCCTTCTCGTCACCCGGAAGGATGTAGGCCGCGCCCTCCCACGGGCTGGTGAAGTCGAAGGTGCGGAAATCCTGCGCGAGCTTCACCGGCTCGTATACGACGCGCTTCGCCTCTTCGGAATAGCGCAGCTCGACGAAGCCAGTGAGGGGGAAGTCCTTGCGCTGCGGATGGCCGCGGAAGCCATAGTCGGTCAGGATCCGGCGCAGGTCCTGATTGCCTTCGAACAGCACGCCGTACATGTCGTACACTTCGCGCTCGTACCAACCGGCAACCGGCCAGAGTTCGGTGACGGTCGGTACCGGCGTATCCTCGCTGGCGGCGACATGGACGTGCAGGCGGTGATTGCGGGTCAGCGACAGCAGGCAATAGACGACCTCGAACCGCTCCGCGCGATCGGGATAATCGACGCCGGCGATGTCCATCAGCTGCTGATAATCAAGGCCCGGCGTGTCGCGGAGCGCCGTCAGCGCCGCGATCAGGTGATCGCGGTGCACGTGCAGCTGGATCTCTCCGACATGCGCGAACGCATCGATCAGCCCGTTCGGAATAGCGCTGCGCGCCGCCTCCAGCGTCGCGTCGTTGAGCTCGGCGGCCCAGCGGGGTGCGGGCGCCCTCACCGTTCGATGCTCCCCGAGCGCCGGATCTTCCGCTGCAGCTGCATGATGCCATAGAGCAGCGCCTCAGCGGTGGGCGGGCAGCCCGGGACATAGATGTCGACCGGCACCACGCGGTCACAACCGCGCACGACGCTGTAGCTATAGTGATAATAGCCGCCGCCGTTCGCGCACGACCCCATCGAAATGACGTATTTCGGCTCCGACATCTGATCGTAGACGCGGCGCAGCGCCGGGGCCATCTTGTTGCACAGCGTGCCAGCGACGATCATCACGTCCGACTGACGCGGGGACGCGCGCGGCGCGGCGCCGAAGCGCTCGAGGTCATAGCGCGGCATGTTGACGTGGATCATCTCCACCGCGCAGCAGGCGAGGCCGAACGTCATCCACCACAGCGAGCCAGTACGGGCCCACTGGAACAGCTCCTCCGTCGAGGTGACGAGGAAGCCCTTATCGGTCAGCTCACCGTTCAGATCATTGAAAAAGTCGGGATCGGGCTGGACTAGCCCGGTTCCGCTCGAGATCGCGCTTGCGTCGCGCGGCAATTCCACAGGGCCGGAGTGCATGGTCATTCCCAATCCAACGCGCCCTTTTTCCAGGCGTAGACGAGCCCGAGCGCGAGTTCACCGATGAAGATCATCATGCTGATCCAGGCTGCCCAGCCGAGATCGAACACGCTGACCGCCCATGGAAACAGGAACGCCGCTTCGAGATCGAAGATGATGAAGAGGATCGCAACTAGATAAAAACGCACGTCAAATTGCGCACGGCTATCCTCGAAGGCGGGAAAGCCGCACTCATATTCGCTGAGCTTTTCAACGCTCGGCTTGTGAGCGC
This sequence comes from uncultured Stakelama sp., assembly GCA_964390515.1. Lineage (GTDB taxonomy): Bacteria > Pseudomonadota > Alphaproteobacteria > Sphingomonadales > Sphingomonadaceae > Sphingomonas. Next base: position 40,980 of record CAYMIU010000002.1, read on the forward strand.
CGGTCAGGCGCGCCACGCCCATCGGCAGGAACACGAAGGCCGACGACAGGACAAGCGCGATCCCCAGGAACATCAGGATCGGCAGATATTGCGACAGGTCGACCATGGCGCTCTCGAAGCTTCTCTCGCAGGTGCGAACGGATGGCGGCCGCTTTAGGCCCGGTGGTCCGGCGGGGCAAGGCAAACGGCCCGTGAGAATCATTCGCAAGACCAACGGGGTGGTGGGCCCCGCCCGCTTCGTCTAGCAGTGCACGATGCTGGCGCTGACGACGAGCGAACGACAGGCGATCGACCATGCGAGCGCCTCCCCCATGCTGGAACGTACCCGCGCCTGGGCGGCGACCAATAGCGGAACGGGAAACCTGGCGGGGCTTAGCGCGGTAGCGGGGCAGCTAGCCGACGCCTTTTCCACGCTCCCCGGCGAGTTGCGGCTGATCGATCCGGCGCCCGCGGAGCGCGTGGCAGCCGACGGCCGGGTGGAGCCGATCGAGCATGGCCGGCATCTGCACCTCAGCGTGCGTCCGCAGGCACAGGCCCGGCTGTTGCTGACCGGGCATATGGATACGGTCTATCCCGTCGATCATCCGTTTCAGGTCGTCACCGATCGGCCGGACGGGACGGTAAACGGCCCCGGCGTCGCCGACATGAAGGGCGGCCTTGCCGTGATGCTGGCGGCGCTGGAAGCCATTGAGGCGGCTGGCTGCCCGATCGGCTATGACGTCATCATCAATTCGGATGAGGAAACCGGCTCCTTCTCCTCCGCCGCCTTGATCGCGCGGGCGGCGCGCGGGAAGCTTGCCGCCCTCACCTATGAACCGGCGCTGCCGGACGGTACGCTGGCGGGCGCGCGCGGTGGCACGGGCAATTTCTCGATCATCGTGCGCGGCCGATCGGCGCATGCCGGGCGCAACCCGGAGGGTGGCCGCAATGCGATCGTCGCCGCGGCGGCACTGGCGCTTCGGCTCAACGACGTGAAGGGGCCGGCCCTCGCGGTCAATCCGGCGCGGATCGATGGTGGCGGGCCGAACAACGTCGTGCCTGACCTTGCCGTGCTACGAATCAACTTCCGCCCCAAGGGGCAGGAGGAGATCGCGCGCGCGCGCGCAGCGATCGATGCCGCCGCCGCGGACATATCCGCCGCGCATGACGTGCGTGTCGAAGTGCATGGCAGCTTCAACCGCCCGCCCAAGCCGATCGATGCCGGCGCGGCGAAGCTGTTCGCCAAGGTGCGCGAGACGGGCGCCGACCTTGGGCTTGCCATCGCCTGGCGCGGCACCGGCGGGGGGTGCGACGGCAACAACATCGCCGCGGCCGGCACGCCGGTGATCGACACGATGGGGGTGCGCGGCGGCGCGATCCATTCGGCGGACGAATATTTGATCGTCGACAGCCTCGCCGAACGCGCACGCCTGTCGGCACTCACCATCCTACGTCTGGCGGAGCAGGGACTTTGACGAATCCGGGAACATTCGTGGTGCGGGCCGCGAGCGACGAGGATCTCGAGCATCTCTACGAGATGGCAAAGCTGACCGGGGGCGGCTTCACCAACCTGCCGCCGGACCGCAAGGCGCTGCGCGCGAAGCTCGATCGCAGCCATACCGCCTTTGCCCGCACCAGCGATGGGATCGAGGACGAATTGTTCGTGCTGATCCTCGAAAACCTCTCGACGGGAGAGATTCGCGGCACCTGCCAGATCTTCACCCAGGTCGGCCAACGGCATCCCTTCTACAGCTATCGCATCAGCACGCTGACCCAGCACAGCCGCGAACTGGAGCGCACCTTTCGCGCCGAGATGCTGACGCTGACCACGGATCTGGAAGGGTCGAGCGAGGTGGGCGGGCTGTTCCTTCACCCGGGCGAACGGGCCGGCGGGCTGGGGCTTCTGCTCGCGCGCAGCCGCTATCTGTTCATCAAGGCGCACCGTGCGCGCTTCGGCGACCGGATCCTTGCCGAATTACGCGGTGTGATCGACGAGGCGGGCGGGTCGCCTTTCTGGGACGGGCTTGCCGGTCGCTTCTTCGGCATGAACTTTCAGGATGCCGACGCTTTCAATGCGATCAACGGGCACCAGTTCATCGCCGATTTGATGCCCAAGCATCCGATCTATACCGCCATGCTGTCCGAATCGGCGCGGGCGGCGATCGGGCTTCCGCATCCCTCTGGCCGGGCGGCGATGCGGATGCTGGAAAACGAGGGCTTTGCATTCGAGAAGTATATCGACATCTTCGACGGCGGTCCGACGATGACAGCACGGATCGACGCGGTGCGCACGATCCGCGAGGCGCGCGAGGCGCGGGTCGTCGCGCTCGACCGGGACGGTGGCACGCAATCCCTGGTGGCACATGGCCGGCTGTCCGACTTCCGCTGCTCGTTCGGCGTGCTGCGCGAGGTGGGAGACACCGTGGTGATCGACCCAACCTGCGCCGCGGCAATCGGGGCAAAGGAGGATGCGTCCATCCTCCACGCGCCGCGCATCTGAGCCGGCCATGATCCGCGAGATCAATTTCGACGGCATCGTCGGGCCAAGCCACAATTATGCTGGCCTCAGCCCCGGGAACCTGGCCGCCACGCGTAATGCGGGTGCCGTGGCGCACCCCCGCGCGGCCGCGTTGCAGGGCATCGCAAAGATGCGGGCCAATCTCGCGCTCGGCCTGCCGCAGGGCGTGCTGCTGCCCCACCCTCGGCCCGACCATGTCTGGCTGTCCGCGCTTCACACCAGCTACGATCGCGCGGCCCCGCACCTTCAGGCCCGGGCACTCTCCGCATCGTCGATGTGGGCCGCGAACGCCGCCACCGTCTCCCCGGCGCCGGACACGGCGGACGACCGGTGTCATCTGACCGTCGCGAACCTCATCACCATGCCGCACAGGAGCCACGAATGGCCCGCGACGCTCGCGCAGCTGCGGCTTGCCTTTGCCAATCGCGCCTTCGCGGTTCACGCCCCGATCCCCCCGCCCTTCGGCGACGAGGGCGCCGCGAACCACATGCGGCTTGCGCCGGGACACGGCGAAGCGGGTGTCGAGATATTCGTCTATGGCGAGGCTGGCGGCCCCTTCCCGGCGCGCCAGCACCGCGAGGCGAGCGAGGCAGTGGCGCGTGCGCACCGGCTCGATCCTGCGCGCACCCTGTTCGTCCAGCAATCGCCCGAGGCGATCGCTGCCGGCGCCTTCCATAATGACGTCGTCGCGGTGGCCAACGAGCGGACGCTGTTTGCGCATGAGCAGGCCTATGCAGACCGCGACGCCTTCTTCGAACGGCTGCGCACGATGATGCCGGGGGTGGAGATCGTCGAGGTACCCGCCGCCCGTGTCAGCCTTGAGGACGCGATCCGATCCTATCTGTTCAACGCCCAGCTCGTCACCACGCCGGCGGGCACGCAGACGCTGATCGTGCCGACGGAAGCACGCGAGACACCCTCAGTGTGGCATTGGCTGCAGGATCATCTGGCGGGCAACGGCCCGATACGCGCGGTGGAGGTGGTCGACGTGCGCGAATCGATGGCCAATGGTGGCGGGCCGGCGTGCCTCCGGTTGCGCGTGGCGTGCGATCCGGCACTGGTCGATCCCCGCTTCCTGGTCGACGCGTCGGCGCTCGACCGGATCGCGGGGGTGATCGAGGCGCACTGGCCCGAAGCCATCGCCGGCGCCGATATCGCCGATCCCGCGCTCATCTGCCGGATCGAGAACGCTCGCCGCGCGCTGCTCGAAGAGCTTCTACTTGTCGAGTTAATTGACAGTTAACCATCTATCGCACGGCAAAAACCACAAAAATCCGCCATTGGCGCGGGGCTTGCTTATGCGCCGACATGTTCTCGCGCATTACCAGGTTGTTCACGATCAAGACCAAGTTCGAGGCGTTCATGGTCATCTATGGCCTCAGCCTCGGCGCCACCGAGCGCGGCGTACATTATGTCGAGCAATACCCCGGCGTCGGCGGCTGGATGCTATTCGCCGTCTGCCCCCTGGCGGTGTTCATGGCCGGCGCGCGCATCCTCGAGTCGGTCGAGCGCAACAGCGAGTGACGCTCAACGACGCAGCAGCGGCAGGATAGAGGCGTAATCATCGCTCCAGCCTTCATAACCGGCGCGTGCCGCCAGCGGGCGCCAGCCTTCCCCCATCCCCCGCAACTCGGCGAGCACCTTGGGATCGCGCGACAGCGCGACCCATAGCGAGAGCGATCCGGCCCCGTCATCCGCAGGCGGATTGTCCGCAAGCTCGATCGCCCGCCACCCGCCGGCAGCAGCGGCTGCGGCGACGACCGGACGAAGATCGAGGAAGCGGTTCGAAATGTGCACCAGCAGCAGGCCCTTCGGCTGCAAGGCGCGCGCATAATCGGCGAACGCCTCGTGCGTCAGCAGGTGGATCGGCACGGAATCGGACGAGAAGGCATCTAGCGCCAGCAAGTCGAACGACTGGGGTCGCGCCGCCTCGATCGACAGCCTTGCATCTCCCAGCACGATCTTGGCGTCGGGCGCGCAAGTCCGCAGGAAGGAGAAGCGCTTGTGCGCCAGATCCGCCATTACCGGATCGATCTCGAAGAAGGTCCACTCCTGGGTCGGCCAAGCGTAACAGGCGAGCGTGCCCGTCCCGAGACCGACGACGCCGATCCGACTCTCCAGCCCGTAGAGCGCCGGCGCGATCGTCATCGCCCGCCCCACACCGGACGAGGGCACATAATAGCTCGTTGGCTGCTGCTCGCGCTCCGCGGAGCCGAGCAACTGGATACCGTGCATCGTCGTGCCGTGGGCGAGCGTGCGCTGCCGCTCCGTTTCCGAGATGCTGTAGACGCCGAAATAGCTGCGCGTGCGCACGTCCCCCGCTATCGTATCGCGAAGCGCGCTCGTCCCGCCGAACAGCAGCAGCGACACCCCAAGCACGGCCAGATACGCGGGCCGCACACCGACCGACGCCAGCCCGACCAGCGCGATCGCCGCGAAGACGAAACCGGTATGCTCCTCGCCGAAATAAGCGTCCGGCCCCCATTGGCGAAGCGCCAGTAGCGCGGCCAGCACCAGCCCGACGGCCACCGTCGCGGGCAATCCGCGGCCGCGCGACCACCAGTCACGCACAAAGGGCGCGAGGAACACCTGCGGCGTCAGCGCGCCGGCAGCGAGGATCAGCAGCGGATATTCCCACGTCCAGTCGAACAGCGCCGGCGCCACGAGCCCGGCGAACACACCGCCAAGCGCGCCGCCCACTGACATGGCGAGATAGAAGCCCGTCAGCCGCTCGGGTGCGGGCCGCAAACGGTAAAGCGCCGTGTGGAGCGCGACTGAGACCATGAAGAGAAGGATCAGCGCCAGCGCGAGCCCGAACAGCGGCGCGACATGGAAGCCGCCGATCATCACCCCGCCGAACAGCAGGATCGTCACCGGCGCCACGCGAACGAGAAAATCCGCCGGGCCGCGGTCATTGGCAAAGGCGATGGTGAAACTGAGCAGATACAGGCCGAGCGGCATCACCCACAGCAGCGGCATCGCGACGATATCGGTGGTGATGTACGTCGACGTCGCCAGCATCAGTCCTGACGGGACGAACGACAGGGCGATCCACCGCGCCACCTGCGCGGCACGCGCTGGCGGCGCGTTGACCGCCACCGCCGCCTGTGCCGCTGCCCTCGGCAGTCGGGTCGCGATCAGGAGCACAAGCACGACCAGCACGACATAGCCTGCGGTCCACAGCCAGCGCTGGCTGTCCACCGGCATCAGCGGCTCGACCACCAGCGGATAGGCAATGAGGCCGGCGAAGCTGCCAAGATTGGACGCCGCATACAGCCGATACGGGTCCTCCCCCGGGCGTGCGGCAGCGAACCAGCGCTGCGCAAGCGGCGCCTGCGCCGAGACGGCAACGAACAGCGGGCCGATCGAGGCGGCGAACAGCCACGGCACCCACAATTCGGGCGCGGTGCCGGTGGGAAGCGGCCAGCCCAGCACCCCGATCGGCAGCCAGAGGCACGCGATCGCCAGTACGGCGAGATGTATCCCCGCCTGCCGGCGCACCGGCAGCTGGCCGATGGCATGGGCGTAGCCATAGCCGGCGAGCAGCAGCGCCTGGTACACCAGCATCGCCGAGTTCCACACCGCCGGCGCCCCGCCGAGCCGCGGCAGCGCGATCCGCGCGACCATCGGCTGGACAAGGAACAGCAGGAACGATCCACTGAGGATCGTCACGATGAACAGCGCGCGCGATGCGCGGCTGCCCTCAGCCATGAAGCGGTCGATCGATGGCGTAATGGACGTGACGGCGCAGCGGATCGCCTTCCGCCAGCCCGGGATGATCAAAGTCGCCGCCTTCGACGCGTCATGCCCAGCCGGATCATCAAACCCCAGCTGCGCTCGTTCGCCGGCACCGTGATCGCATGTACCCGCGCCGTCCCGCGTTGCCACGCACGCGCAAGGCACGCCGCAGCGGCCTCCCGCGCCAGCCCACTGCCCCAGGCGTCGCGTGCGAGCCGCCAGCCGATCTCGGGCGCGCCGTCGATCGGCGTGCCGGCCGCGCCGGGCTTGATCCCGCAAAAGCCGATGAAGGCGCCGTCCACGCGGCGCTCCAGCGCCCAGAAGCAATCGCCGCTCGCCTCGGCGAACTCGTTCATCCGCACCACCGTCGCTTCGCAATCCGCCATGCTCGTCGGCGGGCCGAGATAGCGCATCACGTCGGGATCCTGCCCCATTGCGTGGAAGGGCATAACATCCTCCTTGCGCCATTGCCGCAGGATCAGGCGCGGCGTTTCGATCATGATCGCTCGATCCGGTACGTGACGCTGTCGCGCCGCGGATCATCCGCCGCGAACAGCGGATGCTCGAAATCGAGGGCCGGCACGTGCGCCATGCCGAGGCGCGTCATCAGCGCCCGGCTTTTGGCGTTTTGTCGCGCGGTGATGGCGAAGATCGCGGGCTCGCCCCCGTTGGCCCAGCCCCAGTCAATGCTGGCCGCCGCCGCTTCATGGGCATAGCCCGCGCCCCAATAGGGCACCGCGAGCATCCAGCCGATCTCCAGCATGCCTTTGATCGGCGTATCCGGCGCGCCAGGCTTCAGCCCGCAGAACCCGATCGTTGCGCCGCTGCTCTTGTGGATCACCGCGCGAAAGCCGAGCGGCGCATAGGAAGCGTGGCGCGCCAAAGCAGCGTCGCTTGCCACTTCGTCCTTCACCGGTCCGAGATCGGCCATCACCCGTTCGTCCGCCCACATGGCGTGGAGCGGCGCGCGGTCGCCCCGTTCGGGCACGCGCAGGATCAGCCGCTCGGTCTCGATCGGTGCTGCCGTCATGCGTTCAGCAGCCGCGCCGCATGGGCCGCGTGATAGGTGAGGACGCCGGAGCAACCCGCCCGCTTGAAGGCGGTCAGCGTCTCGATCACCATCGCGTCGCGATCCGCCGCGCCGGCCGCGACCGCGGCCTCGATCATCGCATATTCGCCCGACACCTGATACGCGAACACCGGCACTTCGAACCGGTCCTTCACGCGGCGGATGACGTCGAGATACGGAAGGCCCGGCTTCACCATCACGCTGTCCGCACCTTCCGCGAGATCGAGCGCCACCTCGCGCAGCGCTTCCTCTGCGTTTGCATAGTCCATCTGGTACGTCTTCTTGTCGCCCTTCAGCAGCCCGCGGCTGCCCACCGCGTCGCGGAACGGGCCGTAGAAGGCGCTCGCGTATTTGGCGGCATAGGCCATGATCTGGACATTGCTGTGGCCCGACGCCTCCAGCGCGCCACGGATCGTGCCGATGCGGCCATCCATCATGTCCGACGGCGCGATGATGTCAGCACCGGCGGCGGCCTGGTTCAGCGACTGGCCGACCAGCACCTCCACCGTCGCATCGTTCAGGACATAGCCGGCCGCATCCACCAGCCCGTCATGGCCGTGCGCGGTATAGGGATCGAGCGCCACGTCAGTGAGGATGCCGATATCGGGCACCGCATCCTTCACGGCGCGGATCGCGCGGCACATCAGATTGTCGGGATTCAGCGCCTCGCGCCCGTCCTCGGTGCGCAGCTGCGCCGGGGTGTTGGGGAAGAAGGCGAGACAGGCGATGCCAAGCGCATGCGCTTCCCGCGCGCGGGCGACGATGCCGTCGACCGACCAGCGCGATACGCCCGGCAGGCTCGCGATCGGCTCCTCCACGCCCTCCCCGTCCGCGATGAACAGCGGCCAGATAAGGTCGGCGGGCGTCAGCACCGTTTCGCGATGCAGGCGGCGACTCCAGTCCGCGGAACGGGTACGGCGAAGGCGAAGCGCGGGGAAACAGGCGGTCATGATGGTCGTTTGCGCCCGCCCCGGCCGCGCTGCAAGCGTTACGGAAGCGAAACCGGCACTCGCGCGTTGGGCGGGGATGAGCGAAATCCAGTCGGCCGCGCTGATCGTCAATGCCAAGTCGCGCAAGGGCAAGAAGCTGTTCAAGAAGGCATGCAAGCGGCTCGAGAAGGTGCCCTTCCCCGTCGATGCACATGCCGTGGAGGATCCGGACGATCTCGAGCGCACCGTCGAGCGGGCGCTCGCGAAGAAGCCCGACCTCGTCATCTTCGGCGGCGGCGACGGCACGGTCAGCGGGCTCGTCGACCTGCTGATCGGGAAGGACGTGATCCTGGGCGTGCTGCCGCTCGGGACCGCGAACAGCTTCGCGCGAACGCTCGGCCTGCCGCTCGACATCGATGGCGCGATCGACGTGCTGGTGAATGGCGTTCCGAAGCGGATCGACCTTGGCGTGATCAACGGCGACTACTTCGCCAATTGCGCCGCAATGGGCCTGTCGCCGCAGATTGCGGAAAGCGTGCCGCATAACCTGAAGAAGGTACTCGGGCGGGTCGGTTATCTCGGCTGGGCCGGGCTGCAATATCTCAGGTTCCGCCCCTTCATCCTGACCGTCGATGATGGCGTGGAGGAGAAGCGCCTGCGCGTCGTCGAGGTGCGGATCTCGAACGGGCCCTATCATGGCGGCACCTGGCTGGTAGACGAGGCCGAGGTGGATTCGGGGCAGATCGTGGTGCAGGCGGTGACCGGGCGGTATCGGCGCACCCTGCTGAAGAACTGGTTCGCGAGCTTCTTCGGCCTGTCCGCCCGCCATCAGGACACCATCACCTTCTCCGGCAAGCAGTTAAAGATCGACACGCGGCCGAGCCTGCCGATCTCGATCGATGGCGAGGTGCTGGCGCGTACCCCGGTCGAGGCGCGGATCGCGGCGGGCGCGATCCGGGTGATGACCCCGCGCAATGCGCCCGACCAGCATGAGGAACACGCCGACTAGCCGACCGGCTTGAGGCTGCCCGCCGGCTCGATGTCCGCATGGCTACGTTCCTCGCCATGCTCGTCCGGGACCAGCAGCTGGTTCTCGCGCCAGCGGCCGTAGCGATAGTAAAGCGCCGCAAGCACGAGGTTCGTGCCCGATCCGATCGGGAAGCTCCACCACAAGGCATCCGGCCCCAGCAGCGGCTGCAGCGCGAAGGCAACTCCCAGGCGCACCGGGAACATCGCAATCGTCATGATCGCGAGCGGGCCCCACACCGCACCATTGGCGCGGATCACGCCGAACAGCACCATCGTCCCGCCGAACAGGACGAAGCCCCAGGTGGCGACGAGGTTGATGTGCTGCGCGATCGGCAGCGCCGGGCTGCCGCCGGGAATGAACAGGCCGATGATCACCCGGTCGAAGCACAGCACCGCCACCACGGTCGCCGCGGTGATGGTGAAATTGTAAAACAGGCCGGCGCGCGTGATGCGGGCCACGCGATCCCAGCGCCCGGCGCCGATATTCTGCGCCGCCATCGCCGACACCGCCGCGCCGATCGCCATCGCGGGCATCTGCACATAGCCCCAGAGCTGCTGCACGATGCCATAGGCCGCGACGGTATCGATCCCGGCGCGGTTGACGAGGCCCACCATGGCGAGCGCCGATACCGACAGCACCAGCATCTGCGCGCCGATCGGCAGCCCCTTGCCCACGATCGTGCGCACAAGCGCCCGTTCCGGCAGGATGTAGCGGATTTCCGCCCCGCGCAGCCGGAGCGGCAGATCGCGCCACGCGATCCAGGCGACCAGCGCGGCGAGTGCGACGATATTGGCGATCAGCGTCGCCGTGGCGGAGCCGGCGATCCCCATGCGCGGGAACGGCCCCATGCCGGCGATAAGCAACGGGTTCATCGCCGCGTCGATCAGCACGCACAGGCCCATGAACCACAAGGGCGTCACCGAATCGCCCGTGCCGCGCAGCCCCATGAACATGAGGACGAGCAGCATCGAGGGCGGCAACGCGAGGAAGATGACGCGCAGGTAATCGAGCGCGGGCTCGAACGCGTCGGGCGGGGTCGCCAGCGTGACGAGGATCTCGGGCGCGAAGATCCAGCCGAGTGCGCCGACGATCACCGATCCCGCCAGCACCAGCCCGATCGCGGAGCCGAACGCGCGGCGGGCGGCGTCCACGTCGCGCCGGCCCCAGCTTTGCCCGACGATGATCGTCGCCGCCATGCCGAAGCCGAACACCGCGCCGAACATCAGGAACATGATGATGTTCGCGTTCGACGTCGCGGCCAGCGCGCCTTCGCCGAGGAAGCGGCCGACCCAGATCGCGTTGATCGATCCGTTCAGCGATTGAAGCACGTTCGAGGCCAGCGTCGGCAGGGCGAACATCAGCAACGCAGAGCCGATCGGCCCGGACGTGAGATCGCGCTGTCCGGGTCGGAGGTGCGTTACCGGTTCTTCCATGCCGCCCCTCTACCCCTTCCAGCCGGTATCGTTCCGGTCTCGGGATCTCCTTGAGGCAGACTTTGGCGGCCGACAAGCGCGCGAATGTTGAGGAAGTTGAGGCTCTGGCGTGTTTTTCTCCAACATTCGCATCCCTCCCATCGTGTCTGCGACACTGCCATGGGAGGGCGATTGTAGGACAGCGCCCTCGTTATACTGCCGGCGTCCACGCGCCGGCGAAACGGTTCCTCAGGCAGCCGCGAGGCGGCGGCGGCGCAGCAGCCACAGGCCGACGGCGCCGAGCGCGAACAGGCCTGCGGCCTCGCCCGGGATCGGCGTGGGCGAGCCACCACCGTCGACCGGCGGCGGGCCGACGGGCGGATTGTAGGTGCCGACGTAGGTGCCGAGGTGGAATTCGCCGTTCTGCACGAGGCTGCCGAACACCGCCGAGCCCTCGATGTAATTGCCCGTCGTCGCCGCGGCGCCCGGCGCCAGCACCGACCCGCCCCATGCGGTGGTGGCATCGACCTTCTGCGCGTCGACCAGGTTCCAGATCACGTGCTTGCCCAGCCCCGTCGTACCGCCGAGGAAATTGTCGTTGAGCGTCACGTTCGCGCCGGTGACGTTGACGATCGCGGTATCGGCGCCGTTGAGGTTGAACTTGATCTCGCCAATGCGATCCAAATCGGCGCTGGTGATGTTGAACACCGCCACGCCCTTTGCATCGGGCTTCGCATCGAACGTGCCGCGATTGCCGCTGATCGTCAGATTGCTGTTCGAGGACATGCCGCCGAACGTGCGCGACAGCTCGCCCATGCTGCTGGCGATCAGGCTGCCCTGCTGCTTCAGGTTGACGAGGAAGGACGGATCGCTCGCGGCGAGGCCCGACGTCACCGTGTTCTGGTTGACGTTGGTGTTGGCGATCGTGCCGCCGACCTTCACCGTCTGCGGCGCGCCGTTCAGGTTGAAGCCGCTGTTGACGTTGCCCCCCACGACCGCGCCCGAGCCGCCGTTCAGGTTCTTGTGCGAGCCGTTGACGTCGCCGACCACCGTCAGGCCCGTGACATTGTAGGGCGAGGGTTCCGGCGTGCGGATCTGATAATTGGACGAATTGCCATTGAGGTTGCCGCCGACGAAGGTGCGTCCCTCGACCTCGGACGAGGAGGTGAGATCGCCGAGCACCACCAGGTTCCAGGTCCGCAGGACATCGAGGCCCACGATCGACTGGGCACTCGCGGGCGCAGCCATGGCGAGCGATGCGACCATGGCGAGCGATGCGACCATGGCGAGAACCGAAACCTTGAGGCGCGTCATTTCAACTCCAACGAAACCAGCTGTCCGTTATAATTGCGACCCAGGCGTCGCCAGCGTTTGTCGGCGGCACCTGTCCCATTTAGGGAAGCGCCGCCGACGGACGCGATCAGCCGAGCCGCGCCAGGGCGGCTGCAAGCCGCTGCGCCTCCGCGGATTTCTCCGCATGATCGGCGCGGGCCTTCTCGACCGCCTCGGGCTTCGCGCGTTCGACAAAACTCGGGTTGTTGAGCCGGCCGGCAAGCCCGTCGCGCTCCTTTTCGGCCGCGGCGATCGCCTTGGCGAGTCGCGTGCGCTCCGCAGCGAGGTCGATCACGTCGCCAAGCGCGATCCGGAACGTCGCCTCGTCCACCACCACCTGCGCGGTGCCGCCCGAGACCTCGCCCGGATCGATCCGCGCGAGGCGGGCGATCGTGGCTGCGTTGCGCTGGAGGCGCGCCTGCGTCTCGTCGTTCGCATCCGCCACCGCATAGGGCAGACGCGCGCCCGGCGGCACGTTCAGCTCGGTGCGGCTGGAGCGAACCTCACTGACGAGGCGGATCAGCCAGTCGATCTCCTGCGCGGCCGCCGGATCGATCGCGCGCGCGTCCGCCATCGGCCAGTGCGCGACGATCAGGTCATGATCGCGCGGCGCGAGCGCGTGCCACAGCTCCTCGGTGATGAACGGCATGAACGGGTGGAGGACGACCAGGATCTGGTCGAGCACCCAGCCCGCGACCGCCTTGGTCTCCTCGTCGATGCCACCCTTGATCAGTTCGAGATACCAGTCGCAGAACTGGCTCCAGACGAACTGATAGATGGCGTTGGCCGCGGCATCGAAGCGGTATTCGCCAAGCGCGAGGTCGACCGACTGGATCGCCTTGATCGCCTCCCCGATGATCCACTTGTTGACCGGGTGAGTCGCCGCCGGCGGCTCCAGCGTGGTCGATCCGCCGATGCCGTTCGACTGGCAGAAGCGGCTGGCGTTCCACAGCTTGGTCGCGAAGTTGCGGTAGCCCTCGACCCGCTTCTCATCCATCTTGATGTCGCGGCCCTGGCTTTCCATCGCCGCCATGAAGAAGCGCAAAGCGTCGGCGCCGTATTTGTCGATCAGGCCGAGCGGATCGACGGTATTGCCCTTGGACTTGGACATCTTCGCGCCGTCCGCCGCGCGGACCAGACCGTGCAGGTAGAGCGTGCGGAAGGGCACGTCCTTCATGAAGTGCATGCCCTGCATCATCATGCGGGCATCCCAGAAGAACAGGATGTCGAAGCCCGAGATCAGCACGTCATTGGGATAGCGCCCGCCGAGCGTCGGATCGCTATTGTCCGGCCAGCCCATCGTGGCGAAGGGCCAGAGTGCGGAGGAGAACCAGGTGTCGAGCACGTCGGGATCGCGCGTGAGGGCAACGCCCTCGCCCGCCTGCGCCTGTGCCTCCGCCTCGGTTTCGGCCACATAGGCCTTGCCGTCGGTGTCGAACCACGCCGGGATCTGGTGGCCCCACCACAGCTGGCGCGAGACGCACCACGGCTGGATGTTCTCCATCCAGTTGAAGTAGGTCTTCTCCCACGTCTTGGGGACGAGGCGGATCGCGCCGGACTTCACCGCCTCGATCGCGGGCTGCGCCAGCGCCTTGGCGTCGACATACCATTGATCAGTCAGCCACGGCTCGATGACGACGCCCGAGCGATCGCCATAGGGCGTCTGGATCGTGCGCGGCTCGGCATCATGCTCAACGCCTTCCTTGTCGACATGCGGCACGAGGACGCCATCGGCCTTGAGCCGGGCGACGACCGCCTTGCGCGCGTCCGCCGTCGAAAGCCCGAGGAACTCGGCCGGGATCAGGCCGTCCGCGGTCTGCGTGACGTTGGCCCTGGCATCGAGCATGTTGAGCATCTCGCCCGCCTTCATGCCGGCGCGCTTGCCCACCTCGAAATCGTTGAAGTCATGCCCCGGCGTGATCTTCACCGCGCCGGTGCCGAGCGACGGATCGGCATGTTCGTCGGCGATCACCGGAATCAGGCGGCCGGTGATCGGCAGCTTGATCTGCTTGCCGATCATGTCCTTGTAGCGCGCGTCGTCGGGATGCACCGCGACGGCCATGTCGGCGAGCATCGTCTCGGGGCGCGTGGTCGCAACGGTGATCGTGCCCGAGCCGTCAGCGAGCGGGTAGCGGATCTGCCAGAAGCTGCCCTTCACCTCGCGCGTCTCGACCTCGAGATCGCTGATCGCGGTGCCCAGGCCCGGATCCCAGTTGACCAGCCTTTTGTCGCGATAGAGCAGGCCCTGGCGGTGAAGCTCGACGAAGACCTTGAGCACGGCCTTCGAGAAGCCCTCGTCCATCGTGAACCGCTCATTGGCCCAGTCCATCGAGCAGCCGAGGCGGCGGAGCTGGCCGGTGATCTGGCCGCCGCTCTCCGCCTTCCATTCCCACACCTTGGCGACGAATTCGTCGCGGGTGAAATCGGTGCGCTTCTGCTGCGCGAGCGCCATCTGCCGCTCGACCACCATCTGCGTCGCGATGCCGGCGTGATCGGTGCCGACGACCCACAAAGCGTCCTTGCCCTTCAGCCGGGCGTGACGGGTCAGGATGTCCTGCAGCGTATTGTCGAGCGCGTGGCCGATGTGGAGCGAGCCAGTGACGTTGGGCGGCGGGTTGACGATCGTCCACGGCTCCGCGCCGGGACGCTCGGGGCGGAACAGGCCGTTTTCTTCCCAATGGCTGTACCAGCGGGATTCAATCGCGGCGGGGTCAAAGGTTTTCGGCAGCTCGCTCATGGAGCGGCCATAGCGAGGCGGTGGGGGGAACCCAAGTCCCCCCTCCTCACACCATCACCCCGGCTCCAGGCCGGGATGACGAGGTGTTATTGGTCAGCGGGTGCCTTGCCGGTCCACTTGTCCATCCAGCCGATCACTTCGCGATACCATTGGCGCGAGTTCTTCGGCTTCAGCACCCAGTGGTTCTCGTTCGGGAAGACGAGGAGGCGCGAGGGGATGCCGCGGCGCTGGAGCGCGGTGAAGGCGGCCAGCCCCTGGGTGTAGGGAATGCGGAAATCCTTCTCGCCGGTGATGACGAGTTGCGGCGTCTTCCACTTCGCGACGTGGTGCACCGGGTTCCATTTCTCGAAGGCCTGCGGGTCCTCGTAATAGGTCTTCCCGCCATGCTCCCATTCGTCGAACCACAGTTCCTCGGTTTCATACGCCATGGCGCGCGCGTCGAAGACGCCGTCGTGCTGGACGATGCACTTGAAGCGATCGGGCCACTGCCCCTCGATCCAGTTCATCATATAGCCGCCATAGGAGGCGCCGAGCGCGCAGGCATTATCCGCGTCGAGCCAGGTGAACCTGGTGGTCGCGGCGGAGAGGCCCTTCTTCAGGTCCTCCAGCGGCCAGCCGCCCCAATTGTTGCGGATGCTGTCGGTGAAGGCCTGGCCGTAGCCGGTGGAGCCGTGGAAATCGACCGCAACGAGGCCGTAGCCGGCCCCGGCGAACACCGCCGGGTTCCAGCGGTAGGACCAGCTGTTGTTGCTCGACCCCTGCGGCCCGCCATGGACCATGTAGGCGATCGGCACCTTGCCGGTGCTATTGGCGGGCTTCACCGCATAGCCCCAGACGGTGTCGTTGTTGGCGCCAGTGAAGCTGAACCGTTCGATCGTCGGCATGTCGATGCCGGCCAGCTTGGCGGCGTTGACGTTGGTCAGCCGCTGCGGCGTGCCCGTGGCGGCGACGCGGTAGAAATCGGCCGGGGCGGTGAGCGAATCGAGCGCGATGATCGGCCCGCTCGGCGTCACGGCGACCGCGCCGACATGGCCCTGCTGCGTCAGCCGCGTGACCTGGCCGGTCTTCGCATCGACGCGGAACAGCGGGGTTTCCTGCGTGTCGTCCGCCGTCACGTAAAGCGAGCGCGAGTCGGGCGCCCAGGCGATCGAGCCGACCGAACGGTCCCACTTTTCGGTCAGCGACGTCATGCGGCCAGTGGCGAGATCGCGCAGCATCAGCACCTGGCGATCGGCCTCGTAACCGGGACGGCGCATCGCGAACCAGGCGAGCGTTCGGCCATCCGGCGAGACGACCGGCTGATTGTCGGTCGCCTTGTTGTCGGCGGTGAGGTTCACCGGCGCACGGCTGCCGTCGGCCGGCACCTCGAAGATATCGAGATTGGTCGAGGTCGGCTCGATCCGGCCTGCCTCGCGCAGCGCGAAGTAGAGCGTCTTGCCGTCGGGGCTCCACGCGACTTCCTCGGCGCCGCCGAACGGCTTGGAGGGGGTGTCGCCGACGAGGGTGCCGACCACTGCCTTGCCGTTGCCGCGCGCACCGGCGGCGGTCAGCGGCAGGACGAAGAGCTGCGACCTTTTGCCGTCGCCCCACGTATCCCAGTGGCGGACGAACAGCTGGTCATAGGTGCGGCCCGAACCGGCATCCGCCAGCTTGCGGATCATCGGTTCCTCAAGGCTGGGCGCGCCGGGCAGGCGATCTGCCCAGACCACGATCTTGTCGCCCGTCGGCGCGACCTTGAAGCCGTTGAAGCCGCCCTTGAAGTCGGTCAGCCGGCGCGGCGTGCCGCCGGTGACGGGGACGGCCCAGATCGCATCGTCCATCGCGAAATAGACGGTGTTGCCAACAATCTGCGGATCATTCTCGTCCTTCTGCGGATCGGCGAGCAATTTCTCCGGCGCGGCGCCGGGCTTCGTCAGATCAAGCCGCCACAGATCGAAGCGGCCGCGATCCGCGTCGAGATCGGTCTCGCGCTGCGCCCAGACCATCCAGTGGCCGTCCCTGGAGACGGTGGGCGTGCCGATGCGGCTCAGCATCGTCAGGTCTTCGATGGTCATCGGGCGGGCTGCGGCAGGAACGGCAGCGGCGGCGGCGGCGGCGAGCGTGATGAGGCTCGCGGAAAGGAACATCCTCATGGCCGCGAACTTAAGCAGATCGTTACCGTTGCGACAACTCGGCTGTTGCCGGCCGCTGGCGCTAGTTGCGGCCGATCGCGTCCACCGGCGGCTGCCCGGCGGCGGCCGCTGCGACCGCTTCCGCCCGCGCCATCACACGCAGCACATTGCCCTGCGCCAGCGAAGACAGATCAGCATCGCTCCAGCCGCGGCGGGCGAGTTCGGCGAACAGCCGCGGATAGCCGTCGACACCGGTCATATCCTCGGGCGCGGTGCCGTTGATCCCGTCGAAATCGCCGCCGAGCCCGACGGCGCCCTTGCCCGCGACGCGCGCGATGTGATCGACATGATCGGCGATCGTCGCTGCCGTCACCCGCGGCATCGGGTGCGCCGCATCCCAGGCGACGAGCAGCGCAGGCGCCTTCGCGCCATACACATCCGCCGGCACGCCCAGCCTCCTGGCGACGGCGGTGCGCTCCGCATCCCAGGCGCGCCACGCCGCCGAAGCGAAGGCGGGATAGAAGTTCACCATCACCACGCCGCCCGCTTCGCCGATCCGGCGCAGCAGCGCATCGGGGATGTTCCGCGGCGCATCGGTGATGGCGCGCGCCGCGGAGTGAGAGGCGATCACCGGCGCCTTCGACACGTCGAGCACCGCGGTCATGGTGGCATCCGACACATGACTGACGTCGACGATCATGCCGATGCGGTTCATCTCCGCCACCACCTGACGACCGAAATCGGAAAGGCCGTTGGCGCGCGGCGCATCGGTGGAGGAATCCGCCCAGTCCAGGCTCTTTCCGTGCGTCAGCGTCATATAGCTGACGCCGAGCGCCTTCATCTGGCGAAGGACGGAAAGCCGCGCATCGATCTGGTGCCCGCCCTCGATCCCGATCAGCGAGGCGATGCGCCCCGCCTTCTGCGCGCGACGGATGTCGTCGGCACTGGTCGCCAGCACGAAGGCATCGGGATGTGCGGCGACGAAGCGGCGCACGATATCGATCTGCTCCAGCGTCATCTCGACCGCGCGGGGGCCCTGCGCATCGGCCGGGATCCAGACCGACCAGAACTGCCCGCCCACCCCGCCGCGGCGCAGGCGGGGAATGTCGGTCTGCAACGGCCGCGGCAGCGCGGCGGTGTCACGCGACAGATCCAGCGTCTCGACCTTCGCATCATAGCGATCACGGATTTCCCAGGCGAGATCGTTATGCCCGTCGATCACCGGCGTCCGCTCCAGCAGCCGCGTGATCCGGGGCGGCACCGGCGCCGCGGGCGCGGTGGCGGACACGGCCTGAGCGGCAAGCAGGATGGCGATCAGCGTCATGGAACCCCCCTCGATCGGCCGATGGAACCATCGACCAAGGCTGCCGTTGATACACCGCGCGGCCGAAAGGACGAGCGAATTGGATGTGGATCGCGCGTCACGCGCCGACCGTATCGTGATGACCCCGCCGCGCCCGCGACGGGGTTTTGTTTTTTGGGGTGAGTATTCGACGAATGACCGTGACTTTGCGCCAGATTGCGCCAGTTTCCGATGTTACTATCTTGCCCTTTGAAGAATATGCGCCCACTTGCGCCGAAACAGACGCGCAGGACTATTCGGTGGAAGACAAAGAGTATTTCTACAAGCGCGCGGAGAGCGAGCTTGAGATGGCGCAGCGCACGATCGTTCCGGAAGCGGTGAAGGCGCACTATACTTTGGCCGGTTATTATCTGGACAAGGTGTATAACGACGATCAGGCACCGGCAGCGAACGACGCCGGGCCGCCGCTGGGCAATGCCTCGGGCGGCTGACCGGCGCGTGACGCGCGCGGCCGATCAGTGAGTCGCGCGCTTCTCGAACCCTTCGAATGGCTCGGGCGGTGCATCCTCATGCACCGCCACCGCATCGACGCGTGACGCGGGCGAGCCCTGACGTGCCTTGGCGAGCGCGGCCTTGACCATTTCGGTCGGCCCCTCGATCACCGCCTCGACGGTGCTGTCCGCGCGATTGCGGACCCAGCCGCGGATGCCGAGCCCGCGCATCTCCTCCACGAACCAGGCGCGGTAGAAGACGTTCTGGACACGGCCGGTGATGACGAGGCGGCGGCGGATCATGCGGTGAGAACGCAAGGCCGGCCGCGCCGGTTCATCCGTCCTTGCGTCCTTCCAGCAGCCATGGCCGCGGCCGCCCGGTGGGCTTCGCCTTGCCGTCCAGCCGCACCGCGCGCTTCACATAGACCGGCTTCATCAGCAGCGTGCCGTTCATCCCACCGCCCGTCGGCTGGGCGAGGATCCGCTTCACCACATCCTGGCCAGCAACGACCCGGCCGAAGGCGGCATAGCCGGGATTGTCCTTCTTCCAGTCCATCCACGGCATCGTGCCGACCGCGATGAACCAATTGCCGTTCGCCGACCCCGGAGGCCCGCGGCGCGCCATGGAGATCGTCATGTCGAGATGCTTGATCCCCGTCTTGGCGGTGGATTCATGCGGGATCATGTCGAGGAAGCGGCGTGCATCGGTGCGGATGCCGGACTGCACGAAGCCCATTTGCGGCGCCTGCTTGCTCCGCGCGACGCGATAGAAGCTGATCCCGTCGAACCGCCCGTCATCGACATAGCGCATGAAATTGGCGGTCGTCTCGGGCGCGCGCTTCGCATTCAGCGCAAGGACGACGTTGCCGAGCACGGTTTCGAGGCGGACGCGCACGAAGCCCGGCGTCGGCCGGTCGGCACGCTGCGCTGCCGCCGGCGTGACGGTGGCGGCGAGAAGGGCGAGGATCAGAACAAGCGTACGCATCGGCACGCTAGGTAGCGCCGCATCGGGAGCGGCGCCACCGGATCGCTTATGGCTCACCTGCCTTCGCGCCAGCGAAAGCCGCCGCCCCAGGGACGACGCTTACTTCGAGAGGTCGGTAAAGACCGAGCGGTAGTAGCGCACGGCCAGCGGCACGTTGTCGATCGGGGCGCGCTCGTTCAGGCCGTGGCTGAAATCATCCGATTCCTTCACGAAGATCGGGCTGATGCCGTAGCTGGGGATGCCGACCGAGCGGAACCACATGGAATCGCTCGCTCCTGCGGACATGGACGGGAAGATCGGCACGCCCGGGCGGACCGCGCCCATCGCCTTCTTCACCGCACCCACCACATCGGGCCGCAATGGCGAGGCGTCGGTGGGGTTCGAGCCTTCGGTGACATCGGTGAACGTCACCGCCGGGTCAGCGGCGACGCGGCTCAACTCGGCCATCACGTCAGCCGGCTTCACGCCCGGGAAGATGCGGCAATTGATGTTGGCGGTGGCGCGCTGCGGCAGCGCATTCAGCGCGTGACCGCCCGAGATCATCGTCGCGACGCAGGTGGTGCCGATCTGCCCGACGTAGGCGGGGCTCGCCGTCAGCGTATCAATCGCCTTCTGGCTCGTCGGATCGGCGGCGAACGCCTTCATCGCCGCGCCGAGTTCTGCCGTCTGGCGCGGTGCGACGCCTTCGAAATAGCCCTTGGTGATCGGGCTGATCTGCGGCTTGAAGCGGTACGCGCCGATCTTGGCCAACGCATTCGACAGCTGAACGATCGCATTGTCATGCCGCGGGGCGGAGGAATGGCCGCCGGGGTTCGTCACCTCCAGCTGGAAATCGGCGTAGGTCTTCTCGGCCGCGCCGATGGTGAAATATTGTGGGCGACCGTCCTCACCATACAGGCCGCCGCCGCCATCGACGTTGAGCGCCATCTCCGCGCCCTTCAGGCGATCGGCAAGCATCGACGAGGTCTTCATCGTCGTCTCCTCGTCTCCCGAGAAGGCGAGCACGATGTCGCGGCGCGGCTTCACGCCGGCGCGCTTCATGTCGATCAGCGTCGCGACGACCAGTGCCATGTCGAGCTTCATGTCCGTCGCACCGCGGCCGTAGAGATAGCCGTTTTCGACGACGGGGGTGAAGGGATCGCGCTGCCAGTCGGCGGGCTTTGCTTCCACCACGTCGATATGGCCGGAAATCACGATCGCCGGGGCCTTGGGATCGGTGCCGCGCCAGCGGGCGATCAGCATCGCGGTATCGTCGACCGGCTCGACGGTGATGTCACCCGCGGGGAAGCCGCCGGCGACGAGCTGCTGCTTCAGATAGTCGGCCGCCGCGCGGGTCTGGTTGCCCTGCCCGCGCACGGTGCGGAAAGCGATCAGCTTCTGCGCGATCTCCAGCGCCTGCGCGTCGGCAGAGGATGCAGCCGGGGTGGCCGCATGTACGGGCAACGCCGCCGCCATCATGGCCAGCGCCGCCAGCGTCGTGATCGTCTTCATGTGCGTACCCCCGGAATATGCTGCGCCGCACGCTAACGGCTGACGGGGGTGGGCGCCAGATGGGAGGCGCCCGATAGAGAAGAGCCACATATGAGAAGAGGTTGCCGAGCAGCCGCACCAGACTGCCCGACAACCCCTAAACATGGTCAGCGGCCGGAGAGCTCCAGCCCGGGAGACCATGCGAGCCTCTTCACCTCATTCAACCCGGCGTTGACTGGGGGAGAATACCCCCCGCCCGGCTGCGGTGGTGGTTAGAAGCGCGTCCCCCGAACGAACTGAACCGACCCCATTGCTGAACCATGAGACATCGGATCACCTCCTTTCGCTGGTTGATAACGATCGTGGCCAGCGTGGCCACGGACGCAATCTGAGTCGTTTCGTGATGCGAAACAAGTCTTGTTTTCGCACCGCCTTTGCACGATCCTCTTTCGCCTTGCCGACCGCCCGGCGCGCCGCCTTGCGCTGCGCCTCAGCGGCAATCCTCTATCACCCGACCGACTTCGGGATAGGCCGGCACCACCAGCGTCGGCGCGCCTGCCTGCTCGATCACGAAGCGGCCGCGGCTGAACGCCATGGCATCGAGCAGCCCGTCGCGGGCTGGGAGATCGGCCGCGACATGGGGCGGCGTGCCGCCGGTCGGCCGCACGGGCACCGCGCGCGTCGTGCTGCTGGTGCGCACCGTGAACGCGCCGGTCGCCTGGCCGGGCCGCGACAGATAGATGCGCCGCGCGGCCAGATCGCAGCGCAGCACCAGCCGCGCATCCTGCCCCGCCTGACCGAACAAGGCGCGGCCGCCGCGCGCGTCCCTTTCATAGCGCCACGTGCCCGGCGTGATCGGCCAGTCGCGCCAGTCCCCGGCGAGCGGGGCCGGGGCGGGCGTGGACGCCGGCGGCGGAGGAGCGGGTGACGGCGGGGGCGGTGAACGCCGAGGTGGTCCTGGCCC
>CAYMIU010000002.1:63057-108583 GCA_964390515.1 uncultured Stakelama sp.
GGGGGCGGAGGCGGCGCGTCCGTCGGCGGCGCGACGCAGCCGGCGACGGCGAGAAACAGGGTGGCGGACAGAAGCGGAAGATGACGCATGGGCTGCACCCTAACGCCCCCGGCGCACGGCTCAACCGGAACCGGCGCAGGGGCAGAGCGGTTCAGCGCGGCAGGGAGAACTTTATGGCCGCTGCCGATACGCAAACTCTGCTTCTGATCGAAGCCTCGCTCGCCTCGACGATGCGGGTGGAAAGCCGCGACGGCGACAAGATCGGCCATGTCTCCGCCTTCATGGTCAACAAGCGCAGCGGGCGCACGACCCATGCCGTGCTCAGCCTCGGCGGCTTCCTGGGCGTAGGCAAAAGCTATTACCCCCTGCCCTTCTCGCTGCTGCAGTTCGATCCGGTGCGCGATCAATATGTCGTGACGATCGACCGCCGCCTGCTGGAAGGCGGCCCGAGCTGGGCCAATAATGCGCCGCATTTCGACCAGGCCTATGCCGATCGCGTCGCCAGCTATTACGGCGTCACCGGCGAGGATCTCTCGCTCGGCTGACGCCTGAGGACGGCGGCGGCGCGGCGCGCGGCTAGCGCCGCTTCGCCATCCTGATCGCCTGCTGCTTGCCGAACCGCGTCTTGCGCGTGCCCGGCTTGCCCTCGTTGCTACGGCCCATCAACGGCGCCTTATGCTCCTGCACCGGCAGGCCAAGCTCCTCCTGCTCCAGCGCGCGGATCTCGTCGCGCAGGCGCCCGGCTTCCTCGAACTCCAGGTCCGACGCGGCCTTGCGCATCTTCTTCTCGAGCTCCTCGATATAGGCGCGCAGATTGTGGCCGACCATGTGCGGCCGCTCCTCGTCGCCGGTGTCGATCAGCACGCTGTCCTTGTTCGACACGTGGGCGATGATGTCGCCGATGTTGCGCTTGATCGTGGTCGGCGTGATGCCGTGCTCGCGATTATACGCTTCCTGCTTCTCGCGGCGGCGCGCCGTCTCGTTCATCGCCCGCTCCATCGAGCCGGTGATTCGATCGGCATAGAGGATCACGCGCCCGTCGACGTTGCGCGCCGCGCGCCCGATCGTCTGGATCAGCGAGGTCTCGGAACGCAGGAAACCTTCCTTGTCGGCATCCATGATGCACACCAGCCCGCATTCGGGAATGTCGAGCCCCTCACGCAGCAGGTTGATGCCGATCAGCACGTCATACACGCCGAGCCGCAGGTCGCGGATCAGCT
The DNA here is from genome assembly GCA_964390515.1 of uncultured Stakelama sp. Taxonomy (GTDB): domain Bacteria; phylum Pseudomonadota; class Alphaproteobacteria; order Sphingomonadales; family Sphingomonadaceae; genus Sphingomonas. Next base: position 64,278 of record CAYMIU010000002.1, read on the forward strand.
CGATACGCTCCAGCGTCTCGACGTCGGAATGCATGTAGCGGACCTTGACGCCCGCCTCGTGCATATATTCGGTCAGATCCTCGGCCATCCGCTTCGTCAGCGTAGTGACGAGGGTGCGGTAACCGAGCTCCGCGGTCTTGCGGCATTCGACGATGCAATCCTGCACCTGTTCCTCGACCGGGCGGATCTCGACCGGCGGATCGATGAGGCCGGTCGGGCGAATGACCTGTTCGGCGAAGACGCCGCCGGTCTGCTCCATCTCCCAATGGCCCGGCGTCGCCGAGACGCTGACCGTCTGCGGGCGCATCGCGTCCCATTCGTTGAAGCGAAGCGGCCGGTTGTCGATGCAGCTCGGCAGGCGGAAGCCATATTCCGCCAGCGTGATCTTCCGCCGATGGTCACCGCGCGCCATCGCGCCGATCTGCGGCACCGTCTGGTGGCTTTCATCGACGAACAGCAATGCGTTTTCGGGCAGATATTCGAACAAGGTGGGCGGCGGCTCGCCGGGCAGGCGCCCGGTGAGGAAGCGGCTGTAATTCTCGATGCCGTTGCAGCTGCCCGTCGCGGCAATCATTTCGAGATCGAAATTGGTGCGCTGCTCCAGCCGCTGGTGCTCGAGCAGCTTGCCCTCCGCCTCCAGCTCCTTCAGCCGCTCCGCCAGTTCGTGGCGGATCGCCTCGGTCGCCTGCTTCATCGTCGGCCCGGGCGTCACATAGTGCGAGTTCGCATAGACGCGCACCGAGTTCATGCTCGCCGCCTTCTTGCCGGTCAGCGGATCGAACTCGACGATCTCCTCGATGTCATCACCGAAGAAGCTGATCCGCCACGCCGCATCCTCAAGGTGGCTGGGGAAGATTTCCAGATTGTCGCCCTTCACGCGAAAATTGCCGCGCTGGAACGCCGCGTCGTTGCGCTTGTACTGAAGCGCGACGAGTTTCCGCACGATCTCGCGCTGGTCGACCGTCTGGCCCTTCTTCAGGTCAAAGATCATCGCCGAATAGGTTTCGACCGAACCGATGCCGTAAAGGCACGAGACGGAGGCGACGATCAGCACGTCGTCCCGCTCCAGCAGCGATCGGGTGGCCGAATGGCGCATCCGGTCGATCGCCTCGTTCACCGAGCTTTCCTTCTCGATGTACGTGTCGGACCGGGGGACGTACGCCTCGGGCTGATAATAATCGTAATAGCTGACGAAGTATTCGACCGCATTCTCCGGGAAGAAGCTCTTGAACTCGCCGTACAGCTGCGCGGCGAGGATCTTGTTCGGCGCGAGGATCAGCGCGGGACGCTGCAACTCCTCGATCACCTTCGCCATGGTAAAGGTCTTGCCCGAGCCGGTGACGCCGAGCAGCACCTGATCCTTCTCGCCCGCCAGCGCCGCCTCGGTCAGTTCCTTGATCGCCGCCGGCTGGTCGCCGGCGGGCTGGTAATCCGAGACAAGCTTGAACCGGCGGCCACCCTCGACCTTCGCGGGGCGGTTGGGGCGGTGTGGCACGAACGCCGCGTCTGTCTGAGGTTCGTCGAGGGTCGTGCGGATCTGGATCGCCATGTGGCGAATATGGGGTGGAACAGGTGCGAACGGAAGGTGGCGCTGCGAAGCCGCTTCACCGCGCCGCGCGGCTGGCTATGGTGCGGGCAAACAACGGGGGATTCGCATGCGCCGCACCTTTATCGCCGCTCTTCTGGCCGCAGCTGCCACACCCGTCGCGGCAGCGCCCGACTATCAGGCGCAGGTGAAGGCGGATTACGATCGCGATCTGGGCAAGCTCTGGGATCAGTTCCACCGCAACCCGGAGCTGTCGTTCCGCGAGACGAAGACCGCCGCGATCATGGCGGCGGAACTGCGCAAGGTGCCGGGCATGCAGGTGACCGAGAAGGTCGGGCAGACGGGCGTCGTCGGCGTGCTGAAGAACGGTGCCGGGCCGGTCGTGCTGGTGCGCGCGGACATGGATGGGCTGCCGGTGGAGGAAAAATCCGGTCTGCCGAATGCATCAAAAGTGCGCCAGGTGGGCGTGGATGGCGTCGAGACGCCGGTGATGCACGCCTGTGGGCATGATACGCACATCGTTGCACTGATCGCCACGGCGCGCCGCCTCGCGGCGATGAAGGACCGGTGGAACGGCACGGTCGTCTTCATCGCCCAGCCCGCGGAGGAGCGCGTCGGTGGCGCGAAGGCGATGATCGCCGACGGTCTGTTCACGCGCTTCCCCAAGCCCGAATATGCGCTCGCCTTCCACGTCGCCGCGGCGATGGAGACGGGCAAGGTCGCCGCCGGCGAGACGATCCAATATTCCTCGTCGGATTCGGTCGACATCACCATCCCCGGCGTCGGCGCGCATGGCGCGAGCCCGCACATGGGGAAGGACCCGGTGTACATGGCCTCGCAGCTCGTCATCGCGCTGCAGGGCCTCGTCAGCCGCGAGCGCGGGCCGCTGGCGCCGGGCGTCATCACCGTCGGCTCGTTCCATTCCGGGCTGAAGCACAACATCATTTCCGACGAGGCCAAGCTGCAAGTGACGGTGCGCGCCAATGACGAGGCGACGCGCGCGCAGCTGCTTGCCGGGATCAAGCGGGTCGCCGCCGGGATCGGCACGCTGAACGGCATGCCGGCGGACAGGATGCCGGTGGTGACGGTGAGCGAGGGCACGCCGACGACGATCAACGACACGCCGCTCGCCAAGCGGCTGAACGCAGTGATGGTGGACACGCTCGGCGCCGACAATGTCGTGCCGTTCGAGCAGATGGGCATGGGGGCGGAGGATTTCGCTTATTACGTCCAGCCCGACACGGGCGCGAAAGGCTATTTCTTCGCGGTCGGCGGCACGCCGCGCGAAGCGTTCGAGGCGGAGAAGAACGGCGGCCCCGCCGTGCCGTCGCACCACTCGCCGCTGTTCAAGATCACGCCGGAGCCCGTGGTCGTCACCGGCGCTACGGCGATGACCGCCGCCGTGCTCGACCTGCTGAAGCCGGGCGCAACGCCGGCGCCGGCGGCCGCGCAATGATGCGCGCGCTGTTCCTCCTGCCGGTGCTGCTGGCGGCCGGCTGCGACGTCACGCCGGACGCGGGGGATGTCGAGCGCGTCCGCCGCGGGACCGAGGCGGTGAAGGCCGAGCTGAAGCAGCCAGAGACGGCGCAGTTCAAGGCCGTCGAGGCTTATGGCGAGGCTGTCTGCGGCGAGGTGAACGCGAGCCTCGGCATGGGCCGCACCGGCTATGAACGGTTCATCGTGAAGGACGGCAAGGTGACGCTGGCGTCGCAGCTGCCGACCGACGCGGCGATGGACGATCGCTGGGCGGCCGACTGCCGTCGCTGAGCGGCGAGCGGCGCTACTGCAGCGCCTGCACCTCGGGGGTGGATAGCGCCGGAGCGATCCGCGCCTCGTCCAGCCGCGCCGGCGCCGCATAAGGCGGCACCTCGACGGGCGTGCCGAAGCCAGCGGGGGCGAAGCGGCCAGCCTCCACGCCGGTCGCGCGGAGCAGCGCGGCCAGCATGCGCGGCGGCGTCTCGCGCGCTTCGTAGCTGAGGCGGAACGTGCCCCAGTGGATCGGGATCGCGGTGGACGCCCCCAGCCGGCTGAGCACGCGCACCGCATCCGCCGGGCCAATGTGACTGCCGGATCCCATCTGGCCGGGCGCGAAGCGGAACGCGCCGATCGGGATCAGCGCCAGCCGGACGGGGCCGAGCGCCGCGGCCTCCGCCGGCCAGCGCCCGTCGCCCAATCCGGTGTCGCCGGCGAAGAACAGATTGCCGCCCGGCAGCCGCACGGTGAAGGCGGACCACAAGGCGCGATTGCGATCGGTGAACCAGCGGCTGCCCCAATGGTGGTTGCGCACCACCGCCACCTCGACATTCGGGCGGACGCGGACCCGCTGCCCCCAGTCGAGCGCCGTTGCCTTCACCCCCGCCTGGCCGATCACGCTGTCATTGCCGAGGCTGGTGACGATCGCCGGCCGGTCACGCTCCCACAGGCGCTTCAGCGTTCCCTTGTCGAGATGATCGTAATGATTGTGGCTGACGAGGACGAGGTCGATCGGCGGCAGATCCTCGAAACGGATGCCGGGCGCCGCCACCCGGCGCGGGCCGAAGCCGAACGGGCCGGCGGTGTCGGACCAGACGGGATCGGTCAGGATATTCAGCCCCTGCGTCTGCACCAGCACGCTGGCATGGCCGACCCAGGTTGCAACCATGCGATCGCCAGCAACGCGGGCAGCAGGGCGCGTCGGGGTGACGGGCACCGATGCCGGCCAGGCGGGGCGACCGTCGCTCCCCGTCAGGAAGCGCAGCAGGAAGCCCTCGCGGCTGCCACCGGCCGGCGGACGCATGGTATCGGCGTCATTGTTGGGATTGAAGAAGCGGGCGCCGTTGAAATGATCGGTGGCGGGGCCTTCGTAATAGATGCGGTCGAGGAAACGCGGCACGATCGCGACGGCGAGCCCCAGGCCCACGCACAGGAACAACAGCGCCGTTCCCGCCACCTTCAGGATCGCACCCAAACCGATTCCCCCCTTCTCACCCCTGATCCGCACGCTTCGGCATCACCTTTACCGCCCGTCGAAGCGCTGCCAACGCGCAGGTGCTCCGATCGGCGCATCCGTCGGATCATTAACCCCGATTTGGCAATACCGCGGTAACCACGCAGGTCTATGGCAGGCACGATGACGACGATGCTGGACTGCGACGATGTCGATCGCCTGTGGCACCCGGTCCATGCCTCGATCGTCAGCGGCTTGCCCCCGGCGATCGACGATGTCGCCGAATCTGCCCCGCCCAGCCACGCCTTCCTGCGCCGCGCCTGGTATGCCGCCGCGCTCGCGGCCTATGGCGGTGACGCGCGTACGCTGACGATTCATCGCGATGACCGGGCGGTACTGGCGCTGCCCATCGTGCCGGTCGGCCCGCGGGCGCTGCGCTTCGCCGCGGTGCCCGGCTGCTACTGGCCGTTTCGCGGCTTCCCGCTGGCCAGGGATGCCGGGCCGGACGTGGCGACGGCGGCGATCGCCGCGCTCGGCCGCCGGGTGCGCGCGCTGCGCATCGGCCCGCTCTACGACGGCGATGTCGCGGTGGCGCCGCTGCTGGACGCGGCGCGGGCCAGCGGCTGGACGGTGCTTGCCCGGCCGATCGCCACCAGCTTCCTGCTCGACATGGCGGCGGCGCAGGCAGAAGGCACCTGGCCGCGCAATTCTACGTTGCGCAAGAACCGCTTCCACGAGAAACACCTCTCCGAACATGGCACGTTAGGCTGGCATTTCCTGTCGGGCGGCGACTGGCCGCAAGCGTTCGACGATCTCGCCGCTGTCGAGTGGAGCAGCTGGATCGCGGCGCGAACCGACGGGCGCGACGCGAAGTTCACGCGCGCCGGGCACGGCGCCTTCTGGCGCGCGGCGGCGGCGGACCCGGCACTTGCCGCGATGTTCCGCGCCGCGCTGCTCACCGTCGATGATCGGCCCGCGGCCTTCTCGTTCGATATCGATTGCGGAACGCTGAAATATGCGATCGCCAACAGCTACGATCCGGCCTTCGCCAAGCATTCGCCCGGCAAGTTGCTTTATTACCGCAACCTCGTCGAGGCGCTGGGCCGCGGCATCACGACCGTCGATTGGGGCGCGGGCGACAGCGGGTACAAGCGCACGATCGGTGCGGCGGAGGGGCCCGCAATCCTCGACTGGCTGCTGCTGCGCCCCGGCCTTCCCGCGGCGCTCGCCCCGGCGATCAGGCAGATCTGGCGGGGCCGGTAAGGATCGCCTCGACCGCGTCGATCATCCCTTCGGTCGCCACCGGTTCGCCCCAATAGGGATGGTCCGGCCCTGCCCCGGCATCGCGCGCCGCCTCGCGCGCCGCCAGCAAGGTGCGCAGCGACAGGCCGGCGAACAGCAGCCGCTGGTTCACCAGTGCATGCGGCAGGTGGGACAGCAGGCGGTGGAAATGCGCGACGCAGCGGACATAGCCTTCGGAATGCTCGCCGCCCGCCCATTGATCGAACATCTGGCGCCGCTCGGTCTGCATGCTGGTCATGAAGCGAAAATAGGTTTCGCCCTCGCCCGTATCGCCGGACAGTTCGGCATTGGCGACGACCAGGGCGCGCACCACGTCACGTAGCGAAAGCTCGCCCCTGGCTTCCGCCTCGTCCAGCATCCGCATGCGGATCTGGTCGATGATGTCCGCGCCCTCGACCACCAGCTCGCGCAGCAGATCGTCCTTGCTGCCGAAATAATAATGGACCGCGGCGGCGTTACGCTGGCCCGCCGCCTCCACGATCTCGCGCATGCCGACGGCAGCGATGCCGCGCTCGGCGAACAGGCGGCGCGCGGCGCGCTTCAGTTCGTTGCGGGTGGTGCCACCGCGGCCGGCGGATTGGGGACGGGCAAGGTTCATGCGGCGGCAGCATCGGGCAAGCGGGCGTCCGGTTCAAGTCACATGGCTTAGATTGACGCTCGCCCCCCCGCGCTTATGGTAATTCGCACGACTTAAAAGAGCGGGGAGAGGACCATGGCAGCACTGGCGCACGACCGGGAGGCATGGCGTGAACTGATCGACCTCGGCACGCTTGCGCACTGGATGGACGGCCAGGGCCTCGGCACCGGGGCGCCGATCGAGAATGCCGATACGCTGGGCGGCGGCACGCAGAACATCCTGCTGCGCTTCGACCGCGCCGGCCGCACCTATGTCATGCGTCGGCCGCCGCGCCGCCCGCGTCCGGAAAGCGACGAGGTGATGCGCCGCGAGATGAAGGTGCTGTCCGCGATCGCCGGATCGGACGTGCCGCATCCCGGCTTCATCGCGGGCGAGGGCGATCCCGCCGTGCTCGGCACCGCCTTCTGCCGCCGCTCCACGCCAATAGCGCGGACGTGCGCCGGCAGATGGGCGAGGCGATCGTCGACGGGGCGATCGCCCTCTCGCGGATCGACCCGCATGAGGCCGGGCTCGACGATCTCGGCAAGCTCGACGGCTGGCTCGAGCGCCAGGTGCCGCGCTGGCGCGCGCAGCTCGACGGCTATGCGAAGTTCGAAGGCTGGACCGGGCTCGACGCGCTGCCCGACGTGGAGGCGATCTGCGCCTGGCTGGAGGCGAACCGGCCGACCACGATGCAGCCCGGCCTGATCCACGGCGATTATCATCTCTCGAACGTCATGTATCGGCCGGACTCGCCGGCGCTGGCGGCGATTGTCGACTGGGAACTGGCGAGCCGCGGCGATCCGATGCTCGATCTCGGCTGGCTGACGGCCACCTGGCGCGATCCCGAAGAGGAGAACCAGCGTGTGTCGGTGACGCCGTGGGATGGCTTCCCGAGCCTGGGCGAGATCGTCGACCGCTATCTTGCCGCGACCGGGCGGAGCGCAGCGGATGCGCGCTGGTACAGCGTGCTCGCCCCGTTCAAGCTGGGTGCGATCCTGGAGGGAAGCCACGCCCGCGCCTGCGCCGGCCTGACGCCCAAGCCGATCGGCGATGCACTCCACGCGCACACCATCTCGCTGTTCGAACGCGCGCTTCGCCGCATCGACAAGCCGTTGCTCTGACCGGCCGCGGATCGGCGGGTTACTTCCCCGCCGCCAGCCGTTCCTCGGTCAGCGACAATGCCGATCGCGTGCCGGGCGCCTTCGGCACGTCGGTGGCAAAATAGACGACGCCGGTGCCGCCGGCACGATCAACCCAAAGGCCGGATTTCAGGCCATAGGCCTCCCCGGCGTGGCCGATCCGCATGCGCCCGTCGCCGACCGGATCGTCGCTGCACATCGGCAGCGGCGTCGCGGTGAAGCTGACCGCCAGGCCATAGCGGCAGTTGAAGCCGCCCGGCCTGACGCCGCTTTCCGCCTCCTCGTTCTGCACGCCGTTGCGGCCGTCGAACGTCCATTCCGGCGTCGCCAGCACCGCCATCGAGGCAGGAGACAGCAGGCGCACGCCATCGACCGCTCCGTCGTTCAGCAGCAGCCGGCCGATCGTCGCCAGCCCGCGCATCGAGATGCGCAGGCCCCCTTGCGGCGAGAACATCGCGCCGTTCACGCCCGGCCGCCACGTCTCCAGATCGCATGATCCGTCGCGCGCGGGCGTGACGGGGCAGCCGGCGATGAAAGCGGGCTCGTCGCGCACCGCTTTGCCTCCATCGTACAGCACCACCGCCCGCGCCTTCGCCGCCGGGCTGCACCCTGCCCAGTTGAAGCAGGCGTCGAGCTCCAGCGGCGCCAGCACCAGCCGCTGCATCAGCCGGTCGAAGCGCTCGCCGGTCGCGCGCTCCATTACCGCGGCGACGATCGGGAAGTTGAAATTGGTGTAGCGGAAGAAGGTGCCGGGCGCGTGCTGCGCATCCCAGGCGCGCGGATCGCGCACCTTCCGTTCCAGCACATCGTCGAGCGGCAGCACGTAATCCGCCGCGTCCGTCAGGCTGGAGCGGTGCGACAGCAGCAGGCGAAGCGTGATCGGCACATCGGGAAAGGCCGGGTTGCGCAGCCGCCAGCCGAGCCGGTCCGACACGTCGGCGTCGAGATCGAGCAACCCCTGCTCCACCAGCCGCATCACCCCGATCGCCGTCACCAGCTTGGAGATGGAGGCGATGCGCACCGGATCGTCCGCGGTCACCGCCCGACCCGTGTCGCGATCGGCGAAGCCGGTGACGGCAACTGCCGTCTCGCCGCGCCGGTCGAACGCCACGCGCACCGTCGCGATCGGAGCGGCAGCCGGGGTCGCGGCGGCGGCCAGCGAAAGGAGGATCAGAACTTCGTCTCCACGCTGAACGTGAACGAACGGCCGCGCGGGTCAGCGACGCGCGGCTCCCACGAGCTGCCGGCGCCGGTGTTGCCGTCATAGGTGATGGCGAATGGCGGATCCTTGTCGAACAGGTTCTTCACGCCCAGCGTCAGCCGGTATCCGGGGATCCCGGTCCAGGCGACGGCAGCATTGTAGATGATGTAATCGTCCACCCGCGGATTGAAGCCGGGCCGCGTGATCGCGCCCGATGCGATACCCGGGAGCGCCTGGTTCTTGTAGCCGTGGCGGAAGATCTGCGTCAGCGAGACGAGGAAATCGTCGTTCTGGAAGCTGACGAAGGCATTGTGCTTCCAGCGCAGGCTCAGGTCGCCGGCGAAAGTGAAGACGCCAATCTGGCTCGGGCCGTAATCCGCGGTCGGCGTCAGCTTCTCGCGCCGCTTCAGCAGATACGTGCCGTCGAGCCCGGCGAGGAAGCGGCCGCCGGCTGCCTCCACGCCGCCGCGCAGCGCCACTTCCAGCCCCTGGGTGCGGCGCGATCCGGCGTTGAGCCAGCGATTGTCGATGATCTCGATCTCGCCCGCCGCATCGCGAATGAACGCGTCCTCGAACAGCGCTGCATTCTCCACCAGCTGGCGAAGCGTCAGCACCTGGATCGTATTGTCGACGTTGATCACCCACCAGTCGAGCGAGGCGCTGAACATCGGCGCCGGCTGGATCACGACGCCAAGGTTGAACTGCTCCGCCGTCTCGGGGCCGAGATCGCGCCGGCCGCCGGTATAGATCGCCGGGCGGATGATCGCGCAGGCGGGGTTCGTCGTGTTCGGCACGCCGCCCGGGCAGCGCACCGGATCGGCAAGGTCGCTGCCGGAGTACGGCGAATCGGTGATGCCGTTGAAGATCTGGTTGAACGAGGGCACGCGGAAACTGGTGTTGTACGATCCGCGGAACATGATCGCGTCGATCGGCTGGAAGCGGAACGAGACCTTCGGGTTCGTCGTCGTGCCGAAGCCGGTGTAATCATCCACGCGCACCGCGCCGGTGATGTCGATCATGTCGCCGAGCGGCACCAGCAGCTCGGCATAGGCCGCCTTCACGTCGCGGTTCACGCGATCGAGCGCGTTGATATTGTCGAAGGCGGCGTTGAAGATCACCGGCGCGGTGGCGATCGCGGCGGGCGAGCCGTTGAACGAATAGGTTTCGCGGCGATAATCCGCGCCCACCGCCAGCTGAACGTCGCGGCCCCAGAAGCTGAACAGATCACCCGCGACCGAGGCATCGAACTGCCGGATCTCGTATTTGCCGCCGTAGAGCGTCGCGCCCCGCGCCGAGACGGCGTCGAGCGCGGCGAGCCCGGCGGCGCTCTGGTTCAGCGAGAAGGGATTGATCAGCCCGCTGTTCAGCACGCCGACGAGGCCGGGCGCGCTTGCCCCCGGGGCAGTCGGCGCATTGGGATCGATCGCGCCGTTCCCGAGCGTGCCACGATAATGATAGCCGGTGCCCAGCACCGACGACGCCTCGCTCTTCGCGTAGGACGCGCCGGCGTGATAATCCCAGCTGCCGAACAAGGGCCCTTCCGCCGCGGCGTAAACGCGCAGCGTATCGACGTCGGTCTCATATTCGCGCACGTCGCAGGCGAGGCAGCGCCAGCGATAGCCGATCGGCTTGCCGTAATTGGCGGCGATCACCGGGAATTGCGCCGCGATCGCGTTGAACACCTGATTGTAGGTATCCCGCGTCAGATCGTTGAGCGGGAAGGCGACGGGCAGCGCGGCGGTCGCGCTGGTCGTATTGCCGCTGATCTGGTTGTTCGAGAAGCTCTTGGCGGACTTGGCGCTCGATCCCGACACTTCGAGCGAGAGCTCATGCTCGCCGCCCAGTCTCGCGGCGGCGCGGGCATAATAGGTCAGCGTCTCGATCGGCTGCTGGATCACCGCGGCGCGGCCGGTATCCCACGAACAGGCGTAGCGCGCCGACGGCACGTTCCACAGCTGCTCGTCATAGGCCATGCCGCCGTCGACCGAGCCGCATCCCGCGCCGCCCGGCAGATCCAGCGGATTGATGCCGCCATTGGCCAGCTGCGTCGTACCGGGAAACACCAGCCCCGGCAGCACGGTCGCGCCCGTCGTCCCGCCCAGCAACGTGCCGCCCGGGAAGAACGCGCCGCTCGGGTTCAGCGGGAAGGCGGTGGCGATCGGCGTGCCGCGCGTGTCGACCGACAGCCCGCGCTCCGGCTGGTTGCCGTTGACGAAGGCGCGGTCGCGCCCGCGCAGGATCTGGTTCCACGAATAGGAAACAGAGCCCATCACGTTGAAGCCCTGGTCGTCCAGATCGCCCCAGCCGGCGATCCCCGACAGGCGATAGATGTTGCCGTTGCCCTGCTCGGTCACATCGGTGAAGCCCTGCAGACCAAGGCCCTTATATTCCTTGTAGGTGATGAAGTTGATCACGCCGCCGACGGCATCGGTGCCGTAGATCGCCGAGGCGCCGTCCTTCAGCACCTCGACGCGCTCGATCGCCGCAAAAGGCACCTGGTTCACGTCCACCGCACCGCCCGTCAGCCCGTGTGCGGCGAGGCGGCGCCCGTTCAGCAGCACCAGCGTGCCGGCCGGGCCCTGCCCGCGCAGATTGGCGGCGGACAGCCCGTTGGTGCCGCGCTGCGCGCCCGAGGTGACGTCGCCGTTCGACGCGAGATTATCCGCGCCGGTGCCATTGCTGGACAGGAAGTTGATCAGCTGTTCGGGATTGCTGATCGAGTTGCGGCCAAGTTCCTGCGTCGTGATGATCTGCAGCGGCAGCGCGCTTCGGTTCGGATCCTGGCGGATGCGCGATCCGGTGACGAGAATGTCGCCGCCGCCCTCGGCCCGGTCGCTCGCGGTCGCATCGCTCGCCGGCGTCGCCGCGCCGGTCGGGGTGGCGGCTTCGGGCGTGCCGCCGGTCGTCACCTGAGCTAGCGCGGTTCCCGGCAGCATCGCCGCCAGCGCAACGCCGGACGCAAGGATCGCGTGAAGTGCGGAACGCTTGACCATTATTCCCCCCGTCGGCCGCTCCCCCAGCGGCGCTGGGCGCATAGCAACGAAATTGTCATCTTCCGGCAAGAGGAATTTGCGCAGCCGCAGCATTTTCGCGCGGCGCGGCCGGAGAGCACACGGGAGCATTGACGGCGCCCGCATCGCCGCCAACAACCGGCGCGCCCATGCACGCTGCCGCGCCCGTCATCATCCAGCCCCCGGGGCGCGCGGCAGCGATCGCGCTTTTCGGGCTGCTCGGCTTTTCCGCGGGCCTGCCCTTCTACATGTTCTCCACCGTGCTTGCGCTTCGGCTGCAGGCGCATGGCGTCGGGCTGGTGGTGATCGGCTTCTTCGCCTGGATCACGCTGCTGCCGACGATGAAGTTCCTGTGGGCGCCGGTGCTCGATCGCCTGGCGGTACCGGGGTTCGCGCGCTTCTGGGGCCAGCGGCGAAGCTGGCTGATGATCTCGCAGCTCGGCATCACCGCCTCGCTCGTCGGCCTGGCGCTGACCAGCGACGACGCCAGCCTGCCGCTCACCGCGCTGCTCGCCACGCTTCTCGCCTTCTGGACGACGACGCTAGAGGTCGCGTCCGACGCGTGGCGCATCATCCTTTACCCCAGCAAGGAGGATCAGGGCCCGGTCGTCGCCGCGACCGTCTGGGGCTATCGCACCGCGATGGTCGTGGCGGGCAGCGGCGCGCTGATCGTGGCGGACCGCCAAGGCTGGACCGCGGCGTATCTGCTGATCGCCATTGCCGCCTTCGCCCCTTTTCCGCTGCTCGCCGCCATGCCGCCAGAGCCGAGCCGCGGCGGGGGGCGCATGGTGGCGCTGGCGACCGGCGTGGCCGCGAGCGTGGCGATCCTCCTCGCCGTCGCGGCGGGCGCGGCGACGATCGGCTGGATCCTGCTCTCCGGTGCCGAGGCGCTGGGCATCGATGCGGGCAGCAACGTGACGCCCGTCGTGCTCGGGCTGTGCCTCCTGCCGTTCGTCGTGCTGGCGCTGGCGTTGCCGTACATCCGCCGCGCACCCGCCGATGCCCCGATCCGCCGCTCGCCGGCGATCGGGCCCTATGTCGACATCTTCTGGCGCTACGGCAGCGGCGTCCTGGCGCTGCTCGCGCTCGTCTCGCTCTATCGCATGGGGGACGTGCTGGCGCTCACCTTGTCGAAGCCGCTGGTCGCCTCGCTCGGCTATTCGCTGACCGCGATCGGCATGGCCGATGGCGGGGTGGCGCTGGCCGCGAGCATGGCGGGCGTCGGCGTCGGCGGGTGGATGGCAGCGCGATGGCCGATGGGGCGGACGCTGGCGATCGGCGCGATCCTCGCCGGGCTGGGCAACTGGAGCTTTGTGTGGCTGGCGCATCGCCCGCCCGACAGCATGGCGCTGTACCTCGCCACCTTCGCGGACCAGTTCGGCAACGGCTTCGCGGGAGCGGCGTTCGTCGTCTATCTCTCGCTGATGGTGAACCCGCGCTATCCCGGCGCGCAATATGCCTTCCTCTCGGGCTTCGCCTTCCTGTTGCCGCGGCTCCTCGCCGGCGCGTCGGGATCGATGGTCGCGCGCTTCGGCTATGATGCCTTCTTCCTGCTGTCGGGCGCCTTGAGCCTCGCCGCCCTGCCGCTCCTCCCCTTCGTGATGCGGCTTCGCCCGCGCGCGGCGGACGCATGATCGAGGACGTCGCCGCCCGCGCCTTCGCGCCGGCCGCCGCGGCAGTGGCCGACGGGCGGCTGCCGGGCGCTGCGCTGGGGATCGTAACGCGTGACGGAGCGCGCGCCGTGCTGTTCGCCGGCCATGCCGCGCTGAGCCCGGCGCCGGAGCTGCTGACGCGCGATCGTTGGTTCGATCTCGCCTCCCTGACGAAGGTGATCGCGACGACGCCGATGATCCTGTCGCTCGCGCGGCGCGGCGTGATCGACCTCGATGCGCCACTTACCACGGCGATCCCGGACCTCAGGCAATATGACGTGGACGGCGCGCTGGAACGCCGCCTCACGTTCCGCGATTGCCTGGCGCATCGCACGCATCTGCCGGCGGTGGAGCCGATCTACACTTATGGAGACGATCCTGCCCGGCTGCGCGCCTTCGTCCTGCAGCGGCAGTGGCGCGCCGGGCCGCCGGTCTATTCCGACATCAACTTCATCCTGCTGGGCATCGCCATCGAGCGGCTGACCGGCGCCCCGCTCGACGCCTCGCCGCTCGGCCGCGGCCTTGGCTATCGCCCGCTCGGCCCCGCCGTCGCGACCGAGGCGTGCACGTGGCGGGGCCGCGTGCTGAAAGGCGAGGTGCACGACGAGAATGCCTTCGCGCTGGGCGGTGCGGCGGGCCATGCGGGGCTGTTCGGCACGATCGACGGCGTGCTCGACTTCGCCGCCGCGACGCTCGCCGATCCGCCGCGCGAAATCCTGGACGAAGCGGCGAACCATCGCAGCTGCGGCTGGGAGCTTCGCCATCCCGGCTGGTCCGGCGGCATGGCCTGCGCGCCCGGCACGATCGGCCACACCGGCTTCACCGGCACGGGCCTGTGGATCGATACGAGCCGCGGCCTCGCCTGGACCTTGCTGTCGAACCGGATCCACCCGACCCGCCATCGCGACAGCGGCATCTTCGAGATCCGCCCGGCGACCGGCGACGCGCTGATCGCGGCATTCGACGCGGCACGCTGACGCCTCTTCGCAAATGGAGGGAAATGGCTCCCCTTCACCGCCCTCAGTTGGCGTTCGCCACCTCGACCAGCGCCGCGTCGATCACCGCGGTCGCGCTCGCATCCGCCGGCATGTCGTTGGCATAGGCTGCGAACACCAAAGGCGCGCCGCTTTTGGCCGTCATGTAGCCCGCCAGCGCATTGGCCGCGTTGAGCGTGCCGGTCTTGGCCCAAAGCCGCCCCTCCAGCGGCGTGCCGCGGAAGCGCGCGCGCAGCGTGCCGTCCACCCCCGCCACCGGCAGCGTCGAGCGGAATTGCGCAGCCCAAGGCCGCCCGGCCGCCCAGCTAAGCAACGTCACCATCGCGCGCGGGCTGATGCGATTGTAGCTCGACATGCCCGAGCCATCGGCAAGATCCCAGCCGCTCCGCGGCACGCCAGCCTTGGCCGCCACCGCCTCCACGCCAGCGAGCCCCGCAGCGACCGAGCCGCCACCGCGGGCCGCGCCGATGCGGCGCAGCAAGAGTTCCGTGTGCAAATTCTGGCTGACCTTGTTGGTCACCTTTACGTCCTGCGCCAGCGGCGGCGGCACCAGCCGCGCCAGCGGCTCTCGCGGCGGTATCCGCATCACCAACGCACCGGCCCGGTCGCTCGCGCCCGGCGGGCGATGCCGCGTTCCGATCGCGCCGCTCACCCGCACCCCGCGCTCGCGCAGCATCGCGGCGAAGCGCCACGCCGCGCGATGCGCCGGATCGTCGATCCCGCCGCGCACCCGCGCCGGCACGGCATCCGCCCCAATCTCGCCGGTCAGCCGCACCGACCGGCTGTTCGGCAAGCGCTCCAGTGACAGCTGCGCCTTGCCAGCGGCGACTGTCAGGGCGCGATTGTCGATCGTGTGATAGCCGTCGCTCGCCACCCGCGGTGCGCTGCCTGCTTTCGTCGGCGTCACCACCAGCACCGCTTCGTTATCGTCCAGCGTCAGCGCGGACGCGGCGGTTCCGGAGCGGCTGGAGATATTGTTCCAGCTCATCCCCTGGCTCCACCGTTCATCGGCGAAGGTGCTGTCGTCGCCGATCACGTCGCGCACGCGACGCGTCTTGGCCGCGACCGCATCGGCCAGCGTTGCCAGGCAATTCTCCACGCAGTCGGGCGCGCTCGACAGGCGCGCATCGCCATGGCCGCCGAGCACCACGTCCTGCCCCTCGATCCGCACCGACGCCCCGCCGGTGGCATCGGGGGCGCTCAGGTCGAGCATCTCGAAGGCGGTGACGGTGATGAAGAGCTTGGTGTTCGACGCCGGCACGAAGCGCTCGTCCGGGCGAATGGCAACGATCTCGCGCCCGTCGAGCGCCGCGACCACCAGCCCGATCCGGGCGCCCGGCGGGGCCTCGATCACCGGCTCCGCGGCGCTCACCGCCAGGAGCGCGAACAGCGCCGCAAGGCGCCTCATGCCAGCGGGCTCGCGCGATAGACGTTCTGGTCCAGCTCACCCTCCAGCCGTGCCACGGTGGTGGCGACGGCGAGGTTCGCGCTCGCGCTTGGCACGGTGCGGGTCATGTCGAGCAGCCGGTCGAACGGCAGCACGAAGCCGACCACCAGCGCGGTCTGCTCCGGCGCGACTCCGACCGCGGACAGCACGGCGGCGAGCATGAACAGCGAGGCCGAGGGCACAGGCGCCGTGCCGAACGCCGCGAGCGACCCCGTCAGCAGCATGATCGCCAGCACGGCCGGCGTGATCGGCACGCCCAGCGCCTGAAGCGCGAAGACGCTGAGCAGCCCCACGTACATCGCTGTCCCGTCCTTGCCGATCGTCGCGCCGAGCGGCAGCACGGTGGAATAGATGCTGCGCCCGATGCCGAGGTTCGCGCCCGCCACACGCATCGCGACCGGCAGCGTCGCGGAGCTCGACGCGGTGGAGAAGGCGACGGCAAGCGCGTCGACGATCCCGCGGAAGAATGGCAGTACCGGGACGCGCGCGATCAGCCGCAGCAGCAGCGAGTGGACGATAGCCAGCTGGATCAGCGATCCCGCCGCCACCGCCAGCGCCAGCCAGCCGACCTGCACGAACACCGCCGCGCCATGCTGCGCGACGGCGTTGGCGATCAGTGCGAAGACACCGAACGGCGCCGCCTCCATCACCAGGCTGACGATGCGCAGCAACACGGCGGACAGCGACTGGAGCAGCCCGGCGAACGGGCGCCCCGCCTGGCCGGACAACACCGTGCCAACGCCGACCAGGATCGCGACGAAGATCAGCGCCAGCATGTCACCCCTGGCCAGCGCCTCGACGATGTTGACGGGGACGATCCCGATCAACTGCTCGTACGGCGTCACCGGCGGCCCGAGCGCATGCGGGGCGGCATTGCCGAGCGGCGCGCCGACCCCGGGCCGGATCACCAGCGCGACCGCCATGCCGACCGAGACGGCGATCGCGGTGGTCGCCGCGAACAGCCCGATCGTCCGCCCGCCGAGCGCACCCAGCCGCCGCGGATCGGCCAGCGTCGTGATCCCCGCCGCAATCGTCACCAGCACGATCGGGGCAACGAGCATGCGGATCGCCCGCACGAACAGGTCGCCCATGAACGCGACGTACGGGGTCGCGCCGGGCGCCACAACGGCCAGAAGTACGCCAAGCGCCAGCCCGCCCAGCACGCGCTGCCACAAGGGAATGCCGAACCAGCCGCGCATCAGGGGCAGCTGCCCGGCGGCGGTACATGGCGGATCACCTCGCCCGCAGCGACGCCCGTCGCGCCGCCATCATCCACCGCGATCCGACCGTTCACCACCACGGTTCGCACACCCGTGGCGAGTGTCGTCGGCGCCGCATAGGTGGCGCGGGCGGCATAGCGCACCGGATCGAACACCACGATATCGGCGCGCTTCCCTGCGGCGATCCGCCCGCGATCCGCGAAGCCCAGCGTATCCGCGGCCAGCGTCGCACTCCGTTCGACGAACGCACGCAGGTCGATCACGCCGCGACGACGGACATATTCCGCATATTTACGCGCGAAGCTGCCGTAGACGCGCGGGTGGCCGGGCGAGGCATCCGATCCCGTCATCACCCAGGGCTGGCGCATGAAGGCGGCGATGTCGCCTTCGTCCATGTTGAACGAGACGGTCGCCGGATCGCCTACGCGGATCACCGCGATCGCTGCCCCAACTGGGTCGCCGCGTCCGGCGATCTGCGCCAAGGTCCGCCCGGCTTCCGCGCCCTCGGTCACCAGCAGCTTCGTCGCGCCGCCACGCCGCGCGAGATTGGCTGTCACTTCGGCCCGCAGGCGATCGGCCACGGCAGGATCGTCGAAGCGCCGCAGCAGCGCCGCCCGCCCGCCGTCCTGCGCCCAACCCGGCACGAGCGCCGCGACGAGGCTCGTGCCCGACGCTTCATAAGGATATTGATCCGCCGTCACCCGCACGCCCGCCCGCTGCGCCGCCGTCACCTGCGCGATCACCGCCGGCGCCTTGCCCCAGGTATCGCGACCGAGCGCCTTGATATGGCTGATGTTGACCGGCAGCCGCGCGTCGCGCCCGATCGCCAGCGCTTCCGCCACCGCCGTCTCCAGCCCGATCGTATAGGAGGATTCATCGCGCAGATGCGTGTCGTAGATCCCGCTTCGCTTGCCTGCCTCGGCCGCCAGCGCCGTCACCTCCGCGGTCCGGGCGAAGCGCTGCGGCGCGTAGAACAGCCCGGTCGAGAGCCCCACCGCGCCCTGGCACATGGCGGCGGCGACCAGCCCGCGCATCGTCGCGAGCTCTCCTGACGTGGGCGCGCGATCCGCTTCGCCGATCACGTGCCGGCGTATCGCTCCGAAGCCGACATGCGCCGCGACGTTCACGCCGATGTCGCGCATGTTGCCCAGCTTATGCGCCACGTCCGTATCGCCTGCACCATCGTTGCCGATGACGATGGTGGTCACGCCTTGCATCAGGAACGGCAGCGCCAGCCGACCCTGTGCGTCCGGCGAGGTGAGCATGGCGTCGCCATGAGTGTGTGGATCGATGAAGCCGGGGGCGACGATCATGCCGCGCGCATCGACGATTCGGCCCGCGCTCAACGCCAGCTGCGGCCCGGCCGCGACGATCCGGGCGCCGCGCACCGCGACATCGCCGACGAAGGGCGGAGCGTCACCCGGATAGACGGTGCCGCCGCGGATCAGCAGATCGACCTCTGGCGCTGGTGCTGCGCCCAGCAGCGCGCTGCCGAACGCCGCGAGCGTCAGCCGGCACAGCCGTGTTGATCGATCCCCCATCACTGCCTTGGTACAGCAAACAAGGTCGCTGCAAAGGGGCCGTCAACGCGGCAGAGTGAGGTTGCTGCCCGCCACGCCGGTGCCGGGGAGCCCCAAGGTCAGGCGTTGGCCGCCTGCGGCTGGGCGAGCCGGCGCGCGCGGGCCTTGGCGGTCAGCACGATATGCCCCCGCTTCTCCTGCACCCAGCCCTGCCGCGTCAGCGCGTCCAGCGTATACTGGCAGTCGCCACGCGAAATCATGAGATGGGGCCCGGCACAGCGTGCCGACCCCAATATGCGTTCGAGCAGCTCAGCGGTGAGCCAAGCGCCATCATCTTGCTGACCCAATGCGACCCCCCACGGGTTCTACGGCGTCGTTGGTGGACGGCCGTAGAGGGCGCCGATTCTTGCTTTGCGTCAAGCGATTCGATGGCTGCGGGTGACCATCCGGGCGGAATTCTCGGCGAAACGTTTCGGCGCCTCGCCGCGTGCCCCGGTCAGGCTGCCATCGGCACCGCCGGCGCACTGCCTGACTCCAGCCAAGTCGCGCATTCTAGGCCCAATTCTGCCCGTGCGCGCGACTCGTAGCTTAAGCTTTCGTTAACCGTCAGCACGTCCCGCCAGCGGCCGTTGGTGCCCTTGTTGAGGAAGGATCTGGGCCCGTCCTTCCAGACCGCACCGTGCAGCGGCACCATCGTCTCGCCGTGCCGCCGCATCCAGTCAAACGTGCAATGTTCGACCTGGGCCGGGAAGCGGTTTTCGTCGATTGAAATATCGAGGAAGGCCGCCACGCGCCGCATCTCGCCGGCGAGGTCGCGCTTCAAATCGTCGAAGTGCAGCATCAGCACATTGGGGAGGTGCCGGATCGCCCACCAGCTGCGCAGATTCTCCCACAGCGACCAGAATGGCGCGCCATTCGCGGCGAACCAATGCCGCCAGAAGACGTGCACGTCGTCCCCCGCAGGCGGCAGCGGCGGGCCGACCCGTCCGGGCGCATCGTTGATCATCGCGAGCGCTTCGGGCGTGAAGGAGCGATAGTGATTGAACAGGCTCCACACGACATCGCGCCCGTCCCGCCCGACGTAAATGTATTTGGCGCGGGGCGAGAAGACGAGCGCGTCGACCGGCAGATGGGTCTTGATGAACCGCCGGTTCGTCTGCGCCTCCAGCATCGGCAGCAGTACGTCACGCCCGGGCACGCGCAGGTCCACCCATGGGGACAGGTCCGCCACCGGAAACGTGGGATCCCCACCCGACAGCAATTGCCCGACGATCTGCTGGGTCCAGGTGGTGCCAGCTTTGGCATAAGTCGCGATGATGATGTCGTCGTCGCGAAAGACGAAGTCGTTCCAGATCGTCGAATCGAAATGATGATTGTGGATTTCGCGGGTTTTCACCGGCATCGGGCAAGCATTGGTCATGGTGGAACATCCCGTTCTTGGATGCTTCCCGCCTAACGTTGCCCGATCCCGCGCGTCAAAACCTGCCGCGTTGCACGTGAAATCCTTCTTTCAGCGACTTGCGACACCGGTCGCATCTTCGTCGCACATCACTGCGCCCGGTTTGCGACCAGATCGTCAACCACCGACGGATCGGCCAGCGTCGACGTATCGCCGAGGCTCGTCACGTCCCCTTCGGCGATCTTTCGCAGGATTCGGCGCATGATCTTGCCCGAACGCGTCTTGGGCAGGCCCGGTGCGAACTGGATCGCATCGGGGCTGGCGATCGGCCCGATCTCCTTGCGCACCCATTGGCGAAGATCGGCGGACAGTGCCTCGGATGCGGCCTCGCCAGCGTTCAGCGTGACATAGGCGTAAATGCCCTGCCCCTTCACGTCGTGCGGCATGCCGACCACCGCGGCCTCCGCCACCTTGGGGTGGAGCACCAATGCGCTTTCCACCTCGGCCGTGCCCATGCGGTGCCCGCTGACGTTGATCACATCGTCCACCCGGCCGGTGATCCAGTAATAGCCATGCTCGTCACGGCGGCAGCCGTCGCCGGTGAAATACTTGCCCGGATAGGTGGTGAAATAGGTCTGGAAGAAGCGCGCATGGTCGCCCCACACGGTGCGCATCTGCCCCGGCCAGCTGGCGGTGAGGCACAGATTGCCGCTTACCGCGCCTTCCAGCACCTGCCCCGTCTCGTCCACCAGCTGGGGGTGCACGCCCGGCAGCGGCTTCGTCGCGGAACCCGGCTTCAGGTCCGTCGCGCCGGGCAGCGGCGCGATCAGCGCGCCGCCGGTCTCGGTTTGCCACCAGGTATCGACGATCGGCGAACGGCCCTCGCCCACCACCTCGTGATACCAGCGCCACGCCTCGGGATTGATCGGCTCGCCCACCGTCCCCAGCAGTCGGAGGCTCGCCCGGCTCGTCGCCTTCACCGGCCCATCGCCTTCCTTCATCAGCGCGCGAAGCGCCGTCGGTGCGGTGAAGATGGTGTGCACCTGATGCCGGTCCACCACCTGCCAGATGCGGCTTGCATCGGGCCAGGTCGGCAGGCCTTCGTACATCAGGGTCGTCGCGCCGTTCGCGAGCGGGCCGTAGACGATATACGTATGGCCGGTGACCCAGCCGACGTCGGCCGCGCACCAGAAGATGTCGCCGGGGCGATAATCGAACACCAGTTCGTGGGTGAAGCTCGCCCACAGCAGATAGCCGCCGGTGGTGTGGAGCACGCCCTTGGGCTTGCCGGTCGATCCCGAGGTGTAGAGGATGAACAGCGGATCCTCCGCGTTCATCGGCTCCGGCGGGCAGTCGCTGGACACCTCGGCTGCGGCCTCGTGATACCAGACGTCACGCTGGTGCATCGGCACCTCGTCGCCCGTCGCCTTGATGACGATCACCGTCTCCAGGCTCGGCGCGCGCTCGGCCGCGGCATCGACATTGGCCTTCAGCGCGATGCGCTTGCCGCCGCGTCGCCCGCAATCGGCGGTCACCACCACCTTGGAATCGCAGTCCTCGATCCGCCCGGCGAGCGCATCGGGCGAAAAGCCGCCGAACACCACCGAATGGATCGCCCCGATCCGCGCACAGGCGAGCAAGGCGAAGGCCGCCTCCGGGATCATCGGCAGGTAGATCGTCACCCGATCGCCCTTGCGCACGCCCTGCGCCTTCAGCACGTTGGCGAAGCGGCACACCTCTTCGTGAAGCTGGGCATAAGTGAAGCGCCTCGGCTCCTCGCTCGGCTCGTCCGGCTCCCAGATGATCGCGATCTGCTCTCCACGCTCGGCCAGATGCCGGTCGAGGCAGTTCACCGAGGCATTGAGGACGCCATCCTTGAACCACTCGATGCGGAAATCCGCCTCGTCGAATGACCAGTTGCCGGCCACGGTGGGCGGCTTGATCCAGTCCAGCCGCTTCGCCTGGTCCAGCCAGAAGGCGTCGGGATCGGCCGCAGCGGCGCCGTACATCGCCTCATAGCCGGCACGATTCACCTTCGCTTCCGCAGCCCAGGCGTCCGGCACCGGATAGTGTTGCTGGTCAGCCATGCATCGTCTCCTTTTTGCGCCTGATGGCCGCAGCGGAGCCGCATTGGCAACCCGTCTATGCGAGCTGTTCCTTGATCCCGTCGATCACGAACTGCACCGCCAGCGCGGCGAGCAGCACGCCCAGCAACCGGGTAATCACCACTTCCATCTTGTGGCCCAGCATCCGCATCAGCGGCCCGGCCGCCATCAGCGCCACCAGCGTCATCGCCAGCACCAGCCCGAGCGCGCTCAGCACCACCACCGATGACTGCAGGCCGTGGTTGCGCGCCATCAGAAGCATGACGCTGGCGATCGAGCCCGGCCCGGCGATCATCGGCATCGCCATGGGGAAGATCGACACGTCCTCCGCCTCCTGCGCGGTGACGTTCGCTGCCCGGTCCTCGCGCCGCTGGGTGCGCTTCTCGAACACCATCTCCAGCGCGATCAGGAACAGCATGATGCCGCCGGCGATGCGGAACGAGGCAAGATCGATGCCCAGCCCCTTCAGCAGCTTCTCGCCGAACAAGGCGAAGACGAGCAGGATCGCCGAGGCGACGCCGACCGCGCGGATCGCCATCGCCCGCCGCTGCACCGCGCCCGCCGTGGCGGTCAGCGAGGCATAGATCGGGGCGCAGCCGGGCGGATCGATCACCACGAAGAAGGTGATGAAGGATGAAACGAAGAGCTCGATCATGGTTTCGCCGCCCCCACACGGTCGTTCAGTACGTCGTCCCAGCCCGCGCCATTCCACAGCCAGGCCCGAAGCGATCGCCCATTGGCGTCGCTGCGCCAGACATAGAAAAGCGTGCCGTCCGGCGACCGGCCGGAACCACCCGTACCATCCGTGCCGGAAGAAGCGAGGGCACCGTCCGGTGCCGAAACAGGCGCCACGCTGCACGCCGCCCGGCGAACCACCGGCTCAGGCACCCGCGCGCGAGGCGCCTCAAGATCATCTCCATGATCCAGCGCCCAGCGCCACGTGCCGCCGGCCTGCTTCCACACGGTCGAAAAATAGCTCGCATGCCCGTCCGGCCACGTCGCGCCGCCGGTGTTCACTGCCATACCGCCGTCGCAGGAGACGAAGCTTGCCGTCGGCCACCAGTCGACGGCCTTGGGCGGATCCTTCAGCGGCTTGAGGAATGCCTGCGCATTCGTCGGCTGCGGCACGAAGATGACGGCATCGTCCGCCGCCCATTTGCGAAACGCGCTCCACTGCCCGATCGCCTTCGCATCGGCGGCGAAGGCGCGTTCGGCGTCGGCTGCCGTCGCCGGCACCGCGCCGGCAAGCAGCAGCGCAACGAGCATCAGATATCAGTCGCCAGCGTCACGCCCTCGCGCCGCGCGGCGGAGACCAACGTATTGCGCAGCAGCACGGCGATCGTCATCGGACCGACGCCGCCCGGCACCGGCGTCATCGCGCCTGCCACCTCGGCACAGGCCGGGTCGATGTCACCCACCAGCCCCTCGTCGGTGCGGTTGATGCCGACGTCGATCAGCGTCGCGCCCGGCTTGATCCAGTCCGGCTTCACCATCTTCGCCCGGCCCACCGCCGCAACGACGATGTCCGCGCGCTTCACGACTTCGGGCAGGTCGCGGGTGCGCGAATGGGCGACCGTTACCGTGCAGCTGTCGCCGATCAGCAGCTGCGCCATCGGCTTGCCGACGATATTCGATCGGCCGATCACCACCGCGTCCTTGCCGCTGAGATCGCCCAGCACGTCGCGCAGCAGCATCAGGCAGCCGAGCGGCGTGCACGGCACGAAGCCGGGAAGGCCAGTCGCCAGCCGTCCGGCGTTGACCGGGTGGAAGCCGTCGACGTCCTTGTCGGGATCGATCCGCGTGATGATCGCGCTTTCGTCGAGATGCCTGGGCAACGGCAGCTGGACGAGGATGCCGTCCACTGCGGGATCGGCGTTGAGGCGGTCGACCAGCGCTTCCAGTTCCGCCTGGCTCGCATCGGCCGGCAGGCGATGCTCGAAGCTTTCCATGCCGGCGGCGAGGGTCGCCTTGCCTTTCGACCGGACATAGACGGCCGACGCCGGATCCTCGCCGACCAGCACGACGGCCAGCCCCGGCTTGCGGCCGCTCTGCGCGATTACCTCAGCGGCGGCTTCCGCCACTCGTGCGCGCAGCCCTGCGGCAAACGCCTTTCCGTCAATGATCCGTGCCGTCATGTCTCATGGCCATAAAGAGTAGCGGCGACCCGCGCCAGCGCGGCGGGGTCACCGGAAATGAACAGGCGTTTGATCCGGCTCGTCTCGCCGCCGATCAGGCGAACCGCACCGCGCGACACGCCGAAGCTCTTGGCGACCAGCGCCACCACGGCCGCATTCGCCGCGCCGTCCACCGGCGGGGCGGATACGCGGGCGGCGAAATGATCGTCAGTGCCGGCGGCCAGCGCATCCCGCCCGCCCCGCGGCGTCACGCGCACCGCGATGGCAAGGCCGTCGTCGGCGGTCCGCCAGGCGGTCAGATGCTGCCCACCATCACGCTGGCGGCGATGTTGTTGAGGATGATCGTCAGGATCGCGATGCCGATCAGAACCACCGCCGGCGCCAGATCGATGCCCTGCAACTGCGGCAGCACGCGGCGAAGCGGGCGATAAAGCGGCTCCGTCAGCCGATCGAGCCCCATGTACAGCGAGCGCACGAAGTTCGACTGCATGTTGACGACGTTGAACGCCACCAGCAGCGACAGCACGAACTGGATGACGATTACCCACCAGACGACGTTCAGCAGAACCTGCAGGATCTGGATGATGGTGAGCATCAGCAAGGGCGGCCTCCGTAGGGGTGTATCATTTCAATAGCACAGTTGGGCATGATCGCCCAGCCGATCAAGGCGATCACGCCCGGCGGATCAGCGTTCCCGCGCCGCGCCGGGTGAAGATCTCCAGCAGCATGCCATGCGGGACGCGCCCGTCCAGCACCACTGCCGCATCCACGCCGGATTCGACCGCGGCGACGCACGTCTCCAGCTTCGGGATCATGCCGCCGGTGATCGTCCCGTCGGCGCGCAGGCCGGCGATATCGGCAGGCGTCAGATCCGTCATCAGCTCGCCCGACTTGTCGAGCACGCCCGCGACGTCCGTCAGCAGGAAGAAACGCTTGGCGCCCAGCGCCGCGGCGATAGCGCCCGCCATAGTGTCGGCGTTGATGTTATAGGTGTGGCCATCGGCGCCGATGCCGATCGGCGCGATCACCGGGATGATGCCGTCGCGGCTCAGCGTGTCGACGATCCGGCGATCGACGGCCACCGGCTCGCCGACGAAGCCCAGGTCCACCTTGCGCTCGATGCCCTGCAGCTGGTCGGGCTCCTGACGGCCGACCTTTTCGGCCTGCACCAGCCCGGCGTCCTTGCCGGAAATGCCCACCGCGCGCCCGCCCGCGGCCGCGATCCAGGAGACGATCTGCTTGTTGATCGATCCCGCCAGGACCATCTCGGCGATATGCGCGGTTTCCGCGTCAGTCACGCGCAGCCCGTCAACGAAGCGCGATTCGACGCCCAGGCGCTTCAGCATCGATCCGATCTG
This sequence comes from uncultured Stakelama sp., assembly GCA_964390515.1. Lineage (GTDB taxonomy): Bacteria > Pseudomonadota > Alphaproteobacteria > Sphingomonadales > Sphingomonadaceae > Sphingomonas. Next base: position 89,853 of record CAYMIU010000002.1, read on the forward strand.
CGGACCGCCGCCGTGGACGACGACCGGGTTGATGCCGACTGCCTTCAGCAGCACCACGTCCTCGGCGAAATCGCGCTGCGCCTCGGGATCGCCCATCGCATGGCCGCCGTATTTCACGACGAAGGTCGCGCCGGCATAACGCTGGAGATAGGGCAGTGCCTCGACGAGCGTTTCGGCCTTGGCGAGCAGCCCCGGGGACGGAGAATGGTCGGTCATGCGGCGGCCGTTACGCGGGGCGCGGCGTCGCGTCCAGTTTCCGGCCAAGCGCCACGAAGCCGTAGATCAGCGGCGGCACCAGCACGATCGACAGCACGACCTTGGCGATCATCTGCCCCACCATCAGCTCTCCGATCGGGAACACGCCGTAGAAGGCGATGGTGACGAACAGCAACGTGTCCACCACCTGCGATAGCACGCTGGCGATCGCCGCGCGAAGCCACAACAGCCGGCTGTCTTCCTTGCCCTTCAGCGCCGCGAAGATCGTGACGTTCAGCGTCTGCGACGTGCCATAAGCGACGAGGCCGCCCAGCCAGATGCGCGGCGTACCGGTCATCATCAGTTCGAACGCGCCGAGTCGCTCCGGCTCCATCGACGGTGCGGCCGGCACCGCCAGCACCGCCAGCGTCAGCACCAGCGAGACGAGCAGCGGCACGAAGCCGATCTGCACCAGCTTGTTCGCGACCTGGCGGCCATGAAGCTCCGCGATCGCGCTCGATGTCGCGACCAGGAACAGGAAGGCGAAAATGCCCGCCTCCACCGACAGCGGCCCCACCGCGACCTGCTTGTTGCCGAGCACGCCGGCGATACACACCATCCCGCCGTAAAAGATCGAGAAGGCGAAGAGCGAGCGCGAGATGAGCGCAGGGGCGCGTGATTCCATGCGCTTGCCGGTAGCATCGCGAACCGCGGTTGCGAAAGCAGCGATATTGCGCACTGCGCCCGCTTCTCGCGCGCGCGAACGCCGAACCGCGCGGTTGGATGCTTGTCGAACCGGCGGTGCTTTCCCTATGATGGCGCACGGAAAAAGAATCCGGCGGCCAGGTTCCGCCCGAACGGGGACTTGTCGCACTTGAGCCGCTTTCTCATCGGCATTGCCGGTATTGCCGTCATTCTTGCGCTCGCCGTCGCGCTGTCGACCGATCGCCGCGCGATCCGCCCGCGGGTGGTGATCAGCGCCTTCGCGCTTCAGGTCGGCATCGCGGTGATGGTGCTCTACGTCGACTGGGGCAAGCGCGTGCTCGCCACCATGTCGGCGGGAGTCTCCAATCTGCTCGGCTATGCCAAGGCGGGCGTCGACTTTCTGTTCGGCCCGCTCGCCTCGCCCGAGATCGGCGGCAACAGCTTCGCGATCGCCGCGCTGCCGGTGATCATCTTCTTCGCCAGCCTCGTCTCGATCCTCTATTATCTCGGCATCATGCAGTTCGTCGTCCGCTGGCTGGGCGGCGCGCTGGAAAAGGTGATCGGCGTCTCCAAGGTGGAAAGCCTGTGCGCGGCCGCCAACGTCTTCGTCGGGCAGTCCGAATCGCCGCTCGTCATCCGCCCCTACCTCGCCGGCCTCACCCCGCCGCAGCTGTTCACCGTGATGACCAGCGGCATGGCCGGCGTCGCGGGCACGATCCTCGCGGCCTATGCCTCGATGGGCATCCGCATCGACTATCTCCTCGCCGCCAGCTTCATGGCCGCGCCGGCCGGCATCCTGATGGCAAAGATCATCATGCCGGACCGCACCGTGCCGCCCGAGGGCGAGCTGCCGCTTGGCGACCTGCCCGACGCCGACCGCGAGATCCTGGTCTCCGAGGCACGGCTCGCCGGTGCCAGCATCGCCGCGCTCCCGAACGAGCTCGCGCCCGGCGAACCCATGCCGCAGGCGACGCATGACGAGGAGGCACCCGCCAACATCATCATGGCCGCCGCGCAAGGCGCGCAAACCGGCGTGCGCCTCGCCGTCGCCGTGGGCGCGATGGTGCTGGCGTTCGTCGCGCTGGTTGCGCTCGCCAACGGCATCCTCGGCGGCATCGGCGGCCTGTTCGGCTATCCCGATCTCAGCTTCCAGCAGATCCTCGGCTATGCCTTCGCGCCGGTGATGTTCCTCATCAACGTGCCGTGGGACGAGGCGCTGCGCGCGGGCGGCATGTTCGGCCAGAAGATCGTGCTGAACGAATTCGTCGCGTACATCGACCTCGGCCGCCAGGCCGGTGAGCTGTCCGAGCGCACCGTGGCGATCGTCACCTTTGCCTTGTGCGGCTTCGCCAATTTCTCCTCGATCGCGATCCAGATGGCGGTGACCGGCAACCTCGCGCCCAACCAGCGGCCGATGATCGCTAAGCTCGGCATCCGCGCGCTCCTCGCCGGCAGCCTCGCCAACCTCCTCTCCGCCGCGCTCGCCGGGTTGCTGATCGGCTGATCGGCCGGGGGCTATCGACGCTCCTTGTTCGTTGCGGCGCGCCTGTTAGGCTGCGCCAATGGCAACGCAGCAGCGCACGATTGAACACCTGATCGAACAGGCCGCCGGTGCGGGGGAGGTCTCGGCGAGGCCGATGTTCGGCGAGTACGGCCTGTACCTCGACGGCAAGATGATCGGCACGGTCTGCGACGATCAGCTGTACCTGAAGCCCACCGCCGCCGGCCGCCGCCACGCCGAGCCCGTGGCGGAAGCGCCGCCCTATCCGGGCGCCAAGCCGAACCTGCTGATCGAAGCCGATCGATGGGACGACGCCGACTGGCTCGGCGAACTGCTGCGCCTTACCGCGGCTGAGCTGCCAACCCCCAAGCCGCGCAAACCGAAGCCGACCCGCGTTTAGGGAGCGGGGCGCTCTCCCTCCATCGTGAGATCGCGTGCTGACCTGAGGCTGAGATGAGTCTGGTAATAATATTTACCCGTGGGGCGCCCATCAGCCAGGAAATCGATCCTCGTCTTCCTGGCCACACCCCTGACAGCGATTACCTTCCGCAAGACTGCAATCTCAACCGGCCGACCAAGCCGCTCGGCCAGGGCGCGTTCCTCTGAGGGAGTGACAACGATCGTCAGGTTCCGGGGATCGCGGTAGTCAGTCTCGGAATTCAGATACAGAAACGGCCCCTGCCGGTTGCGCGCACGACCATCTCGAACACGCCGCCAACCCCTCCAGGCATCTCGGCAGCGTTCATGACGGCTTGCGCGGGCGACAAGCGCAACGGCAACGTACGGGGCGCCTCAGCCGCGAAGATGGTCGACGGCAACATTGCGATCGCAATGGTCGCGATCGCACACGCAGATCTCATCTATCGCCCCTCCGAGGAAACATCTTGCGTGCCACGGTAATGGGGCGGCAGCAAGCCCCGGCTTGCATCGCAACTCTTGGCGTGGCTGTTTGAAGGCACAGTGTCTTCTTGCCGCGCAACGTCAGCTCTTCAGAGCCCCTACCCGCCCCGCATCCGCTTGCGCAGCGATCCGGGCATCCAGCGCGAGGCGAAGGCGAGGCGGCGGGCCGTCTTGCCGACCAAGGTGTGCATGCGCTCGCCATGCACCGCCGCCCAGGCCGCCTCGGCCACCGTCTCGACGGGCGTGAATTCCAGCCCCGCCTCCACCACCGTCTCACGCACGCTGCGGTTCGATCCGCCGACGCTCGCCTGCAGCAGCGGCGTGTCGATGAACCCCGGCATCAGGCTGCGCACGCGAATGCCGTCCGCCGCCCACTCGGCGTCCAGCGCCTCGGTCAGTCCGCGGACGCCGAACTTCGTCGCCGAATAGACCGCCGCCCCGGCGGTGCCATAGATGCCGGCGGCCGACGCGGTGTTGAGCAGGCACGCTCCCGGCGTCGCGGCGAGGAAGGGATAGGCCAGCCGCGCACCATAGACGACGCCCTTCAGGTTCACATCCAGCGCGCGGTCGAGATCCTCGAGCGAGGTCGCCCCGAACGGCCCGCCGACCGCGACGCCGGCATTGTTGAACAGCACGTCCAGCCGGCCCCCGCTCACCCCGACGAACTCGGCCAGCACTTCCTCCCAGTCCTCCGGCGATCGCACGTCCATCACATGGCTCGTCGTCCGCTCGGCCGGCAGCGTCGCCGCCGTGTCGACCAGCCCCGCCGGGTCCCGGTCCGCCAGCCCGACGCGCCAGCCGCGCGCCGCAAACAGCTGCGCCACTGCCCGGCCGATGCCCGAGCCGCCACCAGTGATGAGGATCGCCTTCATGTCCCAAGCTCTCTTGTTTGACCTGTCCTGCCGCATCCCGCATCCTCCGGGGCGATGCCAGCGGAATCGCCCGGCCCCACGGTCGCCTTCCACGGCGTATCGAAGCGTTACGCGGCCGGCGCTGCGGCGGTCGACGACGTATCATTGACGATCGCCGGGGGAAGCTTCGTTGCGCTGGTCGGAACGTCTGGATCCGGCAAGTCGACGCTGCTGAAGGCGATCAACCGCCTCGTCGTTCCCAGCGAAGGCCGGGTGACGATCGACGGGGCCGACGTCGCCGGCCAGCCGCCGTCCGCGCTTCGCCGCGGCATCGGCTACGTCTTCCAGAATGTCGGCCTGTTCCCGCACCTCACCATCGCCGAGAATATCGCCCTGCCGCTGCGCATCGCGAACCAGCCCACGCCGGATCGTGTCGGCGCGATGCTCGATCTCGTGGATCTGTCGCGCGATCTCTCCACCCGTTTGCCGGCCGAGCTTTCCGGGGGGCAGCGCCAGCGTGTCGGCGTCGCCCGCGCGCTCGTCGCCGGCCCGCGCCTGATGCTGATGGACGAGCCGTTCGGCGCGCTCGATCCCGTCACCCGCGCCGCGCTGGGTGACGCCGTTCACGCGCTCCACTCCCGGCTTGGCCTCACAACCATCATGGTGACGCACGACATGGCGGAGGCGTTACTTCTCGCCGATCGCATTCTCGTGATGCGGCAGGGGCAGATCGTTGCCGATGAAACGCCGGCCTCGCTCCTTGCCGGCGGCGGTGGCGCGGCGGCGCAGGCGCTGGTCGCGGTGCCCCGCACCCAGGCCGAGCGGATCGCGGGTCTCGCGCGATGAGCGAGGCCTGGGCGCGCGTTCCCGAACTTGCGGCGCAGCATTTGCTGCTCGCCATCACGGCCCTTGTCCTCGGTATCGCGGTCGCCGTGCCGCTCGGCTTCTGGTCGGCGCATCGGCCCAATGCCGCCCGCATCGCGCTCGGCTTTGCCAGCCTCGTCCAGACGATCCCCAGCCTCGCGCTGCTCGCGCTTTTCTATCCCGTGCTGCTGTGGATCGGCGGCGTGCCGGCGCTCGGCTTCCTGCCCTCGCTGCTCGCACTCACGCTCTACGCGCTGCTGCCGATCCTGCGGAACGTCGTCACCGGGCTACAGGGGCTGGACCCCGCCGTCATCGAGGCGGCGGACGGCATCGGCATGACGCGCTGGCAGAAGCGCCGGCTGGTGGAGGCGCCGCTCGTCCTGCCGCTTGCCATGGCCGGCATCCGCACCGCGGCGGTCTGGACGATCGGTGCCGCGACGCTCTCCACGACCGTCGGCCAGCCGAGCCTCGGCGACCTCATCTTCGCCGGGTTGCAGACGCAATCCTGGCCACTCGTCCTCGCCGGCTGCATCGCCGCCGCGGGGCTGGCGCTTGGCGTCGATGCGCTGCTCGGTCTCGCGCAATATGGCGTCGCTACCCGTCGCAGATGGATCGCGGCCGCATCGCTCGCGCTACTTGGGCTTGCGACCCTCGCCGCGACGACTCCGCTGTGGCGCAGCGGCGCGGACCGGACGGTGGTGATCGGCGCCAAGAACTTCTCGGAGCAATATATCCTTGCCCGCCTGATCGGGGATCGCCTGCGCGCCGCCGGCTATGAGGTCACCTATCGCGACGGGCTCGGCTCGGCCGTTGCCTTCGGCGCCGTCGCGGGCAACACGATCGACGTCTATGTCGATTATGCCGGCACGATCTGGACCGGGCAGATGAAGCGCAGCGATGTGCCGCCGCGCCCCAATCAGGTCCGCGCCATTACCGATTGGGCGCGCGACACCCACAATGTCACGCTGCTCGGCCCGCTCGGCTTCGAAAACGCTTATGCCTTCGCGATGCGCAGCGCCGATGCGCGCCGGCTCAACATCGCCTCGCTCGACGATCTCGTCGCCCACGCCCCCGGGCTCGCACTCGGCGCGGATCTCGAATTCCTCGATCGCCCCGAATGGGGCGCCGTCCGCCGCGCCTATCCGCTGCGCTTTGCCAGCATGACGCCCTACAGCCCCACCTTCATGTACCGTGCACTCGCCAGCGGGCGGGCGGACGTCATCAGCGCCTTCTCCTCGGACGGGCGGATCGCCGCCGATCGCCTGACCGTGCTCAGCGATCCGAAGCGCGCGATCCCAGGCTATGACGCGATCCTGCTGGTCGCCCCGCGCCGCCGTGATGACGCCGCCTTCCTCGATGCGCTCCGCCCGCTCGTCGGCCGCATCCCGGTCGAAGCGATGCGGGAGGCGAATTACATGGTCGATCGGGATACCGAAAAGGCCAGCCCGGAAGCCGCCGCCGCCTGGCTCGACCGCAAGATCACCGACGCCGCGCGCTAAACGAACCACCCCTCGCGGCTCTGCTCCAACTGCTCGATCAGCGTCGACAGCGGTGCGTCCCGCCGCGCCTCCAGCCATAAGGCACGGACCCGGAACTGCGCCGCGTCCGCGGTGATTGGCCGCACCACCAGCTGCGCCATTGCAGCGTCGACCTGGCTTTCGCACAGCAGCGCCAGCCCCTCCCCGGCTGCGACCCGCGCCAGCAGCTGGGACCGCCGCGCATCCGCCACGATCCGCGCCGCTGGCCCCGCCCGCCCGGGGAACAGGCGGTCGATCAGGAAGCGGTGCAATTGCTCGCGCGCGCGGTCGCGCGACACCAGCAGGATTGCATCCGCCAGTTGATCGAGCGTGACGTCGGGCGCTGCTGCCAGCGGGTGATCCGGCGCCATCGCCACCACGGCGCGGTCGGGCCACAATTCCGTGCTCGCGAAACCTGCGACGCTATCGCCGGGGCGCAGCGCCAGCGCCACGCGGCCCGTGGCCACCGCTGCGGGCAGTTCGGTATAGCCCATTTCGTGGACGCCGACGTTCAGGTCCGGCCACGCCATGCTGAAGGCGACAAGCGGCCCCGCCAGCCGATCGCGGCAAATCCCGCCAAAGCAACCAATAGAAAAGTCCAAAATGGAGGAGTCCAGGCCCGGCGGCAAAAAGTGGCGTTGCATCAGGACGCTGTTTCCCCTGCCCGCCAATAGCTGCCGCGCAACTTGCGACGAGTGCGACGAAAGCTCGACCAAGGCGACACCGCTGTCGGCGGCGCGGCCCGCCGCCCGACGCGTGCCCTATGCGCGACTCGGCCAGTTGATGCTAAGCTGGGCCTCCGGGGGGACGGATGGATACGAGCGGAGGAATGCGCGCGCAGAACGCCACCGCAGCGTCACCACCGGCGCTCGATTCCGTCGAGGCGGTGAAACTGTGGCTGTCGGAGCAGTTCGCCGCCGAAAGCCCGCCCGCCGTCATCCTTGCCGTCGTGTGCGAAACCATCGCCCGATATCTGGGCGTCAGCCGCGTCGGCTATGGCGAGGTGGAGGGGGACGAGTTCGTCGTCCTTCACGACTGGACCGACGGGCTCGCCACGATGGTCGGCCGCCGCCCGCTGCACCGCAATTCCGGTCTGGTGCGCGAATATGTCCGCGGCCGCACGATCGCCGCAACCGACGTCGACGGCCTTCACCTGACGGATGAGGAGCGCGCCAGCCTGCGCGCCACCCACTGCCGCGCCACCTTGTCGGTGCCGCTGATTCACGACGGTCGCTTCGTCGCGCTCTTTTCCGCCAATCATCATGAACCGCGCATCTGGGCAGACGACGAGATCGCGCTCGTCGCGCAGACCGGCGCGCGCACCTGGGCGGCGCTCGAACAGGCGCGCACGCTCGCCCGGCTGCGCGAAAGCGAGGAGCAGTTCCGCCTCCTCGCCGACAACATGCCCGGCATCTGCTGGCTCGCCGATCCCGATGGCTTCGGCTATTGGATGAACCGGGCGGGCCGCGCTTATTACGGCGATGCGGTGCGCGATCCCAGCCGCACCATCCATCCCGAGGACCGCCGCGAGGCAATGCGGCTCTACAGCCGGTCGACGCGCGAGGGGCTGCCGCTCGAAACCACGGTGCGGATGCACGGGCTCGACGGCATCTATCGCCCGCTCCTCACCCGCACCGTGCCGATCCGCGACGCAAGCGGCGCGATCACGCGCTGGTGCGGCATCCAGTTCGATCTGAGCGGCCAGGCGGCACGCACCGAGCACGAGATCTTCCTGCGCGGGCTGTCGGATGCGATCCGCGACGAAACTGAACCGGCGATCATCCTGGCGACGGTCGCGGACATGCTGAAGGCGCACCTCGGCGGCGCCCGCGTCCTTTACAGCGAGGCGGCCCCCTCCTCCGAGGGGCCGATGATCAGCATCCGGCGCGATCTGGCCGATCTGCTGCCAAAGGCGGACGCTGCGCGCCGTTTTCCCGCCGCCTTTGACGCATTGTTCGCCGCTTTTGCCCGCGGTGAGACCATCATTACCGAGGATTTCGCGAGCCTAGGCGGCCCGATCACCGCCGGCACGCGAGATTATATGGCCGCGATCGGCGTGCGTGCCGGCATCTCGGTGCCTCTTGTGAAGGCGGGCCGGCTCGAAGGCGTGCTGCTCGTCCAGCACCACCTCCCCCGTCACTGGTCACCGTCGGAGATCGCGCTCGTCGAGGCGGTGGCCGAGCGCACTTGGGCGACGCTCACCCGCGCCCGTGCCGAGGAAACGCTGAAGGCGCGCGAACGCGAACAGGCCTTCCTCATCCGCTGGAACGACCGCGTCCGCGCCGCGCTCGATCCGGCCGCCATCACCCAGATCACGCTCACCATGCTCGGCGGGCACCTCGGCGCGACCAGCACCACCTGTTCGACGATCGAGCTCGATCCGGTCGATCCCGCCGGCGACGGGCATTATACCGTCATCGCCGAATGGGCGCCCGGCCGCCCGTCGGTACTGGGCTATTCCTGGCCCGCAGCGAACCTCAGCCCGATGGTGCGGAGCGCCTATCTCGCCGGCGAGATGATGGTCAGCGAGGATCTGTCGAAGGATCATCGCTTCTCCGCCGAGGCGCGTCGCCGCTTCGCCGAGACCGGCATCGTCGCGCGGATCGGCGTCCCGCTGGCGCGCGGCGGGGTGATGCAGGCGATCCTCGCGATCGATCAGAACAGCCCGCGCCGCTGGCAGCCGGCGGAGGCCGCACTGGTCGGCGAGGTGGCGGAGCGGATGTGGGACATGCTCGAACGCGCCCGCGCCGAGCAATCGCTGAAGGCGCGCGAGCGCGACCAGGCGTTCCTCGTCGACTGGACCGACGCGCTGCGCGGCCTTTCCGAACCCGATGACATCATGCTGGAAACGATGGAACGGCTCGGCCGCCACCTCGGCACTACGCGTGTCACCTATTCCGAATTCGAGCATGACGACCGCGTCTTCACCACCCGCTGGGACTGGTGCGATGGCTGCCCCAGCCTGATCGGCACCGGTGTCTCGCTGGAGGCGGTCGGCACGCGCGCGCAGCGGGAATGGATCGCCGGCGAAATCGTACGTTACGATGATGTGGCGAGCGATCCGCGCACCGATCCTCAGGATCTGCCGATCTATGCCGGGCGCGACATCGCCGCCTTCGTCAGCATCCCGCTGATCCGCGACGGCGGCGTTGCCGCGATCCTTTCCGTCCAGTCCCGCGCGCCGCGCACGTGGAAGGCACGCGAGATCGCGCTGATCCGCGACATGGGAGAGCGGACGTGGAACGCGCTGGAGCGCGCCCGCACCCAGGCCGAACTTGCCCGGCGCGAACGCGATCAGGCGTTCGTCATTGCCTGGAGCGACCGGCTGCGCGCGGAGACGGATCCCGACGCGATCCTCGCCACCACGCTCGCCGCCCTCGCCGGCCACCTCGGCACCGCGCGGGCCAATTTCGCGGAGCCCGAGGCACACGGCGGCTTCACCGTCCTTCACGAGTGGCGCGACACGATCGGCGCCACCCGCGCGTCGCCACGGCCCGCCGTCAGCGACGCGGTGGAGCCAGCATATCTGGCCGGCGAGACCGTCATGTCGCGTGACGTGGATTCGGATCCGCGCTTCGACGATGCGGCCCGCGCGCGGTACCACGCCGTCGACGCCGCGACCTTCGCGGCGGTGCCGATGGTGCGCAGCGGCACGACGTGCGCCTTGCTCTCGGTGCAGGATCGCAAGCCCCGCGACTGGTCGGAGCGCGAGTTGCAGCTCCTGCGCGAAGTCGCCGATCGCCTCTGGACGATGCTGGAACGCGCCCGTGCCGAAGCATCGCTACTCGAACGCGAACGCAACCAGGCGTTCCTCGTCGAATGGAGCGATCAGCTTCGCCAGCTCAGCACCGCCGATCAGGTGATGGCCGCGACGCTGGAGCGGCTCACCCGCCACCTCGGCATCACGCGCACCACCTATTCGATCAACACCGGCCCTGACGGTGAGTTCGTCGTCGTCGCCAACTGGTGCGACGGCGTCAGCAGCGTCGTCGGGCGGCGCTTCTCGGTCGCGCAGGTTTCGCAGACGATTGCCGACCAATGGCGCGCGGGCCAGGTGATCCGCTACGACGACATCGTCGGCGACCCCCGCGTGCTGCCGGGGCGCGAGGGTTACTATGCGGAAATCGAAGTCCGCGCCTTCGTCACCGTGCCGCTGATCGTCGAAGGCGAAATGCGCGCCTCTCTTTCAGCCCAGTCGCGCCATCCACGGGGCTGGCGCCAGTCCGAGATCCAGCTGATCCGGGACGTATCGGAACGGCTGTGGATCGCGCTCGATCGCGCCCGCGCGCTCGCCGAACTACGCCAGCGCGAACGCGATCAGGCGTTCCTGATCGGCTGGAGCGATCTCGTCCGGGACGAGAGCAGCGCGCAGGCGATCCTCGATATCACGCTCGAGCGGGTCGGGCGCTATCTCGGCGTGTCGCGCGCCAATTATGCGGAGAGTGACGAGGACGGCAGTGCGCTCCACGTCGTGCGGGAATGGACGCGGGACGGTTCTCCGGCGCTGCTTGGCCAGCGCTTCCCTTTCGCGCAGCTTGGCGATCGCCTGCTCGACAGCCACTTCACCGGCACGCCCGTCGTGATCGACGACATCGCCACCGACGATCGCTTCGACGACCGGAACCGTCCGCTTTTCGAAAGCATCGGCATCGGCGCGCTGAGCAGCGTCACGCTGACGCGCGCCGGGCGGATCGTCGCAATCCTGTCGATGCAGCAGGCGGAGCCGCGCGCCTGGCGCCCCAACGAAGTGCGGCTTCTGCGCGAGATCGCGGACCGCACTTGGGCCACGCTGGAGCGCGCCCACGCCGAGGAAGCGCTCGAGCGCAGCCGCGAGGCGCTGTACCAGACGGAGAAGCTCTCCGCGCTCGGCTCGCTCCTCGCGGGCGTCAGCCATGAGCTCAATAACCCCCTGTCGATCGTCGTCGCCCAGGCGGTGATGATGGAGCGTCAGGCCAAGGGCGGTGACTTGGCGGACCGCGCGTTCAAGATCCGCAAGGCGGCCGATCGCTGCGCGCGTATCGTCCAGACTTTCCTCGCCATGGCCCGCGCCAAGCAGCCGGAGCGTCAGCCGGTCGATCTGAACCAGGTCGCGATCGCCGCGCTCGATCTCGCCGAATTCGGCCTCAGGACGGAAGGAATCCGCGTCGAGCGCGCCTTCGATCCCGCGCTGCCGCAGATCGCCGCCGACGCCGATCAGCTTCACCAGATCATCATCAACCTGTTGATCAACGCCCAGCACGCTCTTGTCGACCATGGCGTCAGCGGCGAGCGCGTGGTGCGGATCGCCACCGCCAGCGGGCCGGAACCGATGACGGTGGTGCTCGACGTGTCGGACAACGGCCCCGGCGTGCCGGCCGACGCGCGGCGGCGTGTCTTCGAACCCTTCTTCACCACCAAGACGCAGGGCGAAGGCACCGGAGTGGGCCTGTCCTTCTCGCAAGGCCTGGCGGAGGCGCATGGGGGGCGGCTGACGCTGCTGCCGTCCCGAACCGGCGCCACCTTCCGCCTGACCCTGCCGGTCGACCCGCAGCAGACGCTTGGCCGAGCCGAGCCGAGCGCCGCCGATCCGCCGCCCCCGCCGCAGCGGCGCGCGCTGGTGATCGATGACGAGGCGGAGATCGCCGAATCGCTTGCCGACTTCCTCTCGCTCGAGGGCTTCACCTGCGACATCGCGGTCGGCGGTCTCGCGGCGAAATCGCGGCTCGCCGGCGGCGACTATGACCTCATCGTCAGCGACCTGCGGATGCCCGACATGGATGGGCCCGCGCTCTACGATTTCGTGCGCGCCGAGCGGCCGGAGCTCGCCTCGCGCGTCGCCTTCGCCACCGGCGACACGCTCGGCGCCGCCGCCGCGCGCTTCATTGCCGAGATGCAGCGCCCGGTGCTGGAAAAGCCCTTCGTGCCCGAGGCGGTGCGCCGCTTCCTTGACCAGATGGAGCAAAGATGAGCGACGCCATTCCCCACATCGTCCTGGTCGACGACGAAGAGGATCTGCGGGAGCCGACCGCCGCCTATCTCGCGGACCAGGGCCTCGATGTGTCGGAGGCGGATGGCGGCCGCGCGCTCGACGCGATCCTGGCCGAGCGCCCGGCGGATCTCGTCGTGCTCGACGTCACCATGCCGGAAGAGGACGGCTTCTCGATCGCACGCCGGCTGCGCGCTGCTGGCAAGCCGATCGGCATCATCATGCTGACGGCACGGCGTGACGTGATCGATCGCGTGGTGGGGCTTGAGCTCGGCGCCGACGATTACATGATGAAGCCGTTCGAGCCGCGCGAACTGCTCGCGCGCGTCCGCTCGGTGCTTCGCCGGGTCGCCACGACGAGCACGCCGGCGTCCGAACCGCAGACCGCGCCCGCGGAAATGCCCACCGCCGGTTATCAGACCGAATTCTGGATTCCCACCGGCCGTGGCCAGGTGCGTGTGGCGGTCGATGCGATCGAGTGGATCGAGGCGGCCAAGGATTATGCGCTGCTCCACACGGCGGAGCGCAGCTACATGATCCGCGTCACCATGGGGGCGCTGGAAGGCGCGCTCGATCCGGCGCAGCTGATGCGCGTCCACCGCTCCGCGTTCGTGCGGCCGGATGCGGTACAGGCGATCAACCAGATCGGCCGCCACACCACATTGGTACTGAAATCAGGGGCGAGCGTCCGGGTCGGGCCGCAGCATGTCGGCGACGTTCGCCACCGGCTGAAACGATAGCGACGGCCTCACCGCTTCGTCGCTGCCACTGCCACCTTGGTCGCAGCCCCGGCCGGCCGATCGCACCGCGGCTGACGCGTGCACCGGGCAATGGCACCCGCCTCCTCACGAAAGGAGACGCACCATGCACCGTCCAAGCTTCTTCCCGGCGCTGGTCGCCGGCTTCCTGCTGACCGTTCTGGTGATCGCGCCGTCCGTCGGCGCCGCTTGAGGGATTTGCCGCGGCTGTCCCTCCGCCCAGCAAGTCGCGGCAAAGGGGCGCCGGTCCATATCGGGCCGGCGCCCTCATATCGTCAGTTCAGGACGACGGTCACCGCGCGGCGGTTCTGCGCCCAACTTTCCTCGTCGGAACCAAGCGCCAGCGGCCGCTCCTTGCCGTAGCTGATCGTCGTGATGCGCGACGGCGAGATGCCGCGTGCGACGAGATAGTTCTTCGCCGAATTCGCGCGGCGATCGCCCAGCGCCAGATTGTACTCGCGCGTGCCGCGCTCGTCGGCATGGCCCTCGATCGTCACCCGCACGTTCGGATAGCGCTGCAGCCACACCACCTGGCTGTCGAGGATGCCGCGCGCCGTCCCGTCAATGTCATACATGTCGAGGCCGAAGTTGATCGTGTCGCTGGTGACCGAGCGCTTGAAGTCCTCGGACGAGCCCGGGATGACCGCGCCATCGCTCGGGCCGGTCGGGCCCGTCGGGCCCTGCGGCGCCTCGCCCGGCGCCGGCGGCAGCACTTCGGGCCGCTTCTTCGAGCAGGCCGCGGCCGTGACAAGCGCCGTCGCGAGCAGGATGGTGGTCGTCAGTCTCGCCATTCTTCGTTCTCCCATTTTTCGCACCCCGTATCTCGCCCCCATAACAGCTTTACGGCCGCAGCGGACCCCATGACGGGTCCGACCCGTCGAGCGGCGTCGGCACGCGGCGTTCGTTGACGCCGGTCAGGTCCACCGACCACAGATCCGCCTTGCCGCTGCGCCCTTGTGCGGAGCGGTAGAACATCAGCACCCGGCCATTGGGCGCCCAGCTCGGCCCCTCGTCATGCCAGCCGTTGGTCAGGATCTTCTCGCCCCCGCCGCTCGTGTTCATGATGCCGATGCGGAATCCGCCCGACATGCGCGTGAAGGCGATCATGTCGCCGCGCGGGCTCCATGCCGGCGTACCATAGCGCCCGCCGCCGAAGCTGATGCGCTGCTGGTTCGAACCATCGGCGTTCATCACATACAATTGCTGCCCGCCGGACCGGTCGCTCTCGAACACGATCTTGCTGCCGTCGGGCGAATAGCTGCCGCCGGTGTCGATGCCGGGCGAATTGGTCAGCCGCTGCGGCGTCCCGCCGGCGGCCGGCACGCGATAAAGGTCGGTATTGCCGCCCGTCGCCATGGAGAACAGGATCCAGCGCCCGTCGGGCGAGAAACGCGGCGCGAAGGTCGTGGCGACATTCTGCACCACCAGCCGCTGCCGCCCGCTGCCGATCTCATAGACATAGATGCCCGGCACGCGGCCGACATAGCTCATGTACACGATCGACTGCTGGTTGGGCGAGAAGCGCGGCGTCAGGACGATCGACTGGCCATTGGTCAGGAAGCGGTGGTTGGCGCCGTCCTGGTCCATGATCGACAGGCGCTTGATGCGCTTGTCCTTGGGCCCGGTCTCCGAGACATAGACGACGCGGCTGTCGAAATACGGACCCTCGCCGGTCAGGCGGGTATAGACCATGTCGGCGCATTTGTGCGCGGCGCGCCGCCAGTCGGACGGCGGCACGACGAAGCCCTGCCGCATCAGCTCGGTCTGCGCCGACACGTCGTACAGATAGCAGCCGACCGTCAGCGTCCCGTCGCCATTGGCGCGGATATAACCCTGCACCAGCGCCTGTGCGCCCGTCCCGCCCCAATAGCTGAAGGCCGGTGCCTGCACCTCGGGGAACATGACCGTGCGCAGCTGCGCGGGCGGCAGCGGCGTGAAGAGGCCCGAGTTGCGCAGATCGTTGGTGACGATCTCGGCCAGCTGCCGCCCGAGCACGTCGGTCGATCCGGCCGGCGTCTGCGCCACGGCTGCGGGCGGCATATAGGGGATGGCGATCGGCATCGGCGCCGAGATGCCGCCCGTCACGTCCACTTCCAGCGGACCGCCAGTGGTCTGCGCGGGCGCCGCCGCAGGCGCCGGGGCGGTCGGCACATTCAGCGGCGTCGGCGGCACGTCCTGCGCGACGCCCGGCGCCGAGAGCAGCGCGAGGAACAGCGCCGCCACCCCCGCCCGGGCCGATCGCGCGGATCCGCCGGCGGCGAGGCCCGCGTCTCCACGCGCGTCGACAGCGTCAGGGCGAACGGTTGTTGGTTCGATCATCACCGCAGCTTCCACTTGAAGTTGATGTTGTTCCACCCACCACTGGGCGTGTCGTAATATTCCGCCGGCAGCTTGAGCGGCGAGCAGCCCTTGAACGCCGCGATGCCGAGGTCCTTCACGCGCTGGGCGTAACGCTCGTTCTCGGGCGTGATCCCGGTCTGGCGGACGACGGTGGGCGTCGAGGCCAAGGTGCCGTTCTGGTTCAGCCGCAGGTTCAGCGTCGTCACGATCTGGTTCGCGCCGGGGCCCGGATCGACCTGGCGATCGGCGCACGGCTGGATCTGGCGCGCGATGGCCTGCACGATCGAGGCAAGCGCGGTCGCGTCGATCTTCGCGGCGCGCGGCGTCTGGCTGCGGCTCGTCGACGGCTCGGTCGTCAGGCCCTTCAGGAAGTCGTCGCCCAGCCGCCCGCCGCGCGGCTTTGCCGACGTGGACTGGCTGTCCGATCCCGACCCACGCGCCTTGGCGGCCGCGGCAGCCTTGGCCTTGGCATCCGCTGCAGCCTTTGCCTTGGCGTCCGCTGCGGCCTTTGCCTTGGCATCCGCTGCGGCCTTTGCCTTCGCCTCTGCGGCAGCCTTCGCCTTGGCCGCGGCGGCTTCCTTCGCCGCACTTTCGGCCGCTGCGGCCTTCTTCGCCGCCTCGCGCTCCGCCGCCGGGTTCGGCCTGGGCGTCGGCTTTGGCTGCGGCTTCTCGGCCGGCTTGGGTGCAGGCTGCGGCTTGGGCGGCGCGGGCTTGGGCTTGGGTTCCTGCTTGGGCGCGGCCTTGGGTGCGGGCTTCGGCGGCTCGGGCCTCGGCGCTGGCTGGGGCGGGGCTGGCTGGGCCGGCGCGGGCTGGGACTTGGGCGCCGGTTCAGGCTCGGCCGGCGCCGGGGGCGCCGCATCGTCCGGCTCGCCCGTTTCCGGCGCCACCGACTGTGCCGGCTCCTCCACCGCTTGCGGCGCCGTCGCCTCCAGCCCCACGTCCTTGACGAGGCTGACGTCGATCGGCTGCGGCTTCAGCTTTTCGGGATTGGGGGTCGAGAGGAAGCCGACGGACAAGAGCCCGAACAGGACCAGATGTCCTGCCCCGGCAACCCCAAGCCCGACCTTCTCCGTGCGATCCATCGCTTACTCGTCGCCGATCGTCACCAGCGCGACGCGGTTCAGCCCGGCGCGGTTCAACTCGCCCATCACGCGCATCACGCGGCCGTAATCCAGCGCGCGGTCGGCGCGCAGATACACCTGCGGCGGATCGCCAGCGCCCGATTGCGCAGCAATGGCATCTAGCCGCGCCCCCAGCGCGTCCGGCGCTATCTCGTCCTTGGCGATGAAGATCCGGCCATCGGCGTCGAGCGAAATCTCGGTCGGCTGCTGGTCCTGGTCCAGCGGCTTGGCGCGGCTGTCGGGCAGGTTCACCGGCACGCCCGCGGTCAGCAGCGGCGCCGTCACCATGAAGATGATCAGCAGCACCAGCATCACGTCGACGAGCGGCGTGACGTTGATCTCCGCCATCGGCGCGCGTCGCCCGCCGGATCGTTGCGAGGGAAGTTGCAGGGCCATCGGCTACGCCCTCACTTCTCGCGATCGAGCTGGCGCGAAAGCGTCGCGTGGAAGCCGTCAGCGAAGCGGTTCAGCCGCGCCTCGATCCGGTTGATGGCATGGCTGAAGCGATTGTACGCGATGACCGCGGGGATCGCCGCGAACAGGCCGATCGCAGTCGCGAACAATGCCTCCGCGATGCCCGGCGCGACCACCGCAAGGCTGGTGTTCTGCGCGCTCGCGATGCTGGTGAAGCTGCGCATGATGCCCCAGACGGTGCCGAACAGGCCCACGAACGGCGCCACGGAGCCGACCGTCGCAAGGATGTTCAGCCGGTCCGACAGATTGTCGATCTCGCTCGCCACCGCAGCGCCCATCGTCGTCGCCAGCCGCTCGCGCGTGCCGCCGCGGTCGATCACCGCGCCCTGCGTCGATCGCCGCCATTCCGCGACGCCCGCGGCAAACACCCGCGCGCTGGGCAGGTCTGCATCGGCTCGCGTCTTGTAGAACGCGTCGATATCCTCCGCCTTCCAGAAATCGCGCTCGAACGTCTCGGTCGCCTTCCGCGTCCGGCCCAGCTTGCGCCAGAACATGAAGATGATCGCCCAGGTCCAGATGCTCGCGGCAAGCAGCCCGAACATCACCAGCTTCACCACCCAATCGGCCTGCAGGAACAAGGCGATCGGGGAGAGGGTGGCAGCGTCGGTATTGAAGAACGGGTTCAAGGCCTGTTTTCCCCTTTGTCGACAAGTGCGGAGAAACGGTCGATCCAATCACGCGGTTGCCGCCGCGGCCGCCCCGAGGGGGCGACCAGCGCGGCGACCACATCCGCCTCCGCCAGCACAAGCGCGTCGCGCATGACTCTTTGATGAATGGAGACGCTGGCCGCGCGTACTGCGGTTACCCGCGTCGCCACCACCAGTGCGTCGTCTAGCCGGGCGGGGGCGGCATAGCGGATCGACAGGCTGGCGACGGCATAGGCGCCCTCGCCCGCTTCCTGCACCGCACGCTGATCGACGCCCACGAGGCGAAGCATGTCCGATCGCCCGCGCTCCATGAAGCGCAGGTAATTGGCATGATAGACCACGCCCGACAGATCGGTATCCTCGAAATAGACGCGCACCGGCAGACGGTGCTCGAACCCGTCGAAGCGCCCCCCGGCGGGCTGATCGGCGCGGCCGGTCTCCATGTCGCGCTGTTAACCCAACGCTTTGCCCGGCGTAACCCCTTCGCTGAGCGTCCGGGCGGGCGCGATCAACGGCGCGGCGCGACCGCCTCCTCGTCCTGCAATGCCGCCATGTCGAGCTCCAGCCGCGGCGCGCGAGTGCCGACGGCGGCGGCGGGAACGGAAGCGGCAGCCGCCGCCAGTGCGGGCGCTGCGACGCGGGTGCCGACCGCCGGCACCGCGGCGCGTGATGCGACCGCCGGCAGTGGCTTGCTCGCTGGCGTCGGTGCCGGAGCCGACACACGGGTACCCACCGCCGGCTCCGGCGCTACGGCAACGCGCGTCGCGACCGCCCGGGCTGGCGCAGGCGCCGAGGTCACGGGTGCCGACGCCAGTACCGCCTGCGGATGCGCCACCCGCGGCGCGATCGCGGCATGGACCGGCGCAGATGCGGGCGCTGCCGCGGCGATCACC
>CAYMIU010000002.1:108593-156281 GCA_964390515.1 uncultured Stakelama sp.
GCGCGAGCATTTCCGCGAATGGCGCATCCAGCGTCGGCAGCACCGCCGCCGCAAAGCTCGGCAGTTCGCCCGGGCGCAGCCGCTCGGTCTCGGTCAGTGTCGCCGCCGCCGCGGTGCAGAACGCATCGCGTGCCTGCGCCTGCGAGAAGAAATTGTAGAGGCGGGTCATCGCATCGTCGTAACGGTCCTGCCAGTCGCCACCGCTGGCCCTGAACTCCGCCGACAGCGTCGTTTCCGCCGTCGCCAGCGTCGCCTTGTGCGTCGCCAGCATGGCATTGTAGCGCTGGATGATGCCCGCTTCTTCGGTCCCCCGGCACGCCAGCGCCGCGACGTTCAGCGCGACCCGGACATGCCAGACCGTCGCCGCATCGCTCAGCCCGCGATTGATCGGGGACAAGGGCGGCGTGATGTACACCGGCACGGCCGGCGTGGGCGGCGGTGGGGGCGCCTCCGCGATCACCTTGGGCTTCGTCGAACAGGCCGCCATGGCGACCAGCACGATGGCGGCAGAGGCTAGCGATACGCGTGACATGGCGGCTCCGTTTTCTCCCCGGCTCCCGAATCGAAACGTGCGCCCGATAAAGTTACCGCGCAGTAAACCTTGCGATAAACGGAACCGGTTCGGATCGGCTCCGATCATACGGCGTTCCCACACCCTCCTGCGACAAGCTGATCGCCGCTTCCCGGCTGCAAGCCCCACCCCCAAGGAATGACGATCGTGACTCATCAGGATCTTCCCGGCCGAAGCTACGCTGCCCTGTTGTTCGACATGGATGGCACCATCCTCAACAGCATCGCCGTCGCCAATCGCGTGTGGACGGCATGGGCCGAGCGGCATGGCATCGATCCCGCGGAAGTCCGCGCCGTGATGCACGGCGTGCAGGCTGCCGAGACGGTCCGCCGCTTCGCGAAACCGGGCATGGACCCGGCTCACGAGGCCGCGCTCATCACCGCGGCCGAGATCGAGGATGTCGACGGGGTGGTGGAGATCGCCGGCGCCCGCCACTTCCTCGGGCAGATCGCCGATGCACGATGGGCGGTGGTGACGTCCGCCCCGCGCGCGCTCGCCCTGCGGCGTATGGCGGCGGCCGGCCTGCCGCTTCCGCGAGTGATGATCAGCGCCGAGGATATCCCCAACGGCAAGCCCGCACCCGATTGCTTCCTTGCGGCCGCCGAGGCGCTCGGCGTCGGGATCGAGGATTGCCTCGTCTGGGAGGATGCGCCGGCCGGCATCGTCGCCGCGGAAGCCGCCGGGGCGGCGGCGATCCTCGTCGTCAGCGCAGCGCACGCCAGCCCGCTATCCACGCCGCACCGGACGGTGCGCGATTATCGCGGGCTCGCGGCGGCGGTTCAGGCGGACGGCAGCGTCCGCCTGACCGGCGTCACTCCTTAGCCGATTGCGCCGCGGCTTTGCGCTGATCCGCGCGGCGCGACATCAGGTTCAGCGCCTCGACCAGCACCGAGAAGCCCATCGCGGCATAGATATAGCCCTTGGGCACATGCACTCCGAAGCCGTCCGCGATCAGCACCGCGCCGATCATCAGGAGGAAGCCAAGCGCCAGCATCACGACCGAGGGGTTGCGCGCGATGAAGTTCGCCAGCGGATCCGCCGCCAGCACCATCGTGCCGACCGCGACCAGCACCGCGATCACCATCACCGCCAGATTGTCGGTCATGCCCACCGCCGTCAGGATCGAATCGATCGAGAACACCATGTCGAGCAGGATGATCTGCACGATCGCCGCGCCGAAAGTGATCGCCGCCACCTGTTTCTTGTCGAGCAGGTCGTCACTCACCCGCGGGTCGACATTGTGGTGGATTTCCTTGGTCGCCTTCCAGATCAGGAACAGGCCGCCGGCGATCAGGATCAGGTCCCGCCACGAGAACGCCGTCTCGAACGCCGGCTGGCCATAATCGTTGAGCGGCCCCTGGATGCCGAGGTCGAAGACCACCGCCGTCAGGCCGACGAGCCAGGCGATCATCGACAGCAGAATAAGGCGCATGACCAGCGCAAGCCCGATGCCGAGCTTGCGGGCCTTGGCGCGCTGTTCCTCGGGCAGCTTGTTCGACAGAATCGAGATGAAGATCAGGTTGTCGATGCCAAGCACGACTTCCATGATCACGAGCGCGATCAGCGCCGCCCAGGCGGTCGGATCGGAAAATAACGCGAGGAGGCTTTCCATGCCGCCTTGCTAGGCGGCTGCCAGCCCGGCGACAATGAGGATATTCGCGGCGCCCGCGCAGCCTAGGCCGCGCGCTGCTCCAGCGCCTGCGCCGCCTCGGCCATCAGCGACGCGATAATGTCGGCCAGCGGCTCTTCCTTGGTCACCATGCCGACCGACTGGCCCGCCATCACGCTGCCATGCTCGACATCGCCGTCGATCACCGCGCGGCGAAGCGCACCGGCCCAATAATGCTCGATCTGAAGCTGCGCCTCGGCCATCGCCAGCCCGCGCTCGTCCAGCGCCTGCGCCACTTCGCGCTGCTTGGCGGTGAACAGCTCGCCGCCGGCATTCTTCAGCGCGCGCACCGGGATCACCGGCAGCCGCGGGTCGATCTGAACGCTGGCCACCGCATCGCGCGCGGAGGCGCGGATGAACGCCTGCTTGAACTTCGGGTGAGCGATCGATTCGGTCGCGCAAACGAAGCGCGTGCCGAGCTGGACGCCAGCCGCGCCCATGTCGAGATAGCCCGCAATCGCCTCGCCGCGGCCGATGCCGCCGGCGATGAACACCGGCACGTCATTGGCAATCGCCGGCAGGATCTCCTGCGCCAGCACGCTGGTCGACACCGGGCCGATATGCCCGCCCGCTTCCGATCCCTCGATCACCAGCGCATCGACGCCCGATCGGATCAGCTTCTTCGCCAGCGCCAGCGTCGGCGCAAAGCAGATGACCTTTGCGCCCGACGCCTTGATCGCCTCCAGAGATCCCTTCGGCGGTAGCCCGCCCGCCAGCACGACATGGCCGACCTCATGCTTACCGCACACCTCGATCAGCGCCATCAGATCGGGGTGCATGGTGATCAGGTTCACGCCGAACGGCTTGTCGGTCAGCTCCTTGGTCGCGGCGATTTCCTTGTCGAGCAGCTCAACCGTCATCGCGCCACACGCGATCACGCCGAAGCCGCCGGCGTTGGACATGGCAGCGACGAGGTTGCGCTCGCTCACCCAGCTCATCGCACCGGCCATGATGGCCACTTCGCTGCCGAGGAATGCGGCGCCGCGCGCCATGCGGCGGGCGAGACGGGCGGAACCGGAACGGTCAATCGTGGTATCGTTCATCACCGCGCCGCTACACGGGTCGCGCGGCGGAGACAAACATGCGGCAGCACGCCACCGAATTGATTATCGCTGCGCCCGGCCAGGGCCTTCACGAATTCACCCGCGATGTCACCAATTGGGTCGCCTCGACCGGCATCGAACAGGGCCTGCTCACCCTCTTCATCCGCCATACCTCCGCCTCGCTGCTGATCCAGGAGAATGCCGCCCCCGCCGCGCGCCGCGACATGGAACGCTACCTGGCGCGCATCGCCCCCGAATCGCGCGATTACGAACATGACGACGAGGGGCCGGACGACATGCCCGCCCACCTGCGCGCCGCGCTCACCGCCACCAGCCTCGCAATCCCGGTCGCGAACGGCCGCCCGGTGCTCGGCACGTGGCAGGGCATCTACCTCTTCGAGCATCGCCGCGCGTCGCACCGCCGGCAGGTCGCGCTTCACCTGATCGGCGAGTGACGCGATGCTGGGAACGCTGAAAGTCGCCGCCCGCGATCGCGCCCGGCTCGGCGAAGTCGCCGCCGTCATGTCGCGCTTCGGCCTCGACGTGCTGCTCGCCCGCCTCGGGCTGGGGAGTGCGCAGGAACAGCCGGAACCGTTCGACCTCCCCGACCGCACCCGCCGCGCGCTCGAGGCGCTCGGCCCGACTTGGGTGAAGCTCGGCCAGATCATGGCCACCCGCGCGGATATCCTGCCGCCCGAATGGATCGCCGCCTTCGAACAGCTGCAAAGCTCCGCCCCGCGCCTGCCGTTCGAGGACCTGCGCCCCGCGGTGGAGGCCGCGCTGGGCGAGCCGCCCGAGACGGTGTTTGCCCAGTTCGATCCCGAGCCGCTCGCCGCCGCCTCGATGGCGCAGGTCCACCGCGCGACGCTGCACGACGGCACCGCCGTAGTGGTCAAGATCCGCCGCCCCGGCATCCGCCCGCGGATGGAGGCGGACCTTCGCCTGCTCGGCGAAGTCGCCCGCGTCATGGAGCGCTCCAACGCGGAGGCCCGCCGCTTCGGCGCGACCAAGCTCATCCGCCAGCTCGGCAGCGCGATCCTGGGCGAGCTCGATTTCGCCAATGAGGGCCGCAACGCCGATCTGCTGCGCGACGATTTCGCGCGCGACGCCCGCGTCCTCATCCCGCGCATCCATTGGGATTATACGTCCGAGGCGCTGATCGTCATGGATCACGTGCCCGGCGTGCCCCCGCGCAATGCTCGGATCCTGCGGGACGCCGGGATCGACCCCGCCGTGATCGCCGCCTCGGGCGCGGACATCGTGCTCCAGATGGCGCTCATCAACGGCCGCTTCCACGGCGATCCGCACCCCGGCAACCTGTTGTGCCTGCCGGGCGACCGCATCGGCATGATCGACTTCGGCCTCATCGGCCACGTCAGCCCGCGCCGGCGCGAGGAGTTCATCGCCTTCGTCCAGGCGCTGGTGACGGACGATCCCGCGCTGCTGGCCGAAACGCTCGCCCGTTGGGCCGAGATGGAGACGAATGTCGCCCGCTTCATGCCGATCGCGGAGGGGCTGGTAATCCGCCACGGCCGCCGGCTGGTGCTGGCCGATCTCGTCGCGGACCTGTTCGGCACGCTGCGCGAGGAGAAGCTCGCCTTCCCGCCCGATCTTCTGCTGCTGTTCAAGGCGCTGATCACGCTCGACGGCGTGCTCGGCGCGATCGAGCCCGACTTCGATCTCGCCGCCGCGATGCGCCGCGCCAGCGGGCGGCTGGTGATGGAGCGGCTGTCGCCCGAACGCTGGTCACGCCGCGCCGCTGCCGTGGCGCTGGAGGTGGATCGCCTGGGTGACGATCTTCCACGCCTCATCCGCGCGCTCGCCCGCCGTGCGGAGGCGCCCCCCGCGCACGCCCCGGCTCAACCGTTCGACAGCCGCATCCTCGCGGCCGCGCTGATCGTCGCCGCGCTCATCATCGCGGCGGCGATCATGCTGACCTAGCGGCCGGGGCGGCGGGGTTCAGGCGGCTTCGTCGGCGTCCAGGCCATAAGCGGTGTGCAGCACGCGCACCGCCAGCTCGGTCTCGTCCTCGTTGATCAGCACGCTGACCTTGATCTCGCTGGTCGAGATCGCAAGGATGTTGATCCCGCGCGCGCCCAGCGTCGAGAACATCGTGCTCGCCACGCCCGCATGGCTGCGCATGCCGACGCCGACGACGCTGATCTTCGCCACGCGCGTATCATGCACCAGCTCCTCGAAGCCGATCGCCACACGCCCCTGGTTCAGCGTCTCGATCGATCGCGCGAGATCCGCCGCCGGCACCGTGAACGTCACGTCGGTCGAGCCCGAACCATGGGCGATATTCTGGATGATCATGTCGACGTTGATGTTCGCCGCGGCGAGCGGCTCGAAGATCGCCGAGACCGAACCCGGCTTGTCGGGCACTGCGGTCAGCGTGATCTTCGCTTCGTTCTTGTCGTGCGCGATTCCGGTGATCAGCTGGCGTTCCACGTCTTCAACCTCCTCTTCGCCCACGATCATCGTGCCGGGCAGTGTATCCGCCATCGGTGCGTCCTCGCCGGTGAACGACGAGAGCACCTGGATGCGGACATTCTCCTTCATCGCCAGGCCCACCGATCGCGTCTGCAGCACCTTGGCGCCGACGCTGGCGAGCTCCAGCATTTCCTCATACGTCACCTTGGCGAGCTTGCGCGCCCGCGGCACGATGCGCGGATCGGTGGTATAGACGCCGTCGACGTCGGTGTAGATGTCGCAGCGATCGGCCTTGATCGCCGCCGCCACCGCCACTGCGGACGTGTCGGAGCCGCCACGGCCCAGCGTCGTCACGCGCCCGTCATGCAGGCCCTGAAAGCCCGGGATCACCGCCACCTCGCCCCCGCCCATGCTGGCCAGCAGCGCCTCGGAATCGATCGATTCGATCCGCGCCTTGGCGAACGCGCCGGACGTATTCACCGGCAGCTGCCAGCCCAGCCACGAACGCGCCGGCACACCGATCGCCTGCAGCGCGATCGCCAGCAGCCCACTGGTGATCTGCTCGCCCGCGGAAACGACGACGTCATATTCCTTGGGATCGTAGAGCGCGCTCGCCTCGCGGCAGAAATTGACCAGCCGGTCGGTCTCGCCCGCCATGGCGGAGACGACCACCGCCACCTCGTTGCCGGCCGCCGCCTCGCGTTTCACCCGCGCGGCGACCGAGCGAATCCGCTCGATCCCGGCCATTGAGGTGCCGCCGAATTTCATGACGATGCGGGCCACGCGAATACTCTCGGAGCTTGGGGAAAACTGGCGCGCCTGATAGGAGCGGCCCATGGTGGAAGCAACCGTAACAACCGATACCGCTCCGGCCAGCCCGGAGCACGCCAACCCCGATCGCGCGAGCCCTCAGCATGGGAGCATCATCGCAACGGAAGCGGCGCACTTCGGCGCGATGGCGAAGGACTGGTGGGATCCGCGCGGATCCTCGGCGATGCTCCACCGGCTGAACCCGGTGCGGCTGCGCTACATCCGCGAACAGGCCGACCGGCACTTCGATCTCGACCCGGCGAGCTTCACGCCGCTCGCCGGCAAGACCGCGCTCGATGTCGGCTGCGGCGCCGGGCTCCTCGCGGAGCCGTTGAAGCGCCTCGGCGCCGCGGTCACCGCGATCGACGCTGCGCCGGAGAATATCGCGGTGGCGCGCGACCATGCGCACACGAGCGGCCTCGTCATCGATTATCGCGCCGGCGGCGTGGAGGCAGTGGCAGGCGAGACGTTCGACCTCGTCACTTGCCTCGAGGTGATCGAGCATGTCGCCGATCCTGCGTCCTTCGTTGCCGGCCTCGCCGGCGCGCTGGCGGAGGGCGGGCTGCTGATCCTCTCCACCCCCAATCGCACCCCGCTGTCGCGCGTCGCGATGATCACCCTGGCCGAAGGGACCGGCCGGATCCCCAGGGGCACGCATGATTGGGACAAGTTCCTGACGCCGGAGGAGCTGACCGAACTGCTCGACAAGGCCGGCCTCACCGTGCGTGACACACGCGGGCTCAGCTTCTCGCCGACCGCCGGCTTCACCCTCTCCGATTCGCTCGCGCTGAACTATCTGGTGACGGCCACCCGCGCCTGAACCACCGCGTGCAATCCACCGCTTGCGCGCCACGCCCGATCGCGCTTCAACGCCGCATCCTCACCGGAGACGTTGATGCGCATCCTTCCCTTGCTTCTCGCCTGCACCGCCATCGCCGCCGCGCCTGCCGCGGCCCAGCAGCAGACCAACGCTGCCCCGGTCGACGGCCCGACCCGCACCTTCACCGGCGCTGATCTCTTCGGCCTGTCGATCGCCACCGATCCGCAGATCAGCCCCGATGGCCGCACCATCGTCTACGTCCGCCGCACCGGCGACATCATGAGCGATCGGATGCAATCCTCGCTGTGGCTGATCGATGTCGCCAGCGGCAAGCAATCGCCCTTCGCCACCAGCGGCTCCAGCCCGCGCTGGTCGCCGGATGGCACGCGCATCGCCTATGTCGCCGCGGATGGCGATCGGGCGCAACTGTTCGTCCGCTGGATTGCGACTGGCGCCAGCACCCGCGTTACCAGCCTGCCGGGCGATCCGAACAGCCTCGCCTGGTCGCCCGACGGCAAGCGCATCGCCTATATCGCGACGGTCGCGGGGCAGCCGACCACGCTCGGCAAGGCACCCGCAAAGCCGGAGGGGGCGAAATGGGCCGAGCCGCTCGAAGTCATCGACCGCATCACCTATCGCAACGACGGCCCCGGCTATCGCAAGCCCGGCTATGACCATCTCTTCGTCGTCGCGGCGGAAGGCGGCGCGGCGCAGCAGCTCACCTTCGGCAAGTTCGACGATGGCGGCCCGCTGTCGTGGAGCGCCGATGCCCGCACGATCCTGTTCTCCGCGATCCGCGGGCCCGATGCCGAGCGCCAGGTGATGAATTCCGAGGTGATCGCGGTCGATGCGAACACCGGCACCTTGCGCACGCTCACCAGCCGCGACGGCCCGGACGCTGCCCCGCGCTATTCCGTCGACGGCAGCCGGATCGCCTGGATCGGTTTCGACGACAAGCGCCGCGCCTATACCAACGCCGAGCTGTACGTCGGTGACGCCAATGCCGCTTCGCCGCGCTCGCTGACCGCGTCGCTCGATCGTTCGATCGAGGACGCGCAATGGGCCGGCGACGGCCGCGCGCTCTACGCCAGTTACGACGACAAGGGGCAGCGCAAGCTCGCCCGCATCGGGCTCGACGGGCGTTCGACGGTGCTCGCGGACAATCTCGCCGGCGGCGGTCTCGACCGCCCCTATACCGGCGGCGACTTCTCGGTCTCGCGCGGCGGCACGATCGCCTACACCGGCGGCGATGCATCGGCCCCGGCGGACGTGTGGGTGTGGAGCGGCGGTAAGGCGCGTCGCCTGACCAATCTCAACACCGTGCTCACCGCCTCCAAGACGCTGGCGCCGGTGCGCAAGATCGCGGTGACCGCGCCCGACGGCCGCCCGATCGACGCCTGGCTCGCCACCCCGCCAGGCTGGCAGCCGGGCACCCGCGTGCCGCTGATCCTCGAAATCCACGGCGGCCCGCATTCCGCCTACGGCCCGAGCTTCGCCACCGACGTCCAGCTCTATGCCTCGGGCGGCTATGCCGTGCTGTGGACCAACCCGCGCGGTTCCACCTCCTACGGCGCCGAATTCGCCAACCTGATCGACAAGAACTACCCCAGCCAGGATTACGACGATCTGATGGCTGCGGTGGACGCGACGATCGCGGAAGGCGTGGCCGATCCCAACAATTTGTTCGTCACCGGCGGTTCGGGCGGCGGCGTGCTCACCTCCTGGATCGTCGGCAAGACCAATCGCTTCAAGGCGGCCGCCACGCAGAAGCCGGTGATCAACTGGATCAGCGAGGCGCTGACGATGGACAACACGCTGTTCACGTCGCGCTACTGGTTCTCGAAGCTGCCGTGGGAAGATCCCATGAGCTACTGGAACCGCTCGCCCCTGAGCCTCGTCGGCAACGTGAAGACGCCGACGCTCGTCGTCGTCGGCAGCGAGGATTACCGCACGCCCGTCAGCGAGAGCGAGCAATATTATGCCGCGCTCCAGATCGCCGGCGTGCCGACCGCGCTGGTGAAGGTGCCGGGCGCCAGCCACGGCGGCTTCACCAGCCGCCCGTCGCAATCCGCTGCAAAGGCCAGCGCGATCCTCGCCTGGTTCGATCGCTATCGCGGCGCCGGTGTGCCCGCCGGCATGCAGCCGACGCAACCGCAGACGCCCACGGAAACGCCGACGAACTGATCCGTAACGGGCCGGACCGGGACGTCCCGGTCCGGCCCGTGCGGTGAAATGCCGCCGATCGTTTACGCATTATTCGTCTTGCGCCCGTAATGCCGGGCCATGGCGGGGTGGGTAAAGCGGTGTCTGATCTGGCTGGTGGCGTGCGTCATCGGCCCGTGGGCGCTGGCACCGCCGGCCGCGGCAAGCACCGGCCTCGTCGGCGCCCCCGTGTCGGTCTGCATCGCGCCCGTTCAACCGCACGACACGCCCGCGCAGATGATGCGCGCAGACGACCGGTTCGATTGCACCACGCCGCAGGCGGAATATGGCCCGGGCAACTTCTGGGTTCGCTCGGAACCGCTTGCCGCGGCCGGCCCGGTGTCGATACGCCACGCCAGCCTGTGGCAGCACCATGCGACCCTCTGGGCCGCCTATGCCGATGGCGCGGTCACGAAGCGAAGCCTCGACGGCGCCGGGCTCACTCGCGCGCTGCAGCTTGGCGCGATTGTCGAAGTCCCGCTTGCGAGGCGGGATGCGCCCGTCACGCGCCTCCTGTGGCGGATCGACGGCTCTGCCAACGTGCGCGCCGTCTTGCTCGGCGCCCGGCTGGCGACGCCCGAGGAAAGCACCGCGTCGAACCTGATGTTTGCTGCGCTGTACGGCGCCTTCGGCGGCCTGTGCCTCGCGCTGTTCGTCTACAATCTCGCGCTCTGGGCAGCCCAGCGCCATCGCTTCCAGATCGTCTATTGCGGCATGCTGCTGTCGCTCGGCGCTTACGCCTTTTCCTCCTCCGGCTTCCTCGCCTGGGTCTTTCCCGATCTGCCCAATAACGTACGGCTGCGGATCAATTACCTCACGCTCTCCCTCTCTGCCGCCTGCGCGATCGCCTTCGCCCGCACCTTCTTCGAACCGCGCATCTTCCGCGGCTGGCTGTCGCACCTGACGAACATCGTGGCCGCGATCCTGCTCGGCAGCGCGCTGCTGCTCGCCCTCGTCGCGGAATGGGACATGGTGCTGGTCGACCGCCTCTATGCGGCCAGCTTCCTCCTCCTCACGCTCGTCAGCATCCCGGTGCTCTGGCAGGCGTGGCGCCGCCGCAGCGACTATCTGTGGCTGTTCGCCGGCGCCTGGGCGCTGCCCATCCTGCTCGCCGCGTCGCGCGTCGCCAGCAATTTCCACCTCGTGCCGTGGAGCTTCCTGCTCGACAATTCCACGCTCGCGGCAATGGCCAGCGAGGCGCTGCTGTCCAGCCTCGCCATCGCCTATCGCACCCGCATGCTCGCCCGTGAACGCGACGAGGCCCGGGTGCGGGAAAGCGAGGCACGCGAGCTTGCCGACCGCGATCCGCTCACCGGCCTCCTGAACCGCCGCGCCTTCCTGCGCGATGCGATCGGGCGCAGCGGCGAGCAGCAGTTGATCATCGTCGACATCGATCACTTCAAGACGGTGAACGACACGATCGGCCATGACGGCGGCGACGAGGTGCTGCGCCTCGTCTCGCGCGTGCTCCGCCGCACCGCCGCCCCGCGCGATGCACTGGTCGCCCGCCTCGGCGGCGAGGAATTCGCGCTCCTCGCCGCTGCCGACGCGCCGGTCGGGGTGGAGGAAGTACTGGAGGCGATCCGCGCCGAACGCATGCCGTTCGACATCCGCGTCACCGCCTCGCTCGGCGTCGCGTCCGGCTGGATGACGGAGGAAACCGACTGGAAACAGCTGTATCGCGCCGCCGACCAGGCGCTCTACGCCGCCAAGGACGCCGGACGCGACCGCGCCCGCACCACCGATGAGGTCGCACTGGCGGCCTGATTGCCGCGCACTGCGCGATCGGTTACATATCGGGCATGACCAAGCGTCGCCAGATCGCCCTCGCCGTCGGCGTCCTCTCGCTGGCCGCGGTCGCCTCGCATCCGCCCAGCGCGAACATCGCGATCCTCACGCATCGGTCGGGCGATGTCGCGCCGGCGCGCTTCCAGGCCGCGGTCGATCTCGGCCTCGCCAGCGCCTCGATCCTCGTCACCTGGACGGGCAGCCAGCTCACCCGCTGAGGCCCGGGCGCCGCCCGCGCGCCATAACCTTGATTATTCCCCGGCCGCTGGTCATAGCGCAGGGATGGACACGCCCGTCGAGAACCTGACGTTCGAAGCCGCGCTGAAGGAGCTCGAGGCGATCGTCGGCCGCCTGGAATCGGGCGAAACCCCGCTGCAGGACGCGATCGACCTCTACGAACGCGGAAACGCGCTTCGCGCCCGTTGCGCCGAGCGGCTCGACGCTGCCCAGGCCCGGATCGAGGCGATCCGCCTCGACGCGGAAGGCCGCGCCACCACCACGCCCTTCACCGCCGGATGAGCCCCTCCCCCGCGCTTGAGGCGGCGCTGGCCGAAACCGCGCGTGAGATCGACGCGCGCTTCGACGCGTTGCTCACCGTGCCGGACGATCCCCGCGCGGATCTCTACCGCGCGATGCGCCACGCCGCGATCGACGGCGGCAAGCGGCTCCGCCCGCTGCTCGTCTTCGCCACCGCGCAGCTGTTCAACTGCGATCGGCAATGCGCCGCCCGCGTCGCCGTCGCGCTGGAGGCGATCCACGTCTATTCGCTGATTCACGACGATCTGCCGGCGATGGACAATGACGATATGCGCCGCGGCCGGCCGACGGTGCACAAGGCGTATAACGAGGCGACCGCCATCCTTGCCGGCGATTGTCTCCACGCTCTCGCCTTCGAGGTGTTGGCCGATCCCGCGACTCACCCCGATCCCTTCGTCCGTGCCGAGCTGGTGCTCGATCTCGCGCGCGCCGCCGGCCCCGCCGGCATGGCGGGCGGGCAGATGATGGATCTGGAGGCGGAAGGCGCGAACTTCGATCTCGCCACCGTCACCCGGCTGCAGGCGATGAAGACCGGCGCGCTGATTGCCGCCGCGGTGGAGGCCGGCGCGATTCTCGGCCGCCTTCCCCCCGAGGGCCGCATCCACCTGCGCGGCTATGCGCGTGACATCGGCCTCGCCTTCCAGATCGTCGACGATCTCCTCGACGTCGAGGGTGACGAGGCGGTGGCCGGCAAGAAGCTGCGCAAGGACGAGGGCGCCGGCAAGGAAACGTTCGTGTCGCTGCTGGGCGTCGAGCCCGCCCGCGCGCGGTGCCGCATGCTCGTCGATCAGGCGATCACGCACCTGCGCCATTATGGCCCGGAAGCCGATCTGCTCCGCGACATCGCCCGTTTCGTCCTATCCAGGGATCATTGATCACATGACCACCCGCATCGGCGTTTACCCCGGCACCTTCGATCCGATCACGCGCGGGCACATGGACATCATCCGACGGGGCGCGAAGCTGGTCGACCGCCTGGTCATCGGGGTGACGACGAACCCCTCGAAAAGCCCGATGTTCAGCCTCGAGGAACGGATGGCGCAGGTGGAGCGCGAATGCGCGACGCTCGACGCCGATATCCGCGTCGTCAGCTTCGATCTGCTGCTGATGGACTTCGCCGAGCGGGAGAAAGCCAGCATCATTGTGCGCGGCCTGCGCGCGGTCGCCGATTTCGAATATGAATATCAGATGGCCGGCATGAACCAGCAGCTCAACGACCGGATCGAGACGGTCTTCCTGATGGCGGATGTGGCGCTTCAGCCGATCGCCAGCCGGCTGGTGAAGGAAATCGCGCTGTTCGGCGGCGATATCTCCAAGTTCGTGACGCCGGCGGTGCGTGATGAAGTCGTCGCGCGGGTCGCGGCGACCGGTCGTCGCGGCGGCTGATTCCCGCTTCGACCCACCCTCACCTTCCCCCGGCGCAGTTCAGATTGGCGCAAGCTGCGATCTGGTCTACGGCGCGGCGACACGATCTGGTTGGGATGACGATGCGTTTTGTGGGAATGATCGCGATGCTCGGCGCGGCACTGCTCGCCGGCCCGGCTATGGCCAAGGACAAGGACAAGGCGCAGGATCCGGCGACGACGGCCAAGCAGCGGTACACGCCGCCGCCAACCAACGATCTGGAGAACACCTGGCTGCTTGATCTGTCGACCGGCGGCCGGGTCTCGATCTGGCTGCGGCCGGACGTCGCACCGGAAACCGTGCGCCGCATCAAGAACCTGACGCGCCGGCATTTCTATGACGGCCTGACTTTCCACCGCGTTATCGACGGCTTCATGGCGCAGGGCGGCGATCCCAAGGGTGACGGCAGCGGCGGCTCCGAGCTTCCCGACGTAAAGGCGGAATTCAACTATCTGCCGCACGTGCGCGGCGCGGTCGCCATGGCACGCGCGGAGGATGAGAACAGCGGCAACAGCCAGTTCTACGTGATGCTGATGCCGCGCCTCAGCCTGGACGGTAAGTACACCGTCTTCGGCCGCGTGCTTCAGGGCATGCAATATGTCGATGCGATCGAGAAGGGCGAGCCGCCGGCGAACCCGACGCGGATCCTCCACGCCTATATCGCGGCCGATAATCCGCCGCCGTATCAGGCAGCGCCCGCCGCACCCGCGCCGACGCTCGCCCCGGTCACGCTGCCGGGCACCAAGCCGAAGCCGGCTCCCGCCAAGTAAGCGTCCGTCATCGCCGGGGCCGCGCGATCCGATCGCGCGGCCCGGCGAATGACGCGGGGGGAGTATCCAGCCCTAGCCGCGCGCACTCCACAGGCCGACCGCTGCGGCGAGTGCCGCGCCGGCCACGACATAAGCGACGATCATCAGCAGCCCGTCGCGCACCAGCAGCGCCATGCCGAACGCCGCGATCGCCGCCATCGGCGCGGTCGTCGCCATCGGCAGCAATTCCAGCGGCGGCACCGCCAGCGTCATCACGATGATTGCCGCCGCCGCCATCCGCACCGCCGGGCCCTTGGTCAGCGCCGGCAAGCGCCCGTGAAACCATTTGTCCATCCGCTCGCCAATCGGGCGGACCTTCTTCACCGCCTTCTTCACCTTGTCGGATTTCAGCGATCGATTGGCGAGGAAGCCGGGCAGCCACATGTGTTTGCGCCCGAACAGCAATTGCGCCGCGGTCAGCATGATCACCAGCGCCAGCAGCGTCGGCAGGCCCGGGATAGACCCGATCGGGGAAACTTCCATCAGCGGCAGGATCACGAGGAACGGCGCATAGCTGCGATTGCCGAACGCCTCGATCGTCTGGCCCAGCGAAACCTCGTCCTTCTCGTCCGCCAGTTCGTTCAGTCGGCCCAGGATATCGCCGACGCTATGGGGTTCATCTGCCATCGCCGGGTTGAACGGCGCGGCCCGGCGCACGGTTCCACCACCGTAACGGTCGCCGCAGCGCCAAAAAAAGGGCCGCGGCACCCATGGATGCCGCGGCCCCTGTCACCGTCTAGGCTGCGATCACTTGTACTTCAGGTCGAAGCGATCGGCTTCCATCACCTTGGTCCACGCCGCCACGAAGTCTTTGACGAACTTCTCCTTGGCGTCGTCGCAGGCATAGACTTCGGCCAGCGCGCGAAGCTGCGAATTGGCGCCGAACACCAGGTCCGTGCGGGTCGCCTTCCAGCGCGGCTCGTCGGTCGCGCGATCGGTGCCGATGTAGAGTTCGTCGCTCTTCTCATCCACCTGCTTCCACGCCGTGCCCATGTCGAGCAGGTTGACGAAATAGTCGTTCGTCAGCTGCCCCGGCCGGTCAGTCAGCACGCCATGGTCGGTGTCGCCATGGTTCACGCCGATTGCGCGCAAGCCGCCGACCAGCACCGTCATCTCGGGTGAGCTGAGGCCCAGCAGCCGTGAACGGTCCACCAGCAGCTCCTCGGTCGGCACGTTGAAGCGCACCTGCAGGTAGTTGCGGAAGCCATCGGCCTTGGGCTCGAGCACCTCGAAGCTCTCGGTGTCGGTCTGCTCTTCCGTGGCATCGGTGCGGCCCGGGGTGAAGGGCACTTCAAGGTCATGCCCGGCCGCCTTCGCCGCGCGTTCGACGCCGACGCTGCCGCCCAGCACGATCAGGTCCGCGATCGACACCTTCTTGCCGCCGCTCGCGCTGCCGTCGAAGTCCGCCTTGATGCGCTCATAGACGTCCAGCACCTTGGCGAGCTTCTCGGGCTCGTTCACGTCCCAGCTGCGCTGCGGCTCCAGCCGGATGCGCGCGCCGTTCGCGCCGCCGCGATGGTCGGACTGGCGATAGGTCGCGGCCGAGGCCCAGGCCGTCTTCACCAGCTCCGTCGTCGACAGGCCCGAGTCGGCGATCTTCTGCTTCAGCGCTGCAACGTCAGCCGCATCGATCGGGGCATAGTCGGCCTTCGGGATCGGATCCTGCCAGATCAAATCCTCTGCCGGCACGTCCGAACCGAGGTAGCGCGCCTTCGGGCCCATGTCGCGGTGGCACAGCTTGAACCACGCGCGGGCGAAGGCATCGGCGAACAGGTCCGGATTGCTGCGGAACCGCTCCGAGATCTCGCGATACTTCGGGTCGACCTTCATCGCCATGTCGGCGGTGGTCATCATCGTCGGCACCTTGACGCCGGGCGTATGCGCCTTGGGCGCCAGCGTCTCCGGCGGGTTGCCGATCGGCTGCCACTGCCACGCGCCGGCCGGGCTCTTCACCAGCTCATATTCGTGGTCCAGCAGCATCTCGAAATAGGTCATGTCCCATTTCGTCGGCGTCGGCGTCCATGCGCCCTCGATGCCGCTGGTGATCGTGTGATCGCCCATGCCGCTTTCGTGGGTGGAAGCCCAGCCGAGGCCCATCTGCGCGATGTCCGCGCCTTCCGGCTCCGCGCCGACGAGCGATGCGTCGCCCGCGCCGTGCGCCTTGCCGAAGGTGTGGCCGCCGGCGGTGAGCGCAACGACTTCCTCGTCGTTCATGCCCATGCGGTGGAACGTCTCGCGGATGTCGCGCGCCGAACCCTTGGGATCAGGCTCGCCGCCCGGCCCTTCCGGGTTGACGTAGATGAGGCCCATCTGGATCGCGGCGAGCGGGTTCTCCAGCGCCAGCCCCGACTTCTCGTCGATGCGCGTCTGGCCGAGCCATTCCTCCTCGGTGCCCCAGTAGATGTCCTTTTCCGGCTCGAACACGTCCTCGCGCCCGCCGCCAAAGCCGAACACCGGGCCGCCCATCGATTCGATCGCGACATTGCCGGTCAGGATGAACAGGTCCGCCCAGCTCAGCTTGCGGCCGTACTTCTGCTTGATCGGCCACAGCAGGCGCCGCGCCTTGTCGAGGTTGCCGTTGTCCGGCCAGCTGTTGAGCGGCGCGAACCGCTGCGCGCCCGACGACGACCCACCACGCCCGTCGCCGGTGCGATAGGTGCCGGCCGAGTGCCAGGCCATGCGGATGAAGAACGGGCCATAGTGGCCGTAATCGGCCGGCCACCACGGCTGGCTGTCGGTCATCAGCGCGCGAAGATCAGCCTTCACCGCTTCCAGGTCGAGCGTCTTGAATTCGGCTGCGTAATCGAAGTCGTCGCCCATCGGATTTCCCGACAGGCCGTCCTGTTGAAGAATTTCCAGCGACAGCTGGTTCGGCCACCAATCCCGATTCGTGCGGCCGAGCAACTTGCGAAGTGCGGCCGGTTCCTTGGAATGATCGCTGAGGGGGCTTCCGGTAACCGGGCAGCCACTGGTGGGTGCGTCCATCTTGATGTCCTCTCGTCGCGATGTTCTTGCCCGAGACTAGGCTGATCGCGCCGCGATGGAAGCAACATAAATTCGTCAGTAAGAGCGGCGAAATCGATCAGAGGGGTCGAACCAAGCGATCCAGCCGATCGATCCGGCATCACGCAGCGGCCGCGTTCCCCGACGTCGCCAGCGCCTGCTCCACCGTGGGCAGCATGTGTGCGACCACCGCTGCGATGGCGCGCGCATTGGGGTGGACGCGGTCGAACAGCACCATGTCCGCCCGTCCCAGCACGCCCGCCGGGAAGAAGCCGCTGATCGCCGCGCCATGCCGCGCCGCCACCTCGCCGTGGACGCCCAGATACGGTCCCGTGCGCGCATGCAGGATCGCCGGCGGCTCCAGCGTCGCGAGCAGCACCGGGATGCCGCAGCGCGCGAATTCGGTCAGCATCGCATCGAGGTTCGCGCCCGTCTGCGCCGGCGGCACGCCGCGCAGCACGTCGTTCGCGCCGATCTGCACGATGGCAAGGTCCGGCCGCGCGGCAAGCCCGCTCAACAGGCGCGGCAGCCGCCGCAGCGCGTCCGCCGTCGTGGTGCCCGAGGCGCCGGCGTTGATCACCCGCGCCGCCGGATGCCGCAGCCGAAGCGCCGCCTCCAGCTGCGCCGGAAAGCTTTCGTGCGACCCGAGGCCGTAGCCAGCGATCAGGCTGTCGCCGAACGCAAGGATGAGCGGGGTTTCCTGAGTCATGAACGGGCAGAGATAGGAAGCGCGGCGCCTTTTGCATCGCAAACCTTCGACGGGCTTGGCCGCACCGCCGCCGTCATGCTCTAACCCCGCGGATGCTCCGCCCCGCCCTCGCGCTACTCCTCGCCAGCGCCTCGCTCGCCGCGCCCGTCCTCGCGCAATCCACCTATGACAGCGTCGATCCGTTCATCGGCACCGGGGGCGAGGGCCACACCTTCCCCGGCGCGGTTGCCCCCTTCGGCATGGTGCAGGTGAGCCCCGACACCGACACCAGCTGCGAGATCCGCGAGTGCTACGGCCACGCTGCCGGCTATCGCTACGACGATCCGACCATCCAGGGCTTCTCGCAGACGCATTTCTCCGGCGCCGGCCATTCCGATCTCGGCGATTTCCTGCTGATGCCCGTCGCCGGTGCCACCGTCCCGCTCGAACCGGGCGACCCCGCCAAACCCGGCTCGGGCTATCGCTCCCGCTTCAGCCACGATGGCGAAGTCGCGCGGCCGGGCTATTACGCCGTCACCCTCGCCGACAGCGGGGTGCGCGCCGAGCTCACCGCCGGCACCCGCATCGGCGTCCACCGCTACACCTTCCCCGCGGGCAAGGATGCGCATGTCGTGCTCGACCTGCGCTCCTCGCTGTACAATTACCCCGGCAAGATCCTCTGGTCGTCGGTCCGCCTGCGCCCCGACGGCACGATCACCGGCATGCGCGAGACGCGCGGCTGGGCCCCGGCGCGCAAGCTCTATTTCGCGATCCGCCCGAACGCGCCGCTCACCGGCCACGCCTTCCACAATCGCGAAGGGAAGGTCGCCTACGCGGGCTTCCAGGGCCCGGGTCGCGGCCGCGCCGACGTGGCGCAGCTACAGGGCCAGGCACTCGTCGCCGCGCTCGATTTCGGCCGCCTCACCCGCCCGCTGGAACTGAAGGTCGCCATCTCCAGCGTCGACGAGGACGGCGCGATCGCCAATCTCGACAGCGAGGCCGGCGAATTCGACGCCATCGCCGCCGCTGCCCGAACCGCCTGGGCCCAGGCGCTCGCTGCCGTCGAGATCGACGCCCCCGCGCCGATGAAACGCATGGTCTCCACCGCGCTCTATCACGCGATGATCGCCCCCAGCGTCTTCGGCGACGCGGACGGTCGCTATCGCGGCCCCGACGATCAGGTGCACAAGGCGGACGGCTTCACCTTCCACTCCACCTTCTCGCTCTGGGATACGTTCCGCGCCGAGCATCCGTTGCTGCTCCTCGTCCAGCCGGAACAGCGCAACCGCGATTTCGTGAGGTCGCTCCTCGCAAGCCAGCAGGCGAGCCCGTTCGGCATCCTCCCCGTCTGGCAATTCCACGGCCGCGAGACCTGGACGATGATCGGCTATCACGCCGTCCCCGTCATCGCGGACGCCTATCTGAAGGGGCTGCGCGGCTTCGATGCCAATGCCGCGCTCGACGCGATGGTGAAGAGCGCCAGCTACGGCCCTTACGGCGGGCTCGATCACTACATGCGGCTCGGCTTCGTGCCGATCGACAAGGAACCGGAGGCCGCCTCCAAGACGGTCGAATATGCCTTCGATGACTGGGCCATCGCCCGCATGGCCCGCGCACTCGGCAAGGCCGATGTCGCGGCGGCGTTCGAGAAGCGCGCCGGCAACTGGCGCAACAGCTTCGACACCAGGACCGGCTTCCTGCGCGCCCGCAAGGCGGACGGCAGCTTCCGCACCCCGTTCGATCCCACCGCGATCAACTATGGCAGTGACTATACCGAGGGGAATGCCTGGCAATATTCCTGGTTCGTGCCGCAGGATCAGGCCGCGATGTTCCGCCTCCTCGGCGGAGACGCCGCCGCCGTCGCCAAGCTCGACGCCATGTTCGATCACGACAATTCGAAGCTCGATTACAGCCATGCCGAGGACATTGCCGGCCTCATCGGCCAGTATATCCACGGCAACGAGCCCAGCCACCACGTCGCCTATCTCTATGCCTATGCCGGCCAGCCATGGCGCACGCAGGAACGGCTGAAGCAGATCGTCGACAGCCAGTACAAGGCTGCGCCCGGTGGCCTGTCAGGGAATGACGATCTCGGCCAGATGTCCGCCTGGCTCGTCTTCACCGCGCTCGGTTTCTACCCCGTCGCGCCGGGATCGAACGAATATGTCATCGGCCGCCCGTTCGTGAACCGCGCCGCGCTCACGCTGCCGAACGGCAAGCGATTCACCATCGTCGCGGACGGTCTGTCGGACGCGAACCGCTACGTCGGCCGCGTCACGCTGAACGGCCGCCCGCTGGAGCGCAGCTACCTGCGCCACGACGAGCTGACCGCCGGCGGCGAGCTTCGCTTCACCATGCAGGCGACGCCGAACAAGGCATGGGCCACGGCGCCGGGTGCGCGCCCCTATTCGATGAGCACGGCCACGGCGGGTTCGCGCCCCCGGTAACGCGGCGGCGCCTACACCATGTCCGGCAGCGGCGCGGTACCGGCCGATCGCGCGACGAACACGCGTTCGGGGCAATGTTCCTTCAACCAGGCAAGCCCCGCCGCCTCGGCGTCGTCATAAGTCCGATAGGGTTCGCCGCCGATCAGCGAGACCGAATCGGCGGCATCGCCATCGCCGCAACTGACCAGCACCGATCCGCTCAGTTCGAACTTGTCGTCGGCCAGTTGCTGGATTCGGATGCAATCACCGTCGCTTGGCGCCGGCTGTCCGGGCGGCAGTTTCAGGATCTCCATGTCGCCTCCTATTCGCCCCGCGCGCTAAACGCTCGGGCGTGCGATCGGCTGCGTCGTCCTAGTCGGCGATCATCGTCTGCAGGGCCGGGCTCAAAAGCTCCCGCACGCCGCCGGGCGTCCGGATCAGCGCGCGCGCGGCAAGGCCATGCTGGTCGGCAAGCGCCAGGAAGTCGGCCGGCCCGACGACGCTGAGCGCGGTCGCCCAGGCATCGGCCAGCATCGCCGAACGGTGGATCACGCTCACCGCCAGCGCGTGATTGACCGGCCGGCCGGTGCGCGGATCGATCGTATGTTCGCCGCGAACGTAATCGCCCGATGTCGCGACCGCCAGTTGATGCAGCGCGACGCGGATCGGCCTCACCTCGCCCACCGGTGTCTCCAGCTCCACCCACCAGGGATCGCCATCGGGCCGCATCCCGCGCCCGACGAACTCGCCACCGATCTCGACCAGGCTGTGCCGCACGCCCTGCGCTGCCAGCAGCCCCGATACACGGTCCACCGCATGGCCCTTGGCGATGCCCGACAGGTCGAGCCGGACCCCGCCCGGCTGCAGCAGCCGTCGCGCTGCGGGATCGAAGCGCAACCGCTGCCAGCCGCCCTGCGCAATCGCAGTGCGCACCGCCGCATCGTCGGGGCGCCCGGCGGCCCGCACCGGACCAAAGCCCCACAGGTCCACCAGCGCGCCGATCGCCGGATCGAACGCGCCCTCCGTCTGGGCGGCAATGTTCAGCGCGGCGGAGATGACGGTGGCGAAGTCGGGCGGCAGCGCGGTCCAGCTGCCCGGCGCCGCCCGGTTGAAGCGGCTAAGCGCCGATCCCGTCTCCCAATGGCTCATCTCGGCCACCAGCTGATCGAGCAGCGCCACGATCGCTCCGCGCAGCGACGCGCAATCCACTCTCGGCGGGGCGGCGAACATCGCCCGCCACCCGGTTCCCATCGTCTCGCCGCCAAGCTCCACCACCGGCAGCGTCGGATCCCAGCCGGCCATGGCGCCGGGATCGATCGCGCCCACCGCGATGCGCGGCGACACGCCCTCGGCCTCGCCGCTCATCGCGGGCGCATCCCGATAGTCGGCAAACGCCGCCTGCTCAGCCGCCGCCTCAGGGCGCGGGCACTTCCAGCGTCGCGGTGTAGGTCATCCGCCGCTCGGTCGCGCGCGGCGCGCTCGGCTTCGCATCGGTCAGGCTCGCGCTCATCCAGTACATGCCCGGAAGCGGCCATTTCACGCGCAGCACGCCGTCCGCGCCGGTGGTCAGTTCCTGCGCTTCCTCGCTGTCGCGGAACTTCTTCGATCCCGGCACCACCGTCACCTTAACGCCCGCTGCCGGCTTGCCATCGACGAGGAAGCGGAACTGCCCTTCCTCATCCGCCACCAGCGCGCTGGGGTGGGTAACGGGCTGCATCTCCAGCCCCTTGCCCGTCGGATTGAACGCGCCTTCGGTCGCCGGCCCGGCCGTCACGAACACCGCGTTGGTCCCGATCACCTCGGTCAGCTTGATATCGGTGGCCCCCGCCGGGATCTCCGCCGGGCTCGCGACGAACTTCGGCATCGGCCGCGCCGGCGTGCCAGGTGCACCCGCCCCACCTGCGCCGCCCATCGGCGGCCGGCGCCCGCCGACACGCCAGTCCTCGCCATTGAGCTTGAAGCTGCCGTTCACCGCATTCATCTCGGTGCCGATCTTCCACGTGCCCGGCTTGTCGATCTTCACGTCGAACGTGGTGCGATACTTGCCGGTCGACGCATTCTCGATCGTCGCGGGCGTGCCGTCCGGCGCCCACACCTTGATCTGCTCGGGGCGCATCGGCACGTGATCGGCGTAGAACAGGTCGTTCGAAACCGCCGCATCCACCGTCACATATTGGTTGGTGTCGGCCAGCGTCGTCGTCGACGGCAGCAGCCACTGGCGGTGGGCCAGCGCTGGCGTGGCAGCGGTGATGGCAGCAGCGGCGGCCAGCAGGATGGTGCGGATGCGCATGAAGGGGTCCCTTTCTTAGCGGACGGTAATCGTGGCGAGTTCGGATTTGCCGGTGGCGGTGCCGCCCTTGCCCGGCACGATGATCGGCACCTGAACCAGCTCGCGCCCGCCGGTCTCGCGTGCAGCCTCGATGTTCAGCACGTATTGGCCGGGCTTGAGGTCCGCCGGCAGCGGCACCTGATAGGTGCCGGGCGCCCGCGTCGCGCCGCTCACGCCATTGGCCGGCAGGGACAGGTTGCGGCCGCCCTTGCGCCACCAGCTGCGCAGGTCCGCCAGCCACTTGGTGCCCGGCTCCGCCCCGCCCTTCTTGATGTCATACCACACGAAGACGGTGCGCGCCGCGCCGCCGCCCGCCGGCTCCAGCCAGCCCGCCACATAAGGGCGGTGATATTCCGCCACCTTCAGTCGCGGGATGGTGATCGTAACGGTCGCCGCGGTCGCTGGCGTGCTGATGACGCCGGCTAGCAGCAGATAGGCAGGGCGCATGGAACCTCCCGGAACAAACAGGCTCAGTGGATCAGGAACATGGCCAGCAGCAGCGGCACGAGCAGGCTCGTCGCCACCAGCGGCCAGGTGGACGGGCGATGCCGGGCGTGGAGCTGCAGCAGCAGCAGCCCGGTCAGCGTGAAGATGATGCAGGCGACGGCAAAGGCATCGATGAACCAGAACCAGGCGTCACCCGTGTTGCGGCCCTTGTGCAGGTCGTTGAGGTACGAGATCCAGCCGCGCCACGTCGTCTCGGCAGAGATCTTGCCGCTCTCGCGGTCGATGCTCACCCAGGCGTCACGCCCCGGCCCCGGCATGGCGACATAGACTTCCGTGTCAGACCATTCGCCCGCGCGCCCGGCAGGATCCAGCCCCACCTTGTCGCGCACCACGGTCGCCACGTCGGCCGGCAGCGGCGCGTCCGCGGCATGGTCGCCGCGCAGCTTGGCCAGCGCTTGCGGCGTCAGCACCGCCTCGGCCTGGGTCACCTTCGGCTCCGCGCCGATCGAGGAAGCGTGGTTGAGCGTGATGCCGGTGATCGCGAACAGCAGCATGCCGGCCAGCGACACCGCCGCGCTCACCCAATGCCACATGTGAAGCTGCTTCAGCCACGCTGCGCGCACCTTGCGCTTGGCGCGCTGCGCGTTCGGCGGCGAATCCGGACGATCGGCGGCACCGCGGCTTGCCCGCTGTTCACCAGTCACCGTCGCGTCACTCGCCTGCATGAAAAGCCCTCATTGCCCGCAGCAGCAGGCCGATGGCCTCCGCTAGCGTCTATGCGAATTATTCGCAATAGCGAGGATGTCAGCACAGCCGGTCAAGCGGGACGATCAGGCCGTCCACGTATCGCGCCGCGATGCCATAGACATGGGCGAGCAGGTCGGGGGTCAGCACCGACGCCGGTGCGCCATCGGCCTTGAGCTCGCCGTCCGCCATCACCAGCACCCGGTCGCAGAAGCGCGCCGCCAGCGTCAGGTCGTGCAGCACGGCAATCACCAGCGCGCCGGCGTCCGCCTCGGCGCGCAGCAGCTCCATCCCCTCGATCTGGTGTGCGGGGTCGAGGCTTGCCAGCGGCTCGTCCGCGATCAGTGCCGGCGCCTCCACCGCCAGCGCCCGCGCCAGCAGCACCCGCGCCCGCTCCCCGCCCGAGAGTTCCGTCGCCACCCGCGCGCGAAGATGCGCCACGTCGGTCCGCGCCATCGCCCGCTCGATCGCCGCCCGGTCCGCCTCGCCCAGCCGCGACAGGGGCGCGAGATGCGGCAGCCGCCCCAGCGCCACCAGCCGCTCCACCGTCACCGGCCAGTGCAGCACCTGCCCCTGCGGCAGATAGGCGATCCGCCGCGCCGCCTCATGGCCGGGCAGCGACGCACGATCCGCCCCGTCGATGCTCACCACGCCCTCGTGCGGCAGCAAACCTAGCAGCGCGCGTACAAAAGTGGACTTTCCCGCCCCGTTCGGGCCGAGAATCCCGATCAACTGGCCACCATCCATCGCCACGGAGATACCGCTCACGACCGCTCGGCGACCAAGTTTGACCGTTAATGCACGGGTTGCGACGCTCACCACAGCCGCCGCTCCCGCATCAGATGGATCAGGAACACCGGCACGCCGAGGAAGGCGGTCACCACCCCCAGCTTCAGCTCGTTGCTCGCCGGGATCACCCGCACTGCCACATCGGCCAGCGTCAGCAGCGCCGCCCCCGCCACCGCGCTCGGCCACAGCACCGCCGATGGGCTGCGGTCGGTCAGCGGGCGCACGAGATGCGGCACGATCAGCCCGACGAAGCCGATCGCGCCCGACACCGCCACTGCGCCGCCCACGCCTATCGCCACGCCCAGCAGCAGCCGCACCCGCACCGCGCGCAGGTTCACCCCCAGCGCCGCCGCGCCATCCTCGCCCAATGTCAGCGCATCCAGCGCCCGCCCTTGACCGGCGAGCAGCAGCATCCCCGCGGCCACGCACGGCAACGCGATCGCCACGTGCTGGAACGATCGATCCTCCAGGCTCCCCAGCAACCAGGTGGTGATCTCCATCGCCGCAAAGGGATTGGGCGACAGGTTCAGCGCCAGGCTGATCCCCGCCCCCGCCAGCGTCGACACGGCGATGCCGGCAAGGATCAGCGTCAGCGCGCTTTCCGATCGGCCAGCCAGCACGAACAGCAACGACAGCGCCAGCAGCGCACCCGCAATCGCCATCGCCGGCAGCACCACCGGGTTCGCGATCGCCAGCCCGAAATACAGCGCTACCACCGCGCCGAGCGCAGCACCGTTGGAAGCGCCCAGCACCGATGGCTCCGCCAGCGGATTGCGCAAATATCCCTGCAGCGCCGCCCCACCCAGTCCAAGGATCGCGCCGACGCCAAGGCCAAGGATCACGCGCGGCAACCGCAGCTCGACAACGATGGCGCGCTCGATCGGGTCGCCCCAGCCGCCCAGCGCCGCCAGCAGCCGCGCCGGCGTGATCGTCGTGCTGCCGATCGCCACGCCAAGGAGCGCGGCAACGACGACCATCGCGATCAACAAGGGCCAGAGCCAGGGGCGAGTCACCGCCATCGTCTAGCGCGCCGCCGCAAAGCGGGGCAAAGCCGCGCCATGCGCCGCCTGCTCGCCATCCTGCTGATGCCCGCCCTGATCGGCGCGGCGCCTGCGCCAAGGCCGACGCGGATCGTCTCCCTCAACCTGTGTGCAGACCAGTATCTGATGGCGCTCGCCGATCGCGACCAGATCCTCGCTCTGTCGCGCAACGCCCGCGATCCGTCGATGTCCGCAGACGCAGCCAAGGCGCGCCATTATCCGATCACGCGCGGCGGCGCGGAGGATGTGCTCGCGCTTCGGCCGGACCTCATCGTCGCAGCGCCGGGCCGCGTCGATACGGCCACCGCCGCGCTTCGCGGCCGCGCCCGCACGCTCGATGTTCCGCCGGCGAACAGTTATGCCGAAATCGTCGACCAAGTGCGTACAATTGCCGCCGCGGTCGGCCATCCGG
Organism: uncultured Stakelama sp.; assembly: GCA_964390515.1. Classification (GTDB taxonomy): domain Bacteria; phylum Pseudomonadota; class Alphaproteobacteria; order Sphingomonadales; family Sphingomonadaceae; genus Sphingomonas. Next base: position 134,558 of record CAYMIU010000002.1, read on the forward strand.
CGCGCGGCGAAGCACTGATCGCACACATGAATGCACAGCTTGGTACACTTCCAAGGGACGCCGGCCGCGGCCGGACGGCGGCCTACTACCAGCGGCGCGGCTATCTCACCGGCGCCGGCACACTCGTCGACGAACTGCTGCGCCGCGTCGGCCTGCACAATCTTGCCGCCACGCTCGGCAAGCCCGCATTGTCGCGAATCGGCCTCGAGGAACTTGCGCGCGCGCAGCCCGATTATCTGATCGTCGAGACGGAGACGGACCGGATCACCGACCAGGGAACGGAAATGCTCCACCACCCGGTGCTCGCCCCCATTCCCCGCATCCGGCTGCCGCAATCCTGGACGGTCTGCGGCGGTCCCGCCTACGTGCGCGCCGCCCGGTCGATCGCCGCGCAGCTGCGCTGAACCCGCGCGATAGCGGCCTTGCATCGCGCGGGCCCAGCCCATCATCAGAAGCGTGCCCGCACGCCGCCATAGGCAGCCCGTCCGGCCGCAGCGAAGCTGAAGATTTCCTGATAATCCTCGTCGGTCAGGTTCTCGATCCGGCCGAACAGCGACAGGCGCTCAGACAGTCGATATTCGGCGTTGAGGTTGACCAGCACGAACTCCTGCAGCTCCACCAAAGGTGATGTCGCATAGGTCGGATCGGTAAAGGTCACGTCCGTCTGGCGGCCGTTGTACCGCACCGTCAGCGTGCCGGAGAAGCGCTGGTCCGTGCTGAAGACCGTCGTATTGAGGCTCGCCACATGCCGCGGCCGCCGCACCTCGTCGACGCCATTCTCGCGCGCCTTCAGATAGGTGTAGGCAAGGTCGAACTTGATCTGCGGGATCGGGCGGGCGGAGGCGAAAACCTCCACGCCATGCTGCTTCGACAAGGTGGTGCGGTTCAGCGGCGTCGCGTCGAACGCAGGCGCCGGATAGGCGATATAGATCTCGTTCTGCAGCCGGTTGTCGAAGTAGGTGACGCCGATCGTCCCGTTGCCGCCCGCCAGTTCCTGATCGACGCCGGCTTCCCATCCCTCGGACTTTTCCGGCTTCAGGTCCGGATTGCCGATGTAGCGGCCATCTGAATAGCCGAAGAGCTCGTAATAGCCCGGGTTCTTGACGCCCGTGCCATAGGCACCGCGCAGCCGCAGGCCGAACGGCAGGCGATAACCCGCCTGCGCACGCCACGTCGTCACATCCTCGAACCGGTCGTTCTCGTCCTGCCGCACGCTCGCCCCGGCGGACAGCGCATCGTCGATCATCACTTCATACTGGCCGACGAACCCCCAGTTGGTGGTCGAACGCCGCCCGTTGAACGCAAAGCCGCCCGGCGTCGTATTCTGGAACTCCTCCCGCTCATAATCCACCGCGCCGGTCAGCCGGTGCGCGACGCGGTCACTGCCGAAGCGGTAGCTCGACTCGAACGTGCCCTTGTAGCGCCTCCCCTTGTCGCCGAAGTCGAGCCCGGCGGCCGTGAAATTCTCGCGCGTCGTATCGGAGAGCTGCCCCGTCACCGCGTTCGTCCAGCGTCCGTCGGCAAGCGACAGCTCGGCGCGGGCGAGGCCATAGAAAGCCTCGCTCCGCGAGTGGACGCCGGGGCTGTCGATCGCCTGGCCGAACAAAGGGCTCGCCGGATCATTATCGCTGTCGTTGGTCAGTGCATCGGTATAGCCGTAGCGGCCCACCCCGGTCAGCTTGAACGTGTCGGACGGCGTCCAGCTCAGCTTCGCGCTCGCCCCGATGCTCGTCGCCCCGACGTTGCGGCTGCCGCCGATCGCGCTCGGCGTGCCATCGGTGCGGTAGATCGAGCTCGACAGCGCATAGTCCGCGGTATCGCTGAATCCGGCGAGCCGGGCACCGCCGGCGAACGTCCCGAACGAGCCACCTTCAGCACGCAGCGAGATCCCCGGCGCTTCACGCCCCGTCAGCGTGATATACTGGATTACGCCGCCGATCGCGTCCGAGCCGTAGAGCGAGGATTGCTGGCCGCGCAGCACCTCGATCTTCGCCGCTTCGTCGGCAATCAGCGTGCCGAAGTCGAACTCGCCCTGATAGGGGTCTGACACCTCGATCCCGTCGACCAGCACCAGCACATGGTTGCTCTCCCCACCGCGCAGCCGCACCTGGGTGACGCCGCCGGCGCCGCCGGTGCGGCTCACCGCCACGCCCGGCACGTCGCGCAGCACATCGGAAACGACACGCGTCTGCCGCTCTTCCAGGTCCGCCGCGGTCAGCAGAGTCACCGACGCCGGCAGATTACGCACCTCGACGCTGTCGCCGGAGCGCGATCCAGTGACGACGATGTCGTTTCCGCTCGCGTCGGTGGTCGGCAGGGTAGGATTGCTCTGGGCGAGTGCCGGCATGGCGGCAACAAGCGCGAACAGGGAAACGAACGGCTTCATCATGATCTTCTTCCCCGCGTCAGTTCACGAACACGCGGCGGGGCCGCCCGCCTTTGGCGGACGCCGGCGCACGGCGGCGGGCAACGCGGGTGCCCGGGCGACATGCGCCGATCGCAGTCCCGTGGCCGCGCAGCACTAGGACCGGGGCGAACAGATGCTCGCCCGCAGCCTTTCGTCGCTCGAACGGAAGAGATCCGTGCCCCCGCCACCCCCTGGGCGCGAGACATGAGCGACAGCGCCGGCAGGTCTCCTGGCTCGCGGGTCATCGCTCGAAACACGCCTTCCCGGGATCATCCCAGTGGCTGGCCGGACGGAACCGCCGGCGCCTGTGCTTCTCGCTCACCGCTTACAGTTGCAGGGACAGCCGCGGAATTGAGGGGCATGCCCCTCGCACCGCATTCCCGTTTTCAGCCCCGTCAAAGGGCACCGGCGCGATCTTCGTACCCGGGCACGCCCGGATCCGGCGGCGCCTGTAATCGAAACGCCGCATGACGTACAATGCAAATCGCGCTTGGCAGCGGGAGCCGTTCCGCCGTCCGCCCGTTACCCTGCCCATCGGGGCGTACTTGGGAGGATCTCGGATGAAGGCAGCGGACGTATTCACCAAGCTTCCCCTTGAGCTGAAGCCCGATCCGTCCCGCACCGTCATCCGTCCGTTCGGCTTCGCCTATCCCGAAGCATTCGCGCGCGGCCGGCCACCGCGCATGCAGCAGGTGGTGCAGCGGCTTCTCGCGCTCAGCCCGGCAATGCGCCGGCGAATGCGCACCCTGCTCGCCGTGCCGATGCATGAGCGGCACGAGAATGCGGACGAGACGTTCCTGCGCCGGTTCAATTCCGTCTGCGAGGAAATCGGCCTTGATCCGTCACTGTCGGAAACGGACCGGCTCCTGATCGGCGCCTATTTCAGCCAGGAATATGCGTTCGAATCCGCGGCGCTGTTCAACCCCAGCATCGTGCGCCTGCCGGACGCGGACGTGACGGACGACAAGATGCCGTTCCTCCTCTCACTGCGTGGCATCGGCGAGGGCCATATTTCATCCGTTACCTTCCGGACCGGCACCTGGGACGGCAAGACAGACGTGGTGATCGATCCGGCCAGCCAGCACGGCACCCCGCCGCGGCTCGACGGCGTCATCGACGGCTGGTCGCACCTTATGTGCGATGAGAGCGACGATGTCTCCGAGACGGTGATCTTCCCGGTCCTTCCCAGCCAGCGTCAGGGCGTAGAAGATCTGCGCATGGTGAACTTCACCGATGATGACGGCTCGAAAAGCGTGATCGGCACCTACACTGCCTTCGATGGCGTCAAGGCGACGCAGGAGCTGCTGCGCGGCGTTGACCTCCGCACCTTCCAGATGCGCCCGCTGACGGGCTCGATGACGGCCTATAAGGGCATGGCGCTGTTCCCGCGGCGGATCGACGGGAAGTTCGTGATGCTCGGCCGGCAGGATAACGAGAACATCTGGCTGCTCCGCTCCGACAACCTCAGCCATTGGAACGAGGGCCAGCGGATCATGGCCCCGAAATATCCCTGGGAGTTCGTTCAGCTCGGCAATTGCGGTTCGCCGATCGAAATCGACGAAGGCTGGCTTGTCTTCACCCATGGCGTGGGAATGATCCGCGGTTACTGCGTCGGCGCCTGCCTGCTCGACAAGGCCGATCCGTCAAAGGTGCTGGCGCGCACCCCCTCGCCGCTGCTGTTCCCCAGCGCCGAGCAGCGCGGCGGCTATGTCCCGAACGTCACCTACAGCTGCGGCGCGCTTCGCCATAAGCGCAACATCCTGCTGCCCTATGCGATCGGTGACGAATACAGCGCCTTTGCGGTGGGCAAGGTCGACGACATCCTTTCGGTGATGGACCCGGCCTGAGCATGCGGGGCGGCAACCGGAGCGACGCCTGATCCGTTCGCCTCGCCATGGCCGTCACCGATATTGCAGCACGCACCTACGATCACGCCTTTCGGCTCGATCCGATCGTCCGCAGTCTGCTCGATACGGATTTCTACAAGCTGCTGATGCTGCAGATGATCTGGCGGCTGCACCGCGACGTGAACGTCACGTTCGAGCTGATCAACCGCTCGCGCGCCGTTCGGCTGGCCGACATCATCGACGAGGACGAGCTTCGCGCGCAGCTCGATCACGCCCGGACGGTCCGCTTTACGAAGAAGGAGCTGATCTGGCTCGCCGGCAACAGCTTCTACGGCGAACGACGCATGTTCGCGCCGGATTTCCTCGCCTGGCTCACCGATTTCCAGCTGCCTGAATATGAATTGTCGCGCGGCGATGGCCAGTTTCAGCTGCGCTTCGCCGGGAAGTGGACGGATACCACGATGTGGGAAATTCCGGCGCTCGCCATCGTCAACGAACTGCGCGCGCGGGCGACGCTCTACGGCAAGGGCCGGTTCGCCCTCGACGTCACCTATGCGGGCGCCAAGGCGAAGCTCTGGGCGAAGGTCGAGCGGCTACGCGCGCTCCCCAATCTCGCCATCTCGGATTTCGGCACGCGGCGCCGGCACGGCTTCCTGTGGCAGCGCTGGTGCGTCGAGGCGCTGAAGGAAGGGCTTGGCGATCGCTTCATCGGCACGTCGAACGTGTTGCTCGCGATGGACAATGATCTCGAGGCGATCGGCACCAATGCGCACGAACTGCCGATGGTGGCGGCCGCTCTCGCGCCTGATGACGCGGCGCTCGCCCAGTCACCCTATCGGGTGCTGGAGGAATGGCGCGGGCAATATGCCGGCAACCTGCTGATCGTCCTGCCCGACACCTACGGCACCAGCCGCTTCCTCGCCGACGCGCCCGACTGGGTCGCCGACTGGACCGGCTTTCGCCCGGACAGTGCGCCGCCGATCGAGGCGGGCGAGGAGATCATTGCCTGGTGGCAGACGAAGGGCCGCGATCCACGCGAGAAGCTGCTGATCTTCTCCGACGGGATGGACGTCGATTCGATCGAGCGCGTTCATCATCACTTCGCCGGGCGCGTTCGAACCAGCTTCGGCTGGGGCACCAACCTAACGAACGATTTCCGCGGCTGTGATCCGGACGGGCACCCGGGGCTGGAACCCATTTCGCTCGTCTGCAAGGTCACCAACGCCAACGGCCGCCCGGCGGTCAAACTCTCCGACAATCCCGCCAAGGCATCCGGCGATCCGGCGGAGATCGCGCGCTATCTTCGCGTGTTCGGCACCTCAGGCTATGCCCCCCACGTGCCCGAGGTGTAACCCGCGTCAGCCCTGGGGCAGCTGGCTCAGCGTCCGCCGTACCGCATCGTGCCAGCCAGCAACGAGCGGCGCCCGCGTCTCTGCGCTCATCGACGGCGCAAAGCTGCGCTCGCGTGACCACAGCCCAGCCAGCTCATCGAGGCCTGACCACACCCCCGTTGCCAGCCCCGCGTGGAACGCCGCGCCCCGCGCGGTCGTCTCGAGATCGGTCGGCCGCTCCACCGTCATGTCGGTGAGATCCGCGAGGAAACCGCAGAGCCAGTCGTTCGCGGCCATGCCGCCGTCGACACGAAGCAGCTTCGGCCGGCCGCCGCCATCGGCCGCCATGGCTTCGGCAAGGTCAAGCGTCTGATAGGCCACCGCCTCCAGCGCGGCCCGCGCCAGGTGCGCCGCGGTCGTGTCCAGCGTCAGCCCATGGATGGAGCCGCGCGCCTCCGGGTCCCAATGCGGTGCGCCCAGCCCGACGAACGCCGGCACCATATAGACGCCGTGGCTGTCCGCGACGCGCGTCGCCATGTCGTTCGTCTGGCTGGCATGGGTGATGATGCCGATGCCGTCGCGCAGCCACTTGATCGCCGCCCCGGCGACGAAGATCGAGCCTTCGAGCGCGTAGATCGTCTTGCCGTTCAGGCGATACGCCGGCGTCGTCAGGAGCCGATGCCTGGATTCCACCGCTTCCGTACCGGTATTGAGCAGCATGAAGCAGCCGGTGCCATAGGTCGATTTGGCGGTGCCGCGATCGAAGCATGCCTGGCCGAACAAGGCGGATTGCTGGTCCCCGGCCATCCCGGCAATCGGGATCGGCGCGCCCAACAGGTCGGCATCGGTGGTGCCGTAGAGGTGGGCGTTGTCGTGCACCTCGGGCAGCAGCGCCATCGGCACGCCGATCGCCCGGCACAATTCCTCATCCCAGCAGCTGCGGTGGATATCGAACAGCATCGTGCGGCTGGCATTGGTGACGTCGGTCGCATGCACCTTCCCGCCGGTCAGCCGCCACAACAGGAAGCTGTCGATCGTGCCGAATGCGAGCTCGCCGCGTTCGGCCCGGGCCCGAGCGTCGGGCACATTGTCCAGCATCCACGCGATCTTGGTGGCGGAGAAATACGGGTCGATCAGCAGGCCCGTGCGGGCGCGGATCAGGTCCTCAACGCCGTCGGCACGCAGCTGCGCGCACAAGGGCGCGCCGCGCCGGTCCTGCCAGACGATGGCATTGTGGATCGGCGCGCCCGTCGCGCGGTCCCAGACCACCGCCGTCTCGCGCTGATTGGTGATGCCGATCGCGGCAATTGCCGTAGGGGAAACGCCACTCTGCGCGATCGCGTCGCGCGCCGTCGCCAGCGTGTCGCGCCAGATATCTTCCGGATCATGCTCAACCCAGCCAGGCGCCGGATAATGCTGTGCGAACTCAGTTTGCGCTATCGCGACACGGCGCGCGGCATCGTCGAACAGCACGCTGCGCGTCGACGTCGTCCCCTGATCGATCACCAGAATATGGGACGCCATTCACACCTCCGTCAGACTTGAAACGAACCTCGCCCGCTTTCGAACGAACGTCAACGCTTTCATTTGCGCACCGCTAGCCTATGTTGCTTACACGAATTCGGAGCAGAGATGATGGCGGCAAGTGCCGTAGAAGGTAGCGACGGCGGCACGGTCGACCTGCTGATCGTAGGTGGCGGGATCAATGGCGCGGGCATTGCGCGCGATGCGGCGGGCCGCGGCCTGTCGGTGCTGCTGGTCGAGCAGGACGATCTGGCGAGCCACACCTCGTCCGCCTCCACGAAACTGATCCACGGCGGCCTGCGCTATCTCGAATATGGCGAGTTCCGGCTGGTGCGCGAGGCACTGATCGAGCGGGAGCGGCTGCTCGGCATGGCGCCGCACATCGTCTGGCCGCTCGAATTCGTCCTGCCGCAGACGCAATCGCCGCGACCGGCCTGGATGGTCCGCCTGGGCCTCTTCCTCTACGATCATCTCGGCGGGCGCGAGAAACTGCCCGGCACCCGCACGGTGCGGCTCGAACGCTCGCCGCTGGGCGACGGCCTCGCCACGCCGACGGGCAAGGCATTCGTCTATTCCGATTGCTGGGTGGAAGACAGCCGCCTGGTCGTGCTGAACGCCATGGACGCCGCTGCCCGCGGTGCGCGGATCGAAACGCGCACCCGGATGGTGTCCGCGCGCCGCACGGACGGCGGCTGGATCGCGACCGTAGCCGACGCCCACGGCGAGCGCGACGTACGCGCCCGCGTCCTCGTCAACGCAGCCGGCCCCTGGGTAGCCGACGTGCTCGGGCGTGTGCCGGACGCCCGCACCGACCGGGGCGTCCGGCTGGTCAAGGGCAGCCACATCATCGTTCCGCGGCTCTATCATGGCGATCACGCGTTCATGCTGCAGAACCCGGATCGCCGGATCGTCTTCGCCATTCCGTATGAGCAGGATTATACGCTCGTCGGCACGACGGACGAGGTGTGGAACGAGGCCCCGGCCAAGGCATCGATCAGCGCCGACGAAACGACCTATCTGCTCCATACGGTGCGGCGCTATTTCGCCCGCCCGGTCAGCGAAGCCGACATCCGCTGGACCTATGCCGGGATCCGCCCGCTCTATGACGACAAGTCGTCGAACGCCTCGGCCGTCACCCGCGATTACGTACTCGATCTCGACACCGGCGAAGGGCGCGCGCCGATGCTGAGCATCTTCGGCGGCAAGATCACGACGTATCGCAAGCTTGCCGAACACGCGCTCGAAGAGCTCGCCCCGTTCTTCCCGGATGCCGGCAAGCCATGGACGGCGGGCGCGGTGCTTCCCGGTGGGGACATGCCGGACGCGGACTTCGACCGCTTCGTCGCTGCGCTGCAGGCGGCGCGCCCGCAGCTTCCCGCCTCCCTCGTGCGCCGCCTTGCCCGGGCCTACGGCACCCGCGTCGATCGACTGCTGGGAGAGGCACAGGCCATTGCCGATCTCGGCCAGCTCTTCGGCGGCGATCTCTACCAGGCGGAGGTCGATTATCTCATCGCGAACGAATGGGCCCGAACCGCACAGGACATCCTCTACCGACGCAGCAAGCTCGGCCTCCACACGCCCCCGGATACGGCGGCGGCGCTAGACGCCTATCTTACCGACACATTGCAGCAGACGGCATGAGCGCGCCGGGCAGCGATGTGATTGCCGCCCGCCACCGCGCGATCCTTGAGATCGCGCGCCACACCGGCAGCGTCTCCGTCGACTCGCTTGCCGAGCAGCTCGGCGTCACCCCGCAGACCATCCGCAAGGATTTGAACCTTCTGGCCGACCGCGCGATGCTGGCGCGCGTGCATGGCGGGGCCGTCGTCACTTCCGGCGTCGACAACCTGCGCTATGCCGAGCGGCGCCACGTCGCAGCGGAATCGAAGGCCGCAATCGGCGCTGCGGCAGCAGCGCTGGTCCCCGATGGCGCCAGTCTATTCATCAATATCGGGTCGACCACCGAGGCCATCGCGCGCCATCTCACCGGGCATCGCAACCTGATGGTGATCACTAACAACCTCAACGTTGTCGACATTCTCGCCGATTGCCCCTCCATCGAGGTGATCGCCGCTGGTGGCCGCGTGCGGGCCAGTGACCGCGCCGTGGTCGGCGCCCTGGCGATGGACTTCATCCGCGGCTTCAAGGTCGATTTCGCGCTGGTCGGCGCTTCCGCAATCGACCCGGACGGGACGTTCCTCGATTTTGATATCGACGAGGTCCGCGTGTCGCAGACCATCATCGCCCAGGCGCGCCAGGTGATCCTGGCGCTGGACTCGTCGAAGCTCGGTCGTCCGGCGCCGGTGCGCGTCGGTGACCTCGGCGATATCGACTTCCTCGTCACCGATGCGCTAGCGGATGCAGGATTGGCGCGGGCGTGCGGCCTCGCGGAAGTTCGGGTGGTGGAAACCGCGCCCTCCGCGGTGGGCGCGCAACAGGGGACGTGATGGACCGGTTCGATTTCCCGCTGGCGAAGGCGTTGACGCGTCGCCGGTTGCTCGCTGCAGGCGCCGGCGGTGCCGCGGCGACGATCGCGGCGCGTGCGCTTGCCGCCGATGTCGACCTGCGTCTCCCCGGTGGCGCGGGAACGCGACCGCTCACCAGCGACTTTCCGCAGAAGGGCGCGATGATCCTGCAGCGGGCGCGCCCGGCGCTGCTCGAAACGCCGATGGAGGTCTTTCAGCAGAACCTCTTCACCCCGAACGACCGCTTCTACGTCCGCTGGCATTGGGGCGACATGCCGAACGCAATCGACGTCGAGACTTATCGCATCCGCCTCTTCGGCGCAGTCAATCGGCCGCTGTCGATCTCGCTCGCCCAGTTGCTGCGCATGCCGCGGATCGAGCTTGCCGCGGTGAACCAATGCTCCGGAAATTCGCGCGGACTGTTCCAGCCGCGGGTGCCCGGCGCGCAATGGGGCCATGGGGCGATGGGCAATGCGAAGTGGATGGGCGTGTCGCTTCGCCATTTGCTCGATCTCGCCGGCGTCCGCGCTGGTGCCGTCGCGGTGCGGATCGGCGCGCTTGACAAGCCGCTGGTGCCCGGCGCGCCTGATTTCGAAAAGTCGCTGGGAATCGATCATGCACGTGATGGCGAGGTGATGCTCGCCTTCGCCATGAACGGAGAACAACTGCCGCTGCTGAACGGCTTCCCGGTGCGCATCGTCGTACCCGGCTGGTACTCCACTTACTGGATGAAGACGGTCGACTCGATCGAGGTGCTCGACAGCGCCGACCAGGGCTATTGGATGGCGAAGGCCTATAAGATTCCCAGTACGCCGCGCGCCCATGTAGCGCCGGGAACGAAGGACTTCCCCAGTGAGCCGATCAACCGCATGAACCCGCGGTCCTGGATCACCAGCCTCAGCGATGGCGCCGCCTATGGCTATGATCCGGTGCTGCCGATCGAGGGAATCGCGATGGGCGGCGATACCGGTGTTGCCGCCGTCCACATCTCCGGCGACAATGGTCGCAACTGGATCGAGGCGAAGCTTGGGCCGGATGAAGGGAAATACGGCTTCCGGCGCTTCGTTGGCCGGATCGGCGTGCCACGCCGCGGGCGTGTCCGCGTGATGTCCCGCTGCACCAACGCCCGCGGCGAGATGCAGCCGATGGAGCCGAACTGGAACCCCGGCGGCTATATGCGCAACTGCGTCGAACCCGTCACCGTGGCGCTTACCTGATGCGCGCACCCTCCATCGGCATGATCGTCGGCGTCCTCCTGTTCGCCACCCTGCTCGTCGCGGTGTTGCTGGGCACGCGCCACGGCCCTGCCAAGCCCGCAAGCGCCGGCGCAATCGCGCGGGCCAGCAGCGTCTCGGCGGATGGCTTCACCCTCACTTCGACCAGCATCGAGCCGGTCGCCGACGACGCGGCGTTTCCGGCCGGCCCGCACGCCGATCTGGTTAATCAGCGCTGCCTCGCCTGCCACTCGGCCAGCATGGTACTTACCCAGCCGCCGCTGAAGCGCGAGCAATGGCAGGCGATCGTCGAGAAGATGCGCGATACATATCACGCCCCGCTGGCGCCGGGCGAGGTACCGCTGATCGTCGACTATCTGTCGCGCAGCGGCGCCTCGATCCGCAGCGGCGAACGATGATCCGGATCAGATCGGCGAGACGCCGATGAACTTCAGCAGGCCGAGCACCAGCAGAAGCAGTGCGATCGCGGCGATGATCTGCCCGACGTTGAAGCTCGAGCGCTGGACCACAACAGTTTCGTCCTTGCGAACTTCGGCCATGGCATTTCTCCCCAAGTAGATAAAAGACGGCATGCGGCGGGCGACCCGTCGCATGCCGTAACAATCCCCGAGGATGGCTTCGGTTCATTGACGAACGCTCGCTCACCACGATCTTCTGTGACAGGGAAGCCCCGCCGCCCTACACGGCGGGCAATGGACATGCCCACGAACGCGGCCGCTTCTCCCGCCAGCTTCGGCATTGATCGGTCTCGCCCGACGATCCGCGATGTCGCCCGCCTTTCCGGCGTGTCGATCAAGACGGTGTCCCGCGTCATCAACGATCAGCAATATGTCAGCGCCGAAAAGCGCGATCGCGTTCGCGCGGTGATGGAGGAACTCGCCTTCCAGCCGAGCCAGGCGGCCCGAGCGCTTGCCGGCCACCGCTCGCATCAGATCGCGCTGATCTGCGACAATCCCAATCCCTGGTACGTTTACGAGATCCAGCTTGGGGTGCGCGAACGCTGCGCACGCGACAAGATCCGCATGATCGCCCAGCCCTATGATCGCGCCTCGCCGACGCTTCTGGAGGATATCGTCGCCCTCATCGATCAGGCGCATCCCGATGGCCTCGTGCTCGCCCCCCCAGCCTGCGACGACCAGCGCGTGCTCGGCGAGCTTAACCGGCGTCGCATTCCCTTCGTTCGCCTTCAGCCCGGTACCCGCGTCGAGGAAGGGCCAAGCGTCCTCATCGATAATGAAGCCGCGGCGTTCGACATGACGCAGCATCTGATCGCGCTCGGCCATCGCCGCATCGGCTTCGTCGTCGGGGATCGCAGCTACGCCGCCTCGGAGCAGCGACTGGCCGGCCACCACCGCGCGCTCACCGCTTCCGGCATCGAGAGCGACGACGAACTCATCCAGGAAGGCCGCTTCGACGTTGCCTCCGGTGAGGCCGCCGGTGCCGCGCTTCTCTCATTAGCGAACCCGCCAACGGCGATCTTCGCCTCGAGCGACGACATGGCGGCGGGCGTGCTGGCTGCTGCGCACCAGCGCGGGGTGACGGTGCCGGGGTGCCTCTCGGTTGCCGGCTTCGACGATGGCCCGACCGCGCAACTCGTCTGGCCGCCTCTTACCACGATCCGCCAGCCGGTTCGCGCGCTTGCCGATGCCGCGACCGACCAGTTGCTCGCTGGTAACGACGGATCCTCCGCGCGCAGGATCGAGCACAGCCTGGTCGTGCGCGGCTCCACCGCACCGCCCGGCAGTTGACCTTCCGGGCGCGGGATGACACCGCTGTCCTATGGTGAGGGAGTAGCGCTGCGATGGACGGAACGATCACTAACACCCGGCGGGGGTGGATCGTGGCGCTCGCCTTCGCCGCGATCATGCTCAATTACGTCGATCGGCAGATCATCGCGCTGCTGAAGCCGATGCTGCAGGCCGAATTCGGCTGGAGCGATCGTGACTACAGCCACATGGCCTCCGCCTTCCAGTTCAGCGCGGCGGTCGCCTTCCTCGGCACTGGCTGGTTCATCGATCGCATCGGGCTTCGCCGCGGCTTCGCGATCGGCGTCGGCGCGTGGAGCCTTGCCGGCATGGCGCACGCCTTCGTCAGCAGCGTGGGCGGCTTCGTCGCCGTTCGTGCGGCGCTTGGCGCTGCGGAGTCGATCGGCACGCCGGCGCAGGTGAAAACCGCCGCCACCTATTTCCCGCCCAAGCAACGCTCGCTGATGCTCGGCATCGGCAACATGGCATCGAACTTCGGCGCGGTGGTGGCGCCGCTCACCATCCCGGCGCTGGCCCTCTGGCTCGGCTGGCGCGCCGCTTTCCTCATCGCCGGCGGGCTCGGCCTCGTCTGGGTCATCGCCTGGCTGTTCGTCGCACCGCGCCCTGCCGCGGAATCGGAGCAGCCGGCGCCGGGTGAAGAGGGCGCGAGCGTGCCGTGGCGCACGTTGCTCAAGGATCGCAGGCAATGGGCCGTCATCGCCGCGAAGGCGCTCAGCGATCAGGTCTGGTGGTTCCTCCTGTTCTTCATGCCCGATCTGTTTCACCGCCTGTTCGGCATGAGCCAGGGCACGCTCGGCCTGCCGATCGCGATGATCTATTTCCTCGCCGCGATGGGCTCGCTCACCGGCGGCATCCTGCCGACCTGGCTGCTCTCCCGCGGCGTCAGCATCAATGCCGCGCGCAAGGGCTCGATGCTGCTCTACGCGCTGCTAATCCTGCCCGTCCCCACCCTGCTGCTGACCAATGACGCGTGGGTGGCCGCGGCGCTGCTCGGCCTCGGCCTGTTTGCGCACCAGGGCTTCTCGACCAACGTCTTCGGCATGACGGCGGACATGTTCGCGCCGCGCGTCATCGGCACCGCGATCGGCATCGGCGCCTTTGCGGGAAATCTCTCCGGCATGGGGATGATCGAACTTGCCGGCTGGTCGCTCGACAACGGCCACGGCTACACGCCGCTGCTGCTGATCTGCGGCGGTTCGTACCTGGTTGCGCTGCTCTTCATCCATCTGCTCGTGCCGCGGCTGGAGATCGCCAAGACGGCGTAAGCGCGCCGTTCTCCACCACTGGAATGGCCGCTGAACCTCTTTCGCCCACCCCTCGTGATCGGTATAGGACAACGGTGTCTTATCTCCCCTCCCCCGCTCGCTCCGTCGCCCTGGGTGACACTGGCCTAACCATCAGCACCATCGCCTGGGGCATGTGGCGTTTCCGCGGCAGCGATGTCGCCGCCGCCCGCGCGCTGGTCGAGGCGGCGTTCGATGCCGGCGTGACGCTGTTCGACACCGCCGACATCTATGGCCCGGACAATGACGAGGATTTCGGCGCGGCCGAGGCGCTGCTGGGCCGCGTCTTCGCCGAAGCACCGGCATTGCGCGACAAGATGGTGCTGGCGTCCAAGGGCGGCATCCGCATGGGCGTGCCGTATGATTCGAGCGCAACCTATCTGGCCGAGGCGATCGACGCGTCGCTGAGCCGGCTCGGCTGCGAGAAGATCGACCTGTATCAGATCCACCGCCCCGACCTGCTGGCGCATCCGCAGGAAGTGGCGCGCGCGCTGGACGATGCGCGTGTCGCGGGCAAGATCAGCGCGATCGGCGTGTCCAATCATACGCCGACCCAGACCGCGGCGCTGGCCGAATATCTGACCGTGCCGGTCGTCAGCCATCAGCCGGAGTTTTCCGCGCTGAGCATCGCGCCGCTGTTCGACGGCCTGTTCGACCAGGCGATGCAGCGCGGCATGGCGGTGCTGGCCTGGTCGCCGCTGGGCGGCGGTCGCCTGGCCGATCCGACGGACGAGCGCGCGCGCGCCGTCGCCGCACTGCTCGACGTGAAGGCGCATGAGGCTGGCGTCGATCGCGCCGCCGCCGCCTATAGCTGGATCATGGCGCACCCCGCGCGCCCGATCCCGATCGTCGGCACGCAGAATGTGTCGCGGATCGCCACGATCCCCGACGCCTACAAACCGCAATGGACGCGCGAGGAATGGTACGCCGTCCTTCAAGCCAGCATGGGAGAGCGTTTGCCGTGACCGGTTCGACCAATAAACAGTGCGAAGTCAGCTGGTTTTCGGCGCTGTGCGATGACGATTACGAGTTTCTCGGCGTTCCCGATCCCAAGCTGAAGTCGAGCTGGGAGCATTGCCGCGACATCGTGCTTCAGGCCGAAAGCGGCGGGTTCGACAATATCCTGCTGCCGTCAGGCTATGCCTTGGGCATCGACACCACCGCCTTCGCCGCGGCGATCGCGACGATGGTGAAGCGTATCCGGCTGCTGATGGCGGTGCGCATCGGCGAAAGCTGGCCGCCGCAGCTGGCGCGCCAGATCGCGACGATCGACCGCATCCTGGGCGGGCGCCTGACGGTCAACATCATTTCCTCCGACCTGCCGGGTGAGACGCTGGCCTCCGCGCCGCGCTATGCCCGCACGCTTGAGGCGATGCAGATCCTTAAAGCCATGCTGAACGGCGAGCCGCTGGATCATCAGGGCGAGTTCTGGAAGCTGAAGCTGGATCCGCCGGCGGTCACCACCGTGTCGGGCAAGTGCCCGCCGCTGTATTTCGGCGGCCTGTCGCCGGACGCGCGCGAGACCGCGGCGCAGGGCGCCGACGTGTATCTGATGTGGCCCGACAAGCGTGAAGCGGTGCAGGCGATCATCGACGACATGACCGCACGCGCCGCCAAGCACGGCCGCACGCTGAAGTTCGGGTATCGCGCGCATGTCATCGTGCGTGAGACCGAGAGCGAGGCGCGCGCCGCCGCCGATCGCCTGCTGTCCAAGCTGGACGCGGCGCAGGGCGAGGCGATCCGCAACAAGTCGCTCGACACCCAGTCGACCGGCGTCGCGGCGCAGGCCGCGCTGCGCGAGAATGCCAGCGACGACGGCTATGCCGAGGAAAACCTGTGGACCGGTGTCGGTCGGGCGCGCTCGGGCTGCGGCGCGGCGATCGTCGGTGATCCCGACCAGGTGCTCGCCAAGCTGAAGATGTACCAAGATATGGGGATCGAGGCGTTCATCCTGTCGGGCTATCCGCATGCTGCGGAGGCCGATTTGTTCGCGCGCCACGTGCTTCCCAAGCTGCAGCACGGCCCGCTGACGCTGTAACAACCTTTCCCGGAGGCTTTTGAATGACGGTGACGCTTCGCCCCGCGGAGAGCGGTTTCGATATCTTCGCGGGCGAGGTGCTGGTCATTCGCCACCGCGCCGACGCGCCTGCGCTGTTCGTCGGCGCGGGGCGGCCGCTGGTCGATATGTACCGCGGCAATTACTTCCTGGAGGACCGGGTCGACGAGCGGATCGCGCTGCGCGAGGCGAGCGTCGCGGGCGACACCGTCACCCTGTCCGCCGGTGGGCGCGCGCTGCTGACGCTGACGCTGCGTGACGATGCGCTGCATCTTGAGGCGCTTGACCCGGCGCTCAACCGCTTGTGGCTCAACATGGTTGGCGCGGCGGGCGAGCGGCTGTGGGGCGGCGGCGAGCAGATGTCCTATGTCGACATGGCGGGGCGGCGCTTCCCGATGTGGACATCGGAGCCGGGCGTCGGGCGCGACAAGTCGACGCTGCTGACGTTCCAGTGCGATCGCGATCATCGTTCGGGCGGGGATTATTGGAACACCAATTATCCGCAGCCGACGTATCTGTCGTCGCGTCGCTATGCGCTGCACGTCGATACGACCGCCTATAGCTGCTTCGACTTCCGCGACCCGGACGCGCCAGCGATCGAGGTGTGGGAGATCCCGGCGCGGATCGAGCTGTTCGCCGCGACGCGCTTCGCCGATCTGGTGACGCAGCTATCGACGCGGTTCGGGCGCCAGCCGCTGCTGCCCGAATGGGCCTATTCGGGTGCGATCCTGGGGCTGAAGGACGGCGTCAACAGCTTCGACCGGATGGAGACGATCATCGCGGCGGGCGCGGTGGTTACTGGCCTGTGGTGCGAGGATTGGGTCGGGCTTCGCGTCACCAGTTTCGGCAAAAGGCTGTTCTGGGACTGGAAGGCGAACGAGGCGCGCTATCCGCATCTGCGCCAGAAGATCGCCGAGCTGAACGAACGCGGCATCCGCTTCCTCGGCTATGTGAACCCTTACCTTGCGGTCGACGGATCGCTGTATGTCGAGGCGGCAGAGGCGGGGTATCTCGCGCTGAAGCTCGACGCCGATGAGCCGTATCTGGTCGATTTCGGCGAGTTCGATTGCGGTATCGTCGATTTCACCAATCCCGCCGCCGCCGACTGGTTCGCCGATCGGGTGATCGGGCGCGAGATGCTCGATTTCGGGCTGTCGGGCTGGATGGCGGATTTCGGCGAGTACCTCCCCACCGACGTTCGCCTGTTCGACGGCACGGACGGGATGCTGGCGCACAATGCCTGGCCGACGATCTGGGCCGAGGTGAATGCGCGCGCGATCGCCTCGCGCGGGAAGACGGGCGATGCGCTGTTCTTCATGCGCGCGGGGTTCAGCGGCGTGGGCGCATATTGCCCGCTGCTGTGGGCCGGCGACCAGAGCGTCGATTTCACGCGGCATGACGGGATCGGCACGGTGATCCGCGGGGCGCTGTCCTCCGGCCTGGTTGGCAATGCCTATCACCACAGCGATCTGGGCGGATACACCAGCCTGTACGACAATGTCCGCACCGCCGAGTTGCTGATGCGGTGGAGCGAGCTGTCGGCATTCTCGCCGGTCATGCGCAGCCATGAGGGCAATCGGCCCGACACCAACCTTCAGCTCGACGGCGACGCCGAGGTGCTGGCGCATTTCGTCGCCATGACGAAGGTTCATGCCGCGCTGGCGCCCTATGTGGCCGATCTGTGCCGTGAGGCGGCGTCGACCGGCCTGCCGCTGCAACGGCCGCTGTTCCTCGATTATGAGGATGATGCCGGCTGCTGGGGCGTGGAAACGCAGTTCGCTTATGGCCGCGACCTAATCGTCGCGCCGGTCATCGACGCGGGTGCGGCGCGGCGGAGCGCCTATCTGCCGGCTGGGGCGGAATGGCGGCATGTCTGGTCGGGCGAGACCTTCGCTGGCGGCGAGACGGTGGAAGTGGCGGCGCCGATCGGCCAGCCGCCCGTATTCTACCGCACCGACAGTGCGCATGCGGCGCTGTTCGCTGATATCGGCCATAACCATCGGGCATGAACGGCAATACGAAGCGAGCGTCCCCCATGGCCAGCTCGCTTCTATGATCCGCCGCACGACTCGTGAAGCAGCAGGCCGAGGGAACGCCGGTGCGTGAACGGAACGCGATGACGAAATATCCCACGCTGCCGCTCGCAGCCGATCTCTACAATGACCTGGAGCCGGATCCGCAAAGCAGCTGGCGCGATCTCGTCCCCGGGCTGATCGTAGCGGTGCTCGCCACCATGGCAGCTGCCTTCGTCGCGGATCATTATGCCGCCCCGCTGACGTTGATGGCGTTGCTGATCGGCCTTGCGTTGAACTTCCTCGGCGCGGATCCGCGCATGGCGCCGGGTCTGAACTTCGCTTCCAAGACGCTGCTTCGCGTCGGCATCGTTCTGGTTGGCGCGCGCATCACGCTCGGCCAGATCGTCGGGCTCGGCCCGCTGACGTTGCTCGCGGTGGTCGTCATCCTGCTCGCGACCCTCGGCGTCGGCATCCTCGTCGCGCGCGCTACCGGCATGGGCAGCGCCTTCGGTACGCTCGCCGGGGGCGCGGTGGCGATCTGCGGCGCCTCTGCCGCGCTCGCGCTGGCTACCACACTGGGCGAGAAGCGCGCCAATCAGGCTCAGCTCGCGCTCGTCCTCGTCGGCATCTCGGCCGCCAGCGCCGCCGCGATGTTCCTCTATCCCACGCTCGCGCATCAGCTCGGGCTCAGTGATCGTCAGGCCGGCTTCATGCTCGGCGCGTCGATCCATGACGTCGCCCAGGCGCTCGGCGCCGGCTACAGCTATTCGGATAGCGCCGGCCAGGTCGCCGCGATCGTCAAGCTCACCCGGGTCGCACTGCTCGCCCCGGTGCTGGCGCTCGTCGCCGCCTTCTTCCGACCCGAGGACGGCAAGAAGACCGGGATCACCCTGCCCTGGTTCGTCGTGGGCTTCTTCGTCTTCGCCGGCGTCAACTCGCTCGGCCTCGTCCCGCCGCTCGCAAGCCGCGGCGCGCAGGATATCGCCACCGCCTGCCTCGCCTGTGCCGTCGCCGCCACTGGCATCCGCGCCCCGATGAGCTCGCTCCTCGAAACCGGCACGCGCCCGCTGCTTGCGATCATCATCTCCTCGATCGCTGCCCTCCTGCTGTCCCTCGGCGCGGCGCTGCTCCTGCTATAGGCTGAAGATCTTCCCGGGATTGAACAGGTCATGCGGATCGAGTGTCCGCTTGATCGCGCGCATCACGTCCACCGTCTCGCCAAGCTCGCGCACCAGCCAGGGTTGCTTGCCCAGGCCAATGCCATGCTCGCCCGTACAGGTGCCATCCGCGGCCAGCGCACGCTCGACGATGCGCGCGTTGATCGCCTCCACCTGCGCGCGCTCGCCCGCGCTTTCCGGGTCAAGCGAGAAGATCACGTGGAAATTGCCGTCGCCGACATGGCCGACGATCGTCGCCGGCACGCTCGTTTGCGCCAGATCCTCCTTGGTCGCCATGATGCACTCTGGCAGCCGGCTGATCGGGACGCATACGTCCGTCGTCCAGCCGACGCCGCCCGGCCGAAGCGCGATCGCGGCATAATAAGCCTCGTGCCGCGCCTTCCACAGCCGGCTGCGCTCCTCCGGCAGGTTGGACCAGGCAAAATCGCCGCCGCCGTTCGCCGCGGCCAGCGCGCGCACCATCTCCACCTGTTCTTCCACTCCCGCAGGCGAACCGTGGAATTCGAAGAACAATGTCGTCACTTCCGGCAAGTCGAGCTTGGACCACAGGTTCACCGCGCGGATCTGCATGTCGTCGAGCAGTTCGACGCGCGCCAGCGGCACGCCGAGCTGGATCGCCTGCACCACCGTCTCCACTGCCCCTTCGATCGAGGCGAAGCCGCATGTCGCGGAGGAAATCACTTCCGGGATCGGGTGCAGCCGCACCGTCACTTCGGTGATCACGCCAAGCGTACCGTCCGCGCCGACGTACAGCCGCGTCAGATCGTAGCCCGCGGCAGATTTGCGCGCGCGTCGCGCCGTTTTGATCACTTTCCCCTCCGGCGTTACGACCGTCAGGTTCAGCACCGCCTCGCGCATCGTGCCATAGCGCACGGCGTTGGTGCCGCTGGCGCGGGTTGCGGCCATGCCGCCGATCGTCGCATTGGCGCCCGGATCGATCGGGAAGAACAGCCCCATGTCGCGCAGATGCTCGTTCAGCTGCTCGCGCCTGACACCGGCTTCGACGGTGCAGTCAAAGTCCGCCGGGTTCACCGCGACGATCCGGTTCATCTCGCTCATGTCGAGGCTGATGCCGCCGCGCACCGGCACCGCGTTGCCCTCGATCGACGTCCCCGCGCCGAACGGCACGATCGGCACCCGCGCCGGCACGCAGATCGCGACGAGATCCACCACATCCTGCGTCGACCGCGCAAAGACGACCGCGTCAGGAAGCACCGGCGCGAAATGCGCCTCGCTCGACCCATGCTGCACCCGCATCGCTTCGCTGCTGTGCAACTGATCGCCGAACCGCGCCGCCAGCGCCGCCATCACATCAGCGTCGAGCGCCTTTCGCACAGGATAGGAAACCATCTGCATCGCGTCGCGTCCTTCTTCGCTACCAGCGGCGTAGATGGCGGGCGCACGTCCGCCAACAGCGATCACGCGCTCCTAGTGGATCAGGGACGCCAACCCCCTCCCATCGCTTGGTAAAGCCCAACCAGGGCATTCAGCTGGTCGGCGCGGAGCTGCACCAGCGTCAGTTCCACGTTGAGCAACGAGCGCTGCGCATCCAGCTGCTCCAGATAGCTCGCATAGCCGGCGCGATAGCGATTGGTCGCATGGCGACGTGCCTCCGCCAAAGCCGTACGCTGCGCCTCGAGCCGTGTGCGCTGCGCGGCCAGCCGGTCCACCGCCGCGAGCGCGTCCTCCACCTCGCGGAACGCCATCAACACAGTGCGCTGATACGTGAACGCCGCCTGGTCGCGTCGCGCAGCCGCGCCTTCGACATTGGCGGTCAGCCGCCCACCGGCAAACAGCGGCGCAAGCACGCTCGCGCCGACGGACCAGATCGTCAGCGGGTTCGCCAGCACACTCGACAAGGCGAGGCCGCCCGATCCGGTCAGCTGGATGCTCGGCAGGAACTGCGCCCGTGCTGCATCCAGCGAGCGGTCGGATGCCGCCAGCGTACGTTCGGCCTGCGCAATGTCCGGTCGTCGCCGCAACAGGTCGGAGGGCAGACCAGCCGGTAGGGGCAACGCCCGCAAGTCGGCCAGCGATGCACCGCGCGGAATGTCGCGTGGCGCATTCCCCTGCAGGACACTCAATGCATTTTCCTGCCGCCGGATCGCCAGTTCGGCCTGCGGCAGCAGTTGCGCCGTGGCCTCATACTCCGCTTCCGCCTGGCGAAGCTCAAGCTGCGAGGTGTAGCCCGCCTCGGCACGCGACCGCGCGATGCGCAGCGCTTCGGCGCGCGAGGCGATCGTGGCTTCCACGACGAGGCGGCGGGCGTCAAGCGCGCGGAGCGTGATATAGCCGCTGGCCGCGGATGCCGCGATCGACAGCGCGACCGCATCGCGCGCCGCTTCGCTCGCCAGCGCCGCCTCGCGCGCCGCCGCCACTTGGCTCGAAATTCGCCCGAACGCATCCACTTCGTAGCTTGCCTGGAACAGCGGCTGCGCGCTCGTCGTCTCTATAGCGGTGCCGAACGCGCTGACGCTGCGCCCGTGCGTCACGCCGCCGCCAGCGCTGAGCGAGGGGAACAGCTGCGCCCGCGCCAGCCTTTCGCTGGCCCGCGCCTCCTGCACCCGCCCCGCTGCAATCGCGACGTCGGGATTGCGCGCCAGCGCGGTCTCCACGA
>CAYMIU010000003.1:0-5032 GCA_964390515.1 uncultured Stakelama sp.
CCGCCGCTGCTGGCAGAACGATCGCGCCGCCTGGCAGTCGATTACTTCGCCGCCGGTAAGGCCGCGCCGCTGCTCCTTAAATCCAGCCTCATCTCGCCCGTCCATCGCCGCGTGCCGATCGATCTTGTCGTGGTGCCGATCCGCCAGGGCGGCACGATCGCCGGCCTGTCGATCCACGCGGGCCTGTGGACCTCCGCCGCGTTGAACGCCCCGCCCCGCAGCGTCCCCGTGCTGCGCCAGCGGCTCGCCGATATGGAGGCCAAGTTCGGCTTCGATCCTGCCGGCCACACCGGCAAGGCACTGACGCATGCGATGGCCGCGCTGCCGCACGACCTCGTCACCGCGGTCGATGCCGCGTCCGTGGAAACGCTCGCGCTCACCGCGATGAGCCTCGCGGATCGCCCGCGGCCCAAGCTCGTCCTCCTCCGCTCCGCGCTCGGGCGGCACCTCTTCGCCTTCGTCTGGCTCCCGCGCGACGATCTCACCACCGCGCGCCGCGTGGCGATCGGCGAGATGCTGGCGGAGGCGGCGAAGGGCGGCGTCCTCAACTGGTCGATCGCGCTCGAAGACGGCACGGTGGCGATGATCCGCTTCACCATCGATCTTCGCCAGTCCGGCGTCATGCCCGACACGGCAGCGCTCGACGCGCGGCTGGAAAAGATGGTGCGCGGCTGGGAACGCGACGTCGAGGCTGCGCTCGCCGACCGGATCGCGCCGGCGCGCGCCGCCCGCCTCGCGCTGCGCTGGGCCGCGGCCTTCCCGCCCAATTACCGCAATGTCAGCACTGCCGAGGAAGCGGCCGAGGACGTGCTGCGCATCGCCGACCTCTCCGGGCCGGAGGATCGCTCGGTCCACCTCTATCCGCCCGCGGAGGGCGACGATCAGCGGCTCAAGATCTACAAGTCGAACGGTGCGCTTGCGCTGTCGGAAGCGGTGCCGGTGCTGGAGAATTTCGGCTACCGCGTGATCGGCGAACTGCCCACCCGCCTGCGCGAGGACAGTGACGCCTTCGTCCACGATTTCATCGTTCAGCCGCAGGGCGACGTGTCGCAGATCGATCGCCACGTGCTGGAGGGCGCGATCGCCGCCGTGCTGCGCGGCGAGGCGGAGAATGATGCCTTCAACCGGCTGATGATCACCGCCGGGCTCGCGCCCGCCGCCGTGCTCCTCTACCGCGCCTGGTTCCGCTATCTGCGCCAGGCCGGGCTCGCTTATGGCCTCGGCACGGTGGTCGATGCGCTGAGCCGCGCACCGCTGCTCGCCAAGGCGCTGATCGACCGCTTCACCTTCGCGCATGATCCGAAGGCCAGCGGCGATACCGATGCAGTCGATGCCGCCATCGCCGCCGGGCTCGACGCGATCGTCGCGATCGATGACGACCGGATCCTGCGCGCGTTCAAGGCAGTCATCAACGCCACCTTGCGCACCAACGCCTTCGCCCCCGCCGGCCAGGAAGCGCTGGCGTTCAAGCTCGATTCCAGCCGCATCCCCGGCCTTCCCGCCCCGCTGCCGTGGCGCGAGGTGTGGGTATACAGCCCGCGTGTCGAGGGCATTCACCTGCGCGCCGGCCCGGTCGCGCGCGGCGGGCTGCGCTGGTCCGACCGGCGCGACGATTTCCGCACCGAGATCCTTGGCCTGATGAAGGCGCAACGGGTGAAGAACGCCGTCATCGTGCCGACCGGCGCGAAGGGCGGCTTCTATCCCAAGCAGCTGCCCAACCCGGCGACCGATCGCGAGGCATGGTTCGCGGAAGGCACGGAAAGCTACCGCATCTTCATCCGCACGCTGCTGTCGATCACCGACAATATCGTCGCCGGCAAGGTGGTCCACCCGGATGGCGTGCGCGTCCACGACGGCGAGGATCCCTATTTCGTCGTCGCCGCCGACAAGGGCACCGCGACGTTCAGTGACGTCGCCAATGCGATCGCGCTCGAACGCGGCTTCTGGCTGGGCGATGCCTTCGCCAGCGGCGGCAGCCAGGGCTATGATCACAAGGCGATGGGCATCACCGCGCGCGGCGCGTGGATCTCGGTGCAGCGCCACTTCGCCGAACGCGGCATCGACGTGCAGCAGGACGTGATCCGCGTCGTCGGCTGCGGCGACATGTCGGGCGACGTGTTCGGCAACGGCATGCTGCTGTCGAAGACGCTGAAGATCGTCGCTGCCTTCGATCACCGACACATCTTCCTCGATCCCGATCCCGATCCCGCGACCAGCTGGACGGAGCGCGCACGGCTGTTCGCCCTGCCGCGGTCGAGCTGGGACGATTATGACAAGGCGCTGATCTCGGCCGGCGGCGGCGTCTTCCCGCGCAGCGCGAAGACGATCCGCCTCACGCCTGAGGTAAAGGCCGCGCTTGGCATCACGGTCGACGAGATGGAGCCGACCGCACTCATCTCCGCGATCCTCAAGGCGCCGGTCGATCTCGTCTGGTTCGGCGGCATCGGCACTTATGTGAAGGCCGCGAGCGAGAACAACGCCGCCGTCGGCGATCCCGCCAACGATCGCCTGCGCGTCAATGGCGAGGACATGCGCGCCGTCGCCATCGGTGAAGGCGCCAACCTCGGCGTCACCCAGGCCGGCCGTATCGCCTTCGCTGCCAGGGGCGGGCGCATCAACACCGACTTCATCGACAATTCGGCCGGCGTCGATTGCTCGGACAATGAAGTGAACATCAAGATCGCGCTCAATCGCGAGATGGCCGAGGGCCGCCTCGCGTTCGACGATCGCAATGCCCTGCTCGGCGCGATGACCGACGATGTCGCGCATCTCGTGCTGGAGGATAACCGCCTCCAGACGCTGGCGCTGTCCATCGCCGAGCGAGCCGGCGCGCGCGGCGTGCCCAGCTATGTGCGCGCGATCGAGATCTTCGAGGCGACCGGCCGGCTCGATCGCCAGGTCGAAGGGCTCGCCTCGAACGAGGATCTGCTGCGGCGCGCGGGCGAAGGTCGCGGCCTCACCCGGCCGGAGCTCGCCGTGCTCCTCTCCACCGCGAAGCTCGCGCTTCAGGATGCGATCGAGCAGGCGGGGCTCGGCGCCGATCCGGTGCTCGAGCCCGATCTCCTCGCCGCCTTCCCGCCGGCGATGCGTGAGGGTTTCGCCGGCGCGATCGAGCATCATCAGCTGCGCAGCGAGATCGTGGCGACGAAGCTCGCCAACCGCATCGTCAACCGCACCGGCCTGCTCGATCCGTTCGAACTGGCGGAGGAGGAAGGCGCCGCGCTCGGTGACGTGGCGGCGATGTTCGTGGTCGCGGAAAAGATGTTCCGCCTCGATCCCTTGTGGCGCGACATCGAAACCACCGCCATGTCGGAGGAAGGCCGCCTCGCACTGTTCGAGGGCGTCGCCCGCGCGGTCCGCTCGCAAGTGTCGGATCTGCTGCGCGTCGTTCCGTCCGGCACGATGCCGAGCGCCGTGCTCGATCGGCTCGGCAAGGGCGTGGGCAAGCTCGAGACGCAGGCCAGCGAGTTGCTGCTGCACGAAGCGCGCGATGCAAGCGCGCGAATGGCGACACGCCTCGCCCGCGCCGGCGCGCCCGAATCCCTCGTCGCGCGCGTCGTTCGCCTCCACGAGATCGACGGCGCGATCGGGCTGGTCGATCTCAGCGCGCGGCTGAAGGGCGACGAAACACATCTCACCCGCGCCTACACCCGCCTTGGGGAAGCGCTCGGGCTCGACTGGGCACAGGCAGCCGCGGCGCGCCTTGCGCCGTCCGATCCGTGGGAGCGGCTGCTGATCGCCGGGCTGGTGCGCGATTTCGAGCAGATGCGGCTCGATTTCCTCGCCCGCGAAGGCGCGCGCGATCCCGATGCGGCGGTGGAGGCATGGCTTGCCGAAAATGCCGCGCGCGTGGCGCAGTTCACCGCCGTCGTCGGCCGCGCCCGCCAGTCCGCCGCGCCGACCGCCGCCATGCTGGCCCAGCTCGCCAGCCAGGCACGGATGCTGCTCGGCCGCTAGGCCCGGTTTCGACGATCAAGGGACGCCCCGGCCTCGCGCCGGGGCCCCCTCATTTTGCGGCTCAGTCCCCGCTCGGCCCCAGCGCGGGGTCGAGATCGCGCGGGCGCACGAAGCGGGTCAGCGTGCCGTGGTTCGGCGCGAGCGATGCCCAATCGTCGATGTCGAAGCTCAGTTCGGCGAGCGTCGCAGTAGGGTACTTCTCTTCCGCCGCCGCGATCATGTCGGGCTCGCCGCCCTGCGTCAGCATCAGCACGAAATCCTCGAGCCCCGGATTATGGCCGATCATCAGCAGCCGATCGGCATCCGCCGGCGCCTCGCGCGCGACGTCCAGCAGCGTCGCTGCGGAGGCGAGGTAGAGCCGCTTGTCCCAGGCCGGGTCGATCACCGCGCCATAGCCGGCGGCAAGATCCGCCACCGTCTCCCTGACCCGCTGCGCGGGAGAAGCGACGATATGGTCGAACCCCAGCCCCAGGCGCTTGAGGTGACAGCCCATCGCCTGCGCGGCCTTGCGGCCTTTGGCGTTCAGCGGGCGATCGAAGTCACGGGCGACAGCGTCGTCCCAGCCCGATTTGGCGTGGCGCAGCAGCGTCACCGTCTTCAAGGAAGCACTCCGTCATGTGGCGGGAGCCGCCTCATGCCTTAACGCAGCGCCGGAAGAAAGCCGGGAAGCGACTCGCGCGATCGCCTCGTCCAGCGGCACGCGCGCGATCGGCACACCGGCGGGGAAGGCATCCAGCAGCCGCGATGGCGTGGCGGCCGACAAGAGCACGAAGACGCCGCGATCCTCGGCAGACCGGATCAGCCGGCCGAACGCCTGCGCCATCCGCGCCCGCACGATCCGGTCGTCATAGGCACTGCCGCCGCCCGCCAGCCGGCGCGCTGCATGAAGCACGGTCGGCTTGGGCCACGGCACGCCCTCCATCACCACCAGCCGCAGCGAATGGCCCGGCACGTCCACCCCGTCGCGCAGCGCGTCGGTGCCCAGCAGCGAGGCGTGCGGATCATCGCGGAAGATGTCGACCAGCGTACCGGTGTCGATCGGGTCGACATGCTGCGCCATCAGCGGCAGGCCGCC
>CAYMIU010000003.1:5042-155095 GCA_964390515.1 uncultured Stakelama sp.
CCAGCCGGTCCGCGATCCGCGCATGCACGCCCCGCAGCCGCCGGATGGCGGTGAACAGACCCAGCGTGCCGCCGCCCGCCGCCTCGATCAGCCGCGCATAGGCATTGCTCAGCGCCGGCACGTCGCCGCGCTTTACGTCGGTCACCACCAGTACCTCGGCGCGGCTTGCATAATCGAACGGGCTCTTCGCCCCGAACCGCGCGGGCGCGCGCATCAGATGCGCTGCGCCCACCCGCGTCTCGGCCGTTTCCCAGTCGCCCCCGGCAGTCAGCGTCGCCGAGGTGACGAGCGCGCCATGCGCCGGCTTCAGCACGATCTCGGCGAACGGCCGCGTCGGGTCCAGCCAGTGACGGTGCAGCCCGATGTCGAACTCGCGCCCCTCCACCCGGTCCACCGCCAGCCAGTCGACGAAATCCGGGTTCGCCGGCCCGCCGACCCGCGCGATCAGCGACAGCCACGATGCCACCGTCTCCGCGCGCCAGCCGAGCGACGCGATGGCGCCTTCCACCCGCGCCCGCGCCTGCCCGTCCAGCCAGTCGGGCGCGTCGGTCAGCACTGCCTCCAGCCGCTTCCCCAGCGCCACCAGCGGCCGGTACAGCGAATCCAGCGCCTCCGCCGCGGGCGCTGCCGCCTCGATCAGCTCGGCCGACGGCTCGGCCAGCTCGGTCTCCAGCGCGTAGCCGGCATCCTCCGCCCCCTCGGCGCGCGCGTAAGTGAGGCCGCGCACGCTCGCCAGCAGCGTCTCGATCGGCCCGAACGGCGCGCCCTCGCCCAGCCGCTGCAGCCAGCCGTCGGCGGCCAGCGCCTGCGCCGCCTTCACCGCATCCGCGATCGCCTGCGCCCCGGCCTCGTCATAGCTTGCGACGTCGGACAGCCGTGCCGCCAGCCCCCGGCGCCGCCCGCGGCTCCCCGCTTCCGGGCCGATGATCCAGCGACGCAGCTCGATCGTCTCCTGCCCGGTCAGCGCGGTGGCGAACATCGAATCCGCCGCATCGAACAGATGATGCCCCTCGTCGAAGACGTAGCGGGTCGGCCGGGTCGCGGTTTCGCGCCCGCGCGCCGCATTCACCATCACCAGCGCATGGTTGGCGATCACGATATCCGCCTCGGCCGAGGCGCGTGCCGCGCGTTCGATGAAGCATTTCCGGTAATGCGGGCAGCCGGCATAGACGCATTCGCCGCGCCGGTCGGTCAGCGCGGTCGATCCGTTGCGCCGGAACAGGGTGGTCAGCCACCCCGGCAGGTCGCCGCCCACCATGTCGCCGTCCGCGCTATAGGCCGCCCAGCGCGCGACGAGCTGCGCCAGCACCGCGGCCCGGCCCGCAAAGCCGCCCTGCAGGGCATCCTCCAGGTTGAGGAGGCACAAATAATTCTCCCGCCCCTTGCGGGTGACCACCTTCGCGCGCCGCACCGCTTCGTCGGGATAGACGCGACGCGTCTCGTGCCCCAGCTGCCGCTGCAGCGCCTTGGTATAGGTCGATACCCACACCGCGCCCCCGGCGGCATGGGACCAGAGGCTCGCCGGCGCCAGATAGCCCAGCGTCTTGCCGATCCCCGTCCCCGCCTCGGCCAGCACCACATTGGGCGCCTCGCGCGTCGTGCGCGGCGCGAAGGCACCCGCCACCGCCGACGCATAAGCCCGCTGCCCCGGCCGCGTCTCCGCCCCCTCGCCTACCAGCCGAGCGAGCGCCTGCTGGGTCGCATCCGGGTCCATCGTCACGGCGCGCGGCGCCGGGCGCGGTGCGGCTTCCTCCCATTCCGGCAGGCGCGAGAACAGCCAGCGCTCGTTCGTCGCCGGCTTGCGGATCCGGTCAGCCAGCAGCGGCGCCCAGGCCCAGCGCAGCCGGAACAGCGATTGCGCCGCGGTCCATGCCCCTTCCCGCTCCGGCCAGTCGCCTTGCGGGATCGCCATCAGCCGCTCCGCCGCCTCGATCAGGAACGGCGCGATTCCCGCGTCATCCGCCGGCAGCTCCAGCCCCGTCACCGCCGCCAGCCCCTTGGGCGTCGGCACCATGAAGCGCGCTGGCCGCAGGAAGGCGAACAGCTCCAGGAGGTCCAGCCCGGACAGATCGGCATAGCCCAGCCGCTGCCCGACGAGCGGCGCGTTCATCACGATCATCGGCGTATCGGCGGCGGCGCGGATCGCCTCGCCGCGCGATACGGCGCGCACCTCGCCGCCCTGCGCGATCCAGATGCCGGTGTGGCTGGCATGAAGGGCCGGATAGGGAAACGCGCTCACCTGCCGAGTCGTAGAACATACGGGCAACGCGCGCCACCCGCTTCGCGCCATCGCCATGCACGCGCGCGCCGCCACGCTCCGTGCCCGCCTTCCTCCTCCGCGATGGACAAACCGAACGCGAAGGCTGGATTCCCCCGGCCCCCTGTGCTTAAGGCCGCCGTGACTTCTGTTATGGTGAGGCGCGCCGGTCCATGAACATCCACGAATACCAGGCCAAGGAACTGCTCGCGAAGTTCGGGGTCCCCGTTCCCGCAGGCTATGCGGCGCTCAGCGTCGAAGAGGCAGTGGAGGCTTCCAAGAAGCTTCCCGGGCCGCTCTACGTCGTCAAGGCGCAGATACACGCCGGTGGCCGCGGCAAGGGCAAGTTCAAGGAACTCCCGCCCGAAGCGAAGGGCGGTGTCCGCCTGGCCAAGACCGAGGACGAGGTCCGCACCGCCGCGACCGAGATGCTCGGCAACACGCTGGTCACGATCCAGACGGGTGAGGCCGGCAAGCAGGTCAACCGCCTGTACGTGACGGACGGCGTCGACATCGCGAAGGAATTCTACCTCGCGCTGCTCGTGAACCGCGCCACCAGCCGGATCTCGATGGTCGTCTCGACCGAGGGCGGCATGGACATCGAAACCGTCGCGCATGACACGCCGGAGAAGATCCACTCGATCGACATCGATCCGGCCACCGGCCTCATGCCGCACCACGGCCGCGCTGTCGCGGCTGCGCTCGGCCTGACCGGCGATCTCGCCAAGCAGGCGGCGAACGTCGCGGCGAAGCTGTATGACGCGTTCATCGGCACCGATGCCGAGCAGATCGAGATCAACCCGCTCGCCGTCACCGAAGACGGGAAGCTGATGGTGCTCGATGCCAAGGTCGGCTTCGACGGCAACGCCATGTTCCGCCACAAGGACCTGATGGAGCTTCGCGACGAGACCGAGGAAGATCCCGCCGAACTCGAAGCGTCGAAGTACGACCTCGCCTACATCAAGCTGGATGGCGACATCGGCTGCATGGTGAACGGCGCCGGCCTCGCCATGGCGACGATGGACATCATCAAGCTCAATGGCATGTTCCCGGCGAACTTCCTCGACGTCGGCGGCGGCGCTTCGAAGGAGAAGGTCACCGCGGCGTTTAAGATCATCCTCGCCGATCCGAACGTGAAGGGCATCCTCGTCAACATCTTCGGCGGGATCATGAAGTGCGACATCATCGCCGAGGGCATCGTTGCCGCGGCGAAGGAAGTGAACCTCTCGGTGCCGCTGGTCGTGCGCCTCGAGGGCACGAACGTCGACAAGGGCAAGGAAATCCTCGCCAATTCCGGCCTCGCCATCGTTCCTGCGAACGATCTCGGCGATGCCGCCAAGAAGATCGTCGCCGAGGTGAAGAAGGCGGCGTAACGAAGTCGAACCCGCGCCTCCATCGTCATGCCGGTTTCGGCCGGCATCTCCCCGACATGGAGCGCGACCTAACCGGGAGACCCCGGCGTCGACCGGGGTGACGATTGGAGAGTGGAATGAAGGTTCTGGTGCCGGTCAAGCGCGTGCTTGACTATAACGTGAAGCCCCGCGTGAAGGCGGACGGGACGGGGGTCGATCTGGCCAACGTCAAGATGAGCATGAACCCGTTCGACGAGATCGCGGTCGAGGAAGCCATCCGCCTGAAGGAAAAGGGCGTGGCGACCGAGATCGTGGTCGTGTCGATCGGCGAGGCGAAGGCGCAGGAAACGCTGCGTACCGCGCTTGCCATGGGTGCGGATCGCGCGATCCTCGTCACCTCGGACGACAAGGTCGAGCCGCTGGCCGTCGCCAAGATCCTGAAGGCGATCGCCGCCGAGGAACAGCCGCAGCTCATCATCCTGGGCAAGCAGGCGATCGACGACGACAACAACCAGACGGGCCAGATGCTCGCCGGCCTGCTCGGCTGGGGCCAGGGCACGTTCGCGTCCAAGGTCGAAGTGTCGGGCGAGACCGTCAAGGTCACGCGCGAAGTCGATGGCGGTCTTGAGACCGACAACTTCAAGCTGCCGGCGATCGTCACCACCGATCTTCGCCTGAACGAGCCGCGCTACGCCTCGCTGCCGAACATCATGAAGGCCAAGTCGAAGCCGCTCGCGACCAAGACCGCCGCCGACTACGGCATCGACACCGCGCCGCGCGTCAAGACGCTGAAGGTCGTCGAGCCGGGCAAGCGCCAGGCCGGCATCAAGGTCGCTGACGTCGACGAGCTGGTGATGAAGCTCAAGGCGATGGGCGTCGCGAAGTAAGCGCACCGCCGGTCACTGATCCCGATCCGGGCGCCGCGTGGACGCGGCCCCGACGGGGAGAGGAAAGAGGTTCAAGATGAAGACTCTGGTTTGGGTCGAGCATGACGGTTCGACCGTCAAGGATGCCACGCTCGCCGCGGTGACCGCCGCGTCGAAGTTGGGCGAAGTTCACCTGCTGGTCGCCGGCAAGGGCGTCGATGGCGTGGCGCAGGAAGCCGCCAAGATCGCCGGCGTGGGCAAGGTCCATGTTGCTGACGACGATGCCTATGCGCATGCGCTGGCCGAGAACGTTGCGCCGCTGGTCGTCGAGCTGATGGGCCATCACGACGCGTTCGTCGCGCCGGCCACCACGTCGGCCAAGAACATCGCGCCGCGCGTCGCCGCGCTGCTCGACGTGATGCAGATCTCCGAAGTGCTGTCGGTCGAGAGCGAGGACACGTTCACGCGTCCGATCTACGCCGGCAACGCGATCGCGACGGTGCAGACGTCGGACGCCAAGAAGGTGCTGACCGTCCGCACCACGGCGTTCGAGAAGGCAGCGGCAGAGGGTGGCTCGGCCGCCGTCGAAGCCGTCGCCTCGACGGGCGACAAGGGTCTGTCGACCTACGAGAGCTCGGAAATCGCCAAGAGCGCACGTCCGGAGCTGGCCAGCGCGAAGATCATCGTCTCGGGCGGCCGCGCGCTGCAGAACGGCGAGAACTTTGCCAAGCTGATCGAGCCGCTGGCAGACAAGCTCGGCGCCGGCGTCGGCGCCAGCCGCGCCGCGGTGGACGCCGGCTTCGTGCCGAACGATTATCAGGTCGGCCAGACCGGCAAGATCGTCGCCCCGGAAGTCTATATCGCGGTCGGCATTTCCGGCGCGATCCAGCACCTTGCCGGCATGAAGGATTCCAAGACCATCATCGCCATCAACAAGGACGAGGATGCGCCGATCTTCCAGGTCGCGGACATCGGCCTCGTCGGCGACCTGTTCAAGGTCGTGCCGGAGCTGACCGAGAAGCTCTGATCCATGCCGCAGCCGTCTGCTGCCGTCTGCAAGCGAAGCGGGGGGAAGGCGCGGCACGACAGCGCGCAGGAGTTGAGGTTTGAATCAGATGGGGCGGCGCTCTACCGGGGCGCCGCCCTTCCTATTCTAGGCGCTCTTGGCCGATGGGCGGATGATAAAGTTCATGGCCGACCGGGACTTCGCCTCAGCGGCGATCCGGCTCTCGGGGCCTTCGTAGACGCCAAGGCCATCCGGATGTTGGCGTCGCGGCATCTTCCGCCATCGGCCCCGTCGGTGATTCCGGTGCGCGCTGTCCTGTTCGACAAGTCTCCCGCAACCAACTGGTCGCTCGGGTGGCACCAGGATCGCACCATCGTCGTGCGTGAGCGGCACGAGACGGCGGGCTTCGGTCCGTGGAGCCGCAAACATGGCTTGCAGCACGTGGAGCCGCCCTTCTCAATCATCGAACAGATGGTGACGCTGCGCATCCACTTGGATGATGTGCCCGCGACCAACGCGCCTTTGCTGATCGCTCCTGGATCCCACCGGGTGGGACGAGTGCCTGAAGATCAGATCATGGCGACCGTAGAGGCTCACGGACATCGTACGTGCGAAGCCGGGGCGGGGGATATTTGGGTCTACGCCACCCCCATCCTCCACGCTTCTGATGCATCCTCACGTGCTGGCCACCGGCGCGTGCTTCAGGTTGACTTCGCCGGTGCCGATCTCCCTCTGCCGCTGGAGTGGAGGGGCATCTAGAAACGGCGGTGAGGTGCCGCGGCTTACCTCACCCCGTCCGAACCGGCCCCGTCGAACCGCGCGCGATGAGCCGCGCCGGCACTTCCACCGGCCCTTCCTCCACGTCGCCATCGCGCGCCGCGATCAGCGCCTCGACCGCCAGTGACGTCACCTCCGCGATCGGCTGGGCGATCGCGGTCAGCTGCGGCTGGTGGAACCGCACCACCGGCGTATCGTCGAAGCTCACCACCGAAACGTCACCCGGCACGTCGAGGCCGCGCCGCCGCACCTCGGCGATCGTCGCCAGCGCCATCTGGTCGCTGCTCGCCACGATCGCGGTCACCGGTTCGGCAAGGTCGAGCAGCGCAGCCGCGGCGGCGACACCGGAGGCATAGCTGAAATCGCCCGTCGCCATCAGCCCGTCGCTGGCAAGGCCAGCCGCCTGCATCGCCCACCGCCAGCCCTCGACGCGCCAGCCGCTCAGCTCATAATCCGCCGGCCCGGCGATGAAGCCGATCCGCCGATGGCCAAGCCCGACAAGGTGCATCGTCGCGTCGCGCGCCGCGATCTCGTCGCCCATGGTGAAGCGAAAGCCGGCGCCGTCCTTCAGCGATCCGATCCGCGCAAAGGCGATTCCCGATCGCTCCAGCAGCCCGGTGATCAGCGCATTGTGCGAATGCGGCGGGGTCAGGATCACGCCGTCGGGTTGAAGCGCGGCGATCGCGGCGGAAAGCTCTCGCTCGATATGGTCGCTATGCGTGTCGACCAGCTCGAAGATCAGGCGATAGCCGTGCTCGGCGCATTTCAGCATGCCGCCCAGCAGCATCTGGTCCACCCAGTCGGATCCCTCGCGCTTGCGCCAGTCGGCGATGGTGCGCTCGCGGTCGTTCAGCGCCAGGATCAGATAGGATCGTGAGCCGCCCATGCGCTGCGCGGCGATCGAGGGCACGTAGCCGAGCTTCGCGATCGAAGCCTGCACGCGCTGCATCATCTCGGGCCGGACGTTCGGCTCCTTGTTGATGACGCGGCTCACCGTCTGCAGCGAGACGCCCGCATCCGCGGCAACATGCCTGATCGTGATTGCCTGCCGCCGACGCCCCATCGATGTTGCTCAGGCAGCTTGCTGGCGTGCGCCGGCGCAATAGCGCGCGACATAATCAGCGTGCGGCGGCAGCGTCGCCACCGTCCGCGTCACCTGGTCGCGCAATGTCGCGAGCAGCCGTGCGAGGTCCTCGTCGGTCAGCTTGGCGGCGATCGGGTGCCAGCTGCGCGGCGTGATCCCCTGCCCCATCATCACCTGCACCCAGCTGTTCTCCGCGAACAGTTCCTC
Organism: uncultured Stakelama sp.; assembly: GCA_964390515.1. Classification (GTDB taxonomy): domain Bacteria; phylum Pseudomonadota; class Alphaproteobacteria; order Sphingomonadales; family Sphingomonadaceae; genus Sphingomonas. The sequence goes on from CAYMIU010000003.1 coordinate 12,592, forward strand.
GTTGCGGCGGAAGACGCGCCCCGTATCGCGGAACAGCTCGATCTTCTGCTCCAGGCTGTCGGGGACCGGCATCGCTGCGCACTGCCGCCAGAAGGCGCTGTCGCGCCGATCGGTGGCCTTATAGTGCAGGATCAGGAAGTCGCGGATCTGCACCATGTCGGTCAGCTGCTGGTCGTTGAACTCGGCAATGTCGCGCGAGCTGATCGGTCCCGCCGGCAGCATCCGGATCAGCCGGATCACGGCGCGCTGGATCAAATGGATGCTGGTCGATTCCAGCGGTTCCATGAACCCGCCCGACAGGCCGATCGCGATGCAGTTGCGGTGCCATTGCTTGCGCCGCGCGCCGGTCACGAACCGCAGGTGATTGGGCTCGGTCAGCACCTCGCCCTCGACATTGCCCAACAGCCGCTCCAGCGCCGCCTCGCGTGACAGATACCGGCTGCACCACACGATGCCGTTGCCCACGCGGTGCTGCAGCGGGATGCGCCATTGCCACCCCGCATCATGCGCCATGGCGCGCGTATAGGGCACCGCCGGCGCCACGCTCGCGGTCTGCAGCGCGATGGCGGAATCGCACGGCAGCCAGTGCGTCCAGTCGTCGAAGCCGGCGTGCAGCGCGCCCTCGATCAGCAGCGCGCGAAAACCGGTGCAATCGAGGAACAGGTCCCCCGTCACGCGCTCGCCGCCATCCAGCGTCAGCGCCGCAATGTCGCCGCTCTCGCCCTCCAGCTCGACCGAGGCGATCCGCCCCTCGATCCGGTGCGTGCCATGCTGCTCCGCCATCGTGCGCAGGAAGCGCGCGTAGAGGCCGGAATCGAGCTGATAGGCGTAGTTGATCCGGTCATCGGGCAGATGCGCGAACTTGCCCTGCATCGCCGCGACCAGCTCCAGGCAATAATCGTCGTACGGCTGCTCGTGCCCCTTCTCGCGGCCGTGCAGCCAGAAATGCTGGAACCCGGCGGACCAGTGATCCTTGCCGGTCAGGCCGAACGAATGGAAGTAGCGGTCAGTCCCGTCGCGCCACCCGTCGAACAGGATGCCCAGCTTGAAGGTGGCGTTGGTCGCCGCCATGAACTCGGCCTCGTTGATGCCGAGCAGCCGGTTGTAGCCGACGAGCGGCGGGATCGTGCTTTCGCCCACGCCCACCGTGCCGATCGCCTCGGATTCCACCAGCGTCACCTCGGCGGCACGGCCCAACGTGCGCGAGATCGCGGCTGCGGCCATCCAGCCGGCGGTGCCGCCACCGGCGATCACGATTCGGCGCGGGGGCATGTCGGTCATCGGCTCAGCTGTCGCAGGAGGAACGCGCGGATCCGCGCCGCGCTGCCCGGGGTCAGAGGATCGAGCACGCTGCGCGCCCCTTCCGGGATATGCGCGCGCGCCGCTTCGGGATCGCCGAACACATAGTGATCGAACATGTCGCGCCAGTGCGCGCGCTCGTCCGCCGGCAAGTCGCGGATCGTCATCAGCGCGTGGTTCAGCGCATCCTGCGGCTGCCCCAGCCAGCGCGGGGTCTCGCGCCACCAGTAATTCACCAGCACGTTGAACGGCGCCAGCCCCTCCACATGGTGCCACCACATCGACGGGATGTAGAGCGCGTCGCCCGGTTCCAGCTCGACGACCTGCGCATGGCGCAGCGCCTCGCGGAAGCCGGGATAGCGGGCGAAGTCCGGCGCATGGAAATCGACCATGCTGACGGCGCGCCCCGCCGGCGTATTGTCGATCGGTCCCAGGTACAGGTTGCGGAACTGCTCGCGCGGGAACAGCGTGAACCGCCGCCGCCCCACCGCCACGCAGGCAAGGTTGCGCGGGAAATCGTTGTGCGCGGCGATCCGCGTGCGCGTGCCGATCCAGATGCTCGCCAGCGGCTCACGCGCGCCGAGGTCGACCGTATTCGCCTCGGCGAGCCCGGTGAAATAATCGTGCATGTCGATCGAGGCGAGGTAGATCGGCGGCGCATCCGGCTGCGCTTCGATCGCATCGATCTGGCGGAAGATGTCGGGCAGCTTCGCCTTCGCCACGCGGAAGTTCATCCGCATCGCCTCGTCGTAGAACAGCCGCCCGTCGCTGCCCGGCTGCCCGACCGATACCGTGAAGGGCGCATCGCGCCGCCGCCGCAGCAGATAGTCGCGCGCCGCCTGGCCGGATTCGAGCCCCGCCTGCACCAGCGGCCAGTCCCGCACCAGCCCGCGCACCACGAACGGCGTCTCCGCGCCGGTCAGCGCCGCGTCCAGCGTCGTGCTGGCAAGGCTGCGCTCCTCGACCGGGCGCAGGTCAGCGAAGATCCCCGCGTCGCCTTCAGCCATGCGCCCGCTGCCGGTTCTTGCGCGCCACGAGGTCGTGGAGATTACCGAGCGAGGCGAGCGCCATGAAGATCGACATCAGGTGCCCGTCGCGATGCAGCGCCGCCACCGCCTCGCCGTCCAGCGCGCGCAGCTTCTCCTCGTCGATCACATGGAAGCCGACCAGCCGGTTGGTCGATCCGTCGTCCAGCGTGATCTCCAGCGTCAGCGGCTCGAGCAGGTCATGCCGGCGCAGCGCTGCGAAGAACTCGCCGGATTCGCGATAGCCCGCGTCCAGCGCGCCGAGCTTCTCGGCCATCGCTTCAAGGAACAGCGTCGGCCGCCCCTCCGGCTCGAACAGCCGAACGCCCTCGTCGCTCGACAGCCGCGGGCTGGCAAGGTCGACATGCACCTGCCGCTGCCCGTCGCCATCCGCGCCCCCGATCAGGAACGGCTGCACCTCGATCGCCAGCGGCAGATAGCCCGCGTCCCAGCGATCGCCATCGAGGAACAGATTCTCCCCCGCCTCGAAGCCGAACATGGCGAGTGCGGTGAAGCCGTCGCGTTCCGGGTTCAGGCGGAACAGGATCGGATAATGCTGCTGCACGTCGCGGAACTCGCGCGGCATGACGAGGCTGCTCATCACCGCGTCCCCAAGCTCCGGCCCGCGGTCGGTGCGCACGCGCAGTTCGCGATGCGCCTCGACGGTAAGGATGGCGTGGCTGGTGGTCATGCGGTCGCCTTATGGCCTGATGGTGCGCGCAGCTGGTCGAGATAGGCGCGGTTGGTGGGAAGGCTGGCGGCAAGCGCGCGGGCGCGCTGACCGTTCTGCCGCAGCGAGGCAGCCGCCGCATCGCGCCCGTCGATACGCACCGGCCCGGCCGCCGGCGCCGCGCCGCCCATGCCGTAGAGCACGTATTGATAGCTCGCCGCCGGGAAGATCTCGTCGACCATCGCGAAGTCGCGCGCGCTCGGCGGCTGGTCACGCCAGATCGCCAGGAGGTCGCCGAGGTGCTGCGGCACCGTCAAGGGATCGCGGTTCGCCCGCCAATATTCCTCGGTCCGCTCGCTCAGCACGTAATGCAGCTTCAGGAAATCGACGATCCGGTCCCAGCGATAGCGGAACAGCTCGTTGAAGCGCCGCGCATGTCGTTCCATCGCGCCGCGCGTGCGCGGGAAATTGTCGAGCAGCGCCTCCAGCCCAAGCTCGATCGTCACGATCGCCGATGCCTCCAGCGGCTCGAGGAAACCGGCGGACAGCCCGATCGCCAGGCAATTGCGCTCCCAGAACCGCGCGCGATGCCCCGACCGGAACGTCAGCCGCCGCGGGCTCAGCGCCTCGATGTCGACGCCCGGCGCCGTGCGCTGCAGATAGCCGCGCAGCGTATCGGCCGCCGCATCGTCGCTCGAATGCGCGGAGGAATAGACGCACCCCACGCCGCGCCGCGTCGGCAGCCCGATGTCCCAGATCCAGCCGGCCTCGTGCGCGGTCGCATTGGTGGTCGAGGGAATCGCGCTGTCCGGCGCCACCGGCACCTGGATCGCCAGCGCGCGATCGTTGAACAGCTCGTGCCCGCGATCGAGGAAGGCCGCGCCGTACGTGCCGCCGATCAGCAGCGCGGCATGGCCGGTGCAGTCGATGAACAGGTCGCCCGCCACCTCGCCGCTCTCGCGCAGCCGCACGCTGGCGATATCGCCGTCCTCATGCTGCGCCACCGAGACGACATGGTCGCGCACATGCCGCACGCCCAGCCGCTGCGTCGCATGGCGCTGCAGCAGCGCGGCAAGCTTCACCGCATCGAGGTGATAGGCATAGTTCAGCGCGCCGGCATAATCCGGCATCGCCCGCTGCCGCGGCGCGAGATCGAGCGCGCAGACCCGCGCCTGCGGCGTCACCGCATCGGCAAAACGCGGCTCGCCCCCCGCCTGCCACGCCGCCACCAACGCGCGCGGATCGCCCTCCCCGGGAAGCGAGAAGGGATGGAGATAATCGTCATCCGGCGCACCGGTGCGCCAGCCGATGAAGCGTGATCCTTGCTTGAACGAGGCATCGCAGGCGGTGAGGAATTCGGCTTCCGGAATGCCGATGCGCGACAGCGTCCGCCGCATCGTCGGCCAGGTGCCCTCGCCCACCCCGATCGTCGGCACGTCGGGGGATTCGATCAGCGTCACCGACAAGGGCACCGCGGCTTGCGGATCGGCACCGGCCGCGATCGTGGCAGCGGCCAGCCACCCGGCGGTGCCCCCGCCCACGATCACGATATTGGCGACCTGCCTGTCCACTTGCCTGTCCATTTCCCAGCCGCCGCAACTTGCCGCTGCTGGCCGAAAATAGCCACCCTTCCCCGGGGGGAAGGGCGGCCAGTCGGGGGGAACGTCAGAAGGTGAAGCGAACGCCTGCCGAGTAGCGTGCGAAGCCCGGCTGCGAGAAGGTCACCATCCGCTCGGAACGGCGATGCCCGCGCCGCGACGATCCGGTCAGGTTGATCGCCTCGCCGAACACCGCCAAGCCCTTCTTGAACTCGTAGCTCACGCTCGCGTCCACCTGGCCATACGCCTCGATATAGGTCGGGTCGAAGCCGTTGCTGGTGTTCTGGAACCCGTCACGCCAATTGTACGCGACACGTGCCTGAAGGCCGTATTTGTCGAAGAACAGCACGGCGTTGGCACTGTCGCTCAGGCCCACCAGCGCGAACTGCTCGGTGATCGGATTGAGCGCATTGTTGAACTTCGCGTCGCCGTTGACGATCGTATAGTTCAGGATCGTGCCGAAGCCGGTATCCCAGAAGCGGTGCTGGAGCGCGAATTCCCAGCCGTCGATCTTTGCCGTGCGATCGTTGTTGAACGGCTGGTCGATCTGGAAGTTGAACAGATCGTCCTCGGGCAGGCCGAAGATGTTGCCGGTCAGATACGTCACGCCGCCCGCTTCGGTCACGCCGGTCACCTGCGAGGAGCCGGGGAAGTTGCGCAGGATATAATCGCGGATCTGGATCAGGTCGCTGTTGCCCAGCGCCGCAGCCGCCGCCCGGGCACGCGGGCCCGATGCCGGGTTGCGCAGGTCGGCGAACGAACGGTCGATCTGCGTGCGGCTGATGAAATTCTCCACGTTCTTGTGGAAATAGCCGACCGAGAAATAGCTTTCCGGCTGGTAATACCATTCAGCCGACAGATCGATGTTCTTCGACTTGTACGGCAGCAGGTTGGGATTGCCGTTGGTGCCGGTGCCACCGCCGATGCGCGGGTTGGACGCAAGCTCCAGCCCGCCCTGAAGGCTGGCGTAATCGGCGCGCGTGATGGTGTGGCTGTACGATGCGCGCAGCTTCACATTGTCGATCGGCTCCATGTCGAAGTCGATCGAGGGCAGCCAGTTCTGATAATTGCCCTTCGACGCGAGGAACGCCGGGTCCGGCGCATAGGTCAGCGCGAACTCGTTGGCCGCGGTCCAGCGCGTACCGATCGGCACCTGCACCAGCGCCTGCGAGCTCACGTCCGTGTGATCGTAGCGCACGCCGGCGACGAGGTGCGCCGGGCCGGCCAGCAGGTCGAACCGCGTGTTGACCTGAAGGTAGGGCGAGATCGTCTTTTCGCGCAGGCGCCGGTCGGTGGTGAAGTTCGCCAGGCACGTGCCCTGCTGCGCCGTGCCCACCTGCGGATTGCCGCAAATGTTGTACCGCGACCGCAGCAGATCGGCCATCTGCTCGAAGTTGAAGCCGAGGATTTGCTGCGGGATCGCCGGATCCTTCGCGCCCGGCACGCCCTTGAACTTGTCCGGCAGGCTGATCAGCTCGAACAGGTCGTCCGGGGTCGCCGCCGCGCCCGCTGCCGGGCCGGCCGGATCGATGCCGCCCCAGGTTTCGTTCTGGATGAAGCCGTAGGCCGAGCGGACCTTGTTATCGACATAGGAGAAGCCGAAGTCGATGCTGTCCAGGAACGCGCCGTCGTGATCGTACCGGCCCTTGATCTGGAACTGGTTGATCTCGTCACGGAAATACGCGTTGCGGAAGGCATTGCCCGTCGGCGTCACGATCGAACGGTCGAGCGGGTTGATGCCCGGCAGCATCTCGTAGGAGATGATCGGCAGGTCGTTGCGGAAGTCGATCGTCTGGCGCGCGACGCCGAACACCGCGCTACCGATGCTGGTGCTGGTGCCGTAATCGTTGGTCGGCCGCGATTCCGCGGTCGAGTGATGCGCGTCGAACGACACGGTCACGCCGCCCGGCGCTTCCCAGTTCAGGTTGAAGCCGAGCGACTTGTTCTCGGACACGTTCGCCGCCAGCGATGCGCTGTACGACAGGTCCTTGCCCGGGCCGAACGCCTCGCTGTAGAACACCGGACCGGCAACCGGGCCGTCGGTCCACTCGCTCGAAATGTCGCCGAAGTTGAACCACACGCCGACGCTGTTGTTGCGCACTTCCACCTTGTTGCGCGAATAGGTGAAGTCGGCGGTCGCGGTCAGCGTGTCGGTCGGCCGGATCTGCAGCACCGCCTGGCCGTTGATCCGCTCGCGATCGATGTCGCGCACGTTGTACGAGGCGTCCTGCGGGATCTCGTAGACGTCATTGCCTTCGGGGCGGTTGATCTGCTGGCCGTTGGTCGGCAGCGTACCCCAGTTGTTCTCGGAACCGATGAAGCCGTCGCGGAAGCCGACCAGCGCTTCGTTCGCGCTCGCCTTGCGGCGCTGGTAGATACCGTTGACCATGATGCCGACGCGGTCGTCAGCGAAGGTGGTCGAGAAGATGCCGGAGACTTCCGGCGTGATCTGGTTCTTGCCGTTCTGCGAGGTGTCGAGCACGCCGCGCGCGGAAATGCTGCCGCGCATGCCCGGCCGGTCCAGCGGGCGCGGGGTGCGGATGTTGATCGTCGAACCGATGCCGCCCGACGGCACGGCCGCGCGCCCGGTCTTGTACACCTCGACGCCGGCGATGCCTTCGGACGCGAGGTTGGCGAAGTCGAACGAGCGCGACGCGGGCGCGCTGGCGCCGTCGCCCAGCGACGACGTCGGCATCTGGCGGCCGTTCAGCGTGACGAGGTTATATTCCGGGCCGAAGCCGCGGACGGTGACGAACTGGCCTTCGCCGTTCGACCGGTCGATCGACACGCCGGTGATACGCTGCAGCGATTCGGCGAGGTTCGTGTCCGGGAACTTGCCGATATCCTCGGCCGAGATCGCGTCGACCACGCCCTGCGCGTCGCGCTTGATGTCGATCGTCGCGCGCAGCGAGGCGCGGATACCGGTGACGACGATGTCTTCTTCGCCCTCACCCGGCGCGGCAGGGGGTGCCTGCGGGGTTTCCGACGGGCCGGGATTGCCGACGGTGGCTGCTGCATCCTGTGCCAGCGCGATTCCCGGTGCGGTCGCCAGAGCGACTGCGGAAGCACCGATCACGAATCGCGAAAACGAGCGAGCCTTGAAGCTCCCCATGGAAAAACCCTCCCCTGTACGTCCCTGTACGTACGCCAATGAGCCCGCTCGAAAGCAGGTTGTGAACGTTCACTGCGCCCGCCCCCGGTTCACTGTCAAGGGACTGTCAAAAAACTTGTGAACGTTCCCAGTTTATGTTGTTGGCGCGCAACATCTGGCCGTGGTGGCAACAGGGGAGGGGTTCGATGGTCGGCAACAAGCGCGCTTTACTGGGGGCGTCGGCGCTTATCCTCAGCGCAACTGCGCCGCTCGCCGCGCAGGACGCGGCTGCACCTGCGCCGTCTGCATCCGCTGCCGCCGCAACTTCGCCCGCAGCCGCGCGGGCGCGTGCCGATGCACTCGTCGCGCGCATGACGCTCGATGAAAAGATCGCGCTGCTGCACAGCCTCTTCCCGCCGATGGCGGCGGGCAAGACCACGAATGAACTGATCCCGTCCGCCGGCCATATCGACGGCATCCCCCGGCTCGGCGTGCCGCTGGTGCGCGAAAGCGATGCGTCGCTCGGCGTCGCCAACCAGGTCGAGCAGCGCAAGGGCGACGTCGCCACCGCGCTTCCCTCCAGCCTCGCCACCGCCGCCAGCTTCTCGCCCGAGATCGCCCGCGCGGGCGGCGCGATGATCGGCTCGGAAGCGCGCGCCAAGCGCTTCAACGTCCTCCTCGCCGGCGGCGTGAACCTGACGCGCGATCCGTGGAACGGCCGCAACTTCGAATATCTCGGCGAGGATCCGCTCCTCTCCGGCGAGCTTGGCGGCGCGCACATCGCCGGCGTCCAGTCGAACCGCATCGTCTCGACGGTGAAGCATTATGCACTCAATTCGCAGGAAACCGGCCGCAACATCCTCGACGCGCGGATCGACGAGGCCAGCCTGCGGATGAGCGACCTCCTCGCCTTCCAGATCGCGATCGAGAAGGGCCAGCCCGGCTCCGTCATGTGCGCCTACAACAAGGTGAACGGCGACTGGGCGTGCGAGAACGATTTCCTGCTCAACAAGGTGCTGAAGCAGGACTGGGCCTATCCCGGCTGGGTGATGAGCGACTGGGGCGGCGTCCATTCCACCGCCAAGGCCGCGAACGCCGGGCTCGATCAGCAATCCGGCCAGGAGCTTGATCGCGCGATCTATTTCGGCGCCCCGCTGAAGGAAGCGGTGGAGAAGGGCCAGGTTTCCCAAAGGCGCATCGACGACATGGTCGCGCGCTATCTCACCGGCCTGATCGCGACCGGCACGTTCGACGCGCCGATGCCCGCCGCCGCGCAGACCCCGCCTTACGCCCGCAACGCCGAGGTGGCGCAGCGCACCGCCGAGGCGGGCATCGTCCTCCTCAAGAACGAGGGCAATCTCCTCCCCATCGCCAAGGCCGCGCGCAAGATCGTCGTCATCGGCGGCGCGGCGGATCTCGGCGTCCTGTCGGGCGGCGGCTCCAGCCAGGTGCGCTCGGTCGGCGGCGCGCCGATCGAAATCCCGCTCGCCGACGGGCCGGCGGCGTCGTTCGTGCGAATCACCTATCACGCCTCCTCGCCGCTCGCCGCGCTGCGCAAGGCGCTGCCCAATGCGCAGATCACCTTCCTCGACGGGCGCAACCTCAACGCCACTACCGAGGCCGCCAGGGCCGCGGACCTCGCCATCGTCTTCGCCACCCAGTGGACGACCGAGGCGGAGGACGTGCCGAACATCAAGCTGCCGAACCACCAGGACGCGCTGATCGCCGCCGTCGCCGCCGCCCAGCCCAGGACCGTGGCGGTGCTCGAGACCGGCGGCCCGGTGCTGATGCCGTGGCTGGACAAGGTGCCCGCGGTGCTCGAGGCCTGGTATCCCGGCCAGCGCGGCGGCGAGGCGATCGCCGCAGTCCTGACCGGTGCGGTCAACCCCTCGGGCCGCCTGCCGATCACCTTCCCCGCCTCGGCCGGCCAGCCGCCGCGCATCGCGCCGGTCGGCCTTGACCTCTTCAACGCCGCCGAGCTCGCCGCCGCCGCCAACACCGCGGCCGGCACGCCGCCGCCGGTCAGCTTCCCGGTCGATTACCAGGAGGGCGCCGACGTCGGCTATCGCTGGTACGAGAAGAAGGGGTTGAAGCCGCTGTTCCCGTTCGGCCACGGCCTCAGCTACACCAGCTTCGCCTATCGCAACCCGGTGGTCACCGGCGGCGACCGGCTCACCGTCACCGTCGAGGTCGCCAATACCGGCCGCCGCGCCGGGGCGGACGTGCCGCAGCTCTACGTGACGCGCGAAGGCAGCGGCGCACCGATGCGCCTCGCCGCCTTCCAGCGCGTCGAGCTGAAGCCGGGCGAAACGCGCCGCGTCACCCTGGTCGCGGAGCCGCGCGTGGTTGCCGATTACGACGTGAAGCTCCCCGGCTGGCGCATCGCCGGCGGCACCTATCGCGTGGCGATCGCCCGCGATGCGACGGACCGCAGCCTCACCTTCACCACGCAGCTGGCACCCCGCACGATGAAGCCCTGAGCGGGCGGCCTGAGCGGGCGGCCTGAGCGGAAGGCCCGCCCCGCGTCACATGCGGTAGCGCGCCTCCAGCAGGTCAAGCTCGCGGATGATCTTCTGCGACACGCTGCTGCCGATCTGCCGCGCACGCGCCATGTCGAAGATCGCGTCCCGCTCCGCCTTCAGCCCGACGAGGCGGAATTCGCGTTCCAGCCGGTCCTGCAGCCGCGCCTCGGCCGAAACCTTCGCGCCCTGGCTGCGGCTCTCGATCCGGTCGCGATAAAGGTCCATCACCCGGCTGCCGGCATTGGCGTAGAAATCCGCGTCGCCGCGCTGCTCCGCCAGCTGGTGCTGCGCGCGTTCGATCTCGCGGATCGCCGCATTCGCCGCCGCGATCCGCGCCGCATCCTCCTCCGCCAGCCGGGAGGGTTCGGCCGGCATGGTCAGCCCGTTCAGCAGCAGCGGCAGCGCGATGCTGGCGATCAGCAACGATACGATGATCACCCCGGCGGCGAGGAAGATCGCCAGGTCGCGCGCCGGGAACGGCGATCCGTCCGCCATTGCCAGCGGCAGCGTCAGCACGCCCGCCAGCGTGATCGCCCCGCGCACCCCGGCGAAGGACATCGCCGCGATCAGCCGCCAGTCGGTCGATTGCGCGATCGGGCCCGGCGCTCCCTCCTCGTTGCGCCGCTTGCGCAGCAGCGTCAGTCGAAACGACAGCCACACCCAGGCGAAGCGCAGCGCCGCCAGCCCGGCGACGATCGCCAGCACATAGCCGCCCAGCCACAGCGGATCGGAATGGCCGGTCACCTTTACCGTCTCGTGCGCCCGCCCCGCGATCGCCGGCAATTGCTCGCCCAGCAGCACGAAGATGATGCCGTTCAGCGCGAACTGGATCGTGTCCCACACCGAATTGCGCCGCACCCGCGTGCTCGCCATCGCCTGCCGCGAGATCTCGGCGTAGGTCATCGTCACGCCCGCCGCCACCGCCGCCAGGATGCCGGATGCGTGGAGATGTTCGGCCAGCAGATACGATCCGAACGGGATCAGCACGCTGACGAGGATCTGCGAGCCCGCTTCCTCGCCGAACCGCCGCGATACCCAGGCCTTGGCCCGCGTCACCGCCAGCGTCACCGCGACGCCCACCGCAAGGCCCGCGCCCGCCACCCACACGAAGTTGATCGCGGCGCCCGACAGCGAGAAAGCACCGGTCAGCGCCGCGGCCACCGCGAAGCGCAGGCAGACGAGGCCGGACGCATCGTTCAGCAGCGATTCCCCTTCCAGGATGTGCATCATCCGCCGCGGGATCGGCACGCGCGCGGCGATCGCGGACACCGCGATCGGATCGGTCGGGGAAACCACCGCCGCCAGCGCGAAGGCCACCGCCAGCGGCATCGCCGGGATCATCCAGTTGATGAAGAACCCCATGCCGACGACGGTGAGCAGGACGAGGCCAAGCGCCAGCTCGACCACGGTCGACAGATCCTTGAGCAACTCGTCCTTGGGGATGCGCCAGCCGTCGAGGAACAACAGCGGCGGCAGGAACAGCAGCAGGAACAGTTCGGGGTTCAGCTCCACCCGATAGGATGTCGAAAGCCCGATCACCGCGCCCAGCATGATCTGCACCAGCGGGGTGGGCAGCGCGAACGGCAGCATCCGCGAAATCGCGCCGCTGACGACCACCGCCAGCAGCAGGATGAGGATGATCGATACTGATTCCAAACAAGAATTCCGCTGCTGGAGTGCCGGGTTCTTGTAGGGACGCAAAAGGGGCGGGCGCAACCGGCCACGGCCGGCGCCTGTCCCGATGCTCAGCTGAGGATCACGCCGCCGCCACCAGCGTGGCGCCGAACTGTTCGCGCAGCTCGCGCCGCAGGAACTTGCCGCTCGCGTTGCGCGGCAATGGCTGGTCCAGGAACCAGATGTATCGCGGCACCTTGTGCTTCGCCATGCTGACGGCGCAGTGCGAACGCAGCGCGTCCTCGTCCAGTCGCTCGCCCGGCTTCAGCACGATCGCGACGCCCACTTCCTCGCCCAGCCGGTCGTCCGCCACACCGAACACGCAGCATTCCGCCACCGCGGCATGGCGATAGATGGTCGCCTCCACTTCGGCGCAATAGACGTTCTCGCCGCCGCGCAGCACCATGTCCTTCTTGCGATCGACGATGAAGATGAACCCGTCCTCGTCGATGCGCGCCACGTCGCCGGTGTGCAGCCAGCCGTCGGTGATCGACGCAGCGGTCGCCTCCGGCCGGTTGATATAGCCCTTGATGACGCACGATCCGCGCACCCACAGCTCGCCCACTTCGCCCGGCGCCACGGTGTTGCCGTCATCGTCGACGCATTTCGCCTCGAAATTCGGCATCGGCGGCCCGGCGCTTGCCGGCTTGTCGACGAAGAAGTCTCCGCTGATCGACGTGATGATCCCGCACGTCTCGGTCATGCCATAGCCGGTGCTCGGCCGCGCGGTGCTGACGCGATTCTCGATCTTGTCGACGAGGTCCGGCGGCAGCTGCGCGCCGCCGCCGGCCAGCGCCAGCAGGCTCGACGTGTCGGTCCGGTCGAAATCCGGATGGCTGATCAGCTCGCGCGCCATCACCGGCACGCCGCTCATCGATGTCACCCGCTCCTGCGCGATCAGCCGCAGCGCCTCGCCAGCGTCCCAGCGGTACATCAGCACCAGCGTGCCGCCCGCCGCGGTGGTGGCATAGGCGCCGCAATTGTTGGCGGTGACGTGGAACAGCGGCGTCGTGATCAGCGTCACCGGCACCGGCGGCGTCTCCGGCGGCGCCACGCCCGTGGCATGCTGTACGGCCAGCGCCGTGGAGGCCCCGGCATACATCAGGTTGAACAGGTTGGAGACGCAGCCGCGGTGCGTCAGCTGCGCGCCCTTCGGGTGCCCGGTCGTGCCAGAGGTGTAGAAGATGCACGCGTCCGCATCGGGATCGATCGCAACGTCCGGCATCGCCCCGCCATGCGCGATCACCTCGGCCCAGGGGATGACGTCCGCCGCGCCCGCCGGCGTGCGCACGCCGATCACCTTCATGCCCGCCGCCATGTCCGGCCGCTCGCGCAGCCGCTCCAGCCGCTCGCCGTCGACGAACAGCGCCTTGGGCTGCGAATCGCTCAGCGCGTAAGCCATTTCCTCGCTGGTCCACCACGCGTTCATGCCGACCAGCGCGATCCCGGACGATACGCACGCCCAGTAGATCAGCATCCATTCGGGATAGTTGCGCATCGCCACCGCAACCCGGTCCCCCGGCGCCACGCCCTGCGCCGCCAGCCAGGCAGCGACGGCATTCACCTGCTGATGCGCCTCGGCATAGCTCAGCCGCTCGTTCTCATAGACCAGATACGGCCGCTCGGCGAAGACGACGGTGGAAAGCCACACGTCGCGCACGCTGCCCGGCGCGTTCTTGTAGGTCCGGATTCGATTGCCCAGAACCTCCGCCTCGACCACCTCAAAGGCGCCGCCAGGGCCCGTCAGTTCGGCGCGTGCCGCAACAAGCTGCGCGTAATGCATGCCTCTACCAATCTTTTATTATAAGTTGGTACCGACATAAGCATTAAAGTCGCCCGGGCAAATCCCCTTGGGCTCTCCCGGTCGGCTACAAAGGTCAGCTGCGGCTCTTGTTGGTGAAGGCCGCGATCCGGCTCTGCATGTCGGGCCCGACGCCTTCGTTCTCCAGCACTTCCCACTGCAGCCCCGCGTCCAGCGACCAGCCGTCGCTCACGTCCAGAAGGCGCTTATTGGCGGCGTGGCTGAACGCCGAATTGGCCGCGATCCGGCCGGCGAGCGCGGCGATCTCGGCATCGAACTGGGCAAGCGGCACCACCGTCTCGGCGAGGCCGATGCGCAGCGCTTCCGCGGCGTCGATCATGTCGGCGGTGAACATCAGCCGCTTGGCGGTGGCGGCACCCACGCGGCGCGGCAGCCGCTGGCTCATGCCCCAGATCGGGGTCAGCGCCCATTTGGCATGCGTGTCGCCGAAGCGTGCGCTGTCCGCCGCGATGATGAAGTCGCACGCCAGCGCCACTTCCAGCGCGCCGGTGTAGCAATGGCCGTGCACCGCGGCGATCACCGGCATCGGCAGCTTCTCCAGCATTCGCAGCGTCTCGCTGTGCCATCCGCGCGACGGCACTTCCTCGCCGCTCGCGATGTCCGCCAGGTCATGTCCGGCGGAAAAGCACTTGCCCGCGCCGCGCAGCACCACGCAGCCCACGTCCTTCTCGCGCCGCAGGTCCATGACGTGCGCGCGCAACTCGCGGAAGACACCCACCGTCAGCGCGTTGAGCTTGTCGGGCCGGTTGATCGTCAGCAGCACCCAGCCATCGCGATCCTCGCGCAGTACAAGCTCACCCATCATCCGCTCCTGGTCTGTTATGCCGTCACGATAGCCAGCCCGGCCGCGGCCGTGAAGCGCGAGGGCCTCAGGCCGCCTGCGCCGCGCTGGCGAGCGCCATATAGCGCGCGACATGATCGTCGCTGGTGCCGAACAACCCCTCGATCACCGTGGCGCGCTTGAAATAATGCCCCACCGCCAGCTCGTCGGTCATGCCCATGCCGCCGTGCAGCTGCACCCCGTTCTGCCCGACGAAGCGGCATGCCTCGCCCACCAGCGCCTTCGCCCCCGACGCCGCCCGCGCGCGCTCGTCCGCCGGCGCCCCGAGCTTCATCGTCGCAAGATAGGTCGCGGATGTCGCCATCTCGATCTTCATGAACATGTCGACCATGCGGTGCTGCAGCGCCTGGAAGCCGGCGATCGACTGGCCGAACTGCCGCCGCTCACGGGTATAGGCGATCGTATCGCTCAGGATCCGGCGCATCACGCCCAGCGCCTCGGCGCACAGCGCGGCGATCGTCGCATCCGCCGCCGCCTCGATTCCCGGCAGCGCGCCGCCCTCCGCGCCCAGCAGGTCCGCCGCGCCGACGCGAACGTCCGTCAGTCGCACGTCCGCCGCGCGCCGGCCGTCGATCGTGCGATAGGCGTGGATCGTCACGCCCGGCGTATCGGGCGAAACCGCGAACAGTGACGTGCCGGACGGCGTCGCCGCGCTGACCAGGAACATCGATGCCCATGGCGCCGCCATCACGGTCGATTTCGCACCATCGATGCGCCAATCGTCACCATCACGCACCGCTTTCGTACCGTTTGGGTGCGAAAAAAACCGGGTTTTCGGCTCGCTTCCGGCAAAAACCACCGTCTCTCCGCCGGCCTCGATCCCCCCCAGCAGCGCCCCTGCCCGCTCGCCGCCAACCTGCCGCAGCAGCGTCCCGGCGGTCACCACCGTCTCCAGGAACGGCTCCGTCACCAGCGCCCCGCCCAGCTCCTCCATCACCACCAGCAGGTCGAACGGGTCCGGTGCCCCGGCCAGCGCAAACAGCCCCAGCCGCTCGCCGAAATCCTCCCAAAGCCCTGTATTGCGGCCACTTTCCGACGCGGCGGCCACTTGGCGCGCGCTGAAATCATGATGGTCGCGCAGGTAGTTGCCGAGCGAGGCGCGCAGCTGTTCCTGTTCCGGCGTGAAGGAAAAATCCATCGTTCGTGATCCCGTGAAAGCGTTATCGGCGCAGCGCAGCCGGTCAGACGATCTGATGTTCCTCGACCCAGAACAGCGGCGAGTTCGGCAGGTCGATGAACTTGCCTTCATCCTCCAGCAGCGCCCGCCCCGCGTCCCGCCCCTCCTTCGTCGCGCCCGCCGCGATTACGTCCTCAACGCTGTCGAAGTGCAGCTCCGCCACACCGTCATAGGGCGGCACCACCGTTCCGCGGGCATTGACCGGGCTCGCCAGGCGCGGATCGTCAATGCTGTGGCTCTGCACGTATTTGCGGATACCCAGCACCTCCGCGAACCCCGCTACCAATGGCGCATGATGGCCACGCCAATAGGCCTGGAATTCCTCCCGCGTCATCTCGGGGCAGCGACGCAGGCAGAAGATCAGCTTGATCATCGCGGGTCCCTCACGAAAGCGCCGCATTGGCGCGGTCGAGCGCCCGCCACACGATCGTCTTCTGGATCTCCGTCGCGCCGCCATAGATCGTCTGCGCGCGTTCGAAGAGGTAGGACGCAGTGCGCGGAACCGCGAACGGCAGAGCCTCCGGTGCCCCGTCCTGCCAGTCGGGCTGACTGCGATCCGCCACCACCGCCCGGTCGCGCCCGGCAAGTTCGACCCACAATTCGGTGATCTCCTGCGCCAGCTCCGTGCAGGCGATCTTGAGTGCCGAGACCGCCGCCGGCGCCGCATCACCGCACAGCACGCGCAGTACCGAGATTTCCACCGCGCCAAGCTTCATCTCGGCCAGCGCCATGCGCCGCGCGAACAGCGGCTCCTCCGCCATGGTGGCGGCGAACGCACCCGGCATCGTCGCCGCGACGCGGCGCAGTTCGGCCAGATCAGCGCGCTTTCGGCCGATATGCGCGTAGGAAACACGCTCGGCGGCAAGCAGCACATTGGCATAATGCCAGCCCTTCCCCGCCTCCCCGATCATGTTGCGGGCGGGCACGCGCACCTGATCGAACTCCACCCGGTTCAGCTCGTGCGAGCCGTCGATCGTGATGATCGGATGCACGGAAATGCCAGGCGTGCGCATGTCGGCGCAGATCATCGAGATCCCGTCCTGCTTGCGCTCGCATTTCTCGGTGCGCACCAGACAAAAGATCCAGTCCGCCCAATGCGCGCCCGACGTCCAGATCTTCGTGCCGTCGAGGATGTAATCGTCGCCATCACGCACCGCGCTCATCCGAAGCGAGGCGAGGTCCGATCCCGATTCCGGCTCGGAATAACCCTGCGCCCACATCGCGCGCGATTCTAGGATGTCGGGCAGCCAGTGCTGCTGCTGCTCCGGCGTTCCGAAAGCGCAGATGATCGGGCCGATATAGATCACCGCCATGGGGATGATCGACGGCGCGCCGGCCAGCTCCAGCTCCTGCTCGAACAGATAGCGCTGCACCGGTGTCCAGCCCGGGCCGCCATGTTCCGCCGGCCAGCCGACGCCCAGCCAGCCCTTCGCGTTCAGCGCTTGCTGCGAGCGAACATGATCGTCGCGACCAAGCTTCCGCCCGGCGCGCAGCAGAGCAAGGATGTCCTGCGGATATTCTTCGGCGAAGAACCGGCGGACGTCGGCGGCGAAAGCCTCCTCGGCGGGCGAGAGGGAAAGATCCATGCCGTAGCGTCACCTTCATCGCACGCCGCGTCAACTGGCAGCTTGGCCGGATCATCCTTCGCGTCATTGTCCGGCCAGTGGCGCAACGCTAAGGCATGACAAAACCACAGCATAAGCCTGGAGAGAAACATGACGGAACAAGGCGCAACGGGGCGGTGCAATTGCGGCGCGGTCACCTGGCGGATCGACGGCGCGCCTCTTGCCGTCGCGGCCTGCCACTGCACCAACTGCCGCGCACAATCGGGCGCGGCGTTTTCCGTCAATATCGTCGCGGCAGCACCCGCCGTGGCGATCGAGGGCCCGATCAAGGCGCACGAGGACAAGGCGACGACCAGCGGCAAGCCGGTGCTGCGCGAATTCTGCGCGGACTGCGGCTCCCCGATCCGCTCGGTGATCACCGCCAATCCGGCAATCGTCGCGATCAAGGCAGGTACCGCCGACAATGCCAGCGCCTTCACTCCGACGATCCACGTCTGGACGGATTCGAAGCTACCCTGGGTGGAGATCCCGGCCAACGTGCCGAGCTTCGCCCGCGACGTGGGGTGACGCGCAAGCCTGCGCACCCAGCCTCTCTCCGCGCGTTTGCCTAGCGCTCGCGCAACACCTACTATCGCCGCTCAACGAAGGACCGACCGCCATGAACCTCCTCCTGACCGCAACGCCCCGCCTTGCCGCCAGGAAAGTTCATGCCCGTGCCGATCTCCCTTTCTACCGCCGCGCTCAGCTGGTCCGCGCCTGACGGACGACCAGTCCTCCGCGATCTCAATCTAAGCTTCGCCGCCGAACGCACCGGCATCGTCGGGCGCAACGGCACCGGCAAGAGCACGCTGCTGAAGCTGCTTTCCGGCGAGATCGCACCCACAGCCGGCCGGGTGACCGCAAACGGCACGATCGCCCACCTGCGCCAGCTGAAGGACGTGGGCGCCGATGAGACGATCGCCGATCTCATGGGCATCCGCGACAGCCTGGCCGCAATGAACCGCGGCCTCAGCGGCGTCGCAAGTGCGGACGAGCTTGTCGAGATCGACTGGACGGTCGAGGCCCGTGCGGCCGAAGCGCTCGCCGAATGCGGCCTTGAGGCATCGCTCGAAACCCGCCTCGCCAGCCTCTCCGGCGGGCAGCGCACGCGCGCGGCGCTGGCGGGCGCGCTATTTGCCGCGCCCGATTTCCTGCTGCTCGACGAGCCGACCAACGATCTTGATGCCGACGGTCGGGCTGCCGTCCGCGCGCTGCTCCACAAGTGGCGCGGCGGCGCGATCGTCGTCAGCCACGATCGTGCGCTGCTGGAGGAGGTGGACGCGATCGTCGAACTCACGTCGCTCGGCGCGAGCCGCTACGGCGGCAACTGGAGCGCCTATCGCGCGCGCAAGGCGATCGAGCAGGAGGCGGCGGAGCATGACGCGCACGGCGCCGAGCGACGCCTCGCCGAGGCAAAGCGCCAGGCACAGCAGACCGCGGAACGCCAGCAGCGGCGCGATTCAGCGGGTCGCCGCGACGCCGCGCGTGGAGGCATGCCGCGCATCCTGCTGGGCAAACGGCGCGATCGCGCGGAGAAGAGCGGCGGCGATAATGCCCGACTTGCCGATCGCCAGATCGCCGAAGCGCAGCGCAACGCGGCAGATGCTGCCCGGCGCCTGGAGCGCGTCGTGCCACTGGCCGTCACGCTGGCCCAGACCGGCTTGGCCCCTTCGCAGCGCGTGCTCGACGCTAGCGATCTTTCCTTTGCCTATGAAACCGCCACACCGCTGCTAAGCGGCATGTCGCTGTCGATCATCGGCCCGGAGCGGATTGCGCTGACGGGCGCTAACGGGACCGGCAAGTCGACACTGCTGGCGCTGATCGCAGGCCAACTGCTGCCGACCGCCGGCGCGGTTACCATGCATGTGCCCTTTGCGATGTTCGATCAGCAGGTAAGCCTGCTCGATCCTGAGGAAACGATCGCAGCGAACTTCGCGCGGCTCAATCCGGGCATCGGCAACAACGCCTGTCGCGCCGCCCTCGCGCGCTTCGGCTTTCGCGCCGAGGCCGCGGATCAGGAGGTCAGTACGCTGAGCGGGGGGCAGCGGTTGCGCGCCGGCCTCGCCTGCGTGCTGGGCGGGCCGACGCTGCCCGCGCTGCTGCTGCTCGACGAGCCCACCAACCACCTCGACATGGAGTCCATCGCCGCAGTGGAAGGCGGGCTCAATGCCTATGACGGCGCGCTGCTCGTCGTGAGCCATGACGAGGCATTTCTGGACGCCATCCGGCTGACGCGCCGGATCGGGCCGTAGCGCCCCGCCGCCACGCCCGGTACGGACGGAGGCGGGGCCCAGGGATCAGGCCGGCATGCGATGCATGGCGCACAGCTTGTTGCCGTCCGGATCGCGCAGATAGGCAAGGTACAGACTGCCTGCCGCGCCCGAGCGCACGCCCGGCGCATCCTCGATCGCGGTGCCGCCAGCCTCGACGCCCGCCTTGTGCCACGCGTCGGCCTGCTCCGGCCCGTCCATCGCGAACCCGATCGTCCCACCATTGGCATGGGTCGCCGGCTCGCCGTCGATCGGCTTGGTCACCAGGAACAGGCCGCCATTGTGCATGTAGATCAGCCGGCCGCGATCGTCCTCGATCGCCGGGCGGCCGCCGACCGATGCGAACAGCGCGTCATAGAATTTCTTCGACCGGCCGATGTCGTTCGACCCGACCATCATGTGACTGAACATTTGTCCTCTCCCCTAGAGCGAAACACCGGCTGTTGCCCGGCCCGCGCCTTCTGGGGCAGCCGGATCGCCGCGACAAGCTTCAGGAGTTGAGGAATGGGCCCGCTATCTCGGGCCGCACGCGCAACAGGCGCCCCGTCGCGCGATCGATCAGCGCCCAGGTCGTCACGCCCTCCACCAGCACGCGGCCATCGCCGCCGGTGAAGCGGAAATGCCGGTCGAAACGCGCGCCGCGCGGCGGCTCCGGCACCCAGGTCTCGCCAATGGCTGTCGCGCCGGCTGGCAGATTGCCGCGATAGTCGATCTCGTGGCGCGTCACGACCCAGATGAACTCGGCGCGATGCTCTGCCGGCGCCACCGTTTCCCAATGCGCCACCGCCAGTTCCTGTACCCAGCGCACCCAGACCGCATTGTTGACGTGGCCAAGCTCGTCGATGTCGTCGGGCGCCGCCGTGAAGGTTTTGGTGAAGCTCATCGTCCCTTCCACCAACGCACGAACTGGAAGATCGCGAAGCCGCCCGCGAGCACCGCCACGCCGGCCAACAACGTCTGGCGGCTGGGTTGGAGCCGCCCGGCCATTTCCGTCACCGCCTCGCCGAACCAATAGCCCAGCGCGGTGAAGATCCCCGCCCAAAGCGCCGCCGCCGCGGCATTGACGGCGATAAAGGTAGCCGTCGGCACCTTGCTGGTGCCGATCGCGATCGGGCTGACGGTGCGAAAGCCGTAGAGGAAACGAAAGGCGAAGATGAAGCCGACCGGATAGCGCTCCAGCAGCTGCAGCGCCTTGGCAAAGGCGCGCTGCTTCATCCAGCGCTGCACCATCGGCCGATCGCGATACCGGCGCCCGGCGGCGAAGAAGAACTGGTCAGCAAGGAAGGAGCCGATCGCAGCCGCCAGGAACACCGCCGGCCAGGCGGCCAGCCCCTGATGCGCGATCAGCCCGCCCGCGATCACCGCGGTTTCCCCTTCCAGCACGACCCCGGCGAACACCGCTGCCACCCCCCAGCGCGCGACGATCGCCTCGATCGTCATGCGTTGGCCGCCCGCATCCATTGACCCGCGTCAGCGACGGCGAAGGTGCCGCCAAGCGCCGGGGGCTGGCCGTCGCTCACTCCTCCACGCCCAGCTGCCACAGCACGAACGCATGTTCCTCGGCGGCTTCGCGCAGGCTCTCGAACCGGCCCGATTTGCCGCCATGCCCGGCGCCCATGTTGGTCTTGAGCAACAGGATATTGTCGTCCGTCTTGGTCGCGCGCAGCTTCGCCGCCCATTTTGCGGGCTCCCAATAGGTCACCCGCGGGTCGTTGAGGCCGCCCGAGATGAACAGTGGCGGGTACGCCTGCAGGCGCACATTGTCATAGGGGCTGTAGCTGCGGATCAACTCGAACGCGGCGGGATCGGTGATCGGATTGCCCCATTCGGGCCATTCGCCCGGCGTCAGCGGCAGGCTTTCGTCCATCATCGTGTTGAGCACGTCGACGAACGGCACGTCCGCGATCACTGCACCCCACAGTTCGGGATCGGAATTGACCACCGCGCCCATCAACTCGCCGCCAGCGGAGCGGCCGGCGATCGCGATCTTCCCCTCGCTGGTCCAGCCGCCGGCAATCAGGCCGCGCGCAACGTCGACGAAGTCGTTGAACGTGTTGGTCCGCTTCTCGAGCTTCCCGTCATGATACCATTGCTGGCCGAGATCATCGCCGCCGCGGATGTGCGCGATGGCATAGGCAAAGCCGCGATCCAGCAGCGAGAGCCGCCCGGTCGAAAAGCCCGGCGGAATGGCATGGCCGTAGGCGCCATAGGCATAAAGGAACAGCGGCCGGCTACCGTCCTTGGGGAAGTCCGCCGGGTAGACGATCGAGACTGGCACCTCGATGCCGTCGCGCGCCGTGATGTGCAGCCGCTCGGTGCGATACTTGCCCGCATCATAGCCGGACGGGATCTCCTGCACCTTCAGCGTCGTCAGCGTGCCGGTCGCCGTGTCGTAATCATAGACGGTGCCGGGCGTGACCATCGACTCGTAACCCAGGCGAAGCACCGTCTGGTCATGCTCGGGATTGTCGCCGAGGCCGGCGGCATAGCTCGCCTCCGGGAAGGTGATCCGCTTCCCCTCCGTCGGCGCGTCGTAACGGTGGATCGCCACCTGATCGAGGCCGTCCTCGCGCCCCTCGACCACGAAGAAGTCGCGATAGCATTCGACGCCCGTCATGTAGAAATGCTTCGATGGCGCGATCAGCTCGCTCCAGTCGCCCGGCGCGCTGATCGGCGCGATGACGAGCCGCCACATCGGATCCACGTCATTGGTGTGGATGAACAAGGTGTCGCCGTGCGTATCGACATCATATTCGCGGCCGGGCTGGCGCGGCGCGACCAGGATCGGCGCCGCCAGCGGATCGGCGGCCGGCAGCAGGCGTACTTCGCTCGTCACGTGATCGCCGGTCGCGATCACGATCCAGCGCCGATCGCTCGTCTCGGCCACCGCGACGCGGTAGCCCTCGTCATCCTCATGATAAAGCTCGACATCCTCGGCCGGGTCAGTGCCCAGCCGGTGCAGCCGCGCATTGTCCGTCCGCCATTCCTTGTTGGCGAGGCCATAGAGGAAGCCGCTGTCGTCCGCGGTCCACACGATGTCGGACAGCATCCCCGGGATCGTGTCGGGAAGCAGCGCGCCGGTCGCCAGGTCCTTCACATGGATGGTGAAGCGCTCCGACCCATTGTCGTCGATCGCATAGGCAAGCTTCATGCCGTCGTTCGAAACGGCGAAGGCTCCCAGCCGGAAATATTCCTTGCCCTCGGCCAGCGCCGGCTCATCGAGCAAGAGTTCGTCCGGGCCGCCGGCCACCGGCTTGCGCCACCATTTGCGATACTGGCCACCGGTTTCGTATGCCGTCCAGTACAGCCAGTCGCCGTCTTTCTGCGGCACAGAGGATTCGTCCTCCTTGATGCGAGCTTTCATCTCTTCGTACAGCCGGTCGACCAGCGGCCGGTGCGGCGCCATCGCGGCTTCGAAATAGGCGTTCTCGGCCTCAAGATAGGCGAGCACGTCCTTGTCGTTGACCTCGGGGTAATTCGGATCCTTCAGCCAGGCCCAGGGGTCTGAGATCGTCGTGCCATGGGCAGTGAACTCGTGCGGGCGGGTAGCGGCGATCGGTGCGGTCGGAAGCGTCATCCCCCCTTTGTGGCGATGCCGAACAGCGATGTCGACCAGCGACGATTGCAGGAATTGCAATATAGCAGAATCCTTTTGCACTTGCGGAACATCATGCTGCGTTGCACAAGGATCGGGCCTTTCAGGCATCCTCTCCTAAAAACTTTCATGGCCGATCCCTCGCGGGGTCGGCCCTTTTTTGCGCTCCGCGAGCTGGAACGAGTCGCTTGCCCGTGCGCTCATGCTCGGCGATGGCGAATTCGACCATCTTCAGGGGGAAATGAACGCATGGCCGGTGGCTTGGTCGCGTTGCTCGATGATATTGCGGCACTCGCGAAGCTGGCTGCTGCCAGTCTCGATGACGTCGCCGGTGCTTCCGCCAAGGCCGGGTCCAAGGCGGTTGGCGTGGTGATCGACGACACCGCGGTTACGCCCCGCTACGTCACTGGCCTGTCGCCGGCACGCGAACTGCCCATCATCTGGAAGATCGCGCTCGGCTCGCTGCGCAACAAGCTCATCTTCCTGCTGCCCGCCGCCCTCGTCCTCTCCGCGTTCGCTCCCTGGGCGATCACCCCGATCCTGATGGCAGGCGGCGCCTTTCTCTGTTTCGAGGGCGCGGAAAAGATCCTCGAAGCGCTGTCGGGCGAGCATCATGGCGAGGAAGCGTGCGAGATCACCGATCCCAAGCAGCTTGAGGATCGCCAGGTCGCAGGGGCGATCCGCACGGACCTCATTCTCTCCGGTGAGATCATGGCGATCGCGCTTGCCGAGCTTGCGGACCAGTCGATCCTCAATCAGGCGATCGCGCTTGCGCTCGTCGGCATCGCCATCACCATCGGCGTCTATGGCGTCGTCGCGCTGATCGTGAAGATGGACGACATCGGCCTCGCGCTGGCAAAGCGCGACAATGCCGGAACCCAGGCGGTCGGCCGCGGGCTGGTCGCCGCCATGCCCAAGGTGCTGAAGGCGCTCGGCATCATCGGCACCGCCGCCATGCTATGGGTGGGCGGGCAGATCATCGTTCACGGCCTGCACGAATTTCACCTGACGCCGGTGCCCACGTGGATCGAGCACGCCAGCGAAGCGGCGTCGCACGCCCTGCCCTCGATCGGGAGTATCGCTTCGTGGGTGGTGAATGCGGGCCTGTCGGCCGTGTTCGGCATCATCGTCGGCGGGATTATTGCCGGGCTGATGCACCTCAAGCCGAAGAAGCACTGAGCGCCGGTCGCCCGGCAGCCCAGCGCTGCCGTTATGCCGCGCTGCGCGTGAGGCTGAGGAACACGTCCTCCAGGTCCGCCTCCCGAGTCGAGACGTCGACGATGCCGAAGCCCGCGCCCTGCACCGCTGCTAGCACCTCGCCGGCGTTCACCTGATCCTTGGAATAGGTGATCGACAGCGTACGCTCGCCCTTCAGCGCGATCTTCTGGAAGCACGCCGCCTCAGGCAGCGCGGTCACGTCGCGCTCGACGGTCACGTCCACCACCTTTTCCTGCGCCCGGCTCAGCAACTGGCGCGTCGGCTCGTTGGCAACGACGGTACCATGGTTGATGATCGCAATCCGGTCGCACAATTCCTCGGCTTCCTCGAGATAATGCGTCGTCAGCACCACCGTGACGCCGCCGGCGTTCAGCTCGCGCACGTAGGCCCACAATTGCTGGCGCAGCTCGATATCGACTCCGGCGGTCGGTTCGTCGAGCACCAACACCGGCGGCGAATGAACCATCGCCTTCGCCACCATCAGCCGCCGCTTCATGCCGCCCGACAGCGTCCGCGCATAGGCCTTCGCTTTGTCCTCCAGATGCACGGCACGCAGCAATTCCATCGATCGGCGCTGCGCTTTCGGAATCCCGTAGAGCCCCGCCTGGATCTCCAGCGTCTCGAACGGCGTGAAGAAGGGGTCGAACAGGATCTCCTGGTTGACGATCCCGATCGATGCCTTGGCATTGCGCGGATGCGCGTCGATGTTGAATCCCCAGATCGATGCCGTGCCGCTGGTCTTGTTCACCAGCCCCGCCAGGATGTTGATCAGCGTCGATTTGCCTGCACCGTTCGGCCCCAGCAGGCCGAATATCGTCCCCTGCGGCACATCGAAGCTGACGCCGTCGAGCGCGCGCTTGCCACCCTCATAGGTCTTGCACAGGTCACGGATGGCGATCGCGGCGTCGGTCATGTGCGCTGGGTTAGGCTTGCCGGCGTGTGAAATCCATGGGGCGATTGATCGTGATCCGCGGCCTTGCTAACGCGTGCCCATGTTGCCGCCGCCCGAAGTCACCCGCGTCTCGCACCACCGCGTTGCTTGCGACGGCGCCCATGCCGGCCTTCCCGCCGCGCTCGGCCACCCGCGCGTATGGCTGGAGATCGACGAAACCGGCTATGTCGATTGCGGCTATTGCGATCGCCGATTCGTGCTGATCGGCGGCCCAGCAGACGGGGCCGACCAGTCGCAGCTTCCCGATCACGGCGACGGCGCGGGCCGCTAAGCCGCAGCGCGCGGCGAAGCAGCGAACATTTGCCATCGCCGCGCGACGCCCTACATTCCGGGCATGACCGCGACCGACCCCCGCTCGTTCCTTTACCGCGACACGCTGGACCCCGAAGCTGCCAAGGCGCTCACCGCCAGCGCGCTCGGCAAGGCCGATGATGGCGAACTGTATCTTCAGTATCGCAAGTCAGAAGCGTTCGGCTTCGACGATGGCCGGCTGAAGACGGCGAGCTACGATACGCACTCCGGCTTCGGCCTGCGCGCCGTCTCTGGCGAGATGACCGCCTTCGCCCATGCCAGCGAATTGTCGGAAGCCGCGATCAAGCGCGCGGCAGAGACGATGCAGCTGATCGATCCGTCGAGCAGCCCCAAGGCCGGCCCGCCGACCGGCACGAACCAGCGGCTCTACACCGACGGCGATCCGCTCGATCTCGTGCCCTTCGCCGACAAGGTGAACCTGTGCCAGACGATCGACGCCGCCGCCCGCGCGCGTGATCCGCGCGTGGCACAGGTGTCGGTCAGCCTCGCGGGCTCGTGGAGCGTGGTCGAGGTCGTCCGACCGGATGGCTTCGTCGCGACCGACGTTCGTCCGCTGGTTCGCCTCAACGTCTCGATCGTGGCGGAGCAGAACGGCCGCCGCGAGACGGGCACTTTCGGTATCGGCGGTCGCTATCTCTACGAATCGCTGTTCGACGAGACGACGTGGAACCGGGCGATCGACGAGGCGCTGGCCCAGGCGCTGGTCAACCTCGATTCGGTTGCGGCGCCCGCCGGCGAGTTCACCGTCCTGCTCGGGCCGGGCTGGCCGGGCGTGCTGCTGCACGAGGCAATCGGCCACGGGCTCGAAGGCGATTTCAACCGCAAGGGCACCAGCGCCTTCTCCGGCCGGATCGGCGAGCAAGTCGCGGCGCGGGGCGTGACCGTGGTGGACGACGGGGCGATCCGCGATCGCCGTGGTTCGCTGACGATCGACGACGAAGGCACCCCGACGC
Source organism: uncultured Stakelama sp. (assembly GCA_964390515.1). Taxonomy (GTDB): domain Bacteria; phylum Pseudomonadota; class Alphaproteobacteria; order Sphingomonadales; family Sphingomonadaceae; genus Sphingomonas. The sequence continues at coordinate 39,215 of CAYMIU010000003.1, forward strand.
GCGAGACGATCCTGATCGAGGACGGCTTCCTCAAGGGTTACATGCAGGACCGCCTCAACGCGCGCCTGATGGGCGTCGAGCCGACCGGCAACGGGCGCCGCGAGTCGTTCGCGCACGCTCCCATGCCGCGCATGACCAACACCTTCATGAAGGCGGGCAACGACGATCCCGCCGAACTGCTCAGCCGCGTGAAGAACGGCATCTTCGCCAAATCCTTCGGCGGCGGGCAGGTTGATATCGTCTCCGGCAAGTTCGTCTTCTCCTGCACCGAGGCATACAAGGTGGAGAACGGCAAGATCGGCGCACCTATCAAGGGCGCGACGCTGATCGGCGATGGCCCGACCGTGCTGACCAAGGTGCTTGGCGTCGGCAACGACTTCGCGCTCGACGAAGGCGTCGGCATGTGCGGCAAGGGCGGACAGAGCGTTCCGGCCGGCGTCGGCCAGCCCACGCTGTTGGTCGGCGGTCTGACGGTGGGCGGCACGGCGGCCTGAGGGGCGCTGTCAGTATCCGGTCAGTGTATCGAGCGCGCGCTGGATCTCGTATTCGTGCGCTTTGAGGGATGCGATGGCGGTGCCGAGCGCTCGCGTGGGAACGGCACCGGATAAATGGGTTGCCATGACAAGCCGCTCGCCACGCACCTCGAACGTCGGATGCAAGACCGCGATGCGCGAGGCGATTTCGTCCTCCGGCACCAGCGGCACGGTGAAGCGCGATGCCAGATATTCGAGCTGATCCGATTGGCAGTCGAGCGCGAGGTCGCCGCTCGGCATGAGGTGAACGTCGAAGCGCGCCACTACCGGAGCCGGTGCTCTGCATAGGGCAGACCGTTTCGCTCGAGCCAGTGGTTCCAGTCTTCCATTGCGGCTCTATTCTCTTCCTTCCAGCGCTGCGCATGCACGTCACGCGCCGCAGCGCGAATCGCCGCCTCGCTCACCTGCGACAGATTGACGCCGGCCTCTCGCGCAAAAGCGACAATGCCGGTATCGATCGACAGATTGACCGGCTTCCGCTTGCCGGAGGCGATAGGATCATGCTTCATGCGCTGAAAATATGCGCATGAGCCATACGGGTCAACGAGCGGAGCATCCATCATGGCCGAGTTCTTTCCTGCCCTCTCCGACGCGCATCGCGCCTTTGTCGAGCGGCAGCCGGTGTTCTTCGTCGCCACCGCGGCGGAAGGGTCTCGGATCAACCTCAGCCCCAAGGGCATGGACAGCTTCCGCGTGCTCGATGACCGCACTGTCGCCTATCTCGACGTGGTCGGTTCGGGGAACGAGACCAATGCGCATCTGCTCGCGGATGGGCGGATCACGATCATGTTCTGCGCCTTCGATCAGCCGGCGCTGATCTTCCGCATCTATGGCCGCGGGAAAGCCGTGCTGCCGCAGGATCACGAGTGGGGCGCACTTCACGCGCATTTCACCCCGCTGCCGGGCACGCGCCAGATCTTCGTCGTCGCCATCGATCAGGTGCAAACGTCGTGCGGCTGGGGCGTGCCGCAGATGACGCTCGATCGCCCCCGGGACACGCTCAACAAATATAATGCGAAGTACAGCGACGAGGAGCGGCTGGATTACTGGCGCTCGGCCGAGGGCAAGAGCATCGACGGCCTGCCCACCCGCCTGCCCAATGCCCTCCCGGACGCGACGGTCTAGTCGTAGTTTCCGGCCGGACCAATCGAGCGCGGGGTTCGCTCAACAGTCATGAGCCTCGTTGAAGTAGGTCGATACGATCGGAACCTCGCCAGTATCATCGTTGGCCGCCTGGAAAGCGAAGGCATAGCCGCACTTGCCTTCGATGGCGGCGCATCGATTGCCGATGGCAGCTGGCTGCTCATTCTCGTTCGCGTGATGGTCGATGAAGATGATCTCGCTCGTGCGCAAGCCGTGATCAATGCTGCCTGATTCTTGAGCAGAACGCCGCGTCTGCACAAAAACTAACGCGCCTTCATCAACGTTTCGGTTCTGTTACCGTCTGATTGCACTTGGCACGGCGGTTGCGAGGGGTGCCCCCGGGTAACGGGAAAGGGGGCGCGATGAAACTGGTCATAGCCATCATCAAGCCGTTCAAGCTCGACGAGGTGAGGGAAGCGCTCACCACGATCGGGGTGGCGGGGATGACGGTCACCGAGGTCAAGGGTTTCGGCCGGCAGAAGGGCCAGACCGAGATTTACCGGGGGGCCGAATACAGCACCAACATGGTGCCCAAGATCAAGATCGAGGTCGTCTGCGCCGCCAACCTGGCGGACCGGGTCGTGGAGGCGATCCAGTCATCGGCGAACACCGGCGCGATCGGCGACGGCAAGATCTTCGTCCTCGATGTCGGCCAGGCGGTGCGGATTCGCACCGGTGAAACCGACGATACGGCGCTCTGAGGGGGGATGAGCATGAAGCAAGCATTGAAGATTGCCGGCGCCCTCGGGCTCGGCGCCGCGGCGATGGCCGCGCTGCCCGCCTGGGCGCAGGACGCCGCCGCCACGCCCGTTCCGAACAAGGGCGACACCGCCTGGATGATGGTCGCGACCGTCCTCGTCATGACGATGATCGTGCCGGGCCTCGCGCTGTTCTACGGCGGTCTCGTCCGCACCAAGAACATGCTGTCGGTGCTCACTCAGGTGATCGCGGTGGCCAGCTTCGCCATGATCATCTGGGTGATCTACGGCTACACCATGGCCTTTGGTGATGGCGGCAACGCCTTCATCGCCGGGTTCAACAAGCTGTTCCTCGCCGGCGTCACGCCGGATTCGACCGCGGCCACCTTCACCGAAGGCGTGGTCATCCCGGAATATGTCTTCATCGCCTTCCAGATGACGTTCGCGGCGATCACCGTCAGCCTCGTGATCGGCGGCCTTGTCGAACGCATGAAGTTCGCAGGGCTGATGGTCTTCGCGCTCGTCTGGCTGACGATCGTCTATTTCCCGATCGCGCACATGGTGTGGGCGGGTAACGGCTTGCTCTTCAACTGGCAGCCGGCCGCGCTCGATTTCGCCGGCGGCACGGTGGTCCACATTAACGCCGGCATCTCGGCGCTGGTAGGTGCGATCATCATCGGGCCGCGCCTTGGCTACAAGAAGGACATCATGGCCCCGCACTCGCTGGTCATGACGTTGATCGGCACCGGCCTCCTGTGGGTGGGCTGGTTCGGCTTCAACGCGGGCTCCGCGCTGGAAGCCAATGGCTCGGCCGCGCTTGCGATGATCAACACCTTCGTCGCCACGGCTGCCGGCGTCCTGTTCTGGATGCTGACGGAGCGGATGCTCGGTCACAAGGGCTCGCTGCTCGGCGCCTGCTCGGGCGCTATCGCGGGTCTCGTGGCAGTGACGCCGGCGGCCGGCAATGCCGGCCCGTTTGGCGCGATCCTGCTCGGCGCAATCGCCGCGATTGTCTGCGCCTATTTCGTGGTCGCGGTGAAGCCGAAGCTCAATATCGACGACTCGCTCGACGCCTTCGGCATCCACGGCATCGGCGGCATCGTCGGCTCGATCGGCACTGCTTTCACCATGCTGCCGGGCCTCGGCGGTCCGGGCGCTGCTGACTACGCCCTCGGGCCGCAGCTGGTGACCCAGGTGGTCGCGGTCGCGATCTCGGTGGCCTGGGCAGGCGTTGGCTCGGGGATCGCCTTCACCATTGCCAAGGCAGTGACTGGCCTGCGCGTCAGCGAAGAGGTGGAGCGCGAAGGCCTCGACCTCGGCGAGCATGGCGAGCGCGCCTATAATTATTGACGAGATTGGGGGCCGGCTGCGGCCGGTTCCCCAAACGATGTTCCTCCTGCGGACGCCACTTCGGCCCGGTACTCGTACCGGGCCTTTTTTTGTCGGCGAACGCACACGCACGCAAAATCAGCGCGCGCGACGACGATCGCTCCGTCCGATGAGGGTCAGGAAAGCGGCGCCATCACGGCGCGGCGCTTAATGGCCGTAGCTTTTGATGCCCTGCAGCCGCAGCTTGCGGCGCTTCCGGCGGACCAGCGTGACGCCGATCCAGGGAACAACGGTGACAATCGTGAGCCCGATCAGGCCGTAGGCAATAAGTTCGCGTGTCGTATCCAAAACGTGTTTCCGTCCTATCGGGGTGTGATGGGCAGACCCATCACACGCTTCGTGGTGCCCGACAGTGATGGTCGATCGGTGCCGATACCGCTCCTACCCTCACTCTCCCGGGCCTTCCATGACACAAGTTATTGTGAATGCCCATGTGTCGTGCGCGTCCAGTGAGATCATCCTTGCAGGCTGACGCGCCCGCCGGCGTGGCGTTCCAGCCGCCCGCCCAACTCCAGCTCAAGCAGCACCATCTGCGCGATCGGTGCCGGCACACCGGATTGGCGGATCACTTCGTCGATCGATACCGCCACGGGGCCCAGGAGGTCAGTGATGAGGCGCCGCGCGCTGTCGTCCGCATCCGCCGCCGGTTCGGCCTCGAAGAAAGTGGCCGGTGATCGCACCAGTCGCGAGTCAAGCGGGCGGATCTGTTCGATCACGTCCGCCGCGGTCTGGATCAGCGTGGCGCCCTCGCGGATCAGCAGATTGCATCCTTGCGCACGGGGATCGAGCGGGCTTCCCGGCACCGCCATCACCTCGCGCCCCGCCTCGTTCGCCAGCCGCGCGGTGATCAGCGAACCGGACTTGGGCGCCGCCTCCACCACCAACGTGCCTTGTGCCCATCCCGCGATGATCCGGTTGCGATACGGGAAGTGACGCGCACGCGGTTCCGTCCCCGGCGCCATCTCCGCCACGAGCAACGCCTCCTCACCAATCTGCCGCTGAAGCTCGGCGTTCTCAGGCGGATAGACGACGTCGATGCCCCCCGCGATCACCGCCACGGTCGCGCGGCCCGCACCGACATGGGCGGCCGTATCGATCCCGCGCGCGAGACCCGAGACGACCATCACGCCTTCTGCCGCCAGGTCATAGGCAATGCCGCGCGCAAACCGGCACGCTGCGGCCGAGGCGTTGCGCGCACCAACGATTGCCACCGCCGGGCGCTCGGGCGGCGGCAGGCTGCCTCGCACCGTCAACACCGCCGGCGCATCGTCGAGCTCCGCCAGAAGCCTCGGGTACGCCACATCGTCAAGAAACAGGTGGCGCGCGCCAAGCCGCGCCACGGTCTCCACCTCCCGCACAATCGCCGACGGATCGGCCAGTGCGATCGCTCGCCCGCCGCCGCGCCGCGCCAGATCCGGCACGGCTGCGATCGCGCGGCGCGCATCACCAAACCGGCGCAGCAGTTGGCGGTAAGTGACCGGGCCGACGCCCGGCGTTCGGATCAGCCGAAGCCGATCGAGGCCATCGTCGGCGCGATCGGCATCAGCCACGCTTCGCGCCGATGCGCGGCTCCGCTCCCTCGATCAGTCGCCCGATATTGGCGCGGTGGTTCCAGATCACGAGTAACGCCAGTGCGAACAGCAAAGGCACAAGGTCGAACCGCCCCAGCACCGCTGCGCCAACCGGTGCGCTGGCCGCCGCCGCCATCCCGGCGACCGAAGAGATACGCAGCAGCGCCAGCATGCCGATCCACACCACGGCGAATACCAGGCCCAGCGGCGGATGCAGCGCCAGTACGATGCCCATGAAGGTCGCCACGCCCTTGCCGCCGCGAAAACGCAGCCAGATCGGATAGCAATGGCCGATGAACGCGCCCGCCGCCGCCAGCTGCTCATTGTCCGGCAGGATGGCCGAGGCGATCACCACCGCCGCCCAACCCTTGGCCAGATCGAGCAGCAGCGTCGCCGCCGCCAGTCCCTTGCGGCCGGTGCGCAGCACGTTGGTCGCGCCGATGTTCCCCGAGCCGATCTGCCGCAGGTCTCCCGCGCCGCCGAATCTGGTTAACAGCACGCCGAACGGAATGGAGCCCAGCAGATAGCCAAGCAGAACAGCCGCAACGGGCGGCATCCAGACGATCTCGGTGTTCAGGTACGATCCCTCCCGACGCTCATGACGATAGCTCAACGATCATCATGTTTCCACTGACCTGTATCAAACCCGACGCGGCAGTTAATGCAGCGCTCATGTCGGATCCGCGTCCCATCCTGTTCTTCGATTCGGGCGTCGGCGGCCTGTCGATCGCCACCCCCGCCCGCGCGGCCGTGCCCGATGCGCGGTTCGTCTATGTCGCTGACAGCGCCGGCTTTCCTTATGGCATCCGCAGCGAATTGGAAATCGCCGGGCGGGTGCCCGCGCTGCTCGGGCGGCTTGCCGAACGCTATGATCCGCGGCTCATCGTGATCGCGTGCAACACTGCCTCCACGATCGCGCTCGGGGCCGTCCGGGCGGCGCTCGCCCTGCCGATTGTCGGCACCGTCCCCGCGATCCGGCCCGCGGCGGAAGTGAGCCGCAGCCGCACGATCGGCGTGCTCGGCACTGCCGCCACCGTCCGCCAAGCTTATGTGGACGACCTCGCGAGTCGCTTCGCCGCCGATTGCCGCGTCATCCGCCACGGCTCAGCCGAACTCGTCACGCTCGCCGAGGCGAAGCTGCGCGGTAACGCAGTTTTGCCGGACGAGGTTCGCGCGGCGATCGCGCCGATGCTGGCGGCACCCGGCGGCGACGCAATCGATACGATGGTGCTCGCCTGCACCCACTTCCCACTGCTCACCGACGAACTGGCGCAAGCCGTCGACCGCCCGATCGCCTTCGTCGACGGAGGCCCCGGCATTGCCCGGCGCATCGCCTATCTGACGCGCGGGCAGACATTCGCGCGCCTCCAGCCGGACCTCGCGGTGTTCACCGGAGACATCGCACCCGGCCTGGATCGCGCGCTCGCCCGCTATGGCTTCGACCGGGTCGAGCGGCTCTGATCAACCGCCCCGGCAGCGGGAACCGAAGCCGCTAGCCTGAGTTAGCGACCCGGCCGATCACTCAAAAAGCCCGAATCCGCTGGAAACCGCGGGTCGGGAAGAGTAAGCGCGCCGCATGTCCATCGACGCTCTTTCGGCCAAGCCGGTCGATTACACCCGCGCCTTTTCGCAGGCGATCGACCGTCTCCACGCCGAAGGCCGTTACCGCGTCTTCATCGATATCCTGCGCAACAAGGGTGCCTATCCCAGCGCGCGGTGCTTCGCTGGCCATAATGGGCCGAAGCCGATCACCGTCTGGTGCTCGAACGATTATCTCGCGATGGGGCAGCACCCCAAGGTGATCGCGGCGATGGAAGAGGCGCTGCATGATGTCGGCGCCGGCTCCGGCGGCACGCGCAACATCGGTGGCAACACGCATTACCATGTCGACCTGGAGGGCGAGCTTGCCGACCTGCACGGCAAGGAAGGCGCCCTGCTGTTCACGTCGGGCTATGTCTCGAACGAGGCGACGCTGGCGACGCTGGCCAAGGTGCTGCCGGGCTGCATCATCTATTCCGACGAATTGAATCACGCATCGATGATCGCGGGCATCCGCAATGCCGGCTGCGAGAAGCGCGTGTTCCGCCACAATGACCTGGCGCATCTCGAGGAACTGCTCTCCGCCGACGATCCCGCAGCGCCCAAGCTGATCGCGTTCGAGAGCGTCTATTCGATGGAGGGCGACGTCGCCCCGATCGCCGCGATCTGTGATCTCGCCGACAAGTATAACGCACTGACCTATCTCGACGAAGTCCATGCCGTCGGCATGTACGGCGCACGCGGCGGCGGCATTTCGGAGCGTGACGAGGTCGCGCACCGGCTGACCATCATCGAGGGCACGCTGGGCAAGGCGTTCGGCGTGATGGGCGGCTATATCGCCGCGGACAAAACGATCATCGACGTCATCCGCAGCTATGCCCCCGGCTTCATCTTCACCACCTCGCTTTCGCCCGTGCTGGTCGCCGGCGTGCTGGCGAGCGTTCGCCACCTCAAGAGCTCCTCGGTCGAGCGCGAGGGCCAGCAGGCCGCCGCCGCACGATTGAAGGAAATGATGACCGAGGCCGGTCTGCCGGTGATGATCGGCGACACGCATATCGTGCCGGTGATGGTCGGCGATCCGGTGAAGGCGAAGAAGATCAGCGACGTGCTGCTGGCCGAATACGGCATCTACGTTCAGCCGATCAATTACCCGACGGTCCCGCGCGGCACCGAGCGGCTGCGCTTCACGCCGGGCCCTGCGCACAGCGAAGCGATGATGCAGGAACTGACCGACGCCTTGGTCGAGATCTGGGATCGCCTCGACCTGCGCAAGGCCGCCTGAGCGTCAATCAAGACGGGGAGCGGCACGCTCCCCTTTCCGCTTCCTGACCGGCCGACGCCGCGCGCCGAATCGCGCGCGGCGTCGATTCCCGCTTCGACAAATCGTGTCGCAAGCGGCTAGAGCGCTCCCCTCGTGAGTTCGAACAAGGGAAGACAATCATGCAGGCAGTCGGCGTCATCGGCGCAGGGCAGATGGGCGCGGGGATCGCACAGGTTTCCGCCCAGGCCGGCTATCGCGTTCTCCTGACCGATGTCGACAAGGCGCGCGCCGAGGCTGGCAAGGCGGGGATCGCCCGGCAGCTTGATCGTGCGGTCGAGAAGGGCAAGATCGAGCCGCAGGCGCGCGACCAGGCGCTGGCGCGGATCGAGCCGATCGAGGGCGTGCAGGGCATGTCGTCGTGCGGCCTCATCATCGAGGCGGCGACCGAGCGCGAGGAAGTGAAGCGCGCGATCTTTGCTGAGGTCGGCACGGTGCTTGGCCATCAGGCGATCCTCGCCTCCAACACCTCGTCGATCCCGATCACGCGGCTGGCGCAGGCCTCGCCCGATCCCGCGCGCTTCATCGGCGTGCATTTCTTCAATCCGGTACCGGTGATGGGCCTGATCGAGGTGATCCGCGGCCTCGCCACCGCCGACGAGACGGTGAAGACCGTGGAGACGTTCGCCACCGCGCTGGGCAAGGCCGTGGTCCACGCCAATGATGCGCCGGGCTTCATCGTCAATCGAATCCTGATGCCGATGCTGAACGAGGCGTGCTTCGCGCTGGGCGAGGGCGTCGCGACGATCCGCGATATCGATCTTGCCTGCCAATTGGGCCTCAACCACCCGATGGGGCCGCTGACGCTGGCCGACTTCATCGGGCTGGACACCTGCCTCGAAATCACCCGCGTGCTGTTCGAATCGACCGGCGATCCCAAGTTCCGCCCGGCGCCGCTGCTGGTGAAATATGTCGAGGCCGGCTGGTACGGGAAGAAGACCAGGCGCGGCTTCTACGACTATAGCGGCGACACGCCCGTCCCCACCCGCTGAGCCGAAGAGAAAGCCTCTCCCCTTCAGGGGAGGGGTTGGGGTGGGGCGGATGCCCGAACGCGCTGCTCCCCAGTCCGGCGACGCCGACGCCTCACAATGTCCTGAGGGCCCGCGCCGGTCTCAGCGCCATCAGCGGCAGCGAGCCCGCAAGCCCGATCCCCAGCGTCAGCAGCGCCCCGCCGCCCAATGTCGCCAGCACGCGGGCCCAATCCGGCGCCCAGCCGAAATCGAACACCTGCACGATGACGAACCACGCCGCCGTCATTCCCAGCAGCAACGATACCAGCGCCAGGATCGCGGCCAGCAGCCCGTACTCCAGCGCCTGCGTGCCCAGCACCTGCCAGCGCGTCGCGCCAAGCGTCTTCAGGATCACGCTGTCATAGGCGCGTGACTGGCTCGACGCTGCGATAGCGCCCACCAGCACCGCGATCCCCGCCAGGATCGCGATCGAGGCCGCAGCGACGATCGCCTGTGCCATCTGGTCGAGGATCGAGCTCACCTGCCCGATCACCTCGCTCACCGCGATCACGGAAGCACCGGGGAAAGCGCCAAGCAACGCCCGCGTGACCGCGCCGTCACTCGCCTTGTCCATGGTGATCGTCGCCGTCACGCTGTGCGGCGCCGCGGCCAGCGTGTTGGGCGAGAACACCATGATGTAGTTGAAGCCCATCGTGTCCCAGTTGATCTTGCGCAACGAGGCGATCCGCGCCTCGATCTCGCGCCCCAGAACGCTCACCGTCAGCGTGTCGCCGACACCGATGTTCAGCACTTTGGCGGCCTCGGCATCCAGCGAGACGAGCGGCGGGCCGGCATAATCCTTCGGCCACCAGCGGCCCGCGACGAGGTCGCTCCCCTCGGGCAATACGTCGCTATAGGTCGCGCCCCGCTCGCGGCCGAGGAACCAGGCACCTTTCGGCACCTCCTTCAGGTCGGCCACCCGCTGCTTGCCGTAGGCAACGATCGTCGCGCGCAGCGCCGGCACGACGTTCAGCGAAGCGCCCGGCGCGGTCTGTTCCACCAGCGCGCGGAAACGCTTCGCATCCGCGGAGGGTACGTCCAGCACGAACAGGTTCGGGGCCTTCTTCGGCACCGTACGCTCGATCTCCGCCGCAAGGCTGGTCTGGATGCCCGCCAGTATCACGAACAAGGTGAGCGCCAGCCCCAGCGCCACCACCAGCGCGCTCGTCTGCGCGCCGGGGCGGTGAAGATTGCCCAGCGCAAGGCGGAACAGCGGGCGGCGCGGGCGCGGCAAGCGCCGCGCGAGCCGCGAGACACCCCAGCCCAGCGCCAGCAGCAGCAGAAGAACACCAGCGACTGCGCCAAGCACGGCCGCCGAGAACAAGGGCTCGCGCGACGTGGCCAGTGCCACCGCGATCAGCGCGGCTGCCGCCCCTGCAACCCACAGGGCGGTCCGCCGGTCGATCGTCAGCCGCGGATCGACCAGCGCGCGGAAGATCGCGGCGGCCGGCTGGGTCCGCGCACGGGCGAGCGGCGGCAGCGTGAAGGCAAGCGCGATCAGCACGCCATAAATGGCGCTCGTCGCCAGCGGCAACGCGTGGATCGCAAAGCCGGGGCGCACCGGCAGCACGTCGCCCAGCGCCGCAACGATCCCCGGCGGCACCAGCGCGCCAACGATCAGCCCCAGCGTGATCGCCAGCGTGCCGACCGCCGCGATCTGCAGCAAGTAGATCCGCGCGATATCGCCGCCGCTCGCGCCAAGCACCTTCAGCGTCGCAATCGCACTGCGCTTCTGCGCCAGGTACGAGGAGACGCCATTGCTGACGCCGATCCCGGCGATCACCAGCGCGGCGAGCCCGATCAGCGACAGGAACTGCCCCATGCGCTCGAAAAAGCGATTGGCCCCTGGCGCCGCACGCGTGTGGTCCTTCAGCGACCAGCCAAGCGGCGCATTGGCCTTTTCCAGTTGCTCACGCAGCGCAGGCGCATCGCTCCCGGCGGGCAACCGGACGCGATACTTGCTGTCGTAGAGGCTGCCCGGCTGGATCAGCCCGGTACGTCGCAAGCCCTCCATTGAAACGATCGCGACGGGACCGAGCGTAAAGCCCTCGCCCACACGATCGGGTTCATCGGCAATGATCCCGGAGACGGTGAAGTCCGCCTCGCCATAGCGCAGCCGTGCCCCCGGCCCGATCGCCAGCCGATCCGCCAGCGCTTCGCCGATCACCACCTTGTCGGGATCTAGCGGCGCATAGCGGCCCTGCTTCAGCGTCAGCATGCCGTACAAGGGGTAGGCGCCGTCGACGCCCTTCAACTCGGTCAGCACGGCCTCGGGCGCGGCACCTCGCTGCCCCCCCAGCGCGCGCGCCATGGCCCGCAGCCGGATCGTCTCGCTTACCACGCCCAGCCGGCGCAGCTCGGCAATGCGTGGCCCGATCTCGCGCTGCATCATCGCGATCTCGACATCGCCGCCCAGCAAGGTGCGGCCGCGCGCCGCCAGTTCCTGCGTGATCGACGCCGTGAGGCTGCCGATCGCCGCCAGTGTGGCCACGCCCAGGAACAGGCAGACGAACAGCAACCTCAGGCCCCGGAATCCGGCATGAAGATCGCGCCGCGCGATGCGCCAGGCCGCCGCCCAGCCAAGCGCGTTCAAGCGCGCCGCTCCCCGATGATCCGCCCGTCGCGCATCTCGATCACCCGCTCGCATCGGTCGGCGAGCGCCGGGTCGTGCGTGATGATCAACAGCGTCGCGCCGGCCGCGCGTTGGCGATCGAACAGCAGCTCGATCACCGACGCGCCGGTGCTGGCGTCCAGGTTGCCGGTCGGCTCGTCGGCGAACAGGATTGCGGGACGAGGTGCTACGGCGCGTGCAATCGCGACCCGTTGCTGCTCACCGCCGGACAGTTGCGCCGGATAATGATCCATTCGATGGCCAAGGCCTACCGCTTCAAGCTCGGCTGCAGCACGGGCAAACGGGTCTTCGGCGCCGTCCAGCTCCAGCGGAACGGCGACATTCTCCAACGCCGTCATCGTCGGCAGCAGGTGAAAAGCCTGCAGCACGATGCCGATCCGCCCCCGCCGCGCCTTCGCCAGCCCGTCCTCGTCCAGGTTCCCGAAATCCACCCCGCCGACGCTCACACTGCCGCCGCTCGCCCGCTCCAGCCCGGAAAGAACCGCCATCAGCGACGATTTGCCCGATCCCGATGCGCCCAGGATCGCAAGGCTCTCACCCGCCGCAATATCGAGATCGACGCCCTTCAGCACGGACACAGGCGCAGCGCGGCTCCCCAGCGTCAGCGTGACATCGCGCGCGCGGACCGCGATAGAAGCGTCCGGTAAAGACATGAGAGGGGACGCTCCTTGAAAATGGCGACGCAACATGTGGTAGCAACGCTTGCGCTTGTCCACCTAGCGGCGGGTTGCAGCCAGCCCACGGACGAAGCGTCCATCACGCTGAACGGCGCCAATGCGATGGCGAGTAGGCCAGCGGCCCCTGTTGCGGAAACCGGCGAGACCAAGTTGGTCGTGGCATTCGGCGACAGCCTCTACGCCGGCTATAATCTCGCGCCTGGCGAAGGCTTCGCCCCGGTACTGGAACGCGCGCTGAAGGACCGCGGCATCGCAGCGCAGGTCGTCAACGCCGGCGTCTCCGGCGATACGAGCGCAGGGGGGCGCGGGCGTCTGGCGTTCGTGCTCGACGGCCTTCCCCGCAAGCCGGATCTGGTGATCGTCGGCCTCGGGGCGAACGACATGCTGCGCGGCCTTGAACCATCGCGCACGCGCGAGAACCTCGACGCGATCCTCGCAGAGCTGAAGAAGCGGGGAATATTCGTGATGCTGACAGGCATGGTCGCTGCGCCGAACATGGGTTCAGACTATGCTTCCGCCTTCAACGCCATCTATCCCGATCTGGCGAAGAAATATGGCGCCCCGCTCTATCCCTTCTTCCTCGATGGCGTGATCACCGACCAGTCGCTGCTGCTGGGCGACGGCATCCACCCCAATCCGCAGGGCGTGAAGACGGTCGTCGGCAAAATTGAGCCGATGGTGGCTGACGCGCTCGAATAGCGCAGCGGCTCACGCCGCGGGCGGCTCCCATAATTCGATCGCATTGCCTTCGGGATCATGGATCCGCGCGAAACGGCCGGCCTCCGCCGAATCCCACTCCGGCCGCGTCTCCACAGCGATGCCGCTGGCGCTAAGCTGAGCGATCATCCCGGTCAGGTCGCTCACCCGAAGGTTCATCATGAAGGCCTTGTTGAGCGGAAAGTAATCGGTGTTCGCCTTGAATGGCGCGAACACCATCGGGCCGCCCTGCACCCGCCAATACCATTCGTCGGCGGCCCCTTCGCCGGTCGTGTCACAGCCGGCCCCGACCCCCAGATGCTGGCGATACCATTCTGACAGCGCATCGGGATCCTGTGCGCGAAAGAACAACCCGCCCATTCCAAGTACCGGCATCCGCTCCTCCTTCTGACGTCAGGCCGCAAGCTCCAGCGCGCGCCCGGCCGCCGCATCCAGCAGCCGCTTCTCCAGCGCCTTCAGCCGCGGCCCGGCGGCGATCTTATCACCCGTCAGGTCGGTGATGTAGAAGGTATCGACCGCGCGCTCGCCATAGGTTGCGACATGCGCCGAATGGATCGTCACCTTCGACTGGAACAGCGCATGGGCAAGCTGGTTGAGCAGCGCCGGGCGATCACGCGCATTCACCTCCACCACGGTAAAGCGGTTGGATGCCTTGTTGTCGACCAGCACATTGGGCTCGATCCGGAACGCGTCGGCGCGGGTGCGCGGCAGTGGCTTTGCCTTCAGCCGCTCGACGAGCTGGCCCCGGTTGGCCAGTGCATCCTCGATCGCGGCGCGCAGCCGGCCGAGCTGCTCTTCCTCGTCGAACGGCCGCCCGTAGGGATCCTGGACGAGGAAGTTGTCCAGCGCCATGCCGTCACGCGTGGTGTGGATCCGCGCATCGATGATGTTGCCGCCAGCCACGTGGATCGCACCCGCGATGCGATAGAAGATGCCCGGATGGTCCGCGGCATAGACGGTCACCAGCGTCGCGCCGCGCTGCGCGTAAACCTGCGCATCGATCTGCAGCTGCGCGTCGCCAGCGCGCGTGACGAAGCGGGCATTGTGAGCCAGCACATCGTCCGGCTCGGCGATCCAATAAGCTTCGGGGAAGCGGCGCACATAGCGGGCGAGCGTCTCTTCATCCCATTCCATCGCCGCGGCGAGGTTCGCCTGCTTGGCGGTGATCCGCTCGCCCCGCCCCTTCTGCTTGTGGCCAAGGCGAAGCACTTCCTCGGCGGCCTCGAACAGGTCGCCCAGCAGCTGCCGCTTCCACCCGTTCCACGTGCCAGGCCCGACCGCGCGAATATCGACAATCGTCAGCACCAGCAGCAGGCGCAGCCGCTCGGGCGATTGCACGATCGCAGTGAAATCGAGGATGGTCTTGAAATCCGACAGGTCGCGCTTGAACGCCGTCGCCGACATGAGGAGGTGGTAGCGGACGAGCCAGGCGACCGTCTCCGTCTCCGCCGGCGTCAGGCCGAACCGTGGACAAAGCCGCTCAGCCACCGCGGCGCCAAGCACCGAGTGGTCACCGCCGCGCCCCTTGGCGATATCGTGCAACAGCACCGCGACATATAGCACCCGCCGCGACAGGATCTGGCCGAGGATCGCGGTGGCGAGCGGATGATCCACCATCAATTCGCCGCGCTCGATCCGCGACAAAAGGCCGATCGCCCGGATTGTGTGCTCGTCGACCGTGTAATGGTGGTACATGTCGAACTGCATCTGCGCGACGACACGGCCGAAATCAGGCACGAAGCGGCCGAAAACGCCCGTCTCGTTCATCCAGCGCAGCACCAACTCCGGATCGCGCGGGCTGGTGAGCACGTCGAGGAACAGCGCATTGGCACGCGGATCGGTACGCACCTCGTCGACGAGCTTGGCATCACGCGTTGCCGCACGCGCGGCGAGTGGATGAATCTCGACGCAGTGAAGATCCGCCAGCTGGAAGATCTCGATCAGGCGCACGGGATCTTCGGCGAAGAAATTATCGTGCGGCAGCGCAAGGCGGCCGCGATCGAGTACGAAGCCATTGAGCTTGGTCGGCCGCCGCCGCAGCCGCGGCAGACCGAACCGGCGCCCGCGTGCAGCGAATTGCTCGTCGAGATGCGCCAGGAAGACGCCGGTTAGCGCGCCCACCGTCTTCGCCTGCAGGAAGTAATATTGCATGAACCGCTCGACCGCCGCCTTGCCGGGGCGGTCGGAGAAGCGCATCCGCTCCGCGATCTCGCGCTGCATGTCGAAGGTCAGCCGGTCCTCCGCCCGCCCTGCGGCAAGGTGCAGATGGCAGCGAACCGCCCACAGGAAATTGTCGGCGCGGTGGAACAGCCGATATTCGGACGCCGTGAACAGGCCGACGCTCACGAGCTGCCCCGCACGCTCTACGTCATAAACGTACTTTCCGATCCAGAAGAGCGCGTGGAGATCGCGCAGCCCCCCCTTCCCTTCCTTCACGTTGGGCTCGACGACATAGCGTGTGTCGCCCATCTTGAGGTGGCGCGCGTTGCGCTCGGCCAGCTTGTCGGCGATGAACTGGCGCTCGGTTCCTTGCGTCACTTCCGCCTTGAAGCGGGCCATCGCCTCTTCGTACAGCGCCGCGTCACCCCAGACGAGCCGCCCTTCCAGAAGCGCAGTGCGGATCGTGACGTCTGCCTTGGCCTGGCGCACCATCTCGTCCAGCGAACGCGATGAATGGCCGACCTTCAGCCCGAGATCCCACAAGGCGTAAAGCGTCGATTCGATGACCTGCTCGGCCCAGGGCGTCTGCTTCCATGGCGTCAGGAACCCGATGTCGACATCGGAGAACGGCGCCATCTCGCCGCGGCCGTAGCCGCCTACGGCGACGAGCACGAGCCGCTCACCACCAGTCGGGTTGCTGAGCGGGTAAAGTCGCCGCGTCACCAGATCGAGCAGGATGTGCAGCAGCTGATCGACCAGGAAGGCCTGCGCATTCGCTGCCTCCAGGCCGCGAGAGGGTCGCTCCGCCAACCGCCGCGCAATTTCGCTTCGGCCCGCGTCCAGCGCATCCTTCAGCATCGCGGTTGCCGTGCGGCGGAGCAGGGCCGGATCGTCGATCTCAAGCGCGGCGATGGCCTCCGCAAGCGCGCGCCGGTCAACGATCGCGCGGCGGTTCGGCAGGTTTTCGAAACGCGAACTCATGGCCTCGCGGTACGGCAAAGCGCGATCACTTGGAATGCGCGGTTTCGTTCCTATATCGGAACGATCGTCAGCAGTTCCGCTCCGTAGGCGCTGGCGACTGAGAGACTTGCGTGCTCCCGCTTACGCCACGGGAGCCACGATCATCGATCTCAACCAACTCCTCGCGCGGCACCAGGTGTCGCTGATCCGAACGGCGCATGCCGCCACGCCTGAGGCGCGGCGCGCCCACGCCGGTCTGACACGCGGCTACGCCGCACAGATCGCCGGGCTGCAGGCTTGCTCCGGTGCCACCAACCCGTTGCGGGAGATCGCGTTTTGAGCGCCGAAACGACCGACATCGCTGCCTCCACCGAGTCAGCGCCGATCGAGCCCACAGAGGACCGGAAGCCGATGATGCGGCGCCGGCAATTCCGCCCCGCCGCCGTCAAATCAAAACTGTCGCCTGAGGAAGCGGATCGCCAGGGCCGCGCCGTACGGCTCGCTTTCGAAGTACTTGGCCGCGACGCGGCGCGCGCGTTCCTCAACGAGCCACACGATATGCTTGGCGGCCGCCCGCTCGACGTGGCGACGCAAAGCGTGGACGGCATGCTGGCGGTGGAACAGGCGATCAAGCGGCATGCCGCGGCCTGACCGGCGTGGCCGGCCGGCCACGTCAGTACATGTGCTGGCCGCCGTTGATCGACAGTGTCGAGCCGGTGATGAACCCGCCCTCTTCGGAGCACAGGAAAGCGACACCGCGCGCGATCTCATGTGCCTGACCAAGGCGCCCCACGGGTATCTTGGCGACGATCTTGTCGAGCACTTCGGGCGGCACCGCTGCGACCATGTCGGTATCGACATAGCCCGGCGCGATCGCATTCACCGTCACGCCGGCGCGCGCACCTTCCTGTGACAGGGCTTTGGTGAAGCCGTGGATGCCGCTCTTGGCCGCTGCGTAATTCACCTGTCCGTACTGGCCTGCCTGACCGTTGATCGAACCAATGTTGACGATCCTGCCCCAGCCGCGCTCGCGCATTCCCGGGAACACTGCCTTCGCCATGTTGAAACAGCCGCCAAGGTTGGTGTCGATCACGTCCTTCCACATCTGGTAGGTCATCTTCATGATCGTGCCGTCACGGGTAATGCCGGCGTTGTTCACCAGCACATCGACCGGGCCAAGCTCCGCCACGACCCGTGCGACGCCCGCCTGGCAGGCGTCGAAATCGGCGACATCCCATTTATAGGCCTTGATCCCGGTGCGGCTGGTGAAATCCGCCGCGCGTTCATCGTTGCCGCAGTAATTGGCGGCGACGACCATGCCCAAGTCCTCGAGCGCAAGGCTGACGGCCTCGCCGATCCCGCGTGTGCCGCCCGTGACGATCGCCACCCGTGCCATTGTCGCCCTCCCTCGATGAACCCAAAGGAGGCTACGGAAGACGCTCCCAGCCTTCAAGTTCCCGTGCGATTACCGCGCGTAACAAAGTGATGCCTTCGGCACTGTCGTTGAGGCACGGAAGATAGGCAAAGTCAGTGCCCCCCGCCTCGAGGAACGTCTCGCGCCCGCGAATGGCGAGTTCCTCTAGCGTCTCGAGGCAATCGGCGGAGAAGCCGGGCGCAACGATGGCGACCTTGCGCACGCCCTTCGCCGGCAGCGCAGCGAGCACCGCATCCGTTGCCGGCTCCAGCCATTTGGCGCGCCCGAAGCGGGACTGGAACGTGATCGTCACCTCGCGCCCCATTGCTTCGCCGAGCAACCGCGCGGTCTTCTGGCACTGGCAGTGATAGGGATCGCCCAGCTGCAGCGTGCGCAGCGGCATGCCGTGAAAGCTTGCGATCAGCACGTCAGGGACGAAGCCCAGCGCCGCGATCCCCGCCTCGACCGACGTTTTCAGCGCATCGATATAAGCGGGATCGTCATGATAGGGCGGCAGCGTGCGGATCGCCGGCTGCCAGCGCATCGTCGCCAGCTTCGCGAATGCGCGGTCGTTCGCGGTCGCCGTCGTGGCGGCGGAATATTGCGGATAGAGCGGCGCCAGCAGGATGCGCTCGCAGCCTGCGTCCTTCAGCGCCTGCACCCGGTCACCGATCGCCGGGCGTCCATAGCGCATGGCGTAATCCACCACGACGTCCGGGCCGAACGCCCCTTCCAGCGCCGTCGCCTGCGCACGCGTGATCGCCGCCAGCGGGGAGCCGTCCTCGCGCCACACTTGCGAATAGGCATGGGCGGATTTCTTCGGCCGCGTCGTCAGCACCGCGCCGCGCAGGATCGGCTGCCAGATGAGCTTCGGGATCTCCACCACCCGCGGGTCGGACAGGAACTCCGCCAGGTAGCGCCGCACCGCCGGCGGATCGGGCGCGTCAGGCGTGCCGAGGTTGATCAGCAGCACGCCGACGCGCGGCTTCGGGATGACGGGATGATCGGCAGGCTTGGTCATGACGTCCCAAACGGAAGGTGGCGAAGGCGGTTGCCCGTCGCAGCGAACAACGCGTTGGCAATGGCCGGTGCAACGACGGGCACGGCAAGATCACTCACGCCGCCGGGGTCCGCGGTGCTGGGGATCAGTTCCACGCTGATCTCCGGCATATCCGCGAGGCGCGGCAGCCGCAGGTCGCCCAGTCGCCGCTGCGCCGCAACGCCGGCCGTGAACTCGGGCGCAGTTCCCGTTGCAAGGGCGAGTCCGAAGACGATCCCCCCTTCGATCTGCTGGCGGACGATGTCCGGATTGATCGCCCGCCCGCAATCGACCGCGGCGACGATCCGGTCGACCCGCGGGCGGCCGGCACTATCGAACTGCGCCTCGGCAAGCAGCGCGATCACGCTCCCCGACATGGCATGGCAGGCCAGCCCCTGCGCACTGCCGGCCCGGCCACCGTCCCACCCGCCCAGCGACGCTGCGGTGGTAAGGCAGCGCGCAAGCCGCGCGTCATGGCCGAGCATGCCGATGCGGAACGACATCGGCTCCGCGCCTGCTCGCCGTGCAAGTTCGTCGATGAAGCTTTCGGTGAAGAAGGCGTTCGCCCGATCCGCGCCGCCCCGGAGATGACCGACCGGAAGATCGATCGCGGCGGGATGATGGTCCACCGCCATCGCTGGCAACCGGTACGGCGGTACCGCGCCGGACATGGCGTAGTGATCGGCCGCGGCTGGCAAGAGCGAGGCCGCGCCCACCAGCGGATCGCCAGGCACGAGCCGAGCGGTCAGCCCTGCGCCGGTCGCCGGCGTGGCGATCTTCGCCTGCCATCCCAGGATCCGCCCGTCGCCGGAAAGCCGCGCGATCATCCGGGCCTTGGCCGGCGCGCCGAAGCGATCATGCAGAATTGCCTCGCGCCGCGACCAGGCCAGCTGCACCGGGCGCTTCAGGGTCACGGCCAGGATAGCCGCCTGCTCCACAGCATCCGGCTCCAGCGCCTGTCCGAACGACCCGCCTGCCAGCATCGGGTGGATCGTCACGTCGCGCTCCCGCACGCCGATCGCGCGGGCTGCGGCCGCGCGCGCGGCGGTCGGCGCCTGCGTCGGCACCCACAGTTCCAGCCGGTCGCTGTGCCACCAGGCGGTCGCCGTCGGTGGCTCAAGCGCGCCATGAACGCCAAGCCCGACGGCATAGTCCGCCTGCACCAGATTGCCGCGCAGCGCTTCCTCGACACTCCCCGATGCGGCGTGCCTCAGCCCTTGCGCCTTCAAGGCTGCGTCCAGCGCTCCTGCGATGGTATGGTCATCGGCCAGCGTACCGCGCGTCTCGAAACGCGGAGCGAGCGCTGCGATCGCCTGGTTCGCCGCCCACCAGTTGTTGGCCGCCGCGGCGATCCAGCGAGGGTTCTCGATCACCGCCACCACGCCGCGCACCCGATCGGCTGCCGCCTTGTCAGCGCGCACCAATCGGCTCTCGCCGCCCGCAGGCCCCTGCGCGATGCTGGCGAACACCATGTCGGGCAGCCGCACGTCGGCGGCGAAATTGGCCGAGCCGTCGACCTTCGCCGGGGCGTCGAGCCGGGGAAGGTCGCGGCCGCTCAGCCGCCCCTCGTCGCCAACACGTAGCGACAGGTCCGTCGGCAGGTCGCCGGCCGCCGCTTCCGACGCCAGTTCGCCAAAGCGCAAACGGCGCTCGCCGGCCACGACGAAGCCGTCGCGCGTCTCGCATTCCTCCCAGTCGATCCCCCAGCGCGCCGCCGCTGCCTTGGCAAGCAGCACCCGCGCAGCAGCGCCAGCTTCGCGCAGGCTCGCCTCGAACATGCGGATCGAGGTGGATCCGGCGGTCAGCATCATTGCCGATCGCACCCAATGCTCACGCCGAACCGCGCCGGGCACCCGGTCAAGGCCGAACAGCGCATGCGCGGCCAGCGGGTTGGCGTAGATCGGGCTCGGCAGCGCCGCCTCGACGCCGACGGTGCGCCAGTCCGCGCCAAGCTCGTCGGCCAGGATCTGCGGCAATGTGGTGTACACGCCCTGGCCATGCTCGGTCTGCGGCACGGCGACCGTGATCTGCCCGCTGTCGGCGATCTTGAGCCAGCCGCCCAGCGGCGTCTCGTGCGGGCCGGGCGCAAGGTCCACCACATA
The DNA here is from genome assembly GCA_964390515.1 of uncultured Stakelama sp. Lineage (GTDB taxonomy): Bacteria > Pseudomonadota > Alphaproteobacteria > Sphingomonadales > Sphingomonadaceae > Sphingomonas. Next base: position 60,117 of record CAYMIU010000003.1, read on the forward strand.
GTGCCGCGGCCATCCCGCCCAGGCCACGGCAAGCCCCAGCCCGGCACCCCCGGCGACCAAAAATGAGCGGCGAGAGATCATCGCCGCGGGCTTACCCATGGATCAGGCCGCCGTCACTTCATTGGTATCGATTACACCGATCGCCCCCGTCGCTCGCCGACCGGAGCCGACGGGGCTGAAAGGCTGCGATCAGATCACCGCGGCGACCGCGCGATACTTCTTGCGCAGCGACACCTTGTCGATCTTCTCGGTGCCGAGGCGCGGCAACGGATCGTCCGACAGCCAGATCTTTGCCGGCACCTTGAAGGCGGCGATGTGCTGGTGGAGGAAGGCGATCAGATCATCCTCGGCAACGGCGCCGCGCTGACGCAGATACACCACCGCCCCCGGCACCTCGCCATATTTCTCGTCCGGCAGGCCGAACACCGCCGCCTCGGCAACGTCCGGATGGTGGTAGAAAGCGGCTTCCACCTCCTGGCAGCTGATATTTTCGCCGCCGCGGATGATGATGTCCTTCTTGCGATCGACGATGAAGAGATAGCCGTCCTCATCGAGATAGCCGATGTCACCGGTGCGGAAATAACCGTCCGCCGTGAAGCAGTCGGCGGTCGCTTCCGGCTTGCCCCAATATTCCTGGAAGTTCGCGGCGGAGCGGATCGCCACTTCGCCACGCTCGCCCTGCGGCACGGGCTTGCCCGCATCGTCGAGGATAGCGAGATCCACCAGCGGCATCGACGGACGGCCGGCCGAGTTCGGCTTGGCGATATAGTTCGTCCGCCAATTACCCGTGCCGATGCCGTTCGTCTCGGTCAGGCCATAGCCGATCAGCGGCGCGCCCTCCATTTCCTGGTCGATGCGCTTGACGTGCTCCACCGGGCGCGGCGCGCCGCCCGCGGCGATGTCCGCCATGGTGGAGAGGTCGTACTTGGAGCGGTTCGGATGCGTCAGCATCTCGAAGCTCATCAGCGGCACACCGACGAAATAGGTGATCTTTTCCTTCTCGATGAGGCGCATCGCTTCCTCAGCATCCCACTTCGGCATCAGCACCAGCTTGCGGCCGATGGCGAAGGACTGGAGCATCACCGGCACTTCGGCGGTGACGTGGAACAGCGGCACGTTGAGCAGCGTCGACGGCTGGAGCCCGCTTGCCTGCCCCTCCTGCGCCGCGATCGCCAGCATCATCATCGCGGAGGCGAGATAATTGAACACGCCCTGCATCACTTGCCGATGGGTCGAAAGCGCGCCCTTCGACTGGCCGGTCGAGCCCGACGTGAACAGGATCGTCGCGTTGTCGTCCGGGCCCACCTCCGGCAGTTCGGCCTCACCGCCGGAACGCAGGATCGTCTCCAGCGCGGTGTCGAGCGGCTGGAGATCGTCGAACTCCACCACCTTGGCGCGCAGGCCCTCGATCGCCGCCAGTCGCTTGCAGCGCGGCGGATCGGCGAACACCAGGGTGCAGCCAACGTCCTCGACGCCCGCCTGCAGTTCTTCCGCCTGCCACCAGCCATTCAGCAGCGTCGCCACGCCGCCGGCCATCAGCACGCCCATGTAAATGACGATCCACGACGGCGAGTTGCGCGCCGCGATGCCGACCCGGTCGCCCTTCTTCACACCGAACCCGCTCACCAGCGCCATCGCGACCTGGGTCGCCTTGGCATGCACGTCGCCGAACGTCAGCCGTTCATCGCCGGCGACCAGAAACTCGGTGTCCTTAAACTGCGCGCAATAATGCGCGAAATAGGCGTTCAGCGTCGGAGGCGCAGCAGCGATGATCGGCAGCTTCTGCCCGAACCGTTCGACTGATCCGAGCGCAAGCGGGCCGCCTTCCGCCGTCATCGCGGCCATGATCGCGTCCATCTTGAGATCGAGCTCGGTCTTCATTCAGTCTCTCCGCTTCGCGTTCGTCTTGGGCTTGGTGTTGATCGCCCGCCCCTTTATGGAGGCAGGACGCCAGAGGGGAAAGCCTTGATCCTGCCATTGCTTGCCGCCGCCGGTGGCCACATCCGGTTCGCGGACCTGGGGCTTCACCCAGATGTCTTCTCGATCGGCTTCTTCACGCTGCGCTGGTACAGCCTGGCCTATATCGCCGGCATCGTCGTCGGCTGGTGGTATCTGCTGAAGCTGCTCGACCAGCCCGGCGCGCCGATGGCCCGGCGCCACGCCGACGATCTCGTCTTCTACGCCACGCTCGGCATCATCCTTGGCGGCCGGATCGGCTACGTGCTGTTCTACTCCCCCGAAATGATCCTCCATCCGCTGCGCATCCTGCGGCTGTGGGATGGCGGCATGAGCTTCCATGGCGGGGTGATCGGCACCAGCCTCGCGATCATTCTGTTCGCGCGCAAGAACGGGCTGAACTGGCTGCGCATCCACGATTACGTCGCCTGCGTCGTCCCCTTCGGCCTGTTCTTCGGCCGGCTCGCGAACTTCGTGAACGGCGAATTGTGGGGGAAGCCCACGGATGTCGCCTGGGGCATCATCTTCGAGCGCACCGTGCCGGCGGGCTTTGCCGAGCCGGCGCGCCATCCCAGCCAACTTTATGAGGCGGGGCTCGAAGGCATCGTGCTGTTCGCGATCCTCTGGTACTTCTTCTGGCGCACCAAGGCGCGCTACGAGCCGGGCAAGCTCGTCGGCATCTTCCTCGTCGGCTACGGCGTCGCGCGCTTCTTCGTCGAATTCTTCCGCGAGCCGGATTCGCAATTCGCCGGCACCTTCTTCGCGACCACGATCCACATGGGGCAGATCCTGTGTCTGCCGATGATCGCGGGTGGCCTGTACCTCATCGCGACGGCGAAGGGACGGCGGCAGCGGGTGGAGCCGATCGCGGGGCCTGAAAGCGTCGCCTGAGCGGCGCACCGCTTGCGGCGGGGGCGCGGCAGGGGCATGCCGCGCGTAATGACAGAGCAACCGTCACCGCCCCCAGCCAGCGATACCGAGGGAAGCCTGCCGGATCGGCTGGCACGCGCGATCACACTCGGCGGGCCGATCCCCGTCAGCCAGTATATGGCCGCGGCGAATGCGCATTATTACGCGACGCGCGACCCGCTGGGCGCCGGCGGCGATTTCACCACAGCGCCGGAAATCAGCCAGATGTTCGGCGAACTGACAGGCCTGTGGGCGGCGGACCTGTGGGATCGCGCCGGCCGCCCGGAGGTCCATTGGGTGGAACTCGGGCCCGGCCGAGGTACGCTGACGGCCGATGCGCTGCGCGCCGCCGCCAAGGCAGGGCTGCGCCCAACAGTCCACCTTGTCGAGACCAGCCCGGTGCTTCGTGCCGAGCAGGTCAAGCGGGTGCCGGATGCGACCTGGCACGACGATGTCGAGGATCTTCCGACGGATCGCCCGTTGATCCTCATCGCCAACGAATTCTTCGATGCGCTGCCGATCCGTCAGCTCATTCGTGGCCGCACGGGCTGGCACGAGCGGATCGTCGGCTGCCAGGACACGCTGTTCCTGCCGATCCCCGGCGCGCAGGTGCCCGACAGCATCATTCCGCCCCATCTCGTCGAGGCGCCGATCGGCGCGATCATCGAAACGTCGCCCGCCAGCGTCGGCATCATGCGCGTCCTGGCGGCACGGATCGTCGCCCAGGGCGGCGCACTTCTCGCGATCGATTATGGCTATGAAGGCCCGGCGCTTGGCGAAACGCTGCAAGCGGTGCGCAATCACGGTTTCGCCAATCCGTTCGAGGAACCGGGCGAGCGGGATCTCACAGCGCACGTCGATTTCGCGACACTTGGCCTGGTCGGCACCGCAAGCGGCGCGAAGGTTTCCGGCCCGGTCGGGCAAGGCGCGTTCCTGACCGCGCTCGGGATCGATGCCCGCGCCGCCGCATTGGGGCCGAAGGTGGCCCCCGATCGCGATCGGCTGGTGAACGACATGGGCACGCTGTTCAAGGTCTTGGCGATGCGCCACCCGGAATGGCCCGAACCGGCAGGATTTGCATGATCGACTATCGCAACGCGGTCAGCACGGACGGTGCCGTCCTTGACGCCATGGCGCGCCGCGTATGGCTGGCAACCTTCGCCCATTCCGCGCCCAAGGCAGATATCGAGGCCTATGTCGCCAGTGCTTATGGCGAGGAGGGGCTGCTCCGCCGCCACCTCGCCGATCCTGCCTATGACTTCCAGATCGCACTGAAGGAGGGCGCGGTCGTCGGCTATTGCAAGCTTGGCCCGACCTTCTTCGATGGGGAGGTCCTGACGGAGGGCACCGTCCATCTCCACCAGCTCTATGTCGATCCGGCGGAGCATGGCAGCGGCGTTGCCGCCAAGCTGCTCGGCTGGGCCTGTGACGTGGCCCGGCGCCGCGGTGCCACGGCCCTGGTCCTGACCGTCTGGGAGGAGAATTTGCGCGCCCGCGCTTTCTACGAAAAGCATGGCTTCATCCACGTCGGCGACTATGCCTTCATGACCGGCAGCCAGATCGACCGTGACATGATCATGCGGCTTGCGCTGTGAGCGGCATGGTTGAACCGATCCGCGCCGCGACGTTGTCCGGTGTGCCGCATGGCTTCCTGGGGCGGCAGGGCGGCGTATCACAGGGGGCGATGGCCGGCCTCAACGTCGGCATCGGCTCGGACGATGACCCCGCCGCCGTCGAAGAGAACCGGCGCCGCGCGACCGAGGCGGTCTTGCCCGGCAGCGCACTCGTCACTTTCTACCAGATCCACTCGGCGGATTGCGTCACCGTGTCCGCGCCGCTGGCGGGGCGCCCACGCGCCGACGCACTGGTTACCAACCGCCCCGGCCTGGCGCTCGGCGTGCTCACGGCCGATTGTGCGCCGGTGCTTCTTGCCGATGCGGAGGCAGGCGTTGTCGGTGCGGCCCATGCCGGATGGAAAGGCGCGCTCGGCGGCGTCACCGACACGACGATCGCCGCGATGGAGGCGCTCGGCGCACGGCGCGACAGTATCGCAGCCGCCATCGGGCCGTGCATCGCGCGCACCAGCTACGAAGTGGACGCCGCTTTCCGTCGCCGTTTCGAGGAAGACGATCCCGCGAACGAGCGCTTCTTCGCCGACGCGCGCGATGGACACGCCCAGTTCGATCTCGAGGGCTATGTGATGCAGCGCCTGGCGCTGGCCGGTGTACGCCGGATCGAGGCGCTGGGTCTCGATACCTATGCCGACGAAGCGCGCTTCTACAGCTACCGCCGAGCCACCCATCGCGGCGAGCCGAGCTACGGCCGCCAGATCGCGATCATCGGCCTCGCCTGAGCGACCACCCAGCCCGCAGCGCTCATCAACGACCGGCAAGAAAACGCCACCCCGAAGCAGCTTCGGGGTGGCGAAAGTTGTGTTTCTATCGCTGCGTCACCGGGGGCACCGTGCGGCGCCCCCGTACGCTTCCGATCAGAAGCGCTTGCGCAGCGTGATGCCGTAGGTGCGCGGATCGCCGAGGAATGCCTCGAACAGCTGGTTCGACGGCGAGGTACCGAGACGGACCGTGTGGGCAAGGCTACCAGTTCCCTGGAACGGCGACTGGAACGCGACCTGCTGGTAGTTCACGTCGAACAGGTTCTGCACCCAGCCTTCGATCGCCCAGTTCTGGTCCGGCCCGCGCAGACCGACGCGTGCGTTGGCGAGGAAGAAGCCGTCCTGGCGCTTCTCGTAGAACAGGTCCGACCCGGTATTGTAGTCGCTGGTCATGCGGCCATCGACATAGAACAGCGCAGTCAGGCCCGAGCTGCCGATGTCCGGCGTCCAGCTGACCGAGCTCGTCACCACGTTGCGCGGTGCGTTCGACATCTGGCTGCCGGCGAGCAGGAACAGTGCCGGATCCAGCGCCTCACCCGAGGCCGAGCCCACGAGATTGCGGCGGAACTTGGTGTCGGCCAGCGTGTAGCCGAGGTTCACCGCGAAGTTGCGAGCCGGGTAGAAGCCCAGCTCCAGCTCGACCCCCTGGCTGCGCACGCCCGGCTTCACGTCGCCGTTGCAAACGCCGGTCAGTGCCGAGCCATCCTGGTCCGCACCGTTCAGGCTGTTGGCGCACGAACCGATGTTCTGCACGACATAGTTGGTGCCGTTGAACGTGTTCAGCTGGAAGTTCTCGAAGTCCGAACGGAACACCGTCAGGTTCGCGGTGAACCTGCGGCTCGAATACTTGATGCCGGCTTCGTAGCTGTTCACCAGCTCCGGATCGAAGCGCAGGTTGGTGACGTCGCTCGAGCGGCGCGGGGTGAGCGCGCTGCCCAGGTCCGAACGATCGAGGTTGTAGCCACCCGCCTTGTAGCCACGCGAGTAGCTCGCATAGACCATCAGGTCGCGCGTCGGCTTCCACGACACGACGCCCGTACCGGTGAACTCGCTCTCGCTGAACCCGTCGCGCAGGTCGAGGCCATTCAGCGCCACCGACGAGTTGCCGGTGCAGCCCAGCGTGATGATGCCGCCGGCGAGCGACGCCAGCTGGGCGTTGCCGAGCAGCGGGCCAAGGCTCTGCTGCAGCTGCGGGCAGACCGTGTTCGTGTTGTCGAAATTGGCGTGGAAGTCCTTCGCCTCATGCGTCCAACGCAAGCCGGCGGTGATCGACAGCGTATCGGTCAGCTTGAAGATGTTATGCGTGAAGAACGCATAATTCTCGCTGTCCTGGTAATAGCGCGCATTGCGGTCGCCAAGATTGTTCAGCGTCGAAAGCGTACGCAGGCCGTTGAGGATAAGCGGCGACGCTGGGCCCGTGATCCCCGTGACTGCCGCGGTGCCGACTGCGCTCAGGCAGCCCGGAGCGGCCGGATCACGATAGGCGGAAGCCGGCACGCCCGGGACGACCGCCGGGAGGCTCGACAGGAAGCGGCACGAAGCGAATGCACCGTATTGCGAACCGAACTGCAGGTTGTCGCCAACCACCAGGTCCTCGTTCGAATAGTAACCGCCGACGAGCCAGTCGAGGCGATCCTCGAACAGCGAGCCCTGCAGGCGCACTTCCTGGGTGAAGGTGTGGAACTGGCGGAATGCGCGGCCGTCGTCGGCGCGATAGCCGATGTCGACATTGCCATAGTCGATGTCGGACGCGTTACCCGACTTGTACTCGCGATAGGCGGTGATCGACGTCAGTGCGACATTGCCGAAGTTATAGTCGATCTGCATCGACCCGCCGTAATCCTTGGTGACATTGGAGTAGGCGCGGCCAAGCGTGTTGACGATCTTGCGGTTGTACGGATCACCCGCGCTCGGCAGCACGCCGCCCAGGCTGCGCAGGATGTCGACGATACGGTTGCCGTTCGGGTTGGTCGTATAGTCGCCCGGAACGCCCGGCGTCGGATCCAGCTTCTCGCTGGTGTCGACGTACACGGCGCCGCAGCACTTCTCGTCGCGCCAGGTATAGTCACCCAGCAGGCGCACGGTCAGGTCGCTGGTCGGTTCGAACAGCAGCTGGCCGCGCACGAACCAGCGGTTGCGGTCGTTATAGTCGGTGTTGTTGACGACATCGTCGAGAAAGCCGTCACGCTTGTTGAACACGCCGTCGACGCGGAACGACAGCACGTCCTTCACGATCGGGCCGGTCACCGCACCCGCGAGGCGGATGTTGTCGTAATTGCCGTAGGTGCCCTCGAGATAGCCGCCGAAGTCGTTGGACGGCATCTTGGTGTAGATGTTGATCGCGCCCGCCGAGGCGTTGCGGCCCGACAGCGTGCCCTGCGGCCCGCGCAGCACTTCGATGCGGTCGATCTCACCGATGTCGTTCAGGCCCGAACCGGTACGGCTGCGATAGACGCCGTCGATGAACACCGCGACCGAGCTTTCGAGGCCGGGGTTGTCACCCACGGTTCCGATGCCGCGGACGCGGGCGGTGGCGTTCGCCTCGCTGCCCGTCGAGGATACCTGGAGCGACGGAGCAAGCTGCGTCAGGCCGCGGATGTCGTTTGCGCCCGAGTTCTGCAGCGCGGCCTGGCTGACCGCGGAGACCGCGATCGGCACGTCGGCCAGGCGCTCGGCACGGCGGGTGGCGGTGACGACGATGTCGCCGGCACCAAGCTCATTGGCGCCAAGGTCGGTATCGCTGGCGGGTGCCTGCTGCGGCTGCGCGACCGAGCCTGCTGCGGCGGGGTCCTGGCTCGGCTGCTCCTGAGCAAGCGCGGGCAGGGCGGCGAAGAAAACAGCACTGGACAAAAGCGAGGCTACGCGACGCATCGGGCTCTCCGATTTTCTTTTTTGAAGATTGGGTTTGGAGCCGTGCCTTTAGCGCCACCGAGAGCCGCATATAGATTTTTTTGTCGCAAAAGTTACTTTTCGAATGTGGCTGTCGCCCGGATGCCACGATTGGTCCGCAATGGACCCTATCAGTCCTGCCAGTTGACGCTACGGCAGACACGAAAAAGACCGCCCCTGAACCAGGAGCGGTCTCAATTTCGGCGAACGGTCGAAAAATTTATTTCGGCGCGAGCACCATCAGCATCTGGCGGCCTTCCATGCGCGGATAGGCTTCCACCTTCGCCACTTCTGCCACCTGCTCGGCAACGCGCTGAAGCACTGCCATGCCAAGCTGGCCATGGCTCAGCTCACGGCCGCGGAAGCGCATCGTCACCTTCACCTTGTCGCCGTCGCCGATGAACTCCTCCACCTTCTTCATCTTGGTGTCGTAGTCGTGATCGTCGATGTTGGGACGCATCTTGATCTCTTTGATCTCCTGCGTCTTCTGGCTCTTGCGGGCGAGGTTCGCCTTCTTCTGCGCCTCGTACTTGAACTTGCCGACATCCAGGAACTTGGCCACCGGCGGATCGGCGTTCGGCGACACCTCGACGAGATCGAGCCCAAGCTCCTTGGCCTGCTCCATCGCCTCGCGGGTGTACATCACGCCGAGATTCTCGCCCTCGTGATCGATCACGCGGACCTTGGGGCTCTGGATCCATTCGTTGAATCGCGGCCCGTTCATCGGCGGCGCCTGCATCGGCCGGCGCATCATTGGCGGACGTATAGTTGATTCTCCTGTTGATATATCGGGCCCAATATAGGGCTTCGGTTCGCATTCCGAAAGATGCGAAACGGCCGCCGCTCCGATGGAACGACGGCCGTTGCCCAAGAGTGACGGTTGTCAGAAGCTGCCGCGCAGCGTCACCCCGTACATCCGCGGTTCGCCCGGGAAGCCGACGAACAGCTGGTTCGCCGTCGCGGGGAAGCCCGCGGCCAGCGGCGCCGTCACCGTGCCGAGGCTGCCGCTGCCCTGTAGCGGCATGTCTGCGCCGATCTGGAAATAGCGCTCGTTGAAGATGTTCTGCGCCCAGAATTCCAGGCCCCAGCGCTTGCCCTCGCCATAGATTCCGACGCGGCCGTTCACCACGACGAAGCCGTCCTGCACCTTCTCGAGATCAAGGTCGGAGCCGGTATTGGTGTCGCTCTGCAGGCGCGTGTCGAGATAGAAGAGCGCCGACATGCCGCTGTTGCCGATGTCCGGCGTCCAGCTGACGCCCGCGGTCGCCGAATATTGCGAGGAGTTCGACACCCGGTCGCCCGGCAGCTGGAACAGCACGGGCGACAGCGGACGCCCGCCGGTGCCCACCAGGTTCCGGCGATAATAGGAATCGGTATAGGTCAGCGCCATGTTGACCGAGACGTCGCGGTGCGGCCGCAGGAACGTCTCGAGTTCGAAGCCTTTCGATACGACGCCGGGGCGCAGGCGGTCGGGCGCACAGCGGCCGGTAATCGCCGAATTGTCGCGATCGGTGCCACCCAGATCGTCCTTGCACGCCTGGATGTTGGTCACCTCGAAGTTCACACCGTTATAGGTGTTGAGCTGATAGTCGGTGTATTCCTGGTAGAAAGCGGCGAGGTTGATATCGATGCCCGGCCCGTTCCACTTGGCACCGATTTCATACGCCCACACCTTCTCGCTCTGGAACGCGAGGTCGGACACTTCCGGCCGGCCGTTGCCCTGCGTGTTGGCCGGCAGGGCGCGCAGCCCGACGCAGGCCGCATTCTGCGTCGCGCTTCCCGCAGTGGTGGAGCAGGCACGATCGAGCGCCGAGAAATCGAGGTTGAAGCCGCCCGCCTTGTAACCCTTCGACGCCGAGCCGTAGATCATCAGCGAATCGATCGGCTTAAACGAGAGCACGGCGGTACCGGTCCACTCGCCGTCGCGGAACTTGGAGCCAGGCGAGCCCTTGGGAATGTCGATCGCGGCGCCGTTGATGACGCAGGCGAGCGAGGCGAAAGTCTGCAACGGCGAATTGACGATCGCCGGGCACAAAGTGTTGTTGGCACGCGTGTCGCCGGACAGGTCCTTCGCCTCGTGGGTATAGCGCACGCCGACCGTCAGCTTCAGTACGTCCTCGACGATATCGAGCGTGTTGTGCGTGAAGAAGGCGTAATTCTCCGCGTCCTGGCGGAACGCATTGCCGTTGGCGCCGGTGCCGTTCAGCGGCGACGCACCCAGCGCCGCGGCGATCGCGTTGAACCCGGGGAAGGCCGCAGCCGGCGCGGTGGTGCAGGTCGGTAGTGCCGGGTTGACCGCACCCACGCCTGCGCCTGCGAGCGAGGCCGCGGCAAGGCAATTGGCAAAACGGGTATAGTCGCGGCCGTACCGGATGTCGTCGACGACATCGAGCTTCTCGGTCGAGTAATAAGCGCCGACCAGCCAGTCGAGCCGGCCGTCCAGCGCCTCGCCCTGCACGCGAAGCTCCTGGCTGAACAGGCGGAAGCGACGGTCGAGATTCTGGCGGTCGAGAATGTCGAGCGCGCTGAAATCGCCATCCTGTCCCTGCTTGTTCTTATAGTCGCGATACGCGGTGATCGAGGTGAGCGTCGCACCGCCGAAGTCGTAATTGACCTCGCCCGACACGCCCCAATCCTCGCTGTCGGAGGTGTAGCGCACGCCTGGGGAGGTCGGCGTGCCGAATACAAACCGCTGATCGCCCGACAGCGTCGGGTAATTGGCACCGAGAGCCTGAACGAGGCCGAACAGTGAATTGGGCCCATATGCCACTGACCCGTTCGGCTGGCGCGTCAGCCCGCGCACGGGGCCGAGCAGCACACCCGCGCAGCAATTCTCGTCGCGCTTGGAGTAATCGCCGATCAGCCGGACGGACAGCGCGTCCGTCGGCTCATAGGCAAACTGCCCGCGCAGCAGCCAGCGATCGCGGTCGTTCATGTCCGGCTCGCCCGGCGTCAGCGCCCTGATGTAACCGTCCCGCTGCTGCCACACACCGTCTAGCCGGAACGCGGCGTCCTGGCCGATCGGGGCATTGACCGCCCCATCCACGCGCCAGAAATCGTAATTGCCGTATGTCAGCGCGCCCTTGCCCATGAAGCGGCCAAGCTCCGGCCCCTTGGTGACGATGTTGATGAGGCCGGCGGTCGAGTTGCGGCCGAACAATGTCCCCTGCGGTCCGCGCAGCACCTCGACCCGCTCGATATCGCCAAGTTCCGACAGGCCGACGCCCGTACGGCTGCGATAAACGCCGTCGATGAACAGGCCGACCGAGCTTTCGAGGCCGGCATTCTCACCCACCGTGCCGATGCCGCGAATACGCGCGGTGAAGTTCACCTCGCTGGTCGCGCCGGAGACGAGCAGGGACGGTGCCACCTGGTTCAGCGCGCGCACGTCGGTCGCGCCGGTGTTCTGCAGCGTCTCCCCCGATACGGCCGAAATGGCGATCGGCACATCCGACAGCGCTTCGGAACGCCGGGTCGCGGTCACCACGATGTCGCCGGCGTTACTCGCAGTCTCGGCCTGCGACTGGTCGGCGATCGGCGTGGCAGCGTCCTGCGCAAGCGCAGGTGTCGCCAGGGCGATCGATGCAGTCGAGACAAGGCAAGAGAGCAGAATGGTGGCGCGCATCAAGGATCCTCCCCAGGAAACGGCCTTTCCGGCCGCATTAGATGCGCCCCTAGGGAGAAACGTGCGCCGACTCTAGCTGACAGTCACGTCAGGTTTCGCGTTCGTAACAAAGTGCGTGATTCGCGCCACACTATTGGCGCCGTGGCTGCTGAGAGAAGACGTGGGTCGACAATTGCCTGTCGCCCCACGTCTACTTGCGCACGTGCCTCAGGCAAGATCAGGCGGCGTCGCTTCCTTCACCAGCCGCGCGACGATCTCGTCCAGAGAGACGATCTCCTGCCCCTGGCTGCCCAGCCGGCGGACGGCAACCGTGCCTTCCTCCGCTTCACGCTTGCCAACGACCAGCAATGCCGGCACCTTCGCCAGGCTGTGCTCGCGCACCTTGTAGTTGATCTTCTCGTTGCGAAGATCCGTCTCGACGCGCAGCCCGGCCGCGGCCAGCTTGTCGCGCACGACATGCGCATAATCGTCGGCCTCGGACACGATCGTCGCGACGACCGCCTGCACCGGTGACAGCCACAGCGGGAAACGGCCCGCATGATGTTCGATCAGGATGCCCAGGAAGCGCTCGAATGTGCCCAGGATCGCACGGTGCAGCATCACCGGGCGATGCCGCTCGCCGTCCTCACCGATGTAGCTCGCGTCGAGCCGCTCCGGCAGCACGCGGTCCGACTGGATCGTGCCGACCTGCCACGTCCGCCCGATCGCGTCGGTCAGGTGGAATTCCAGCTTGGGTGCATAGAAGGCGCCCTCGCCTTCCAGCTCTTCGAACCCGTCCTTGATCTTCTGCGGCAGGTTCGATGCCATTACGGCGCGGCGCAGCTCGTCCTCGGACTTGTCCCACATCGCGTCGTCGCCGAACCGCTTCTCCGGACGCAGCGCCAGCTTCACCGCATAATCGGTGAAGCCCAGATCGTGGTACACGCTGTCGAGCAGGTCGATGAACTTCGCGACCTCGTCGACCAGCTGGTCCTCGCGCACGAAGATATGCGCGTCGTCCTGCGTGAACTGGCGCACGCGCATGATGCCGTGCAGCGCGCCATGCGGCTCGTTGCGGTGGCAGCAGCCGAACTCCGCCATGCGGATCGGCAGGTCGCGGTACGACTTGATCCCCTGGCGGAAGATCAGGACGTGCGCCGGGCAGTTCATCGGCTTCAGCGCCATCCAGTCGGCGTCGTCGGACACCAGGGCGCCTTCGTCCTCGATGTTCGGCACCTCGTCCGGGATGACGAACATGTTCTCGCGATACTTGCCCCAATGCCCGGAACGCTCCCACTGGCGCGCGTCCATCACCTGCGGCGTCTTCACTTCCTCATAGCCGCCAGCATCCAGCCGGCGGCGCATATACGCCTCCAGCTGCCGCCAGATCATATAGCCCTTGGGGTGCCAGAAGACGCTGCCATGCGCTTCGGACTGGAGGTGGAACAGGTCCATCTCCTGCCCGATCTTGCGATGATCGCGCTTCGCCGCTTCCTCCAGCATGTGGAGATGCGCATCGAGCTGCTTCTTGTTCAGCCAGCCGGTGCCATAGATTCGGCTCAGCATCGCGTTCTTCTGGTCGCCGCGCCAGTAAGCGCCCGATACGCGCGTCAGCTTGAACGCCTGCGGATCGAGCTTGCCGGTGGAGGCAAGGTGCGGGCCGCGGCACATGTCCAGCCAGTCGCCGCCCGACCAGTAAACCGTCAGCTCCTCGTCATCGGGAAGCTCGGCGGCCCACTCGGCCTTGAACGTCTCGCCCTGCTGCTTCCACCGCTCGATCAGCTGCTCGCGCGTCCACACCTCGCGGCGCAGCGGCTTGTCCGCGGCGATGATCTTGCGCATCCGCTCCTCGATCAGCGGAAGGTCCTCTTCCGTGAACGGGCCACGATCCGCCGGCGCGGCGAAGTCGTAATAGAAGCCATCGTCCGTCGACGGGCCAAAGGTGATCTGCGTGCCGGGAAACAGCTCCTGCACCGCTTCCGCCAGGATATGCGCGAAATCGTGCCGCGCCAGTTCCAGCGCGTCCGCCTCGTCGCGGTTCGTCACCAATGCGAGCTTGGCGTCGCGTTCGAACGGGCGATTGATGTCGCGCAATTCGCCGTCGACCCGCGCGGCGATGGCGGCCTTGGCAAGGCCCGGCCCAATGGCGGCGGCAATATCCGCGGGCGTCGAACCCGGTGGCACCTCGCGTACCGAGCCGTCCGGAAGCGTGATCGAAAGCATGTTCATGGTCGGTTTCCTGCAATGCCATTGCGCTTAGGCGAGGCGGCCCGGCGCGAAAAGGGCGTCCGGCGTGGCAGGAACGAAGTGGAGGACGCCGGCCCACCCGTTCCCGGGCGAGCTGGCCGGCCGCGCGCTCAGCGCGTGGCGGGCCGCCCCCGGAACCCCGGGGTCGTGGTAGTGGTGCTGGCACGGTCGCGCGGCATGAGCGCAATATAGCGTGGGCACGCTCGCCCGACAACTCGGCGCAATCGGTACCGAAACACAACGGGCCCGCCTTCTTTCGAAAGCGGGCCCGCGCCCTCATACGCTACGCGAGGGATACTCAGGCCGATAGGGCCATCTCGTCCGCGGCGGGCCCGGGCGGCCGCTTCAGCAGCCAGCGCCGGGCCCGGCGCCGTCTCAGCGGCAGTAACGCGGGTTGTTCGACTTCTCGATCGCGTTGCCGGCAACTGCGCCGCCGACACCGCCGAGCACCGTGCCGAGCGTGCGATCACCGCGGTTGTCGATCGTCCGGCCCAGCAGGCCGCCCGCGATCGCGCCGACGATGGTGCCGGTCGTACCGCTGTTGCAGCGCTGGTTGCGGTAGTAGCGACGGTCGTTGCCGCGGTAGTTGTTGTAGCCACGGTAGCCGCGTTGATTGTCATAGCCGCGATACTGGCGCTCATAGCGGTCGCCATAACGCTGCGCTGAAGCCTCGGCGGGGATCATCGCGACAGTGCTCATGGCGAGGGCGGCACCAGCGAGGGAAAGCTTCTTGAACATGGACTGTCTCCCGTTTCGTATTTCGTTCGAGGCCCGATTCCGCCTCGTTGAAGCCCTTTTGTCCGATTCGCATTGAGCCAACCCTGAATGCGCCCGTTATCGTTTGTTCAGGCTTGAAGCGGCTAAGGCACCCCGTGCGCTGGCCTCTCTCGATCCTTGCCGTCCTTCTCGTCGTACCGCGTTACAGCGGGGAAGAACGCCTGCCGCTGATCGGTGAGGCACCGGCGATCACCGCCGCGCCGTACATTCCCGCCGGCGGCTGGCCGAAGCGGATCGGCACACTCGAACCGGTCGGCGCGGTCACGCTTTCAAGCCGCGATCCGGCCTTCGGCGGCTTCTCTGCCATTGCCTTGCACAACCAGCGCGCGATGCTGCTTTCCGATGGCGGCAATGTCGCCGCCTTCGCCATTCGTGGCGGCATAATCGAATCGCCCGGCGGTCATATCCTGAAGGCCGGTCCCGCCACCGGCTGGCTGCGCAAGGAGCGGGACAGCGAATCACTCACGCTTCATCCGGCCACCGGCCGTGCGTGGGTCGGCTATGAAAACCAGAACGAGATCTGGCGCTATGCCCCTGGCTTCAGCGGCGCCGAAGCGCGTGCACGGCCTGAGGGAATGCGGCGCTGGGTGACGAACCAGGGCGCCGAATCACTCGTCCGGCTGCGCGACGGCCGGTTCATCGCCATCGCGGAGCGCAAGCCGGACCGCGCCACCCGCCACGCGATGCTCTTCTCCGGCGACCCGACCGCCAAGGGCACCCGCGCCGACGCCTTCCGAATCCAACCACCCGATCGTTACGATCCAAGCGACGCCGCGGAGCTACCGAATGGTGATCTTCTCGTTCTCACCCGGCGCTTTCGCTACCCATTCACCTTCACCGCGAAGCTGCTGCGCATCCCCCGCGCAGCAATTCGGCCGGGCGCCGTGGCGAAGGGAAAGGTCATCGCCACGCTGACCCCGCCGGTCATGGGGGAGAATTGCGAGGGCATCGCCGTCACCAGCGAAGGCGGGCAGACGATGCTGTGGATCGTCACCGACAATGATCTGATGCCGCTGCGCCCCACCTATCTGATGAAGTTCCGGCTGTACGAGTAAGTGACGCCCGCCGCCTGCATCTTCACCACAGCACGAAAAGCCCGCCGCCCTATCGGGCAGCAGGCCTTCATGTCGTGCGATCCTTGAAGCGGATCAGGCGGCGGTTGCGGTCGCCGAACGCTTCTTGACGACGTCGCGCTTCAGGCGACGGGCGCGCAGCGACAGCTTCTCATCGCTGGTCTTGACCAGCCAGTTGTCGAGACCGCCGTTGTGCTCCACCGAGCGCAGACCATGGGTCGACACACGCAGCCGCACGCTCTTCTCGAGCGAATCGGAGATCAGCGTCACGTTCTGCAGGTTCGGCAGGAACGTACGCTTGGTCTTGTTGTTGGCGTGGGAAACATTGTTACCCACCTGCCGGCCCTTGCCGGTCAGCTCGCAGATGCGCGACATGGTTTAGATCCTGAGTTTCGGGTTGGCCCGGAAAGTGGGCGCCGATAACCCCCGGGGCGTCATGCGTCAAGCACAGGCTATGCAACCTAGCTGGATCAAGACGCGTTGTTCCGGCAGCGAATCGGTTGGAGATACTTCATGCGCGCCCTGCTCGTCCTGCTCGGTATTGCCGCTCTCGTGATCCTGGCGGGCATGGCGACCGGCTTCATCAATATTGATCAGACGCAAACCGCGCAGCTGCCGCGGCTGGAAGGCGGCCAGGCGCCCGAGTTCAAGGCCGATGTCGGCCGAATCGATGTCGGCACGGAAACGAAGACGGTCGAAGTGCCCAAGATCCAGGTGCAGAAGCCGGGCGACGCCCCCACTCCCGCCCCGGCCCAGTAAACGGCTGGGGCCGCCGCTGGACCAGGCGGCGCGGCCGGCGCTACGGGGGAGCCATGTTCCCCCTCCCAACCCCCATGCGCCTCGCGCTGGACGCCGCGCGCGGGGCCGCCGACGCCGGCGAGGTGCCGGTGGGGGCGGTCGTGCTGTTCCGGGGAGAAGTCGTTGCCACGGCGGCCAATGCGCCGCGCCGCCTCTCGGATCCTACGGCCCATGCCGAAATGCTGGCGATTCGCGCCGCCGCCCAGGCGCTCGGCCGGGACCGGCTGGAGGATTGCGACCTGTGGGTGACGCTGGAGCCGTGCGCGATGTGTGCCGGCGCGATCGCCCATGCGCGAATCGCCCGGCTTTATTATGGCGCCGCCGATCCGAAGGGCGGCGCGGTCGAGCACGGCCCGCGCTTCTTCTCGCAACCGACCTGCCATCACCGGCCGGAAATCTATCCCGGGATCGGTGATGGCGAATCGGCCGCGCTGCTGCGCGGATTCTTCGCCGACCGGCGCTGAACCCGCGCCGTTGTTCAGCCCACTTCGTTCTGCGAGATCGGCACGATCTTGATCTCGACCCGGCGATTCGCGGCCCGGCCTTCTTCCGTCTCGTTGGTCGCGATCGGCTGGGTTTCACCGAAGCCGCGCGTGCCGATGCGGGCGCTCTGCACGCCGCGGGTAGAAAGATAATCGGCGACCGCTGCCGCGCGACGCTCCGACAGGCCCTGGTTGTACGAATCGCTGCCGGTCGAATCGGTATGGCCGTACACGTCGACATAGGTGCGGTTATATTCGCTCAGCACGCCCGCCACCTGATCCAGCGTGCGCTGGAACTGCGGCTGCACGGCGGCCGAATTATAGGCGAAGTTGATCCCGCTCGGGATGTTCAGCAGCAGGTCGTCACCCTGGCGGATCACTTCCACGTCGGTGCCCGCGGTCCGGGCGCGGAGGTCGCGCTCCTGCTTGTCCATATAGGCGCCGATCCCAGCGCCTGCGATGCCACCGATGCCGGCGCCGACGATCTTCTCGGTGCGATCGCGCCGGCCGCCGACCAGGTCGCCGAGCAGATAGCCGCCCAGCGCGCCGCCGATGCCGCCGATCGCCGCCTTGGAAATCCGCTGCTGTCCGGTCTCAGGATCGGTGGTGCAGGCCGCCGTCGTCAGCAGCGCGCCACCGGCAATCGCTGAAATCAGAGCAGTTTTGATACGCATTCGAATTGTCCCCTTTCACGTGTCTCGCCCGAAGAACCCGGGCATTGTGCCGGTTGTTCCGCCCCCGTCCTGAACCGGAACTGACGCGGACAGTTGTCGAACCCGGCGATTCACGCCAAGAGGGCGCCACATCATGCTACCGCCGTTCCCCTGGATCGACGTCCTCATCATTCTGGCGCTTGTCGCCCTGAATGGTGTTTTCGCGATGAGTGAGCTCGCCATCGTCTCCGCCCGCAAGGCTCGTCTGGAGGCGATCGCCCGTGGCGGCAACCGCGGCGCCCGTGCCGCGCTTGCCCTTGCCGCCGATCCCGGCAAGTTCCTTTCCACCGTCCAGATCGGCATCACGCTGATCGGCATCATTGCCGGCGCCTATTCCGGCGCCAGCCTCGGCACGCCCACCGCGGCACGGCTCGAGGCGCTGGGCGTGCGCGCGCACGTCGCCGCCAATCTGGGCTTCGCGATCGTCATCGGCCTGACGACCTATGCCTCGCTGATCATCGGTGAGCTCGTCCCCAAGCAGTTCGCGCTGCGCAAGCCGGAGGCGGTGGCGATCTGGATCGCGTTGCCGATGACGTGGCTGGCCGTTGCCACGAAGCCGCTGGTGTGGCTGCTCGATGCGACCAGCGCGCTCGTCTTCCGCCTGCTGCGCCTCAACCGCGAATCGGAAGAGCATGTCACGGCGGAAGAGATCCATCATATCGTCGCCGAAGCGTCGCGCTCGGGGATCATCGAGGAGCATGAGCGCTCGATCATCTCGGGCGTCGTGCGCCTCGCCGATCGCCCGGTGCGAGAGGTGATGACGCCGCGGACCGAGGTGGAATGGCTCGATTCCTCGCTCGACGATGCGATGATCCGCACGAAGATCCTCGCCTCGGCGCACAGCCGCCTGCCGGTCGCCGAAGGATCGATCGATGCGGTGATCGGCGTCGTCCAGGCGCGCGACATTGCTCGTGCGCTGGCGCAGGGCGATTCGCTCGATCTGAAGCAGCTCGTCCGCAAGGCGCCCGTCGTGGTGGACCAGATCGACGCGATGGACGCGCTCGACGCGCTTCGCCGCGCCGACGTGCCGATGGCGCTGATCCACGACGAATACGGCCATTTCGAAGGCATCGTCACCCCGGCGGACCTGCTTGCCGCCATCGCCGGTGAGTTCGCCTCGGATGCGGAGCCGGGCGAAGGCCCCAATCTCGTCGAACGGGACGACGGCTCGATGCTCGTCGCCGGCACCATGGCGGCCGATGCGCTGGCGGAGCGGCTGGGCATCGATCTGCCCGAGGATCGCGACTACGCAACCGTCGCGGGCCTCGCGCTTGCGGTTTTCCGCCACCTGCCCAACGAAGGCGAGAGCTTCGTCGAACAGGGGTGGAAGTTCGAGGTGGTCGATCTCGACGGCCGCCGCATCGACAAGCTGCTGGTCAGCGCCGCCTGACGGGCGGCCGCTGCTCAGCCGGAGTTGCGCAGCCCCGTCGCAATCGCGTTGATCGACAACAGGATGCCCTCGCCGATGCGCGGATCCTCGTCACCCGCGCGATGGCGGCGCATCAGCTCGATCTGCAGCAGGTTGAGCGGTTCGATATAGGGCAGGCGCAGCCGGATCGACGCGTCCAGCGTCGGATGCTTCTCCAGCAGGCGTGACTGACCCGTCACCTGCAGCAGGCAGTCATGCGTCGTTTGCCAGTCGCCTCGGATCCGCCCGAAGATGCGCGCGCCCAGCTTCTCGTCCTCGACAAGGCCGGCGTAGCGCTCGGCGATCCCCATATCCGATTTCGCCAGCACCATTTCCATGTTGGCGAGCGTCGCCGCGAACAGGGGCCACCCCTCCGCCATCTCGGCAAGCAGGCCCTTGTCCTCGAAGCCTGCGATTGCCTGGCCGACGCCATACCAACCCGGCAGCATCACGCGGGACTGCGCCCAGCTGAACACCCAGGGGATAGCGCGCAGATCCTCGATCCGGGTCGATTTGGTGCGGCTCGCCGGCCGGCTGCCGATCTTCAGGCCAGAGATTTCCGCGATCGGCGTCATCTGGCGGAAGAATATGCGAAACCCCTCGGTGCCGTAGACGAGATCGCGATAGGCATGGAACGCGGTCTCGGACAGGCGATCGATCGCTGCTGAGAAGGTATCGCTCTCCGCCTTGGACAGCGGCGCCGGCGACAGGCTGGCAAGCAATGTCGCCGAGGTCATCGCTTCGAGGTTCGTAACGGCGGTCGCCCGCGTGCCATATTTGCCGGCGATCACCTCGCCCTGCTCGGTGATCCGGATTCGCCCTTGTACCGTCCCCGACGGCTGCGCGCGGATCGCCGCGAAGGAGGATCCGCCACCGCGCCCCACCGCACCGCCGCGGCCGTGGAACAATTGCATGCCGACGCCGGCCGTCTCGAACACCGATTTCAGCGCGGTCGACGCCTTCGACAGCTGCCAGGTGGAGGTGAGATAGCCGCCGTCCTTGTTCGAATCGGAATAGCCGATCATCACTTCCTGATGGCCGCGCGCCTTGGCGATCGCCGCCACTTCCGGCAGCGCAAACCACGCCTTCATGATCGCCGGCGCCGCTTCCAGATCTTCGATCGTCTCGAACAGCGGCACCGCCATCACTGCGGCCGTGGGGGGCTCACCCGGCCGGTACAACCCGACTTCCTTCAGCAGCAGATGCACTTCGAGAAGGTCGCTGACCGACTTGCACATCGAGACGATATATTGCCGGATACACGCCGGTCCGTATGTCGTATGGGCATCCGCCGCCGCCGCGACGATCGCCAGCTCGGATGTCGTTTCGTCCGAATAATGGATAAAGCGGCTGGTCAACGGCCGGGCCGTCGCCAGTTCACGGGTCAACAGCGCGACCCGCTCCTCCTCGTCCAGCGCCGCATAATCGTCGCACTCGCCAGCGGTGGCGAGCAGCTCCGCCACCACCCGCTCATGCACCGCGCTGTTCTGCCGAAGGTCCAGCGTCGCCAGGTGGAAGCCGAATACCTCGACGGCGCGGATCAGCCGCTCGATCGCCCCGCCGCTCGCCCGCAGCCCGTCCGTCAACGGATGCGCGATGGTGGCGAGATCATCGCGCAGTTCGTCGGGTGAGGCATAAGGCTCGGCCGGCCGGCTCGGCCGCGGCGGCGTCGCGCCGGTCAGCTTGGTATAGGTCGCCGCCGTGCGCGCATAAATCCCCGACAGCGCGCGCCGGTACGGCTCGTCGCGCCGGCTCTCCGCCTCGTCGCCGCTTCTCGCGGCGAGCGCCAGCACCGCCTCGTCGACCGGTGCATGATCGGTCGAGATCGACAGTTCAGCGCCAAGCGCGTGCAACTGATCGAGATAATAGCCGATCACCCCGGCCGACGCCTTGCTCAGCGCCGTACGCAGCGAGTCCGCCGTCACATAGGGATTGCCGTCGCGATCGCCGCCGATCCAGTTGCCCGGCCGCAGGAAGCTCGGCACGCGCTTGCCCATCGCGCGGTCCCAGCGCTGGTAAAGCGCAGGGATCACCGGCAGGAACACGTCGCGCAGATAGCTCAGCGCCGTCTCCACCTCGTCGGTGACATAGAGCCGCTCACGTCGCAGCATTCGCGTCTGCCACAACAGCGCCACCTGCCGCACGATCGCTCCGTCGATGAGGTCGCCCTCCGGTGTCTCCGTCGCCCCGCTGTCGCGCAGCGCCATCAGGTCGGCGATGCGGTTGCGGTGGTCGATCATGCTCTTGCGCCGCACTTCGGTCGGATGCGCGGTCAGCACCGGCGCGATCAGCGCATGGTCCAGCAGGGCAAGCACCTCCGCCTTGCCGATCCCCTCCCCCGACAGGCGCTCCAGTGCGGAGGCGAGATCCGCCCCTTCCTCCGCCGCGATGCCCTGGCGATCCTCCGCAAGGTTCGCGAGCATCGAAAACAGCATGAAGCCGCGCACGAAATCGAGCGTCTCGTCGAGCGACAGCGCTTCCAGATGATGGTCCACCGGCGCGCCGCCGTCGCGGTGGCGCTCCACGGATGCCGACCGGATCGCTTCCGTCGCGGCGAACAGCCGCTCGCCGCCCAGTTCGCGGATCACGTCACCGAGGACGCGCCCCAGATAGCGGATGTCAGGGTTGTTGTTGATCGGCGGAAGGTCGGCCATCTCGTCATGCTGCGCTGCAACAGGATCGCGGTCAACGCCCACGCTCAGTTGCCGCTGACGTTATCGGCACCGGCATCGGGCACGGGAACGACGGCATTGTCGGTGCTATTGCCCAGCACCGATATTCCGCCCGGCGGCGCTATCCGCTCCATCGCCGTGGCGCGTTCCTCGCTCGTCACCGAACCGTCCTTGTTGAGATCCAGCAGATCGAACCGCCCCAGCATGAACGCACCCCATTCCTGCGAGCTCAGGCTGCCGTCGCCATCCGTGTCGGCCTGCGCCATGACGCCGCGCAGCCGCAGCGGCAGTTCGTCCGGAGTCAGGCGATCGTCGGCATTGACGTCCAGCCGGTGGAACCGTCGCTCGACCATCCCGCCGAAGTCGAGCCGGGATGTCACCGTCGGCGGCCGGTAATCCGCCGCCATATTCTCTTCGACCGAGTTCCCGGATCCGCCGCACCCCGCCAGCACCGGCAGGACGCCAGCGAGCACGACCAACGACCGCATATATTATCCTCCAGAACCAGACTTACGCTTCCAGTTCAACGTCCCAATAAAGCCAATCGTGCCACGTCTGATGAAGATAGTGTGGCGGATAGCTTCGGCCGTGTTCCTGCAGCTGCCAGCTGGTCGGTCGGATCGGTTCGATATGGAGCGGCATCGACGCTTCCTTCGGGGTGCGCCCGCCCTTCTTCAGGTTGCACGGCGAACAGGCGGTGACGACATTTTCCCACGTCGTCCGCCCGCCCTGCGCCCGCGGCACGACATGGTCGAACGTCAGTTCGCGCTGCTGCGTGCCGCAATATTGGCAGGCGAAGCGATCGCGCAGGAACAGGTTGAAGCGGGTGAAGGCCGGGAATTGCGATGGCCGCACATATTGCTTCAGCGCGATCACCGACGGCAGCTTCATCGTCTGGGTCGGGCTGCGCACCTCGCGCTCGTAATGTGCGACGATGTCCACGCGATCGAGAAACACTGCCTTGACCGCGGTCTGCCACGGCCAGATGCTGAGCGGATAATAAGACAGCGGCGTATAGTCCGCATTGAGGACCAGCGTCGGACAAGCGTCCGGATGGCGGATCAGATCGGGATGGAACAAGCGCGCTCCCCTTCGATACTGTGTCGCCGCAGCGCATCGCGCCCAGCGATGACGCCATGATGACAGGCCGGGAATCACCGGGTCAAGGGGAGAGGATATATGACCGACAGCGTCACCTATGAAGTCGCGAACCATATCGCGACGATCACGCTCAATCGCCCCGAACGCCGCAACGCCTTGAACTGGGATGCTTATGCCCGGCTCGAGGCCGCGTTCCGCCGTGCGGTGACGGACGAGGATGCACGCTGCGTCATCGTCACCGGCGCGGATCCCGCCTTCTGCTCGGGCGATGACGTGGGCGAGATCATGGCCGGCCCCGACGTCTTTGCGAAGCGCAAGGCGCCGCCGGTCGTCCGCCATCAGCCGACGCCTGCTGCGATCGCTGCGCTGGAATGCGACAAGCCGGTGATCGCCGCCGTCAACGGCGCCGCCGTCGGCTGGGGCATGGAACTTGCGCTCTACGCCGATATCCGCATCGCATCCGACAAGGCGAAGTTCGCCGAGCTCTTCATCAAGCGCGGCCTCGTCTGCGATGTCGGCGGCTTCTACCGCCTTCCTGCCATCGTCGGGCCCGCCAAGGCCGCGGAGCTGCTCTTCACCGGCGACGTGATCGACGCGGCGGAAGCCGCGCGCATCGGGCTGGTGCGCGAGGTGGTGCCGCACGCCGAACTGATGGACCGCGCCCGCGATCTCGCCGGCCGCATCGCGTCGAACCCGCCGCTCGCGCTTCGCTACATGAAGGAAGGCTTGCGCCGCGCCGCTTATGGCGATCCGCGCGAGCTTGGCGGCTGGGCGATCGAGACGATCCGGCGCCTGATGGGAACGGAGGATCACAAGGAAGGGGTCGCCGCCTTCATGGAAAAGCGCGAGCCAGTGTTCAGCGGCCGCTGATACCCATGGCACCGTAGCCGGGCGGGGGCTTGCCGCGCCGGCGCCCGCCTCGCACATCAGCGCGCGTGATCGTCACCCGCTTCGCCCCCTCCCCCACCGGCCAGCTCCACCTCGGCCACGCCTGGTCCGCCATCCTCTCGCACGATCGCGCGCGCGGCGGTGCCGGCCGTTTCCTGCTGCGGATCGAGGACATCGACGGCACGCGCAGCCGCCCGGAACATGTCGCGACGATCATCGAGGATCTCGCCTGGCTCGGCCTTGGCTGCGACGGCGATATCCTGTTCCAGTCGCAGCGCCTGCCCGCTTACGCCGCCGCGCTCGATCGGCTGCGCGACATGGGGCTGCTCTACCGCTGCTATTGCACGCGCGCCGAGATCGCCGCCGCCAGCCTCTCTGCGCCCCACGGCGCCGAGCCGCGCTATCCCGGCACCTGCCGCGGCCGGGACGGCGATCCCGCGCAACCGCATTGCTGGCGGATCGACATGGCCGCCGCCGTGGATCGTGCCGGCCCGCTCGAATGGCACGATCACGGCCAGTTAATCGTCGCCGATCCGCTCGCCGCCGGGGACGTGGTGCTGGCTCGCAAGGATGCACCGGCAAGCTACCATCTCGCCGTCACCATCGACGATGCGTGGCAGGGCGTGACGGACGTGGTGCGCGGACGCGATCTGTTCGCCGCCACGCATGTCCACCGCCTTCTCCAGGCGCTGCTCGGCCTGCCGACGCCCGCCTACCACCACCATGATCTGCTGCTCGGCCCGGACGGCAAGCGCCTCGCCAAGCGCAACGGCGCGCCCTCGCGGCGATGCGCGCCGCCGGCGTCGACGGCCTCGCGCTTGCCGCGGATCTGCGCGCGGGGCGGGTTTCAAATCATGTCGCAAGATCCTAGATAGGTCTGATGCAGACGTTCCTCGTAATCCTTTTGATCGCGGCGCTGATCGCCACAGTCGTCGCGCTGGTGCGCGGCGTCGTCAGCTTCCTCCAGAGCGCCAGTGACGAAGCGCGCGGCGTCGGCACTTCAGGGCCAAGCGCGCTGCAGCTCAAGTCCAACCGGATGATGCAGCAGCGCATCCTGTTCCAGGCGCTGGCAATCCTTATCGTCGTCGTCCTGCTGTTCGCCGCCGGGCGGACCTGACGGTTGGTCAAGCTCAACAAGATCTACACACGTACGGGGGACGACGGCACGACCGGGCTGGTCGATGGCAGCCGCGTCTCCAAGGCCGATCCGCGCATGATCGCGATCGGCGACGTGGATGAAGCGAACAGTGCGATCGGCGTCGCCATTGCCTCGCTTGGCGATCATCCGGTGGTCGCAGCGCTGTCGCGGATCCAGAACGATCTCTTCGATCTCGGCGCCGATCTCGCCACGCCGGGCGAGGATTTCACGCCGTCGGAAATGGTGCTGCGGATGATCCCGGCGCAGGCCGAATGGCTGGAACGCGAAATCGACCGGCTGAACGATCGCCTGGAGCCGCTGCGCAGCTTCATCCTGCCGGGCGGTGCCGCTGCCTCGCTTCACCTTGCCCGCGCGATCGCGCGCCGGGCGGAGCGTGCGGCGGTCGCGATCGAGGCGCCGGTCAACCCGGCAGCGCTCATCTATCTCAATCGCCTGTCGGATTTCCTGTTCGTCGCGTGCCGTGCGGTGAACCAAACGGGGGGCGGAGACGTTCTCTGGATTCCCGGGGGATCGCGCTAGCGCCGCGGGGCGCGTTGCTGCGCCTGACCTGCGTATCCGAATTCTGGGGGAGAGATCAGAATGCGGTTACGCCCGACCCTGCAATCCGATGACCTTGCGGTCCGCTATTCGCGCGTTCGCGCGCTGACCGAGGCGCTCGTCGCGCCGCTCAGCGATGCCGATGCCACCGTCCAGTCGATGGACGATGCCTCTCCGGCCAAATGGCATCTTGCCCATACCAGCTGGTTCTTCGAAACCTTCGTGCTGCGCGATCACGCGCCCGGCTATCGGCTGCACGACGAACGCTTCCCCTTCCTGTTCAACAGCTATTACGAGGCCGAGGGCCGCCGCCATGCCCGCGCGCGCCGCGGCATGATCACCCGGCCGACGCTTGCCGAAGTGCTGGAATATCGCGCGGCGGTGGACCGGGTGATGATCGTCGCTTTCCCCGCGCTCGGCAGCGACGCGCGGGCCTTGGTGGAACTCGGCTGCCATCACGAACAGCAGCACCAGGAACTGCTCGTCACCGACATCCTCCACCTCTTCTCCGAAAACCCGCTGGAGCCGAGCCTCTGGCTTCCCGAGCGCAAGGTGCCCGTCGAAGTGCCCGGCCCGATCGGCTGGATCGAGCAGGACGAACAGGTGGTCGAGATCGGCCACGCCGGCACGGGCTTCGCCTTCGATTGCGAAGGCCCGCGCCACCGTGCGTTGCTGTCGCCGCACCGGATCGCCGATCGCACCGTCACCAATGGCGAATGGCAGGCGTTCATCGCCGACGGCGGCTACCGCACCCCGCGCTGGTGGCTGGCGGACGGCTGGGCCTGGGTGCAGCGCGAAGGGATCACCGCGCCGCTCTACTGGGAGGAGCGCGACGGCGCCTGGACCCGGTTCGGGCTCGACGGCCGCCGCCCGGTCGATCCCGCCGCGCCCGTCACCCATGTCAGCTTCTACGAGGCGGACGCCTACGCGAGCTGGGCTGGCGCACGCTTGCCGACCGAGTTCGAATGGGAAGCCGCCGCCGCCACCCACGATCCCGCCAGCGGCAACCAGCTCGATGTCGCCGGCGCCGCCGAGCCGCGCCCGGCCCCGCGCGGCCCCGCCTTCTTCGGCGATGTGTGGGAATGGACCGGCAGCGCCTATCGCCCCTACCCCGGCTTCGCCGCGGCGGAGGGCGCAGTCGGCGAATATAACGGCAAGTTCATGAGCGGTCAGTTCGTGCTGCGCGGCGGATCATGCGCCACGCCGCGCGGCCACCTGCGTGCCTCGTACCGAAACTTCTTCTACCCTCATCAGCGCTGGCAGTTCACCGGCGTCCGCCTCGCCAAGGACGCATGAGCCCGCCGGCCCATCACGCCCCCGAAAGGATCGACATGCTGAAGCCAGAGATCGAGGACGGCCAAGCCTCGCTCGCCGATCCGCAGTTCCGCGCCGACGTGCTCGACGGCCTCGCCCGTCGCCCGCGCGCGATCCCCGCGCGCTGGTTCTACGAT
The DNA here is from genome assembly GCA_964390515.1 of uncultured Stakelama sp. GTDB lineage: Bacteria > Pseudomonadota > Alphaproteobacteria > Sphingomonadales > Sphingomonadaceae > Sphingomonas. The sequence goes on from CAYMIU010000003.1 coordinate 87,173, forward strand.
CATCGCGGATCGGAGCTGTTCGAACAGATCACCGCGCTTCCCGAATATTATCCCACCCGCACCGAAACCGGCATCCTGGGCCAGATCGGCACCGACCTTGCCGAGCGCTTGCCGCAAGGCGCTGCGCTGGTGGAATTCGGCTCCGGCTCCTCGACCAAGACGCCGCTGGTGATCGATGCAATCCGACCCAGCGCTTATGTGCCGATCGACATTTCGGGCGAGTTCCTGCGCGAATCCTCGCGCGCGCTGTCCGGCCGCTACCCGGGCCTGTTCGTCCTTCCGTTCGAGGCCGATTTCACCCGCGCGCTCACCTTGCCCAAGACGATCGCCGCCGCGCCCAAGCTCGGCTTCTTCCCCGGCTCGACGATCGGCAACCTCATCCCGCGCGCGGCGGTCGATCTGCTCCGGGCAATGCGCGGCTCGCTCGGTCTCGGCGCGCATCTCCTGATCGGCATGGACCGGATCAAGGACAAAGGCGTCCTCACCCGCGCCTATGACGATGCCGCCGGCGTCACCGCCGCGTTCAACATGAACCTCCTCGGCCGGATCAACCGCGAGCTTGACGGCACGATCCCGCTCGACGCCTTCCGACACCGCGCGATCTGGAACGACGATCGCGCCCGGATCGAGATGCACCTCGAGGCGACGCGCGATCTTGCCTTCACCGTCGACGGGCGGGACTTCGCGATCGCTGCCGGCGAGACGATCCACACCGAGAACAGCCACAAATACGGCCCCCGCGACGCGAAGATCCTGCTGCGCGCCGGCGGCTGGACCCCGGTCGCCGAATGGACCGATCCCGATCGCCTGTTCGCGGTCTATCTCGCCGAAGCGCAAGCGGACCGGCCTGCTCCCTGAGGCATCGCCTCAGGTGACGGCGGCGCGCACCGCATAGGCCGGGTCGCGCCACGCGCCGGTCGCCATCACCTCGGCCAGTATCTCCACCGCCCGCCACACATCCTCGTATCGGGTGTAGAGCGGCATCAGCCCCAGCCGCAGCACCTCCGGCGCGCGAAAATCGCCCACCACGCCGCGCGCGATCAGCGCCTGGCAGATCTCCCACGCATGATCGTGCGCGATGCTGACATGGCTGCCGCGCACCGCCGGATCGCGCGGCGTGACCAGCGTGAAGCCGTGCCCTGCCAGCCGCGTGTCGATCCCGGCGATCAGCAGATCGGCAAGTGCGCGGCTCTTGGGCACCAGGTCACCCATCGTCACGCCGTCGAACGTGTCGAGCCCGGCATCCAGCGCCGCCATGCCGAGGATCGGCGGCGTCCCGCACAGGAAGCGTTTCATGCCCCCCGCCGGCGCATAATCATCCTCGAAGTCGAACGGCGCGGCATGGCCCATCCACCCCGTCAGCGGCGAGCGCAGCCGATCCTGCAGCGCCTTCGCCACATAAAGGAACGCCGGCGCCCCCGGCCCGCCGTTCAGATATTTGTAGCCGCAGCCGACCGCGAGATCCGCGCCGCAGCCATTGAGATCCACCTCGACCGCGCCGACGCTATGGCTGAGATCCCACAGGATCAGCGCGCCCGCCGCATGCGCCGCGGCGGTGATCGCCGCCATGTCGTGCATCGCCCCGGTCTTGTAATGGACATGCGTCAGCAGCACGACCGCGGTATCGCCATCGATCGCCGCCGCAACATCCTGCGAGGTGCGCACCTCGCGCCCGGGCAGTGTCGCCGCGATCCCCTGCGCGATATAGAGATCCGTCGGGAAGTTGCCCGGCTCGGTCAGGATGGTGGTGCGGCCGGTCTGCGCCAGGCATGCGGCGGTCAGCAGCTTGAAGAGGTTGGCGGAGGTCGAGTCCGCCACGATCACCTCGTCCGCCGCCGCCCCGATCAGCGGCGCGATCCGCCCGCCCAGCCGCGCCGGCGCCTCGATCCAGCCGTGCTTGTTCCAGCTGGCGATGAGGTCCGCGCCCCATTCGCGGGTTACCGCATTCCCCACCCGCGCCGCCGTCGCGTGCGGCAGCGCGCCCAGCGAATTGCCGTCGAGGTAGATCAGCCCCCGGGGCAGCGCGAAGCGCGCACGATGGGAGCGCAGCGGATCGGCCGCGTCCAGCGCCTGCACCTCCGCCATGCTTGGCCAACCGCTCACAGCACTGCCCGCACGGTGAGCAGCTCGGGGAAGAACACCTGGTCGATCACCTTGGCGAGATACGGCACGCCCGCCGTGCCGCCGGTGCCGCGCTTGAACCCGATCACCCGCTCCACCGTCTTCAGATGCCCGAACCGCCACAGCTGGAAGCGATACTCGAGGTCGACCAGCTTCTCGGCCAGTTCGTAGAGGTTCCAGTAACGCTCCGGCGCGGCATAGACGTCGCGCCAGCAAGCTTCCACCGCCGATGACGCCTCATAGGCTTTGGTGAAATCCCGCTCCAGCCGGTCGGCCGGCACCGGCAGCCCCGCCCGCGCCAGCGCGCGCAGCGCCTCGTCATAGATGCTCGGCCGGGCAAGTTCCGCGGTCAGCTCAGCCTGTAGGTGCGGCGCATCGGCGAAGACACGGATCAGCGCCGCATTCTTGTTGCCCATCAGATATTCCATCGCGCGATACTGGTGCGACTGGAAACCGGAGCTGCCGCCAAGCTTGTCACGCATCGCGGAATAATCCGCCGGGGTGATCGTCGCCAGGATCTCCCAGCTGCTGATCAACTGCTGCTGCACCCGCGCCACCCGCGCCATCATCTTGAATGCCGCGTCGAGCTGGTCCGCCGCGATCGCCGCGCGCGCCGCGTCCAGTTCGTGCAGGCACAATTTCATCCACAATTCCGACGCCTGGTGGATGACGATGAACAGCATCTCGTCATGCGTGCCCGACAGCGGGCTCTGGCAGGCGAGCAGTTCATCCAGCCTCAGATAGCTGGTGTAGCTTGGGCCGCTCGCGGGCGGCGCGGCATGATCGGTTTCGCGGGTCTCCATGGCGCCGGCTTGTAGGCGCAAGCGCCGCGCAAGCGAAGGCGCGATGCACCGCCTGGTGACACATGCAGCCACCGGGCGCCGCCACGACAGGCCTTCGCTTGCGTCGCTCACCCCGCTACGCGAGGGGCCAAGGGCAGGAGGGAGCGAACATGACCTATCTCGTCACCGGCGCGGCCGGCTTCATCGGCGCCGCCGTTGCGCGCCGGCTGCTCGACCGCGGCGAGCAGGTCGTCGGGATCGACAATCTCAACGATTATTATCCCGTCCAGCTGAAGCACGATCGCCTCGCGACGCTGAAGCACCCCAAGTTCACCTTTGCCGAGGTCGACATTGCGGATCAGGCGGCGCTCACCGCCGCGCTCGCGTCGTACCGCATCACCCACATCATTCACCTCGCCGCGCAGGCGGGCGTGCGCTACTCGCTCACGAACCCGCACGCCTACGTCCAATCGAACGTCGTCGGGCAGGTCAATTTGCTCGAATATGCCCGCTCGTGCGACGGCCTCGTATCGATGAGCTACGCCTCGTCCAGCTCGGTCTATGGCGGCAATACCAAGCTGCCCTTTTCCGAAGAGGATCGCGTCGACACGCCGATCTCGCTCTATGCCGCGACCAAGAAGGCGGACGAGCTGATGGGCAATGTCTATGCCCATCTCTATCGCCTGCCGCTGACCGGCCTCAGGTTCTTCACCGTCTATGGTCCGTGGAGCCGCCCCGACATGGCGACCTGGCTGTTCACCGACGCGATCCTCAAGGGCAAGCCGATCCGCGTCTTCAACAATGGCGACATGAGCCGCGATTTCACCTTCATCGACGATATCGTCTCCGGCGTGATCGCGGTGACCGACAGCCCGCCCGCCGACGATGGCAGCACCCCGCCGCACCGGGTCTACAACATCGGCAACAACAAGCCCGAACGGCTGTTGCGCATGATCGACGTGCTGGAGGATGCGATCGGCATCAAGGCCGTGCGCAGCCTCGAACCGATGCAGCCCGGCGACGTCCCTGCCACTTATGCGGACATCGCCGCGATCAGCCGCGATCACGGCTTCGCCCCCACCACCCCGATCGAGGTCGGCATCCCCCGCTTCGTCGACTGGTTCAAAAGCTATCACGGGATAGGCTGATCCGCCGGCGATCACGCCATCCCATGCTGTCCTACATCGCCCCGACAAGAGTAATGTTCTCTTTCTGTTCTGGTACAGGAGAGAACAATGATCGACGATCTTATCGACGCCGTCATCGATCGCGAAGGCGGCTACAGCAAACATCCGGCGGACCGCGGCGGCGCGACTCGCTGGGGCATTACGGAGGCGGTGGCGCGCGCCAACGGCTATGCCGGCGACATGCGCCACTTCGCGCGTGAGGCGGCCGCCGCCATCTACCGCCGCATCTACTGGCAGCGCCCGCGGATCGATGACGTGGCGCAGCGCGCGCCGAGCATCGCTGCCGAATTGTTCGACACCGGCGTCAACATGGGGCCGGCGGTCGCCGTCGCCTTCCTCCAGCGCGCGCTGAACGCGCTCAATCGCGGCGCACGCGATTATCCCGACATACTGCTCGACGGCCGCATCGGCCCGCAGACGCTCCGCGCGCTCGACGGCTTCCTCGCGACGCGCGGGGCGGCCGGAGAGACGGTGCTGCTCAAGGCGCTCGAGGCGCTGCAGGGCGAACGCTACGTCTCGCTCGCCGAGCGCCGCCCCGCGAACGAGGTATTCCTCTACGGCTGGCTCGCCAACCGCCTCGCCTGAAGGAGAAGGCAAAATGGCATTGCTCGATACCATCATCGGACCGGTCGCCGGGCTGATCGACAAGATCATCCCCGATCCCAAGGCGCGCGAGGCGGCGAAGCTCAAATTGCTCCGCCTCGAAGGATCGCAGGAACTCGATCGTATCAAGACACAGATGGCCGCCGTGCTGGCCGAGGCGGAATCGCCCGATCCCTGGACCAGCCGGGCACGGCCGAGCTTCCTCTACGTCATGTACGTGCTGCTGCTCTGGTCGATCCCGATGGGCATCATCGCCGCTGTCAGCCCGTCGACCGCGCGGGTGATATCCGGCGGCATGAACGCGTATCTCTCCGGCATCCCGGAGCCGCTCTACGCGCTCTTCGCCACCGGCTATCTCGGCTACACCGCGGCGCGCGAATGGGGAAAGGCGAAGGCGCGGTGAGTGGAAGTCGCGCGAAAAACGCGCCAGAGCCTCAACTTCCTCAACATTCGCTCCAACATCGGCGCGCCCCCCCGCGCCGAGAAACGTCGAGGCACCCGCCACCAGCGGGCGCTCTCGACGTATCTTTCGCTACGGCCTGGGGCGGGCGGGATGCTGGGGGCTGTTGAACCTGCGCCGCACGTCCTACATCGCACCCCATGAGTGAACAAAGCAGCATGCCCGTCTGGCACGGCACCACGATCCTGTCGGTGCGGCGCGGCGGGAAAGTGGTCGTCGCGGGCGACGGCCAGGTATCGATGGGCCAGACGGTGATGAAGCCGAACGCGCGCAAGGTTCGCACGCTCGGCCCCGAAGGCAAGGTGATCGGCGGCTTCGCGGGCGCGACCGCCGACGCCTTCACGCTGTTCGAACGGCTCGAGGCGAAGCTGGAACGCCACCAGGGCCATCTGATGCGCGCCGCGGTGGAGTTGGCGAAGGACTGGCGCACCGACAAATACCTGCGCAACCTTGAGGCGATGATGATCGTCGCCGACAAGGACGTGACGCTGATCCTCACCGGCAATGGCGACGTGCTGGAGCCGGAGGCGGGCATCGCGGCGATCGGCTCGGGCGGCAATTTCGCGCTCGCCGCCGCGCGTGCGCTGGTCGATTACGAGCAGGATGCCGAGACGATCTGCCGCAAGGCGATGGGGATCGCCGCGGAAGTCTGCGTCTACACCAACGATCGCCTCGTCGTGGAGACGCTCGACAGCGCGGCCTGATCGTGGCCTGCCAGTGATTGCGACGGATTGCGCCGGGGCAGCGGCTAAGCGCTTGTCTTCCGGCGCGCGTCCGTCCAATCACGGCGCCCATGATCCGTTCCTTTTCCACCGCCCCCCGCTGGGTCGCAGCGGGCGCGGCGGCGCTTTCGCTGATCGCATGTTCGCAGGGCGATGCCCGCCCCAAGACCGCCTCGTCCAAGGCGCCGGCAAAGCCCTATTCGCGCGATCCCTACCCCTCCACCTACCGCGCCTATCCGGGCGTGCCGACAGTGGTGCGCAACGTCACGATCTTCGATGGCGAGGGCGGCCGGATCGACAATGGCCAGGTGCTCTTCGCCGACGGCAAGATCGTCGCGGTCGGCGCCAGCGTGAATGCGCCGGCGGATGCGCAGGTGATCGACGGCACCGGCAAGTGGGTCACCCCGGGTATCATCGACATTCACAGCCACCTCGGCGACTATCCGACCCCCAGCGTCCAGGCGCACAGCGACGGTAACGAGGCGACCAGCCCGATCACCGCCGATGTCTGGGCCGAACACAGCGTCTGGCCGCAAGACCCGGGCTTCAGCCGCGCGCTCGCGAACGGCGGCGTCACCACGCTGCAGATCCTGCCCGGCTCGGCGAACCTCATGGGCGGCCGCTCGGTCACGCTCAAGAACGTCTATTCGCGCACCATGCAGGGCATGAAGTTCCCCGGCGCGCCCTACGGCCTGAAGATGGCGTGCGGCGAGAATCCGAAGCGCGTCTACGGCTCGAAGAACCGCCAGCCCTCCACCCGCATGGGCAATATCGCGGTCGACCGCGCGACCTGGGCCAAGGCGCAGGATTATCGCCGCAAGTGGGACAAATATGAGGCTGACGGCGGGGAGCCGCCCGCGCGCGACATCGCGATGGACACGCTGCGCGGCGTGCTGGCGGGCGAGATCCTGATCCAGAACCACTGCTACCGCGCCGACGAAATGGCAATCGTCGAGGATATGGCGAAGGAGTTCGGCTACAAGGTCACCGCCTTCCACCACGCGGTGGAGGCGTACAAGATCGCTGACCTCTTGAAGGCGAACGGCACCTGCGCCGCCGTCTGGGCCGATTGGTACGGCTTCAAGATGGAAAGCTATGACGGGATCGGCGAAAACCTCGCCATCCTCGAAAATGCCGGCGCCTGCGCGATGATCCACTCGGATGACGAGAACGGCATTCAGCGGCTGAACCAGGAAGTCGCCAAGGTGCTCGCCAGCGGCCGCCGCGTCGGCATCAACATCGCGCCGGAGGTGGCGTGGAAGTGGCTGTCGCTCGGCCCCGCAAAGGCGATGGGCATCGCCGACCAGACCGGCAGCCTCGTGCCCGGCAAGATGGCCGATGTCGTGCTGTGGAACGGCGATCCGTACAGCGTCTATACCCGCCCCGAAAAGGTGTGGATCGACGGCGCACTCCTCTATGATGCCAATGATCCCAAGCGTCGCCCGGTGAGCGACTTCGAGCTTGGCCAGCCCGGTTCGGGAGACGTCAAGTGAAGCGCGCTTTCCTCCTCCTCGCCACGATGCTGGCGAGCCCGGTCGCCGCGCAGACGGTCGCGATCACCAATGCGACGGTCGCGGTCGGCGATGGCAGCGCCCCCGTCGAAGGCGGCACGGTCGTGTTCCAGAACGGCCGCATCGTCGCCGCCGGCAGCGGCGTCGCCGTGCCCGCAGGCGCTCAGGTGATCGACGGCAGCGGCAAATGGGTCGCCCCCGGCTTCATCGCCGGCTTCAGCGATCTCGGCATCACCGACGCGGCCGGCGTTCGCGAAAGCAACGATTCTGGTGCCCGCACTGCGCCGTTCAACGCCGCGATCGATGTCTCCACCTCGATCAACCCGGCCGAGGTGAAGATCGCCAACGAGCGATTGGGCGGCGTCACCCGCGCACTGGTCGCGCCGGAGGCGTCGAACTCGATCTTCGCCGGCCAGGGCGCGGTGATCGATCTCGGCAATGATCCCAATGCCGTCACCCGGCCGCGCGCCTTCCAGTTCGTCGAGCTTGGCGAAGCCGGCGGCCGTCTCGCCGGCGGCAGCCGCCCGGCGGCCTATGCTGCGCTGCGCGATGCGTTGGCGCAGGCAGAGGATTACCGCCGCAACCCCGCCGCCTTTGGGGGCCGCGAAAAGGACTCGATGGTGAAGCGCGGCGACGCCCAGGCGCTGCTGCGCGTGCTCGACGGCAGCGTACCGCTCGTCGTCCATGTCGAACGTGCGAGCGACATCCTGACCGTCCTCGCAGTCCCGCGTGGGTATCCCAAGCTGAAGCTGGTGCTGACCGGCGTCACCGAGGGGTGGATGGTCGCGCGTGAGATCGCCGCCGCCCGCGTCCCCGTCATCGCCGCCGCGCTTGCCGATCTGCCGGCGCAGTTCGAATCGCTCGGCGCGACCGAATCCAACGTCGGCCGCATGCGCGCTGCCGGCGTTCAGGTCGCGCTCGCTTCGACCGGCAACAATGGCGGGGAGCATAACCTGCGCCAGTACGCCGGCAATCTCGTCGCCATCACCCGCGTGCCCGGCCACACCGGCCTGACCTGGGGCGAGGCGCTCGCCGCGATCACCTCCGGCCCGGCCGCCGCGCTCGGCATGGACAATGAGCTCGGCTCGCTACGCGCCGGCCGCCGCGCCGACGTGGTGCTGTGGGATGGCGACCCGCTGGAGATTGCCTCCGCGCCGACCGCCGTGTGGATCGACGGCCAGCCCCAGCCGATGCGCTCGCGCCAGTCGCAGCTGCGCGATCGCTATCTGGTGCCGACCGAAGGCGCATTGCCCAAGGCCTATGAGCGCTGAGCAGCAGGTGAGCGGCGGTGGCTGACATGATCGTGGCCCCACCCGCGCGCGCGGCGGGCGTCCCCACGCGCGCAGGGGGCATCCCCGCATGATGGCGGAAGCCGGCCTCGCCGCCCTGTGGTTCGCCGCCGCGCTCGCGGCGATGCAATTGCTGCTCGCCGCGCTGGCGGTGAGGCGCGGCGACGATACGCTCGCCAGGGCGGTGCGCCCGGTCGCGATCGTCCAGGGCGGGCTCTCGCTCGTCGCCATGGCCGCGCTGATCGGCGTGTTCCTCCAATCGGACATGTCGGTCGCCTTGGTCGTGGCCAACAGCCATTCGGCCAAGCCGTGGCTCTACAAATTCGCCGGCGCCTGGGGGAACCATGAGGGGTCGATGCTCCTGTGGGTCACCATCCTCGGCCTCGCGGGCGCAGCGGTCGCTGCGCTCGAACGCCGCCTCGCCGAACGCACGCTGACGGCGACGCTCGGCGCGCAGGCGCTGATCGCGCTCGGCTTCTACGCCTTCCTCCTCTTCGCCTCGAACCCGTTCGCGCGGCTGGTCAATCCGCCCGCGGACGGCCAGGGGCTCAATCCGCTGCTGCAGGATCCCGGCCTCGCCTTCCACCCGCCGACGCTCTACGCCGGCTATGTCGGCCTGTCGGTCGCCTTCTCCTTCGCGGTCGGCGCGCTCGTCACCCGCGATGTCGGTCCCACCTTCGCTCGCGCGATGCGCCCCTGGGTGCTCGCCGCCTGGGTGTTCCTGACGATCGGCATCACCGCGGGCAGCTATTGGGCTTATTATGAGCTCGGCTGGGGCGGCTGGTGGTTCTGGGATCCGGTCGAGAACGCCTCGCTGATGCCCTGGCTTGCCGCAACCGCCCTGCTCCACTCGGTCAGCGTGCTCGCCACCCGCGATGGCCTGCGCGCCTGGACGGTGATGCTGGCGGTGGTCGCCTTCTCCATGTCGATGCTCGGCACGTTCCTGGTCCGCTCGGGCATTTTGACGAGCGTCCACGCCTTTGCCGTCGATCCCGAACGCGGCCTGTTCATCCTCGTGCTGCTGTCGCTCTACATCGGCGGTGCGCTGGCGCTCTTCGCGACGCGTATCGGCGTGGTTCGCGCCGGCAATACGTTCGAACTGCTGAGCCGCGAGGGAAGCCTGGTGGCCAACAACCTCCTCCTCTCGGTGATCCTCGGCATCGTCCTGATCGGCACCTTCTACCCGATCGTCGCTGCCGCGATGGGCACGCAATTGTCGGTCGGCCCGCCCTTCTTCGAAAAGGCCGCCGGGCCGATCGCGCTCATCCTCGTGGCGATCATGGCGGTCGGGCCGCTGCTGCGCTGGCGCAAGGATGATGCGCAGGCGCTCCTGCAGCGGATGACCTGGCCGATCGCCGCCACGGTCTTCACCGCGGCCGCGCTGGTCGTGTTCGGCGACGGGATCGGCATCATGCCGCTGATCGCGATCGCGCTGGCCGCCGGGCTCGCGGTCGCCAGCGTCGCGCCGCTGTTCGGCCGCAACCTGCGCCGCACGCCGCTGTTCGTCTATGGCATGGTCGTCGCCCATCTCGGCATTGCGGTCAGCCTCGTCGGCATGGCCGCGTCCTCGGCTTATACCCGCGAAACGCTGGTCGCCGCCGGCGTCGGGGAGCCGGCGCGCGCCGGCCCCTATCGTGTCACCTTGCGCGGTATCCGCCCGGTGATCGGCGACAATTGGACCGCGCTGGAGGCCCGGCTTGAGGTGCAGCGCGGCGATGGCCCGGTCGGCTTCCTCGCCCCGCAATCGCGCTATTTCTCCAACCCGCCGACCACCACCAACGAAAGCGCGATCCTCACCAGCGCGGACGGTCAGCTCTACACCGTCATCGGCCAGCCCGATGGCGCGGGCCGCTGGCAGCTGCGCCTGTGGTGGAAACCCTGGGTGACGCTGATCTGGTATGGCGGCGGGCTAATCGCGCTGGGCGGCGCGCTGTCGATCCTCGGCCACTGGCTGCGCGATCGCCGGCAGAAGAAGCGCGCGGATGAGGCGGCGGAGGCGCTCGCCTGGGCATGAAGCGCTGGCTCCTCTGGCTCCCGCTCGTCGTGTTCCTCGTGCTCGCCGGCTTCGCCGTGCGCGAGCTGCGCCGGCCGAGCGACCGGACGGTCTATTCGGCAATGGTCGGAAAGCCCGTGCCCGACATCACCCTGCGGCCGATCGTGCCGGGCAAGCCGGGCCTCGCGCCCGCTGATCTCAGGACCGGCCAGCCGCGCCTCCTCAACATCTTCGCCAGCTGGTGCGTGCCCTGCATCGCGGAGGCGCCGCAGCTCATGAAGCTGAAGGCGATGGGCATTCCGATCGACGCCGTCGCGATCCGCGACACCGGCCCCGCCATCGCCACCTTCCTCGCCCGCCACGGCGACCCCTATCAGCGGATCGGCGACGATCGCGACAGCCAGGTGCAGCTCTCGCTCGGCTCCTCCGGCGTGCCGGAAACCTTCGTGATCGACGGCAAGGGCGTGGTGGTGAAGCAGCATGTCGGCGACATCCGCGACGATGACGTGGCCGCACTGGCCGAGGCGTGGCGCAACGCCCGGTGAGCGCGCTTCTGTCCCGCATGCTCGCCGCCCTCGCCGCCAGCCTGCTCGCGCTCGCCGGCCCCGCGACTGCGCAGACGCGTCCGCCGGCCGATTACGCCAACGTCCAGCTGCGTGATCCCGCCAAGGAGGCGGAGGCGGAGATGGAAACCCTGCGCTGCCTCGTCTGTCAGGGTCAGTCGATCGCCGACAGCGACGCCGACATGGCCGGCGACATGCGCAGCCTGGTGCGCCAGCGCATCGCGGCCGGCGACAATGCCACGCAGGTCCGCGACTGGCTGGTCGCCCGCTACGGCGATTACGTGACCTATGATCCGCCGATGAGCGCGGTCACCCTGCCGCTCTGGCTCACCCCGATCGCCCTGCTCGCGATCGGCATCTGGATCGCGCGGTCCAGCTTCCGCAAGCGTCGTCGCCGACACAAGTGAAAGTAGCGAAATAGGACTGGATTTGTCCGTCGCTGCCGCATAGCCTCTTCCACAACAAAAGTTATGGGGAGGGTGCGGCATGACCGTCACTTTGTGGGACCACCCGCTGTCGCCGTACGCGCAGAAGGTGAAGATCGCGCTGCGCGAAAAGGGCGTGCCCTTCGACACGGCGGTGCCCGGCGGGATCGGGGTCGGCGGCGCGGCGGGCGATTTCCTCGCCGCCAATCCGCGCGCGGAGGTGCCCGCGCTGCTCCATGACGGCACCGCCATCTTCGATTCGACCATCATCCTCGAATATATCGAGGATTGCTGGCCCGACCCTGCGCTGCTCCCCGCCACCCCCGCCGATCGCGCCCGCGTGCGGATGATCGAGGAGGTGGTCGACACCCATCTCGAGGCGGTGAACTGGGGCCTCAGCGAATTGCGCTGGTTCCGCCGCGCCGAGGGCCCGCTGGGCGAAAGCCTCGCCACCAGGGCAGCCGAGCAGATCCGCGGCTATCACGCCTGGCTCGAACGCGCGCTCGGCGATCGCCGCTGGTTCAACGGCGACAGCTTCGGCTGGGGCGACCTCAGCGTCGTGCCCTACCTCAACGGCTCCGCCGGCCACGGCGTGCCGCCGGCGCCAGGATCGAGGCTCGCCGACTGGCTCGCCCGCGCCAACGATCGCCCGTCGGTGCGCGACACCGTCGCCGATGCCGCCGCGACCGCCTCCACCGGCGGCATGGGCGATGTCGCCAAGCTCCTCGAACAGGGCCTCTTCAAGCGCGAGTATCGCGACCACCGGCTCGAATGGATGGTGAAGTCGGGCGGGCTGGAGGTCGTCACCCAGGGCCTTGAGCGCGGCAACATCCGCTTCTCCCCCGATCTCACCTGATCCTCCCTCCGCCAGCCAGAGAAGACCGACCATGCATCTCGTCAGCGATCACATCATCGAGGGCCGGCAGGGCCCGACCTTCGACCAGGCATATCCCACGATCCCCAGCGCCGACCTCATCGACATCAAGCGTTTCACCGCCGGCCAGCCGTGGGACGATTTCCGCCGCATGCGCGAGGAAGCGCCGGTGATGTGGCATCCGATGCCGGGCAACGGCATCGGCTTTTGGGCGGTCACCAGCTATGATGGCGTGAAGCGCGTCAACGGCGATCCGGAGACGTTCAGCAGCGAGAAGGGCGGCATCCTGATGGCGCTCGGCCCGCAGGAAACGCGCCACCCGGTGCTCTTCTCCGCCTCGACCAACTCGATGATCAACCTCGACGGCCGCCCCCACCGGGAGCTGCGCCGCGAGCACATGCCCTATTTCACCGCCAGCTACATGAAGGGGCTGCGCGCCCGCGTCTCGGCGGAGGTCACCCGCCTGCTCGACACGATGGCCCCGCTCGGCAAATGCGACCTGGTCGAGAAATTCTCGCAGCGGCTGCCGATCTTCACCCTGTGCGAAATGCTCGGCGTGCCCGAGGCCGATCGCGAGCGGTTCATCGGCTGGATCCACTTCCTCGAAATGGCGCAGCAGGTCGCGACCGAACAGGCGCAGCAGATCGCCAGCGGCGGCGAGCTCAGCCCGCAGATCCTCGCCTTCATCGAGATGTTCAACAAGAACATCGCCGAGATGTTCGAATATGGCCGCCACATGCTGGCCAAGCGCCGCGCCGATCCGCAGCCCGACCTGATGAGCGCGATCGCCAATGCCATGGTGGAGGGCGATCCGCTGCCCGATCCCTATCTCGACGGCGCGTGGCTGCTGATCGTGTTCGCCGGCAATGACACGACGCGCAATTCGATCTCCGGCGCAATGAAGCTGTTCACCGAAAATCCGGCCGAAAAGCAGCGGCTTCAGGCCGACGGCAGCCTGCTGACCAACGCGGTGCACGAGATCACCCGCATGGTCTCGCCGGTCATCTACATGCGCCGCACCGCGACCCGCGATACCGAGATCGAGGGGCAGAGGATCGCCGAGGGCGAAAAGGTCATCATGTATTACGGCGCGGCGAACCGTGACCCGAAGATGTTCCCCGATCCCGACCGCTTCGACATCACCCGCGCCAACGCCGAAAAGAACATCGCCTTCGGCCACGGCCCGCACATCTGCATCGGCCGCATGACCGCGCAGTTGCAGCTGGAGGAAGCGTATCGCCAGATCTTCGCCCGCTTCCCCGACATTCGCTGGACTGGTGAGATGGACATCGCACCCAACAATTTCGTCCACGCCGTCCGCCGGCTGGAGGTGGAATTCACCCCCGAACGCGCCGCGCAGGCAGCATGAGCGCCGGCGTGATGCGCGACACCGTTGCGCCGTCAGCCGCGCCGCGCTGGATATCCTGGTGGTTCCGCGGCGCCGCGATCTTCGGCCTTGTCGCGCTGCTGCCGCAATATCTCCTGCCACAGCCGGCGGGGGCGGAGCTGGTGGCCTATGGCTTCATCGGCACCGCCGCCGCCTTTCAGCTCGTCTTCTGGGTGATCGCCGGCGATCCGGTCCGCTATCGCGCACTGATGCTGCCCTCGGTGGCGGAAAAGCTCGCCTTCGGCGTGCCCGCGCTCCTGCTCTTCGCCAACGGCAAGGTGCCGGCGCCGGTGCTGCTGTTCGGCGCGATCGACCTTCTCCTCGGCCTCGGCTTCTTCCTCGCCTGGCGCGCGGTACCAACAAACCGCGCCTGAAATAGGGAGAACGCCGGCTTGACGGCGGGGGCCGGCGCTCTCCACCCTCGCGCATACGTGTGAGGATCACTAGTTAGGCGCCAATGCAGCTTGTAATTGTCGAATCGCCCGCAAAGGCGAAGACCATCGAAAAATACCTCGGCTCCGATTATCGCGTTCTCGCGAGCTACGGCCATGTCCGCGATCTGCCGGCGAAGGACGGCTCGGTCGATCCCGAGGCCGGCTTTGCGATGGAATGGGAAAATTACGCCGACAAGGCCAAGCAGCTGAAGGCGATCGCCGATCTCGCCAAGGGTGCCGACCGTCTGATCCTCGCGACCGACCCTGATCGTGAGGGGGAGGCGATCAGCTGGCACGTCCAGGAAGTGCTGGCGAAGCGCAAGGCGCTGCCCAAGGACGTTCAGCGCGTCACGTTCAACGCCATCACCAAGGCCGCGGTGACGACCGCGATGGCGAACCCGCGTGAGCTCGATACCGATCTGATCGACGCGTACCGCGCCCGCCGCGCGCTCGACTATCTCGTCGGCTTCACGCTGTCGCCGGTGCTGTGGCGCAAGCTGCCGGGCGCCAAGTCCGCCGGCCGTGTCCAGTCGGTCGCGCTTCGCCTGATCGTCGATCGCGAGCGTGAGATCGAGGCGTTCCGTGCGCAGGAATATTGGTCGGTCACTGCCGCCATGGAGCAGGACGGCACCCCCTTCACCGCGCGCCTCGTGCAATGGGAGGGCAAGAAGCTCGATCGCCTGTCGATCGGCAATGAGGGCGACGCGCTGAAGGCCAAGGCCGCGGTCGAGGCCGGCCGCTTCGCCGTCGAACGCGTCGAGACGAAGCCCGCGACGCGCAACCCGCCGCCGCCCTTCACCACCTCGACGTTGCAGCAGGAGGCGGCGCGCAAGCTCGGCTTCTCCGCCGACCACACGATGCGGATCGCGCAACAGCTCTACGAGGACGGCGCGATCACTTACATGCGTACCGACGGCGTGCAGATGGACGGCAGCGCCATCGACGCCGCGCGTGGCGCGATCGCCAATCGCTACGACGCGAGCTACGTGCCGGACAAGCCGCGCCAGTATCAGACCAAGGCCAAGAACGCGCAGGAAGCGCACGAGGCGATCCGCCCGACCGATTTCAGCCGTGACCGCGTCGGCTCGGGCGACCATGCCCGCCTCTACGACCTCGTGTGGAAGCGCGCGCTCGCCAGCCAGATGGCCTCCGCGCGGATGGAGCGCACCACCGTCGACATGGCCGACGGCACGGGCCGCAACATGCTGCGCGCGACCGGCCAGGTCGTGCTCTTCCCCGGCTATCTCGCGCTCTACGAAGAGGGGCAGGATGACAGCACGGACGAGGATGCCAAGCGCCTGCCGCGGATGCGCGACGGCGATTCCCCGGCCAAGAAGTCGGTCGACGCCGAACAGCATTTCACCCAGCCGCCGCCGCGCTTCTCCGAAGCCTCGCTGGTCAAGCGCATGGAGGAACTCGGCATCGGCCGCCCCTCCACCTACGCCTCGATCATCAAGACGCTGAAGGACCGCGCCTATGTGCGTGTCGAGAAGAACCGCTTCTTCGCCGAGGAAAGCGGGCGGCTCGTGACAGCGTTCCTCGAACGCTTCTTCGAACGCTACGTCGGCTATGATTACACCGCCGAGCTGGAAGAGGAGCTGGACGACGTCTCGGGCGGCCGCGCGCAATGGCAGGCGGTGCTCGAAAGCTTCTGGCGCGATTTCAAGCCGCGCACGACAGAGGTGATGGAGTTCAAGCCGAGCGAAGTCACCGAACAGCTCGACGCCTTCCTCGCGCCCTATCTCTTCCCCGAGCGCGCCGACGGCAGCGACGCGCGCCTGTGCCCGAATTGCACCACCGGCAAGCTCGCCCTGCGCGGCGGGAAGTTCGGCGCGTTCATCGCCTGCTCCAATTACCCGGAGTGCAAATACACCCGCCGCTTCGCGCAGCCTGGCGGCGAGGCGGGCGACAGCGGCGAGCCGGAACAGCTCGGCCAGGATCCGGAAACCGGCCTTCCGGTGGAGCGCAAGTCGGGGCGCTTCGGCCCGTACATCCAGCTCGGCGAGGGCAAGGACGCCAAGCGCGCCTCGATCCCCAAGGATGTCGGCGAGCTCGATCTGGAAATGGCGCTGAAGCTGCTCAGCCTGCCGCGCACGATCGGCCAGCACCCCGAAACCGGCAAGGACATCGTCGCCTCGATCGGCCGCTACGGCCCCTATCTGCAGCATGACGGGAAGTACGCCCGGTTGCAGAGCACCGCCGATGTGTTCGAAACCGGCATGAACGCCGCCGTGGTGAAGCTCGCCGAAGCCGCCGCCGGCGGTGGCCGCCCGCAGCGCGGCTCGCGCGAGCCGCTCAAGGTGTTGGGCAAGCATCCGCGCACCGAGGCGGAGCTGAAGCTGATGGAGGGGCGCTACGGCCCCTATGTCACCGACGGCGAAACCAACGCCACCCTGCCCAAGACGATCGCGCCCGATGCGCTGACGCTGGAGGAAGCCGCGCAACTCATCGACGCGCGCGCCGCCATGCCCAGCAAGGGCAAGGCCAAGAAGAAGGTGCCGGCCAAAAAGGCCGCTGCCAAATCCGCGGCCGGAAAGACAACGGCTGCCAAGAAGGCGCCTGCCAGGAAGAAGGCGGCAGCGACGGAATAAGCCTTGCCGTTCGCGTGCCACTCCTCCCCTTGCGGGAGGGGTCGCGGCGCGTCGTCAACCGGGCGCGGTCAGGCCGCTCGGCGCTGGCTCGCGGCGATCCAGTCGCGGGCCGCGCGCTGCGCCGCGGCGATTTCGCGGGCGCTCATGTCGTCGGCGATCTCGGCGCGCGCCGTCTGCGCCGCTTCGTTGCCGGCAACCGCCGCCAGGTTGAACCATTTGTGAGCTTCGACGAGGTCATAGACCGCACCACCGGTTCCGGTGGAGAAGGCCACCCCCAGGTCATAACAGGCAAGTCCGTCGCCGCGCATCGCATCGGCCAGCCGGCTGTCGATCAGAAAACGCGCACTCTTCAGACTGTTACCCATTTGATCCGCCCCACGTTCATGTCCCCATGGCGTACGTGTGGCGCGATTCGCGTCACCAAATGGTTAATGGGTTAACAGGGGTCGACCGCGATATTGTCGATCAGCCGGGTCTGGCCCATGCGCGCCGCCGCCAATAGCCGGCGCGGGCGATCGGCGGCGGGTTCCGGCTGCAGCGTCTCGGCATCGACCAGCGCGACATAATCCACCGCGAAGCCAGCTGCCGTAAGGCTCGCCTCGGCCTCCGCCAGCGCCGTCGCCGCATCGTCGCCTCGGCAGATCGCGCGGGCCGCGACGCCAAGCGCCCGCGGTAGCGCCACCGCCTTCGCGCGCTCTTCCTCGTCGAGGTAGATGTTGCGCGAGGACAGCGCCAGGCCATCGTCATCGCGCTGCGTCGGCACGCCGATCACCTCAAGCCCGAAATCGAGGTCCGCCACCATCCGCCGGATCACCGCCAGCTGCTGGAAATCCTTTTCGCCGAAATAGGCAGCGTCCGGCGTCACCTGGTTGAACAGCTTGGCGACGACGGTCGCGACACCGTCGAAATGGCCCGGCCGCGCCGCGCCATCCAGCCCCTCGCTCACACCCGCAACGCCGATGTTGGTGGCGAAGCCCGCGGGGTACATGACGTCCACCGGCGGCAACCAGAGAAGGTCGCACCCGGCCTCCACCAGCATGCGCGAATCCGCCATTTCCCGCCGCGGATAGCGGGCAAGGTCCTCGTTCGGGCCAAACTGCTTGGGATTGACGAAGATCGACGCCACCACCTTCGTGCCGGCACGCTTGGCCGCGTCGATGAGGGCGATGTGGCCGGCATGAAGCGCGCCCATCGTGGGCACCAAAGTGATGCGGGCTCCGTCGGCGCGGAAGGCGGCAATCGCAGCGCGCAGGTCGGGCAAATCACGAACGGTCTGCACGCTGGTCGAAACTCCACTCGTAACGGAAACCGCGGGCATCTATGGAGGTCGGTGCATACGATCAACAAGGGATGCGACGTTTTGCCGACCGGTTCCGACAATACCCATGTCATCGTGTTCGCCAACGAGAAGGGCGGAACGGGCAAGTCGACGACGGCAGTGCACGTCGCGATCGCCCTTGCGGTGCGCGGCGCGCGCGTCGCTTGCCTCGATCTCGATCATCGCCAGCGGACCATGGGCCGCTACCTCGACAATCGTGCCGAGACCGTGCGCCGCAACGGATCGGACCTCGTGACCCCGCGCCACCGCACCGCGCACGAGGATTTCGAGGAAGCCTTCGCCGAGATGACGGAAGGCAGCGACTTCCTGGTCATCGACACGCCCGGCCGCGACGATCCTTATGCTCGCAGCGCCGCGGTGCGCGCGGATACGCTCGTCACGCCGATGAACGACAGTTTCGTCGATTTCGACCTCATCGGCCAGGTTCATCCCGAAACCTTCAAGGTGACACGCCCCAGCTTCTATTCCGAGCTGATCTGGGATGCGCGCAAGGCCCGCGCGAAGGCCGATGGCTCCACGATCGACTGGGTCGTGCTCCGCAACCGCCTCCAGCATATCGAGGCGCGCAACATGCGCCGCGTCTCCGACGCGCTCGATCAGCTGGCGAAGCGCGTCGGTTTCCGCATCATCCCCGGCCTGGGCGAGCGCGTGATCTACCGCGAACTCTTCCCGTCAGGGCTGACGATGCTCGATTCCAAGGAATTCGGCGGAATGGCGCTCGGACATGTCGCCGCGCGGCAGGAACTTCGCGAGATGATGGCCGGGCTCGCGTTGCCCGAGCCCGCGGTGCCGCTGGTTGCATGATCTTCAAGCTGCTGCTCGCGGCGCTGGTCGCCTATGCCGGCTGGCGTTTGTGGAAGAACGGCTTCGGCGCGCCGCGCAAGCGGATCCCCGCGGGGGCCCGCGTCGCCGAGCCAATTGATGCAGCAGCGGCGCGCCAGTTGCTTGGCTTGCCGCCAGGTGCGGACGAAGCGTCGATCCGCGCTGCCCATCGCCGGCTGATGGCGGATGCGCATCCCGATCGCGGCGGATCGGCCGATGCCGCCCGCGCGCTCAACGCCGCGCGCGATCTTCTGCTTGGCCGCGCCGGTTGATCCACCCGGGCCGGTCGACAGCCATGCAGCACCGCTTCCACCCCTCGATCCTGCGCGACTACGACATCCGCGGCACCGTGGGGCGCACGCTGGACACGGCGGACGCGCGCGCCGTGGGCCACGCATTCGGCAGCATCGTGCGGCGCAGCGGCGGCGCGCGCGTGGCGGTGGGGCGGGACGGCCGCCTCTCCTCGCCTGATCTGGAAGCGGCGCTGGTCGAAGGCCTCGTAGCCGCCGGCATCCACGTCGTGCGGATCGGTCTCGGCCCGTCGCCAATGCTCTATCATGCGGAGCGGACGCTCGGCGTGGACGGCGCGATCCAGGTGACTGGCAGCCACAATCCGATCGACGATAACGGCTTCAAGATGGTGCTCCGCCACCGCCCCTTCTTCGGTCAGGACATTATGCTGCTCGCCGGCCTCGCGGCTGAGGGCGATATCGAGAGCGGCGCCGGCAGCGTTACCGAGGCCGAGGTGTGCGATGATTATGTCGCTCGCCTCGTCGAAGGCGATCCGATCCCCGCATTTCGTATCGGCTGGGATGCCGGCAATGGCGCCGCCGGGCCCGCGGTCGAACGCCTCGTAGCGCTGTTGCCTGGCGAGCATCACGTGCTGTTCGCCGAGGTGGACGGAAATTTCCCCAATCACCATCCCGATCCGACCGAGGAGGCGAACCTTGCCGCGCTGAAGGCGCTGGTGGCGGAAGAGTCGCTCGACTTCGGGGTCGCCTTCGACGGCGACGGGGACCGGATCGGCGTCGTCGACGGCCTTGGCCGGGTGATTGCGGGCGATCAATTGCTGTCGATCCTGGCCGAGCCTGCGCTGCGTGCCCACCCCGGCGCTGCGATCGTTGCCGATGTGAAGGCCAGCGCCACGCTATTCGATCGCATCGCCGCACTCGGCGGCCGCCCGGTTATGTGGAAGAGCGGCCACAGCAACATCAAGACGATGATGCACGAGGTAGGCGCGCCGCTCGCCGGCGAGATGAGCGGGCACATCTTCTTCGCCGAACTCGGCGGGCACGACGATGCGCTCTACGCCGCGGTTCAACTGATCCGCGCGGTCGGCCTTGCGGGCTGTTCGCTCGCCGCGCTGCGGGATGCCATGCCCGCGGCGGTGGCGACGCCCGAGCTTCGCTTCGCGGTCGACGAAGCGCGCAAGGTGGCGGTGGTCGAGGAAGTGCTCGCCCGGCTTGCGAAGGAGGGCGCGAGTGTCGACCTCACCGATGGCGCGCGCGTGACGACGCCGGACGGCTGGTGGCTGCTGCGCGCATCGAACACCCAGGCGATGCTGACCGCCCGCGCGGAGGCGAAGGATGAGGCAGCGCTCGACCGGCTGGTCGGCGCGATCGACGCGCAACTGGCGCTCAGCGGCGTCTCGCGCGTCTGAGCAACCGGGCGATACGGCAGATGACATGCCGCAATGGAAGCCCCACATAGCCGGCATGCGAAAGCAACCCAGCATCATCCGAGTCATCGATCTTGAAACCACCGGCAACGCCCCGCCCACCCACGGCGTGTGCGAGATCGGCTGGCAGGACGTCGCGCTGGGCGACGATGGCCGCTGGGAATTGTACGGCGAAGGCGGCAACCGGCTGGTGAACCCGGGGCGCTCGATGCCGCCGATCACTCAGGCGATCCACCATATCCGCGACGAGGACGTTGCCGACGCGCCGTGGTGGCACGATGTCGCCCGTGCGGTGCTCGATCCCTATCCCCGCCGCATCGCCCTCGCCGCCCATCGCGCGGATTTCGAGCAGCAATTCTGCACTCCCGCGATGACGCATGGCGCCAGCTGGATCTGCACCTGGAAGTGCGCGCTACGGCTGTGGCCGGATAGCCCCAGCTTCTCGAACCAGGTGCTGCGCTATTGGCGCAAGCCCGAGGGGCTGGATCACGAGCGCGGCCTCCCCGCGCACCGGGCCTTCCCAGACGCTTATGTCACCGCCTTCCACCTGCGAGACATGCTGAACGAAGCCAGCGTCGCGCAGCTGATCGAATGGTCGAGCATCCCCGCGCTGCTGCCGCGCGTCCGCTTCGGCGCGGACCGCGGCAAGCCGTGGACCGAGATCGAGGAAGAAAGCCTGGTCAAGTTCCTCACCGATCGCGATCCCGACGTCCGCTTCACCGCAGAAACCGAACTCGCCCGGCGTCGCGGCGGCGGCATGGTGGGGCGCATGACGCCCCAGGAATTGCTGCTCTAACGCTCGCGCCAAGGGTTGTGCTGATGGCGACGGTGAGCGTCGCGGCAGCGGCTATGGCCTTTCTCCGCTGCGGCCCCTAGACGCATCGCCAATGGCCGGCGACACTCCGCAAAGGTTTACCGTTAAGGAAGGCCGCATTGGCCGGGTGCTGATCGCCTTCATGGCGGCCGGCTTCGTCGCGCTGATCGCCGCGGGGATCGCGGCTGCTTGGATCACCGGAGAGCTTGCGCGCCACAGCCGCTGGATCGCGCATACCTATGAGGTCGAGCTGGCGATCGCCGACACGCGCCGGCTGATCGAGCAGGGCGAAACGACGCGGCGCGGCTATCTGCTGGCCCCCGAATCGACCAGTTTCCTGCGGGCATATCGGGAAGTGGAACAGGCACTGCCGCAGTCGGCTCGGCGCCTGCGTCAGCTGACCTACGACAATCCGGCACAACAGAAGAACGTCGTGCGCCTGGAGGCATTGCTGCGCGATCTCATGCGCCAGCGCGGCGAGACGATCGCACTGGTCGAACGCGGGGAGAGCGGCGCGGCAGTTGCCGAATTCCAGCAGGAGGCGAGCGCCGCGCGGCTCCGCGCGATCCGGCAGACGTTCGACGCGATGTCGCTCGAGGAGCGCAAGCTGCTGAACGAGCGTGATGCCGATCAGCAGCGCAGCCTCAACCTGTTCTACACCGTCCTCATCATCGCCGGTGTGCTGGTGGTGGCCGTTGCGATCGCCTCGCTGCTGGTCGTGGTGCGCTACACGTCCGATCTCGCGCAATCGCGCGAACAGCTCCAGCAGCTCAACGAAAGCCTGGAGATGATCGTCGACGAGCGGACCGCGGATCTGACGCGTGCCAACGACGAGATCCAGCGCTTCGCCTATATCGTCAGCCACGATCTGCGCTCGCCGCTCGTCAACGTCATGGGCTTCACCGCCGAACTGGAATCGGCGACGGCGGAGCTGCGCGATCTCGTCGAGCGGGTAGAGGAAGCCGCGCCCGAGGTGGTGACGGAGGAAGCAAAGCTCGCCGCGCGCGAGGATCTCCCCGAAGCGATCGGCTTCATTCGCACGTCGACGCAGAAGATGGATCGGCTGATCAACGCGATCCTCGCCCTGTCGCGCCAAGGCCGCCGCGTGCTGGCGCCCGAGTTGCTCGATCTGAACCAGATCGTCGACAATATCCGCGATTCGATGGCGCACCGCCTGGACGAGACCGGTGCGACGATCCAGATCGAAGGCACGCTGCCGCGCATCGTCAGCGATCGCGTTGCGATCGAACAGATCCTCTCCAACCTGATCGAGAATGCGGTGAAGTACCGCCATCCCGATCGCGCCGCCTTCGTCAGTATCAGCGGCAGCGCCGCGCCCGACCGCGTCTGGATCTCGGTTGCCGACAATGGCCGCGGCATCGATCCGCGCGATCACGAGCGGGTGTTCGATCTGTTCCGCCGCTCCGGCGCGCAGGACCAGCCCGGCGAGGGCATCGGCCTCGCCCACGTCCGTGCCCTCGCCTATCGTCTCGGCGGCACCATCACCCTACGCTCGGCGCTTGGCGAAGGGGCCACCTTCCGCCTATCCCTCCCCCCGACGCTGAGCCTGCAGGAAAAGTCATCATGAACGCACATCAATCCGTCAGCATCGTGATGATCGAGGATGACGAAGGCCACGCCCGGCTCATCGAAAAGAACATCCGTCGCGCCGGCATCCTGAACGATATCAAGCATTTTACGGATGGGACGAGCGCGCTCGACTATCTGTTCAACGCTCCCGACG
The DNA here is from genome assembly GCA_964390515.1 of uncultured Stakelama sp. Lineage (GTDB taxonomy): Bacteria > Pseudomonadota > Alphaproteobacteria > Sphingomonadales > Sphingomonadaceae > Sphingomonas. The sequence goes on from CAYMIU010000003.1 coordinate 110,512, forward strand.
GTCCGATGCTGAACGGCCCGGCGCTGGTGCTGCTCGATCTCAACCTGCCGGACATGAGCGGCACGGACATCCTCGCCAAGATCAAGGGGTCGGAAGGCCCGGTGAAGCGCACGCCCGTCGTCGTGCTTACCACCACGGACGACAGCCGCGAGATTCAGCGCTGCTACGATCTGGGCGCCAACGTCTACATCACGAAGCCGGTGAACTACGAAAGCTTCGCCCAGGCCATCCGTCAGCTCGGCCTGTTCCTGTCGGTGATCCAGGTCCCCGACCTCGCGGACTGATGGACCGCATCCTCTACATCGACGACGACGCAGGCATCCGTCGCCTGGCCTCGCGGGCGCTTGCCCGCCGCGGGTGGGACGTGACCGTTGCCGAAGGCGGCGAGATCGGCGTGCGGATCGCCGCCGAGCAGAGCTTCCACCTCGTTGCCGTCGATCATTACATGCCGGGCATCGACGGGCTGGAGACCCTCGCCCGGCTGCGCGCGCTGCCGGATCCGCCCAGCGTAGTTTATGTCACCGGTTCCGAGGAGCAGCGCGTCGCCGTCGCCGCGCTGCGTGCCGGTGCATCCGACTATGTCGTGAAGTCGGTCGGTGATGATTTCTTCGACCTGCTCGACGCCTCCTTCCGCGCCGTCATCGCGCGGAGCCAGCTCGAGAAGCAGAAGGCCGCCGCCGAGGAATCGCTGCGTGTCTCCAACGCCCGTCTCGAGGCGCTGCTCGCCGAGGTGAACCACCGCGTCGCCAACTCGCTGCAGATCGTCTCCGCGATGGTGCGGCTCCAGGCGAGCGCCCTCAGCGATCCCGCCGCCCGCGCCGCGCTCGACGACACGCAGCGGCGGATCAACGCCATCGCCCAGGTTCACCGCCGCCTCTACACCGGCGGCGATGTCGAGCATGTCGACATGCGCGAATATCTCACCACCCTCGTCGACGAACTCGCCGAAACCTGGTCGACTGCGGAAAAGCCCCGTTCGCTCCACCTCGTCGCCGATCCGATCCTCCTGCCCACGGATCGTGCCGTGTCGCTTGGCGTCATCGTCACCGAACTAGTCAGCAACGCCTGCAAATATGCCTATCCCAGCGGCAGCGGCGAAGTGCGCGTGGCGCTTCATCGCGAGGGTGAGGACGTGTTCATGCTTGCCGTCGAGGATGACGGCGTCGGCATGATCGAGGGTGTCTCGCCCGGTGGCACCGGGGTGGGCACCAAATTGATCCGCGCCATGGCACAGAGCCTGCGCACCACCGTTGAATATGATCGGGCCCATCGCGGCACGCGCGCCATCCTGCGCTGCGCGCTCGGCTGACCGCCCGACACCGAAGGAGCCGTTATGAAGACCCGTGCCGCCGTCGCGTTCGAAGCGAAGAAACCGCTGGAGATCGTCGAGCTCGATCTCGAAGGGCCCAGGGCCGGCGAAGTGCTGGTCGAGATCATGGCGACCGGCATCTGCCATACCGACGCCTATACGTTGGATGGCCTCGACAGTGAGGGCATCTTCCCCTCGATCCTCGGCCACGAGGGCTGCGGCATCGTGCGCGAGGTCGGCCCCGGTGTCACCAGCGTCGCGCCCGACGATCACGTCATCCCGCTCTACACGCCGGAATGCCGCCAGTGTAAGTCGTGCCTCAGCCAGAAGACCAACCTGTGCACCGCGATCCGCGCAACGCAGGGCAAGGGCCTGATGCCTGACGGCACGAGCCGCTTCAGCTACAAGGGCCAGCAGATCTTCCATTACATGGGCTGCTCGACCTTCTCGAACTTCACCGTGCTGCCGGAAATCGCGGTCGCCAAGATCCGCCCCGACGCGCCGTTCGACACCAGCTGCTACATCGGTTGCGGCGTCACCACCGGCGTCGGTTCAGTGGTGAACACCGCGAAGGTGGAGCCGGGTGCGACCGTCATCGTGTTCGGCCTCGGCGGCATCGGCCTCAACGTCATTCAGGGCGCCAAGTTCGCCGGCGCCGCCCGCATCGTCGGCGTCGACATCAACCCCGATCGCGAGGAATGGGGCCGCAAGTTCGGCATGACCGACTTCGTGAATCCAAACGACGTCGGCGACATCGTCCAGCACCTGATCGCCATGACCGACGGGGGCGGCGACTATACGTTCGACTGCACCGGCAACACGGTGGTGATGCGCCAAGCGCTGGAGGCAGCACACCGCGGCTGGGGCGAATCGATCATCATCGGCGTCGCCGAGGCCGGCAAGGAGATCGCGACCCGCCCGTTCCAGCTTGTCACCGGACGCGTCTGGAAGGGCACGGCGTTCGGCGGTGCCCGCGGCCGCACCGACGTGCCCAAGATCGTCGACTGGTACATGAACGGCCTGATCGAGATCGATCCGATGATCACGCACCGGCTGACGCTGGAGGAGATCAACAAGGGCTTCGATCTCATGCACGCCGGCGAGAGCATCCGCAGCGTCGTCGTCTACTGAGGGCACCCGTGCGGGGCGTCACCCTGAACTCGTTTCAGGGTGACGCCCCGCACAGCGCACGTCACTGGCAGGCGCTGATACGACCCGTCGTGAACGCCTCAGCGATCCCGCCCGGCCACATAACCGTCATAAGGCCCGCAATTCTCCGGATCCTTGCGGCAGCGCTTCTGCCACTCGCGCCGTTCCTTGCCCTCGCGCGCCTCGGCCTTGCGCATCTTGCGGCCGTAATTGCGATCGGCCTCCTCCTGGCTCGTCGTCGACCAGTCGACGACCTTCCCCGCCGCCTTGAACGGCGCGGTGGCAACACCCGTCACCGTTCGCACGCACCCGCCCGCCAGAAGCGGCACCAACACCACCAGAAGAACCTTACGCATCACTTCACTCCCCGCGCGTCATTGCGCGCCTTCACGCCGATAGCCGGAAAGTCGGTGAAGAATCCGTCGATACCAAGGCGAAGTGCTGCCGAAATCTCGGCAGCCACATCACCGTGCCCGCGCGGGTTGATGCCCCGGCGATAGCCTGCGGGCAGGAAGTAATTCTCCGCCCGATACGTCCAGGGGTGTACGCGAAGCCCCGTGGCATGGGCGTCGCTCACCAGCGCGCTGGGCGCCTCGCCATCCCACAACATCGCCTTGTTCGGCCCGATCCCCCAGGCATAGCTTGCCACCGCGCTCAGCCCCTCGGGCGTCGTCATCGCTGCATAGCTCGGCGCCGCGCCGTCCGCCGGACCGGCCTCCCCGTCGACCAGCTGGATCAGCCGGACCCGCGTCATCCCCTTCAACCGCTTCAGGTTCTCGACCTCGAAAGACTGGATGAAGACCGGCGCCGCGGCGCTGTCCCACCCGGCACGGCGCAGTGCCTCCACCAGCGGCGCGTCGGTCGCCTTGCCGATCGAGGCGAAATAGGTCGGATGCTTCGTCTCGGGGTAGATCCCCACCCCGTGCTTCCTGGCCAGCGCGATCACCTCGTCAAACGTCGGGATCGCTTCCTTACCGTCATATTCCCGGTTGCCCGGTCGCATCAGCGGCAGACGCTCCTTGGCGCGCAGCGTCTTTAGCTCCGCCAGCGTGAAATCTTCGGTGAACCAGCCCGTCTGCTCACGCCCGTCGATCGTCTTGGTAGTGCGGCGATCCGCGAACTCGGGCCGATCGGCCACATCCGTCGTCTCGCTGATTTCATTCTCGTGACGCGCCACCAGCACGCCGTCGCTCGTCGGCACCAGATCGGGCTCGATCACGTCCGCTCCCTGCGCGATCGCCAGTTCATAGGCAGCAATCGTGTGCTCCGGGCGTTCTCCCGAAGCACCACGATGAGCAATGACGATGGGATCGGAAAGAGAGGGCATGGCCTGCATCGATACTGTCTGCCGTGAAGTACATCCGCTCGCCAGCAGCGCGAGAAGAAATATTACGGAATACTTGGATCGTAACGAAGTGTCGCGCATACTGCCCCCATGCGCTTCACCATCAACGGCAGCAAGCGCGAGGCCGATCCCGACATTCGCGCCTCGCTTCTCGACGTCCTCCGCGAGGATCTTGGCCTGACAGGCACCAAGAAGGGCTGTGATCATGGCCAGTGCGGTGCCTGCACGGTGCTGTTGAACGGGCGGCGGATCAATGCGTGTCTCACGCTCGCCGTGATGCATCAGGATGATGACATTGTGACGATCGAGGGGCTCGGCAGCGCCGATGCACTTCATCCGATGCAGGAAGCGTTCGTCCGCCACGACGGCTATCAATGCGGCTATTGCACCCCCGGGCAGATCTGCTCCGCGGTCGGGATGCTCGATGAAGTGGCCAAGGGCTGGCCCAGTCATGTCAGCGACGATCTTTCCGCCCCTGCGCTGGATGATGCTGAGATCAGCGAGCGGATGAGCGGCAACATCTGCCGCTGCTCGGCCTATCCCAACATCGTCGATGCCATTCGAGAGGTTCACGCGGGGGTGCAAGGGGCATGAAGGCCTTCGACTACACCCGCGCCGACACCCCGGAGGAGGCGGTGCGCGCCGGCGGCCGTTTCATCGCGGGGGGCACCAATTTGCTCGACCTGATGAAGCTGCAGGTGGAAACGCCGGAAAGGCTGGTCGACATCAGCCGGCTCGATCTGAATACGATTGAGGAACAGAGCGGCGGCCTGCTGATCGGCGCATTGGTGCCTAACAGCGATCTTGCCGCCGACCCTCGCGTCATCGCCCTCTATCCGGCGCTCAGCCGCGCACTGCTTGCCGGTGCATCTGGCCAGCTCCGCAACAAGGCGACCACTGGCGGCAACCTCCTCCAGCGCACCCGCTGCTATTTCTTCTACGACACCCACGCCGCCTGCAACAAACGCGATCCCGGCAGCGGCTGCGATGCGATCGGCGGCTTCAACCGAATCCACGCGATCATCGGCACCAGCGACCAGTGCATCGCCACCCATCCGGGCGACATGCCCGTCGCGATGCGCGCCCTGGACGCAACAATCGTTACGCTGAAGCCCGACGGTGATCGCCGCCGTATCCCGCTCGGCGATTTCTACTGCCTGCCCGGCGACACGCCGCATATCGAGACGGTGCTGGAACCGGGCGAACTCATCACCCAAATCGCTCTTCCCGCCCCGCCGCCCGGCGCGCGGCAGCTCTACCGCAAGGTACGTGACCGCGCCTCCTACGCCTTCGCGCTGGTCTCGGTCGCCGGTGTCGTCGCAGTGGAGAACGGCACGATAACCCACGCAGCGCTCGCCTTCGGTGGCCTCGCGCACCAGCCATGGCGCGATCCCGCGGTGGAGGCTTCGCTGATCGGCAGGCCGGCCGAGCAGACCACCTTCGATGCCGCCGCCGACGCGCTGCTCACCGGCGCGCGCGGCTTCGGCCACAATGATTTCAAGATCCCGCTCACCCGGCGCGTGCTTATCACCGCGCTGCGTGACCTTACCGGGGAGCAGGCATGAACGATCTCGCCATGGACGCGCCTTATCGTCCCGCCGCGCTCGACCGCGCCCAGCAGGGCCTGCTCGGCAAGCCGCTCGACCGCTACGAGGCACGCGAAAAGGTCAGCGGCGCGGCGCCCTATGCCTTCGAGCAGGCGCCGGAAGACACCGCCTATCTCGCCGTGGTGCAGTCCAGCATCGGTCGCGGCCGGGTAACTGGCGTGGACACGACCGCCGCAGAAGCTGCGCCGGGCGTGATCGCCGTCATCCATGGCGATCCGCGCATGCCGACCGGTGAGGGCAACTCGCGCGCCATGTCCGCGATCGGCAAGGACGAGGTGTTCCACTACGGCCAGGGCGTCGCGATCGTCGTCGCAGAGACGCAGGAAGCGGCCCGCGCCGCCGCGCGCCTCGTGGCCGTCAGCTACGAGGAATCGCCCGGCCGCTTCGACGCCGCCGACGTGGAGGTCCAGCAGGATCACAAGCTCGGCTTCCTCCCGCCGGTGAACCGCGGCGATCTCGACGCGGCGCTCGCCGCCGCCGAGGTGGTAATCGACCGTACCTATACGACCCCGATCCACTTTCCCGCCGCGCTCGAACCGCATGCCACCACGGCGTGGTGGGAGGGCGACAAGCTCGTCGTCCGCTCCAGCAACCAGGTGATCGGCGCGGCCAGGGACACCATCGCCACCGCGCTCGGCATCGACGCTGATCGCGTGCGCGTCCTCGCGCCCTATGTCGGCGGCGGGTTCGGCGGAAAGACCGGCGTCGGCCCGGAAGTCATCTTTGCCGCCATCGCCGCGGAGAAAATCGGTCGTCCCGTGAAGGTCGCGCTCAGCCGTCGACAAACAGCCTATATGGTCCATCATCGCTCACCGACGACGCAGCGACTGCGCATTGGCGCTGATCATGAGGGGCGGATCAGCGCGATCGGGCATGAAAGCGTCGCCTATCAGAATGACGACAGCGCTTTCCTGGAGCCGGTGCCGTTCGGCACGCTACCGCTCTACGCCGGCGAGGCACGCCGCTTCCGCACCGATCTCGCCCGGATCGACTTGCCCGCCACCGGCGCGGTGCGCGCGCCGGGCGAGGCGATCGGCACCTTCGCGGTCGAATGCGCGATGGACGAACTGGCCGAGGAGCTTGGCCTCGATCCGATCGAGCTGCGCCGTCGCAACGAGCCGCCCCGCGATCCCACCACCGGGAAGCGCTTCTCCACCCGCCGCCTGCTCGATTGCTACGAGGAAGGCGCGCGCCGCTTCGGCTGGGGTCGGCGCGAGGCGACGCCGGGCAGCCGGCGCGAGGGCGAATGGCTGATCGGCATGGGCATGGCCGCGGCACTGCGCGGCAATTTCACCGTCAATGCCGAGGCCGAGGTGATCCTTGGCGATGACGGCCGCGCCACCGTGCGCACCGACATGACCGATATCGGCACCGGCACCTATACGATCCTCGCGCAGACGGTCGGCGACATGCTCGGCCTGCCGATCGACGCGATCGAGGTGGTGATCGGCGACAGCGATCTGCCGCCAAGCGCCGGCTCGGGCGGATCGTTCGGCGCGGGCAGCGCCTGCGCCGCCACCGCGCTCGCCTGCGAGGACATTCTCGCCGAGCTCGGCCGCCGCATGAATGCCGCACCGGAGGACATGCGCCTCAAGGACGGCGTCGTCACCGCCGGCACCCGGACTAGTCCGCTTGCCGATCTCGTCCGCGGTTCGCCGATCGCCGCCAAGGGCAAGACCTCGCCCGGCAAGGAATCGCAGGCGACCAGCCAGGCAAGCCACGGCGCGCAATTCGCCGAAGTCGCGGTGAACGCCGTCACCGGCGAGGTGCGCGTGCGCCGCATGCTCGGCGTGTTCGATATCGGCCGCGTGCTCAATGAGAAGACCGCGAAGAACCAGATCGTCGGCGGCATGGTCTGGGGCCTTGCCTATGCGCTCAGCGAAGATGGCGTGGTCGACACCCGCAACGGTCGCTTCGTGAACCCCGATTTCGGCGAATATCACGTCGCCGTGAATGCCGACGTGCCGCAGATCGAGGCGTATTTCGTCGAGGAGATCGACGATTCCGCCAATCCGGTCGGCGCGAAGGGCGTCGGCGAACTCGGCATCGCCGGCTCGGGCGCGGCGATCGTCAACGCAATCCATAACGCCACCGGCGTGCGCATCTACGACATGCCTGTGACGCTCGACAAACTTCTCCCTCATCTCCCACCGGTGTGATCCATGGCCGATAACGACAGCGTCCTCTCCGCGGCTCAATCGTGGAAGGGCGCCCGCATGGCGCTCGCCACGGTCGTCTCTACCTGGGGCTCCGCGCCGCGCCCGCGCGGCAGCCACATGCTGGTGCACGAGGACGGCCGCTTCGAAGGTTCAGTCTCCGGCGGCTGCGTCGAAGGCGACATCCTCGATACCGCCGCCCGCGTCATCGCCGGCAGCCCTTTCGCGGTGAAGAAATATGGCGTCGCCGATGCCAGCGCCTGGGAAGTCGGCCTGCCGTGCGGCGGCGAGATCAGCGTGATGGTGCAGCCGGTCTCGGCAGAGGGGTTCGACCCCGAACTGTTCGACCGCATCATCGAGGCCCGCACCGAAGGTCAGCCACTCACCGTCACCACGGACCTCACCACCGGCCACAGCGATCTGCGTCCTGTCGAGACCGGCGAGATCTTCGCCAACCGCTACGATCCGCCACGCCGCCTCATCGTCGTGGGCGCAGTGCAGATCGCGCAGTCGCTCGTCGGCCTCGCCCGTACGCTCGGCATCGAGACGGTAGTCGTCGATCCCCGGGGCCGCTTCCTCACCGAGGAGCGCTTCCCCGATACGACGCTCGACGATCGCTGGCCCGACGAGGCGGTCGAGGCATACAAGCCCGGGCCCTCGACCGCAGTGGTAACGCTCAGCCATGATACCAAGATCGACGATCCGGCGCTGATCGCCGCGCTCGCCGCCAACACCGGCTATGTCGGCGCGCTCGGCAGCCGCAAGAGCCACGCCGCGCGGTTGCAGCGGCTGGCGGAGGCGGGCGTCTCGGCCGATGATCTGGCGCGGATCGACGGCCCCGTCGGGCTCGATATCGGCGCGATCGGGCCGGCCGAAATCGCCCTCTCCATCGCCGGCGCGATGGTGAAGGCCTTCCATGATCGCGGCTGAGGACACCGCGCTCCTCCTCCTCGCCGCCGGCCAGTCGCGGCGCTTCGGCGCTGGCCCGAGCAAGCTCGACACGCCCGTTCGCGGCCTGCCGCTCGGCCTCCACGCGCCCCGCGCAGTGGCAAGCCTGCGTTTCGCGCGCCGCATCGCCGTTACGGCGCGTAGCGGGATCGACTATGCGGCGGAGGGCTTCACCGCCATTCCGAACGACGATCCGGTCGGCGACATGGCCTCCTCGCTCCGCCTCGGCATTGCGGCAGCAGAAGGCGCTGCGGCGGTGCTCGTCCTCCTTGCCGACATGCCGAACGTCACCGCAGCGCACGTCGAGCGGCTGCTCGCAGCCGGGGATGGGCCACGCACGATCGTCGCCTCAGCGGACGGCGGTGCCCCGCGCCCGCCCGCGCTGTTCGGCGAGGCGTGGTTCGATGCTTTGTCGGCGCTCACCGGCGATCATGGCGCGCGGGATCTGATCCGCTCCGGCAAGCTCGTCCCGGCCAGCGCGGGCGAGCTTGCAGACGTCGACACCCCGGATGATCTCGCCGCGCTCTGAGCGCGCCTATTCGTGCCGCAGCGCGTCGATCGGGTTCATTCCCGCGGCGCGCCGCGCCGGGAAATAACCGAACACCACGCCGATCGCGGCAGAGATCGCGAAGGCCACCAGATTGATCGTCGGGTCGAACGTCCAGGGCACCTGCATCAGCGGCGTCGCGATCAGGATCACCAACTGCGCCAGCACCAGGCCGACCAGCCCGCCCAGCATCGACAGTGCCACCGCCTCGACCAGGAATTGCATCAGCACCTCATTCGCCACCGCGCCGATGGCAAGGCGAATACCGATCTCGCGCGTCCGCTCGGTCACGGAAACCAGCATGATGTTCATGATCCCGATCCCGCCGACGACGAGGCTGATCGCCGCCACCGCTGCCACGATCCGCGTCAGCAATGTCGTCGTGCCGGTCAGCGTGTCGCTGATCTGCTTGGTATCGAAGATGTTGAAATTGTCCGGCTGGCCCGGGCGGATGTTGCGCCGCTCGCGCAGCAGGTCGCTGATCGCGGCCTGCACCGCCGCGGTCGAATAACCCTGGTCGACCCCGACCATCATCAGCCGCACGTCGCGATTGCCGGTGAAGCGCCGCTGCACCGCCTTGATCGGCATCACCACCGTATCGTCCTGGTCCCCGCCGAAGCCCGCCTGGCCGCGCGTCGAGAGCACACCGATCACGTCGCAGCTGATCTCGCCGATCCGCATGCGCGTCCCGACAGCGGTGCCGCCGCGGTAAAGGTTCTGCCGGATGGTATTGCCGATGATGCACACCGCCTTGCCGGCCTGCTGCTCCGCCGGGGTCCAATAGCGGCCCTCCACCAGCGGCCAGGGCTGGACGATGAAGATCGCGTTGGTCGTCCCCTGCACCGTCGTCGACCAGTTCGCGCCCTCGTAGATCGCGGTCGCGGTCGCCGAGGCCTGCGGCGCTACGGCGGTCACGCCCGCCACCTGCTGCTCGATCGCGGATACGTCCTCCGGCTTGAAGTCGGGCGGCCGCGGGCCGCCACCGCCGCGGCCGAAGCCCTGGCCGGGGCGGATCTGCAGCACATTGGTGCCAAGCGCGGCGATCTGCTGCTGCACCGCGCTCGTCGTCGCCTTGCCAAGCGTCACCATGGTGACGACCGCGCCAACGCCGATGACGATGCCGAGGATGGTCAGGAACGATCGCAGCAGATGCCGTCGGATCGACCGCACCGCGAGGATGACGGTGGTACCCAGCATCTCAGAGGCTCCCCTCGGGCTCGACGGGCGCGCCCTGATGATGGTTCGCCTCGATCCGCTCCACCAGCCCGTCCTTGAAATGGACCACCGTGTGCGCGAACGCTGCCATGTCCGGCTCGTGAGTCACCATCAGCACGGTGATGCCGCTCTGGCGATTGAGGTCGGTCAGCAGCTCCATGATCTCGATCGACCGTTCGGAATCGAGGTTGCCGGTCGGCTCGTCCGCGAGCAGCACGTCCGGCTTGGTCACGATCGCCCGCGCAATCGCGACACGCTGCTGCTGCCCGCCCGAAAGCTCCGCCGGGGTGTGATCCCACCATTCGGCAAGCCCCACCTTCTCCAGCGCCGCCATGCCCGCATCGCGCCGCGACTTGCGATCGTCCCCGCGATACAGCAGCGGCAGCTCGACATTCTCCAGCGCGCTTGTCCGGCTGAGCAGGTTGAAGCCCTGGAAGACGAAGCCGAAATATTTGCGCCGCAGCAGCGCGCGCTGGTCCCGGTCCAGCGTCTCGACGTGATGGCCGCGGAACAGGAAGGTGCCCGCGCTCGGCACGTCGAGGCAGCCCAGGATGTTCATCGTGGTCGACTTGCCCGATCCCGACGGGCCCATGACGGCGACGAAATCGCCCCCCGCAATGTCGAGGTCCACGCCCCGCAGCGCCTGGAACGCGGTCGGCCCGGAGCCATAAACCTTCGTCACGCCGCGCAGCGAGATGATCGGCTCCGTCATGGCCGCCCGCCATCATGGCCGCGGGCGCGCACCGGGGTAGAGGCGGGGCTCATCTCAGCCACCGGCACCCTGGCGCTGCCGCCGCTGGCCACCGCCGGTGCCGCCACTGCGGGCGCCGTCGTCACCACCCGACAGCTGCCCGGTGATCACTTCCATCCCGGGCCGCAAGCCGCCGGACAGCACTTCGGTCACGCTGCCGTTGGTATCGCCGGTCGTCACCTGGATCGCGCGCGGCTTGCCGTCCTCGCCCTTCACATACACCGTCTGCTGCGCGCCGCGGCCGATCTTCACTTCGCGCGAGGCACCGCCGCCGCGTCGCGGGCGGAAGGTCAGCGATCCGGCGATGCCGCCGCTGTCACCGCCCGCACCCGCCGTCGGCTGGAAGCGGAAGGCGGCGTTGGGCACCAGCAGCACGTTCTTCTTGTCGCTGGTGATGATGTCGGCGGTCGCGGTCATGCCTGGCCGCAGCTCCATCGTCGGGTTCTCGACCGAAAGGTCCGCAGCGTAGGAGACGACCTGCCCGGTCGTGCTTCCCGCGGTCGACGTGCTGCTCGATGCACTCGCGGTGCTCGCCGTCAGGTTCGAACCGAGGTCAACGCGGGTGATCGCCGCCGGGAAGCTCCGGCCGGGAAACGCATCGACCGTGAACGTCGCCTTCTGCCCTTCCTTCACCGCGCCGACGTCCGCTTCGTCGATCGCCACCTCCAGCTTCATCTTGCTGAGATCCTCGGCGATCACGAACAGGGTCGGCGTGTTGAACGAGGCCGCGACCGTCTGGCCCGGATCCACCTGCCGCGCCAGCACCACGCCGTTGACCGGCGAACGGATGATCGCGCGCTGCCGCTGCGTCTGGTTCTGCGACAGATTGGCGCGCGCAGCCGTGACGTTCGCTTCCGCGACGCGCAGCGCAGCGACCGCGCGCTGTGCATTGGCCTGGCCGGTCTGAAGCTCGGTGCGGGAAGGCACGCGGCCGTTCGACAGGCGATACACTTCCTGCAACCGCGCGAGCTGCGCCTGCGCCTCGGCCACCGTGGCCTTGGCCTGGTTCACGCTCGCGACGTTGGCGGCAAGCTGCGCCTGGCTGGCACGGATCTGGTCGTCGATCTGCTCGGGATCGATCAGCGCCAGCGCTTCGCCGGCACGAACCCGGTCGTTGACGTCGACCACCACGCGCGTGACGAGGCCGGACAGTTGCGAGCCAACCGTCACCTGGTTGGTCGGCGCGAGCTTGCCGGTCGCCGATACCGTCACGGTCAGGTCGCCGCGTCGCACCGGCGCGGTGGCATAGCCGGTCTCAGCCTTCGGCCCGAACATCCGCCAGGCCAGCAGCAGCAGCAACAGCACGCCGATCGCGATCAGCGCCCATTTCAACCAGCGCTGCCACGCGGGCTGGGGCTTCACGCCCAGGAACTCGTCGATCTGCTCGCTCGCCATCAGCGGTTTCCGTTCTGATTGATGCTCTGCGGCGCCGGCGCCTCAGGGGTGACGCTGGCGTCCCATCCGCCGCCAAGCGCGGTGTAGAGCTGGACCAGCGCATTGGCATGGTCGGCGCGCGCCTGTGCGGCGCTGTTGCGCGCGGACAGCAGCGCAGCCTCCTGCTGGCTCAACGTGGTAAAATCGGTGAGGCCGGTGCGATACTGGCTGCGGCTGAGAATGGCCGATGCGTTCGCTGCCTGTAGCGCGACCGCGAACTGCCGCTCGCGCTCCTCGGCGGTGCGGAGCGCCACTACGGCGTTCTCCACATCCTCCAGCGCAATCAGAACGGTCTGCTTGTACGCCGCCAGCGCGGCATCCGTCGCCGCCTCTGCGCCGCGCACCTGGCTGCGCAGCCGCCCGCCGTTGAAGATCGCCTGCGTCAGCCCGGCGAACAGGCCGCCGGTGATCGTCTCGAACAGGCTGCCGACAGTGCCGGCGCGCGTGTCGATGCTGCCGCTGATCGCCAGCGCGGGATAGAGCTGCGCCTTGGCGACACCGATCTGCGCCGTCGCCGCCGCCAGATTGCGCTCGGCGGAGCGCACGTCGGGTCGCTGCCGCAGCACGTCCGCCGGAATGCCCACGCCCACCGCGTTCGGCCCGCGCGGGATCGGCTTGGTGGCGGCCAGCATCGGCTTCAGCGTGCCCGGCGCTTCGCCCACCAGCACGCCCAGCCGGGAGACGGCAGCATTATATTGCTGCTCGATCTGCGGCACCGAAGCCGCGGTTTGCGCGCGCTGCACCCGCGCCTGTTCCTCGTCCAGGCTCGATACCAGCCCCGCCTGCACGCGGAACCCGGCGATCTCCAGATTGTCGTCCTGCAGCGCCAGGCTGTCGCGCGCATTGGCGAGTTGCAGCTGATAGAGCCGCGCCAGCACGTAATTGCGCGCAACTTCCGCCTGAACCGACAGCAGCACCGTCGCCTGGTCGAACCCGCTCGCCTCATATTGCGCGCGGGACGCTTCCACCGTGCGCCGCACCTCGCCGAACAGGCCGACCTGATATTGCGCGTCCAGCCCCAGCGAGAAGTTCGATCCCCCGCCGCCGCCGACATTCTGCACCGTGCCATCGGGCAGCGTGATGGTGCCGCCGCCGCCACGGAATGTTTCGGAACGGCTGTATCCGCCCGATCCGTTCAGCGACGGGAGCAGGCTCGCACGGCTCTGCACCAGCGCCTCGCGAGCCTGTCGCAGCCGCGCGGTTGCCTGTGCGATGTCGAGATTCGCCGCCGCCGCCCGCTCGACCAGATCGCCCAGCACCGGATCGTCGAACGTCCGCCACCAGCGGGTCAGATCCTCGCGGCTCGGCGGCGCGGTGACGGAAAAGGCGTCCGGCACGCCCAGTTCCGCCGCACCGCGCGGGCGATAATCCGGGCCGACGGTGCACCCTGCCAGCGCGCCGGCAAGCAGGAGGGGGGCACGTGTGCGCAACATAGATCAGCGAAATGGCTGGAAGGGCGGAAAGGGTCCAGCGCAATTATGTCGCGAATTGTCGCGAGCCGCCTCCCCCGCCCGCGAAGGGCGAGGGAGGCGCGCATGATCACTCCAGTTCGAGGATGATCTGGTCGACCTGCAGGCTCTCGCCTGCGGCCGCATTCAGCACCTTCACCACCGCCACCTTCTCGGCGCGAAGGATGTTCTCCATCTTCATCGCCTCGACCACCGCGAGCGGCTGGCCCGCCTCGACGCGGTCGCCCACCTCGACATGGAGCCGCACCAGCAGGCCCGGCATCGGCGCGATGAGGAACTTCGACAGATCCGGCGGCACCTTCTCGATCAGATGCTTGGCATAAGGCGCCGCCCGCGCCGGCAGCACGCGGGCCTTGTGGGTCGCACCCAGCGCATTGAGCGTGAAGCCCGTGCGGGTCTTGTTGAGCTTCACGCTCAGCGGCAGCCCGTCCTCTTCCGTCGGCTCCGCGACGACGACCCGGTCGCCCGGCGTATATTCGATCGCGACCGGCAGCTCCTTGCCATCCACGATCAGCGCATCGCGCGAAACGGTGACGTCATGGTCCGTGTCGCCGATCCGCACCACCCATTCGGCCGGCGGCTGCAGGCGATCGCCCAGCTGCCCGTCGACACGGCGCGCGCGGTCCGCCTCCGCGGTGGCGGCAAAGCCGGCGATGCCCGCCAGCGTGCGCACCGTCTCCTCCGATGCCGGCGCACCGTGGAAGCCTTCGGGATATTCCTCGGCGATGAAGCCGGTCGTGATGTTGCCCGAACGGAAGCGCGGATGCTGCATCAGCGCGGAAACGAAATCGAGGTTCGTACCCGGCCCGACGATCTCGAACTGGTCGAGCGCCGCGATCTGCTTGTCGATCGCTTCCTCGCGCGTCTTTCCGTGCGTGATCAGCTTCGCGATCATCGGATCGTAGAACATGCTGACTTCGCCGCCCTCGGTGACGCCATCGTCGACGCGCACGCCCGGCGCGCCTTCATCCTCGCCGAACGGCGCCTGCCGCTTGTCGGCGGCCGGCGTGTTGTAGCGCACCAGCCGGCCGATCGACGGCAGGAAGCCGCGATAGGGATCCTCGGCATAGACGCGGTTCTCGATCGCCCAGCCGTCGATCTTCACGTCCTTCTGGCTGAACGCCAGCTTCTCGCCCGCCGCAACGCGGATCATCTGCTCGACCAGGTCGAGCCCGGTGATCTCCTCGGTGACGGGATGCTCCACCTGCAGGCGGGTGTTCATCTCGAGAAAGTAGAAGCTCTCGCCGGTCTTGTCGGCGCCGGAAACGATCAGCTCCACCGTGCCTGCGCTGTAATAACCCACCGCCTTGGCCAGCGCGACGGCCTGCTCGCCCATCGCCTTGCGCATCTTAGGCGTGACGAACGGCGACGGCGCTTCCTCCACCACCTTCTGGTGGCGGCGCTGCACCGAACATTCGCGCTCGTTGAGATAGACGACATTGCCGTGCTGGTCGCCGAGCACCTGGATCTCGATATGGCGCGGGCTCTCGATGAACTTCTCGATGAACACGCGGTCGTCGCCGAAGCTCGCCAGGCCCTCGCGCTTGGTCGCCTCGAAGCCCTCGCGCACGTCCTGCTCGCTCCAGGCAAGGCGCATGCCCTTGCCGCCGCCGCCGGCCGACGCCTTCATCATCACCGGATAGCCGATGTCGGTCGCGATCTTCACCGCTTCCTCGGTATCGGCGATCTCGCCGAGGAAACCGGGGACGACGTTGACGCCCGCTTCCTTGGCGAGCTTCTTCGATTCGATCTTGTCGCCCATCGCCGCAATGGCGTTCGGCGGCGGGCCGACAAAGGCGATGCCGGCCTCGGCGCACGCCTTGGCGAAGCTCTCGCGCTCGGAGAGGAAGCCATAGCCCGGGTGGATGCAATCAGCGCCCGTCGCCTTGGCGGCGGCGAGGATCAGATCCGCCTTGAGGTAGCTTTCCGCCGCCGGCGCCGGCCCCAGCCGCACGGCTTCGTCGGCCATCAGCACGTGCGGCGCGCGCGCATCGGCGTCCGAATAGACCGCGACCGTCGCGATCCCCATCTTCTTCGCGGTGCGGAACACCCGGCACGCGATCTCGCCACGATTGGCGACCAGGATTTTCTTGAACATGACGGCCCCTAACCAGCATGTTCGCGCATCGCGCGAACCCATGTGCCGTCGCCCTGAACTCGGTTCAGGGTCCACCGTGCCACGGGCACGGACGGCGATTGTGGATGGATGAATGCTGAAACGGGTTCAGCATGACGGAAGTGGATGACGCTCACTCGGCAGCCTCCATCACCGCCTCGTTGCGGCACGCGCGCATCGGCTCCTCCGCCTGCATGGCGCGGATGCCGAGCTTTGCGAACAGCGCCGCATCCGCGCTGTCGCCGCGATTGCCGGCGGTCAGCAGCTTGTCCCCGGTGAAGATCGAATTCGCGCCGGCCATGAAGCACAGGGCCTGCGTCGCTTCAGACATGCTCTCGCGCCCGGCGGACAGCCGCACCATGCTCATCGGCATGGTAATCCGCGCCACCGCTACGGTCCGCACGAACTCGATGTCGTCGATCTTGGCGAGCGGCGTGTCGGCCAGCATGTCGCCCAGCACCGTTCCCTTCACCGGCACCAGCGCGTTGACCGGCACGCTCTCGGGATGGCGCGGCAGGGTGGCAAGCGCATGGACGAAGCCGACGCGGTCCTCGCGCGTCTCGCCCATGCCGACGATTCCGCCGCAGCACACGTTGATGCCCGCGGTACGCACATTCTCCAGCGTCTCGAGCCGCTCGCCGAACGTCCGCGTGGAGATCACCTCGCCATATCGCTCCGGCGAAGTGTCGATATTGTGGTTGTAATAATCGAGCCCGGCTTCGGCGAGCATGTCGGCCTGGCCGGGCGTCAGCATGCCCAGCGTCATGCAGGTTTCCATGCCCATGGCGCGCACGCCCTTCACCATCTCGACGATGGCGGGCATGTCCCTGTCCTTGGGGTTGCGCCACGCCGCGCCCATGCAGAAGCGCTGGCTGCCGGCGTCCTTCGCCTCGGCCGCGCGCTGCAGCACGCTGCGCACGTCCATCAGCTTGGTCGCCTTCACGCCGCTGTCGGCGTGCGCGGATTGCGAGCAATAGCCGCAATCCTCCGGGCAGCCGCCGGTCTTGATCGACAGCAATGTGCACAATTGTACCTCGCCCGCCGCATGATGCGCGCGGTGCACCGATTGCGCGCGCCACATCAACTCGTCGAACGGCAGGTCGAACAGCTCGGCGACCTCGCCGCGCGTCCAGTCGGTGCGGATCACCGCCTCCACATCAGGTTCCTCAGTTGCGTAGTACGCTCCTGCGTCAGCCGCGCCAGGCATTGCGCGCGGACCAGCGGCTGCAGCGAGCCGCCGGCCGCCTCGCCGCTCTCGATCTTGCACTGCGCATCACGGAACGCGATCCACGCCCGCTGGCTCGCCAGCGTCGCCGCGGCATAGCCGAACTTCGCGCGCCCACGATCCTGCGCATCCCTGCCCTTCATATAGGCATAGGTGCGCTTCCACTGCGCGTTCATCGCCTCGTCGGCCCGCTGATAGGCGGCGCCCGCGCTGGCGTTCATCTGCGCCTGCGTCTGCGCCCCGGCTGGAGCCGCCAGCAGCAACGCCCCGCCGACGGCGGCAGCGCACAGGCTGCGCACGCCCGTCACTCCGCCGCCTCCGCTTCGGGCGGCATGTTGTGGCCCAGCAGGCGAAGCACGTCCTCTGCCGCCTTGATCAGGTTCGTGCCCGGCCCGAAGATCGCCTGCACGCCGCTGTCGTACAGCGCCTGATAATCCTGCGCCGGGATCACGCCGCCGGCGATCACCTTGATGTCCGAGCGCCCGGCATCGCGCAGATGGCCGATCAGTTCGGGGATCAGCGTCTTGTGCCCCGCGGCCAGGCTCGACGCGCCGACGATGTCGACGTCCTTCTCCAGCGCAACCGCGGCAGACTCCTTGGGCGTCTGGAACAGGGGGCCGGCGACCACCTCGAAGCCGAGGTCTCCGAACATGGACGATACAAGGTTCGCACCGCGATCATGCCCGTCCTGCCCCATCTTGGCGACAAACATGCGCGGGCGGCGGCCCAACCGGCGCTCCACTGCCTCCACGCCGCGCAGCAGCCGCGCCCAGCGCTCGTCTTCCTTGTACGCGCCGCCGTAAATGCCCTTCACCGGCGTCGGGAAGGTGCCGAAGCGGCCGAACACATCCTCCATCGCGGACGAAATCTCGCCCAGCGTCGCCCGGCGCCTCGCGCATTCCACCGCCAGCTCGAGCAGATTGCCCTTGCCGCGTGCGCCTTCGCGCAGCGCGTCGAGCGCCGCTTGGCACGCCTCCTCGTCACGCTCCGCCTTCATCTTGTTGATGCGCCGGATCTGCGCCTCGCGCACCGCGTGATTGTCGACGTCGAGGATCTCGATCGGATCTTCATTGTCCTTGCGATACTTGTTCACGCCGACGATCACGTCCTCGCCGCGATCGACCCGCGCCGCCCGGGCGGCGGAGGCTTCCTCGATCATCGCCTTGGGCCAGCCGGCGGCGACCGCCTTGGCCATCCCGCCCTCGGCCTCGACGCGCTCGATGATCTCCCATGCGCGGTCGACCAGATCCTTGGTCAGCGCCTCGATGTAGTAGCTGCCGCCCAGCGGATCGACGACATTGCACATGCCGGTCTCCTCCTGGATCACCAGCTGCGTGTTGCGCGCGATCCGGGCGGAGAAGTCGGTCGGCAGCGCGATCGCCTCGTCCAGCGCGTTGGTGTGCAGCGACTGGGTGCCGCCCAGCATCGCCGCCATCGCCTCGATCGTGGTGCGCATGACGTTGTTGTACGGGTCCTGCTCGGTCAGCGAGACGCCGCTCGTCTGGCAGTGGGTGCGCAGCATCTTGGAGCGCTCGTCCTTCGCCCCCAGGTTCGTCATCACCCGGTGCCACAGCACGCGCGCCGCACGCAGCTTGGCGATCTCCATGAAGAAATTCATGCCGATCGCGAAGAAGAACGACAGGCGGCCGGCGAACTTGTCGATGTCGAGGCCGGATGCGACGCCGTATTTCACATATTCCATGCCGTCGGCGATGGTGAAGGCTAGCTCCTGCACCTGCGTCGCGCCGGCTTCCTGCATGTGATAGCCGGAAATCGAGATCGAATTGAACTTCGGCATCTCGCGGCTGGTGTAGCCGAAGATGTCCGAGATGATCCGCATGCTCGGCTCGGGCGGGTAGATGTAGGTGTTGCGGACCATGAACTCCTTGAGGATGTCGTTCTGGATGGTCCCGTCGAGCAATTTGCGATCGACGCCCTGTTCCTCGCCGGCGACGATGAAGAAGGCGAGGATCGGGATCACCGCGCCGTTCATCGTCATCGACACGCTCATCTGATCGAGCGGAATCCCGTCGAACAGGATCTTCATGTCCTCGACGCTGTCGATCGCGACGCCCGCCTTGCCGACGTCGCCGGTGACGCGCGGATGATCACTGTCATAGCCGCGGTGCGTGGCGAGATCGAACGCGACGGACAGGCCCTTCTGCCCCGCCTTCAGGTTGCGGTGATAGAAAGCGTTCGATTCCTCGGCGGTCGAGAAGCCGGCATATTGCCGGATCGTCCACGGCCGACCGGCATACATGGACGCGCGCACGCCGCGGGTGAACGGCGCGAAGCCGGGCAGCCCCGGCTCCCAGCCCTCGACATCCGCCGCGGTGTACAGCGGCTTCACCTCGATCCCTTCGGGCGTGTGCCACGTCAGGTCCTTGCCCTTCACCTCCTTCTCGGCGGCCTTGGCCCACGTGTCGATCGTGGGGGCGGGCGGCGGCGCGGCCACTTCGGTCGGCATGGGCGCCGGCTTGGGGGTGCTGCCGGCGTCTTCGCCGAGGTTGGTTTCAGGCATGTCGGTCATTGCTCAAACTCTCGATCCGTTCGTGCCGGGCGGCGCGGCGCCGCCCGGCACGAACGGGGTTGGATCACTTGCCCTTGAACACCGGCTTGCGCTTCTCGAGGAAGCTCAGCCCGCCCTCGCGGGAATCCTGCGAGCCGCCAGCCAGCCGCTGGCCTTCGGCTTCGGCCCGCAGCACCTGGTCGAACGTGCCGTCCAGCGCGGTCATAATGTTCCTGCGCATGGCGGAAAGCGCCACCGTCGGCCCCGCGGCAAGGCGCGTCGCCATCGCCAGCGCCTCGTCCATCAGCGCGACATCGTCGACCGCCTTGTAGATGAGGCCCCAATTCTCCGCCTGGTCGGCGCTGATCCGCTCGCCCAGCATCATCATCTGCGTCGCGCGCGCCTTGCCGATCGTCTTGGCCAGCAGCCAGGTCGAGCCGCCGTCCGGCACCAGGCCGATGTTGACGAACGCCTGCAGGAAATAGGCACTCTTGCCAGCGAACACGAAGTCGCCGGCAAGGCCCATCGAACAGCCGACCCCTGCCGCCGGGCCGTTCACCGCCGTGACGACCGGCACCGACAGGTTCATGATCTGGCTCATCAGCGGGTTGTAGAAGTTCATCAGCGCGCGGTGGCTGGTGTCGCCGCCCGTCACCACGCTCTCGCCGCCGCCACGCGCCTGGAGGTCGGCGCCCGAGCAGAACGCCCGGCCGGCACCCGTGATCAGCACCGCGCGCGCGCCCTGCAGGTCGTACAGCGCAACGGTCAGATCCTCGGCCAGCTGGATCGAGGCGGCATTCAGCCGCTCCGGCCGATTGAGGGTGAGGACGAGGACATCGCCCTTCTTCTCGGTCAGGATCGTTTCATATTCGGCCATGTTCTTCCCTCTCCTGTCGCGATCGTTCAGTGATCGCCTTTTGGTTCTTCCATCAGCTCGACGAGCATCCCGCCGAAGTTCTTCGGGTGGATGAAGACGATCGGCGTGCCGTGCGCGCCGATCCGCGGCTCGCCCAGCACGGTCGCGCCCTTGTCCTTCATGTGCGCCACCGCGGCATTGATGTCGGGCACCTCGAAGCACACGTGATGCTGCCCGCCGGCCGGGTTCTTCTTCAGGAAATTGGCGATCGGCGAGGTTTCGTCATACGGCTCGATCAGCTCGATCTGCGTGTTCGGCGCATCGACGAAGCACACCTTCACGCCCTGCGCCGGCAGGTCGAACGGCTCGCCGATCTTCTCCGCGCCAAGCAGCGTCCGGTACGTCTCGACCGACTTCTCGATCGACGGCGTCGCCACGCCAACATGGTTCAGGCGGCCAAGCTGCATCGTCGATCCTCTTCTACTGCTTCAAGGAATGAACATCGCGCCACTCACAGCGGGATGTTGTCATGCTTCTTCCAGGGGTTCTCCAGGCTCTTGTTCTTGAGCTTGCGGAGGCCCAGCGTGATGCGGCGGCGGGTCGAGTGCGGCTGGATAACCTCGTCGATGAAGCCCTTGCTCGCCGCCACGAAAGGATTGGCGAAGCGCGCCTCATATTCGCGCGTCTTCTCGGCGATGCCTTCCTCGTTCAGGCCGCGGAAGATGATCTCCACCGCGCCCTTCGCGCCCATCACCGCGATCTCGGCGGTCGGCCAGGCGTAGTTCAGGTCGCCGCGCAGGTGCTTGGAGGCCATCACGTCATAGGCGCCGCCATAGGCCTTGCGCGTGATGACGGTGATCTTCGGCACGGTCGCCTCGGCATAAGCGAACAGCAGCTTCGCGCCGTGCTTGATGATGCCGTTATGCTCCTGGCTCGTCCCTGGCAGGAAGCCCGGCACGTCGACGAAGGTGATGATCGGAATGTCGAACGCGTCGCAGAAGCGCACGAACCGCGCCGCCTTCTTCGACGAATTGATGTCGAGCACGCCCGCCAGCACCATCGGCTGGTTGGCGACGACGCCCACCGTCTTGCCCTCGATCCGGCCGAAGCCGCAGATGATGTTCGCCGCATGCGCCGGCTGGATCTCGAAGAAATCGCCCTCGTCGCAGACCTTCCGGATCAGCTCGTGCATGTCGTACGGCTGGTTGGCGGACGGCGGGATCAGCGTGTCGAGGCTCGGCTCCAGCCGGTCCCACGGATCGGCGGTCGGGCGCTCGGGCACCGGCGCGCGGTTCGATTCAGGCAGGAAATCGATGAAGTCGCGCGCGGCGAGCAGCGCCTCGATATCATCCTCGAACGCGACGTCGGCGACGCTCGTCTTGGTGGTGTGCGTCACGGCGCCGCCCAGCGCCTCCTGCGTCACCACTTCGTTGGTCACCGTCTTCACCACGTCCGGGCCGGTGACGAACATGTAGCTCGAATCCTTCACCATGAAGATGAAGTCCGTCATCGCCGGGGAGTAGACCGCACCGCCAGCGCACGGCCCCATGATGAGGCTGAGCTGCGGCACCACGCCCGACGCCAGCACGTTGCGCTGGAACACCTCGGCATAGCCGCCGAGCGAGGCGACGCCCTCCTGGATACGGGCGCCGCCCGAATCGTTGAGGCCGATGACCGGCGCGCCGACCTTCATCGCCATGTCCATCACCTTGCAGATCTTCTGCGCGTGACGTTCGGACAGCGATCCGCCGAAGACGGTGAAATCCTGGCTGAAGACGAAGACGAGGCGGCCGTTGATCGTGCCCGATCCGGTGACGACGCCGTCGCCCGGATACACCTGGTCCGGCATGCCGAAGTCGACGCAATTATGCTCGACGAACATGTCGAGCTCCTCGAACGATCCCTCGTCGAGCAGCACGTCGAGCCGCTCCCGCGCGGTCAGCTTGCCCTTGGCGTGCTGCGCATCGATTCGCTTCTGCCCGCCACCCAGCCGGGCCGCGGCGCGCTTGCGTTCCAGTTCCTCGATCGTCGACGACATGCATCTCTCCTGACGGTGGCGCTGTGTGCGCTGCTGGTGCCGTGGAGGCAAATGTGAATTTGCGAATTTGCGAAAACCCGCGTTGCGAACTAGGAATTGGATACCCGCGAAAGGGATCCAGGTGAAACCCAGGCTCTATGCCGGCACCCAGCTTCGCACCTTGCGCAGTGCGGCCGGGCTCAACCAGCGCGCCATGGCGCAGCGGCTCGGCATTTCGGTGAGCTATCTCTCGCAACTGGAGACGGGGGAGCGGCCGCTGACCGGCGCAGTCACCGCTGCGCTCGCCCGTCATTACCCGCAGGCACTCGCCGCGATCGAGGGCGAGGCCCCGGCCCGCCGCCTCTCCGCGCTCGGCGCCGCGCTGGCCGATCCCTCGCTCGCCGCCTTCGACGCGATGGATGCCGCCCGCCTCGCGGAAACCCAGCCCGAAGTCGCCGATCGCCTGATCGCGCTCCACGCCGCGAAGCGCGCGGCGGAGGACCGGCTGGCGCTGGCGGAGGAATCGCTCGTCGCCGGCAGCGGCGCCCGCCTGCCGTGGGAAGCGGTGCGGGACTGGTTTCACGAAGCCGGCAATTACGTCGATCCGCTCGACCGCGCGGCAGAGGATCTCGCCGAGCACGCACGCAGCCTCACCCGCGCGCTGGCCGATCACAATATCGTCCTCGCTACCGATCATGACGAGGATGCCCCCCTCTCGCGCTTCGATGGCGTGCGCCTGACGCTGAACGCCGCACTGCCGCCGGAATCGCAGCGCTTCCTCATCGCCCACCGCCTCGCCGCCACCGCCTTCGCGGCGGAGATCGAACGCATCGTCGCCGCTGCCGATCTGCCGGGCAGCGAGGCGCGACGCCTGCTTGCCGTCGGCCTCGCCAATTACGCCGCCGGGGCGCTCGTCATGCCGTATGCACGGTTCCGGGCTGAAGCGCAGCGCCTGCGGCACGACATCGATCGCCTGTCGCACCGCTTCAACGTCAGTTTCGAACAGGCCTGCCACCGCCTCTCGACGCTGCAGCGCGCCGGCGCGGAGGGGGTGCCCTTCTACTTCTGCCGCGTCGACATGGCCGGCAACATCACCAAGCGCCATTCCGCGACGCGGCTGCAATTCGCCCGTTTCGGCGGCGCCTGTCCCTTGTGGCACGTGCACGAAGCAGTCGCGATTCCGGACCGCATCCTCGTCCAGCATGCCGAGACGCCGGACGGCGCGCGCTACATCTCGATGGCCAAGGGGCTGGTCAAATCCTCCGGCCGCTTCGATCGGCTCGCCCGCCGCTATGCCGTGGTGCTCGGCTGCGAGGCGAGCCACGCGGCGGACTTCGTCTATGCCGATGCGATCGACCGCACCGGCGCGCCGACGCCGATCGGCGTCTCATGCCGCCTGTGCCCCCGCATTGATTGCGACCAGCGCGCCTTCCCGCCCAGCGACCGCGCGATCACCGTGGAGCCGGCGGTGCGCCGCATCGTCCCCTATCGCGTGCTCTAGCCGGTTCCCGGTCGCCCCGGCGCGCCTGCAACACAGTGCATCGTCTCGCCGCAGCCGCGATTGAACCGAGGTCCGGCTTTTCCCATTATGGGGCAATGGCAGAGCCCTGCGACCCACCCGACACCGACGACGCGGACCGACCGGCGCTGCCGCCGCGTGCCCCGCGTCATCACGTGTTGCTAAGCGCGGTGGTGGAGCGGTTTGGCGGCGGCGCCCCGACACGCCACCGGGTGCGCGATCTCTCCACCGGCGGGGTCCGCCTTGATCAGGCCGGATCGCTTCGCGTCGGCGCGACCGTGCTCGTCACGGTCGGCGCGCTCCAGTCGGTCGGCGCAACGGTGGTGTGGGTGAAGGATGGGCTCGCCGGGTTGAAGTTCGCCGAAGCGATCGAGCCGGGGGAAGCGCGCGCCAAGACGGTGATTGCCCCCTCCCGCGCCGCCAACCCGGCACTGGAGCGCCCCGCCATCGCGCCGCGCGCCGGCTGGATCGGCGACTTGCGCGACGCCTATCGCAAATAAGAGCCCGCGCCGCAGCACGGGCCCTCGTCACGCGTATCGAACAGCTCAGACGGCGGCGCGTGCCCGCCGTGAATTGTGCCCGCCGGCAGCATAGAGGATGTCCTCCGCCTCCGCCGCCGTCAGCCCGGCCGCCTCGGTGTTCACCGATACGAACACCCCGCCGCCGTGCACCCGGTCGCCATAATAACGCGCGTCGTCCTCGCTGACGCCGTGGTCGGTCATCACCTTCTCGAGGCCACCCGCCGCGCCGCCGAGCGCCGCCCCGGTGATCGCCGCGCCCGGCACTGCCGAAGACGCGATCGCGCCTGCCGCCGCCAGCGGGCCGACGCCCGGAATGGCCAGCGCGGCAATGCCCAGCAGCGTGCCGATGCCGGCCCCTGCCGCCACCTTGCCGACGAACTCGCGCGTACCGCCGTCATGGCCCGCGCCATCGGTGGTGGTCGTCTTTCCCTCATGCTGCGCGACGACCGAGATCGCCGTATCGCTGACGCCGGAGCGACGAAGGTCGCTCACGGCGCGCTCGGCCTCGGCATGGGTATCGAACACTGCGGAAACGAGGTTGGCGTTCATATTTCTTCCATCCTGTATTGGTGCTGCGCCACCAATGCGCCTGGATAGAAGCGGCCGGATGCGCGCGCGTTCCGCGCAATCGTCCCTAACAGGATGTTAGGCATGCCCAGCCGGGCAAGACATCAGCCGAAAAGTTGCCCGCGCAGCACTGGGCTGCGCGGGCATAACGATCAATCGTCCGCGCTCGTCATCGCGCCGACCTGCGTCGGGCCATAGAGCGCCGCGTTGAACAGGAACTTGAACGAGGCATAGGCCTGGCCACGCTGCGTCACTTCCGGCGCCAGCAGATAGACATGGCCCTTGCCCAGCGTCCCGTCGATCACCGTCGCGGTGCCGTTCAACGCCTTCTGCCCCCAGGCCCAGCCGGACCGCAGCGGATCGTCGCTGGCGAACCACGATACGCGCCGCACGCCTGCCTGCCCTGGCGTGAAGGAATAGGTCGGGTTGTTGTTGTAGAAGACGTCCAGCGTCTCCGGCACGCCGTATGCGAGCGGATCGGTTGGATCGACCTTCGCCTGAAGCACCGATCCCGGCACGTAGAACTTCGTGCTCGGCAGCTCCGTGCGCTTCCCCGATGCGTCGACGCTGGTCAGCGCGTTGTACACCGGCAGGCCAAGCTCCGGCCCCAGCCGAGTCGCATTGCCCACGGCCACCACCGTGCCGCCCGCCTTGGCGAAGGAGGCGAGCTGCGGCACCGTCTTCTCGCTCGTCACATGACCAAGCGCCATGCGCCATTCCGCCGGCAGATCGGCCGCGACCGGCTGCTTCTGCGGCGGGCGCCCCGGTCGGCCCAGCACGTCGGACTGGACGACGATAACGTCGTACTTCGCGTTCAGCCCGCCCTTGTCGAGCTCCTGCGGGTAAACCACCGAATAGGGGAATTCGTACTTCTCGAAGATCCAGCGGTTCCAGCCCGACGCCATGGAGCCGCCGTAATGGTCGACCAGCGCGATCCGCACCGGCTTCAGCTTAACCGTGTCGCCAGCAGGCTTCGCCGCCACCGCATGGGCGTCGATCCCCAAGGTGCGCACCGCGGTGTCGACGATGCCCTTCGCCGCGCCGCCGGCCGGGATCCACAAGGCGCCCGGTGCCAGCTGCGCGCCGCCGACACTGGTCGCCTGCTTCAGCCAGAACACCGGCGCGCCTGCCTTCAGCAGGCGGTTCGTCAGCGTGAAGCTGTTGTTGGTGCCATGGTCGACGACATAGCCCGCCGATCCGGTGCCGATGATGCGCCCCGCCGGCGGCGTTTCGATCACGTCGGGCACCGGCGTGAAGTGCGCCGGCGCGCCGTCCAGCAGCCGGTCGAACGTCACGTTCATCTGGTACGCCAGCGTGTAGCCGGTGATGTCATACGGCCGGATCGGCGGCCCGCCCGGATAGGCGAAGTCCTGCGGGTGATCCTGCGGCTCGAACATGTCCAGCACGTGCGGGCGGAACGCCTGGTCGGATCGCACGATGTACGATCCGGGGGCATAACGCTTGCCGCCATAGCTGAAGCCCTGCGGCGCCTGCTCCACCTCGATGCCGGTCTTGATCAGCGAATTGAGGAAGGCGACCGTGGTCGGCATGTCCGCCTGCTTGTCGGCGGGGATGACGAAGGCGCGCGGCGCACGATATTTCGGATCCTGCAGCACCGTCTTGTAGATCGAGCTCGGCACGATATCGCGGGTGTTGTAGCCGGCGAGATCGTCGAGCGCGCTGCCGCCGCCGTCCTTCTTCATGCTCTCGGCCGCGGCCTTGGCGGCCTCGATCCGCTTGGGCGTCACGACCCAGCTGTCCTCGCTGCCCTTCTGGATCTGGTTACGACCCATGACGTAGCGGTTGTAGAGCACGTCCTCGCGGTTGCGCGATGCATAGTCGAGGATCGCCCGCGACATTTCCTTCACGTAATCGATCGACTGCTGGAAATGCCATTTCTGCGGGCCGATCGGCATGTACGCGTCCTGCCCGGCCAGCTGCTTCGCCGGCACCAGCGGGATTTCCATCGGCGTCGGATTGCCGATGATCTCGGTCAGGATGCCGATCTGGTTGTGGAAATAGCCGACCGTTCGGATGCCGCCGTTGAACCAGGTGGAATAAGGCGCGCCCGACCGCGAGACCGAGCCGGCCTTGCCCTGCGCGATCAGCCGCGCATGCATCGCCGTGCCGACCGCGTCGGTGCCGTTGATGACCAGCGGCTCGTTGTTGAAATTGTACGGGTCACGGAACGGCGGGATGAACACCACCGTGCCCACCGGGCCGGTCTGGTGCTGGTTGTACAGGATCTGCGGGAACCAGTCGCGATAGGCGAGCCGGTTCATGTTGGTCGTCTCGGGCTGGTTCGAGGCGAAGCTGTCGCGGTTGTTATCGTGCCCGACATACTTCTGGTACAGCACCGGGATCGTGTTGCTGTCGCGCTTCAGCTTGTCGGCGGGGCGCATGTACCAGTTGGCGACGAGATCCAGCCCGTCCGGATTGGCGAACACGTACAGCCCGATCGTGTCGTTCAGCAGCCGCGTCGTTTCCGCGTCGTTGCGGGTCAGCATCTCGTGGATCAGCTGAATGTGCGACTGGGCGTTCACCACCTCGGTCGCGTGCAGGCCGGCGTCGATCAGCACCACCGCCTTGCCCTCGCGCGACAGCGCCTTGGCCTGGTCGTCGCTCAGCCCCTTGGCCAGCGCCAGCTGCTGCGAGATAGCGCGATACTTGTCGAGATTGCGGATGTTCTCAGGCGACGAGATGATCGCGACATATTGCTCGCGGCCCTCCGCGGTCTTGCCGATGCTGATCAGCTTCATCCGGTCGCTCTCGGTCGCGACGCGCTGCAGCCAGTCGGAAATCTGCTTGTAGTTGGCGAGGAAATAATCCGATCCGGGCTTCGCCTTCAGCACCGTCTCGGGATTGGTGATCGGTCGCGATTGCGCGGCGACGTTGGTCGCCAGAACGATCGACAGCCCGGTGGCTGCCAGCATCAATGCACGCATGTGAATCTCTCCCCCGTTATTTCGCGTCGGCCAGCATCAGCACGGTGGCCAGCCCCACCGCCATGCTGGCGACATCCTTTTCCTTGTCCACCACCATCGCTTCTTCCAGCGAATGGGCGCGCATCGTCTCGAAGCCCGAACCAAGCGTCACTGCCGGGATGCCGAGGCTCATCGGGATGTTCGAATCCGTCGATCCGGCGCCGTAACGCGGCGTGAAGCCGCTCGCCTTGGTCACTGCGGTCGCGATCTCGACGATGTCGACGTTCTGCGCCGTCGTGCCGACCGGCCGGTCACCGACCAGCTTCGCCTCATAGGCGATCTTGCCCTTGGCCGTGGACCGTGCGGCATTCTCCGCCTCCACCGCGCGCGGCAGGATGGCGAGGAATTCCTTTTCCTCCGCATCGAGCTCCGCCTTGCCGGACGATCGCATGTCGATCGTCATCGCGGTCGAGAAGGGGATGGAATTGACCGAGGTGCCGCCTTCCAGCAGCCCGACATTGTAGACCGTCTTGGGCTCGGTCGGCACCTTCATCTTGCCGAACTCCACCATCGCATTGGCCATGGCATAGGCCGGGTTCACGATGCCGAAGTCGCCCATCGAATGGCCGCCGGGGCCCGTAAACGTCACCTTGTAACGCCGCGATCCGACGCCGGCGTTGGTGATCCGCCCGGCCCGGCCCGGCTCGAACGAGATGAAATATTTGATCCGGTCCTTCAGCGGACCCTTGGTGAACAGATAGCGCGAACCGCGCAGGTCGCCCGGCCCTTCCTCGCCGACATTGCCCATGAAGATGATGTCGGCCTCGGTGGTGTATTTCGCCGCGTTCATCGCGCGGATGAAGCCCAGCAGCACCGGCAGGCTCGACGTGTCGTCGCCGATGCCCGGCGCGTAGAGCATGTTGCCCTCGCGCCGCACCTTCACGTTGGTGCCTTCCGGGAACACCGTGTCGAGGTGCGCGGTGACGACGATCAGCGGCCCGCCGCCGGTGCCCTTGCGGGTGCCATAGACATTGCCTTCCGCATCGGTCGTCAGGTCCGTCAGCCCCTCGGCGCGCAGCATCTCGAGGAAGGCGGCGCCGCGCTTGGCTTCCTTGAATGGCGGCGCCTCGATCTCGGTCAGCGTGATCACGTCCTGCACGATGCGCTCGTGATCCGCGGCAAGCTTCGCCTTGGCTGCGGCGAACTTGGGGCTGGCGAGCAGCGCCTTCGCCGCCGCATCACGGTTCTGCGCCGCCGCCATTCCCGGCATCGCCACCGCTGCCGCCAGCACGGCCAGCATCACTCCACGCTTCATGCGCACGCCCCCCATCAACGGAACCCCTTTCGAATGTTGAGGCCAACCGTACGCGGCCGGTTGGAAACATAGAAGTCCGGCACGCCGGTCGCCGAACTCACGCGGTTCAGCCCGCGCTTGTCGAACACGTTGTTGATGAAGATCGCGACGCCGAGGTTCGAATCCGTGTCGATGCCGACGCGGGCGTTGAAGATGCTGAAATTGCCGATCTCGCGGTAGAAGGCGTTCACCGGGCGAAGCTCGGTGTTCATCTTGCCGGTATAGGCCCAGTCGAAGCGGAACAGCGCGTCGATCTCGTCCGTCACCGGCGGCGTCCACTCCGCCCCGGCCGATGCCGTCATGCGCGGGATATAGGTCAGCTTGTCGCCGTCCAGGCCCGGCGCGACGATGAAGCCGGTCGCGTCCACCTGGTCACCGCGCAACCGCGCATTGTTGTAATTGTACGATGCGTTGAGGCGCACGTTCTGCGGCAGGCGAAGCGATCCCTCGACCTCCACGCCCTCCACCGTCACGCCGGCGAGATTGTAGATGAAGCTGAAGTTGCCGCCGCCATTCTGCAGCGTCGAGACGGACGTCTGCACGTTCTTCCAGTCGGTGCGATACAGCGCGACGTTGAACGTGCCGCGGCGATCCCAGAAGCTGGTCTTGGCGCCGATCTCGTAATTCCACAGCGAATCCGGGCCATAGACTAGATAGGCTTCGGGCAGGTTCGGAATGTTGTTCGCGCCGCCCGGGCGGAAGCCTTCCGCCGCCGTGCCATACAGCAGCAGATTGTCGGTCACCTGGAAGTCGACGTTGAACTTGCCGACCCAGCCGGTCGCGTCCGCGCTCGTCTCCTGATACGGCCGCGGCTCCTGGCCGTTGAAGAAGTTATAGCCGAGATACTCGCCGCCCACCGTCTTGGTGTAATCGTAATGGCGCAAGCCCACGGTGATCGTCAGCGGATCGAGCACGCGGAAGCCCGCTTCGCCGAAGAAGGCGGTCTGCTTCACCTTGCCGGTGATGTAGCGTCCGCCCAGATTCTCCACCGGGCTGCGCGGATCGCCCGTCGCCGGCACGCCCGGGAAGACGACCGTGTCGACGCGGTCCTCGCGATCCTCCAGGAACATGCCGATCGTCCAGCTGATCGGCCCCTTGCCGGTCGAGCTCAGCCGCGCCTCGTTGGTCCAGTTGGATACGAACCGCGGCTGGAAGGCGCCGATCGGCTGCTTGGAATTGGCGTAGGTGCGATAGGCCGCCTGCTGCGCCGGGGTGCAGGTCGTGGTCGGCGTGCCGAGCGCGATCCGGGTATAGAGCGGGCACCAGGTGCCGCGCGCGATGACATTGGCGTAGGAGCGGACGTTGTCGTTCGTGCTCTCCACGTCCCAGCGATATTTGGACGTGATCGCCACCAGCGTCGCGAACCCGAAGTCGACCTCGGCCATGCCGGTGTACAGCTGCAGCTTGTCCTTCCATGGCTGGTTCACCTGGATGTCCGAGAAATACGGCCCCAGAACGGATGAATATTGCGACGTGCCGGCGATGTTCTGCGTCTGGTACAGCGCCATGCCGGAAAGCTTCACGTCCTCCACCGGCTTCCACGACATGAGGAAGCGGCCGCCCTCGAGATCCGCGGTGTTGACGTTCTCGCGGTTCAGCACCGTCATGTCGACGAAGCCGCCCTGCCGCTCCTTGTAGAGCACCAGGCGCGCGGCCAGCTTGTCCTCGATCAGCGGCGCGTTGACGGCGCCCTTCGCGAAATAGCTGTAGGTGCCGTAGCGCGTGTTGGCGATCTGCCCCTCGGCCTGCCCTTCGTAGCGAGTGGCGTCCGGCTGGTTGAACAGCACGCGGATCGTGCCGCCCATCGATCCCGAGCCATACAGCGTCCCCTGCGGCCCGCGCAGCACCTCGACGCGCTGCACGTCGAAGAGGTTCAGGTTGGGCGTCGCGCCCGCCGGATCGGAGCTGACGCCGGACGGGCCGGTCAGCGGCGTATCGCCATAATAAAGGCCGACGGTGCTTTCGCCCGCGCCCTGGATGCCGCGGATCGAGACGCGCGTGCGGCCCGAATCGCTCTCGGTCAGCTGAAGGCCCGGCACCTGGCGGATCACGTCGGCGATCGTCGTCGCGCCAAGATTCGCCAGCGCCCCCTCGCCCAGCGCGGTGATGGCAAGCGGCGTCGACTGGACGGTCGATTCGCGGCGCAGCGCGGTGACGACGATCTCGCCATTTTCCTCGCTTGGGCCGACCGGTGCCGGCCGCGCCTCGGTGCCGGGCGCCTGCGAGGCAGCCGTGGCGCCGGCCTCTGCGGGATCAGGCGCGGTCTGCGCCAGCGCCGGCGACATCGCCGCCAGCGAGACGGACAGCATAAGCATGGAACGAGCGATGGTACGCGTCATTATTCGGACCCCCCTGGTCCGACCGTGCAGGTGCCATCGGCTGGTTTTATCTGGCTCGTAGCCCCGCTGGTCGGTTGTGAACCGCCTCTCCCTGGGGTGTCATGCTATCGACACTTGGGGGCGGTACGAGTCCCTTCGTTGCCCAAAACCCCTAGCGACTGTTCGTATAAGTATAACGTCAAGCTATATGCGCAACATTGTTGCGTGCTACTTCGACCGTCTGGCGGGCGAGCACATCGGTGGAATCGATCAGCGGCACGGTCACATCGCCCGGCCCGAGCACCAGCGGCACTTCGGTACAGCCGGCGATGATCACTTCGGCGCCGCGCGCGATCAGTTGCTCTGCCGTGGTCAGCAGCGCGCGGCGCCCGAACGCGAGGTCACCCGCCTTGATCTTCCACACGCCTTCCATGAAGGCCGCGCGCTCGGCATCGGTCGGCACCACCGGCTCCAGGCCCCGCGGCTCCAGCGCGCGCTCGTACAGCCGCGCCTGCACCGCGCCGTTCACCGCCAGCACGCCGATCCGCCGCGCTTCGGGATAGGCGCGCGCCACCGCCGCCACCGTTTCCTCGATCAGGTGGAGGAACGGCAGCGGCGTCGCTGCGATCACGGCATCGGCAAAGGCGTGGGCGGCGTTGCACGGCATTACCAGCAACTGTGCGCCGGCACGCTCCAGCCCGCGCGCCATCGCCGCCAGCCCCGGCGCCGGTGACGGCCCGGTGCCGGCGACGGCGGCATTGCGATCCGGCAATGACGGATTGCTGTCGACGATCAGGCGAACGATGTCCTGCTCGCGCGCCGCCACGGCTTGCGAATGGCGCAGCACCTTGGCCATGAAGTCGATCGTCGCCGCCGGCCCCATGCCGCCGAGCACGCCGACGGTCAGGGGAGCGATCAGCGGCGCACTCATCAGAGCGGCACGGCCCCGGTCAGGACCGGCTGGTAAGCGTAGAGCGCAGGCGATCCACCGGTGTGGACGAACAGCACGCGCTCGTCTGCGCCGATCTCGCTCGAACGGACGAGGCCGATCAGCCCCGCCGCTGCCTTGCCGGTATAGACCGGGTCGAGCAGCACGCCTTCGTGGCTCGCGAACAGCCGCACGGCTTCCACCATCTCCGCGGTCGGCAGCGAATATCCCGGGCCCACCCATTCGTCGCGGCACTCGATCGCCTCGCGCGGCACCGCCACCGACGATCCCGCCAGCTCCGCTGCCGCCACGGCCAGCTTGTGCACATTGCCTTCCTGCTCGGCGCGCGGCCGGCGCACGTTGATCCCGGTCACCGGGATGCCCGCGCTATTGCCGATCAGCCCGGCGACGATGCCCGAATGCGTGCCCGCGCTGCCGCTCGCCACCACGATGCGGTCGAACGCGATCCCCATATCCAGCGATTGCGCCAGGATCTCCTCGGCGCAGGCGACATAGCCGAGCGCGCCCAGCGCGTTCGATCCACCACCCGGAATGATATAGCCCTTGCGGCCCGCCGCGGAGAGCTCCGCCGCCACCTTTTCCATCTCGGCCTGCAGGTCGGTGCCGGCGTCGACCACCGTCACCGCCTCAACGCCCAGCAGGTCGAACAGGAAATTGTTGCCCGACGCCCCCGGATCGTAGCTCCCCGCCACGCGCTGCTCCAGGACGAGGCGGCACTTCAGCCCCTCGCGCACCGCCGCCGCCAGCGTCAGGCGGCAATGGTTGCTCTGCACCGCACCGACCGTGATCAGCGTGTCCGCGCCCTGCGCCAGCGCATCGGCGACCAGGAACTCCAGCTTGCGCGTCTTGTTGCCGCCCGCGGTCAGCCCCAGCTGATCGTCGCGCTTGATGTACAGCTCGGCCCCGCCCAGCGCGCGCGCCAGGTGCGGCATGGGCTCGATGGCGGTCGCGCCGGCCGTGTAGCGGCGGCGCGCGAAACGCGCGAGATTCATCGTCTGTTACTCCTGATGGTGGAACGGCGCGGGCGGTCAGTCGACCCGGGCGTTGTTCCGGTAATCAAGCGCTGGCGGCCGATCGCCGACCATCGCTTCGTAAGTGAAATTGGCTCCACGGCGCCCTTCGAATTCGGTCTTGGCGGCTGCCAGAACATCGGGGCTCGACAGCATCTCGGCAACCGTCAGCGCCAACGTCCGCGCGGCCAGCACCGATCCCTTGGTGCCGATGCTCATCCCCGCAGCCGCGACATTCTGCCAGCTGTGCCCCGGCATCCCCGGCACGAAGGTCGCCGTGCCAAGCCCCACGGTCGGCACCACCCACGATACGTCGGACATGTCGGTCGAGGCGCCGGCCGCATCGGGATCGGTGCGCACGGCATAAGGCTGCACCTGCGCGACGGAATCGATCGTGCCGCGCGCGTTCGGCACGCTTTCGCGCATCTTCGCGGCGAACGCCTTCTCCTCCGCGGTCCATTCGATCCCGCCCAGCGTGCGCAGGTTGCGGTCCATCACCTTGCCCAGCGTATCGTTGGGCAGCATCGAATAAACGCCGCCGATCTGCTCGAACTCGAACTTCGTCTCGGTCGCGATCGCCGCGCCTTCCGCCGCCTTCTTCACCCGCGCCATCACCGAACGGGCGATCTGCGGATCGTGCGAGCGCACATAATAGAATACCTCGGCGTAATCCGGCACCACGTTGGGCGCGCCGCCGCCGCTGGTGATCACATAATGGATCCGCGTGCGATCGGGCACATGCTCGCGCAGGTAATTGGTCGCGACGTTCATGATCTCCACCGCGTCCAGCGCCGATCGGCCGGCTTCGGGGTTCGCGGCGGCATGGGCGGATGTGCCCCGGAAACGGAACTTGCCGTTGGTGTTCGCCATGGTGATCGATTGCGCAGCGGAATTGGCGCCCGCGGGGTGCCAGTGAACCGCTGCGTCCACGCCTTTGAACAGGCCGTCGCGCACCATATAGACCTTGCCCGATCCGCCCTCCTCGGCCGGCGTGCCATAGACGCGAAGCTCGCCCGGCACCTTGGCGGCGGTCATCCACTTCTTCACCGCGATCGCGGCGCCGACGGATGCGGCGCCCAGCAGGTTGTGGCCGCAGCCATGGCCATGCGCCTGGCCGGCGATCGGCGATTTGGTCGGCGACACATTCTGCGCCAGCCCCGGCAGCGCGTCGTATTCCGCGGTGACGGCAACGACGGGCCCGGCCCCGTTGCGGAAGCTGGCGATGAACGCGGTCGGCTCGCCGGCGACGCCCATCGTCACCTCGAAGCCTGCGTCCTTCAGCGTCTTGGCGAGCAGCGCCGCGCTTTTCTGTTCCTGGTATCCGGTTTCGGCGAAGCCCCAGATCGCGCGACCGTTCGCCTCGACCGACTTGGCATCGACACTTGCCAGCACCCGGGCCCGCGCCGCCTCGTCAAGCGGCCCTGCCTGCGCTGCGACGCTGTTCAGCGCCACCGCGGCGACTGCGGCCATGCCGATCCGATTGATCATGCCAACTCCCCGATTTCGTTGCCAAGTGTGCGACGATGCGGCGGTGGGCACAATGGAAACTCTATTCAGTGTTGGTTGGCACCCATAGCGTTTGTGCAATCGCTCGCCCGCTGCGCCTCGATCCGCGCCGCGCTCAGCATGTCGCGCTTAAGGTCGATGAAGCTGCGCGCCAGCCGCGATGGTGGATGCGTGGCGAGATACTGCACCGCCAGCTCGAACTCGGCGAGCGGCTCGATCGGGCGGAAGTGCAGCCCATCGCCGACGAAGGCCTGGGCGGTGAATTCGTCGACGATCGCCACGCCCGCGCCGTTCCGCGCCAGCGCTGCGGCGATATACACCGATCGCACCTGGATCCCGGGCGCGCCGCCCGTCGCCGCGGATACGATGGGGCGCACCATGTCCCCGATCGCCACGCTGGGCGCGAGGCCGATCACCTCATGCTGGCGCAGCAGGTCGATCGGGATCGCCGCCGCTTCCTCCGGGAACGTGCCCTGGACGAACAACGCGCCGACGCGCCCGGAACCCAGCGGCACGGACGTGATCTCCAGCGTCGTCGGCCCCGAATGGCCGATCACGAAATCGCACTCGCGCGACATCAGCGCCTCGCGGAACTGGTCGTGGTGCACCGCAGACACCTCGAACGTCACCAGCGGCAGCTTGCGGCGAAAGCGCGCGATCGCGGCCGGCGTCGCGGCCAGCGCCAGCGAGGGCAGCACGCCGACGCGGATATGGCCTTCGGATGTCGATCGCATGTTGCGCGCCGCGCGCTGGAAGGTGTCGATCCGGCTGTGCAGGTCGTCCACTTCGCGGAACAGGATGTGCGCTTCCTCGGTCGGCGTCAGGCGCCCGCGCACCAGCGTGAACAAGGGAAAGCCGAGGCGGCTCTCGGCATGTTTGACGATCTTGCTCACCGACGGCTGCGACACGTTCAGCAGCCGCGAAGCCCCGCTGATCGAGCCTACGGTATAGACGGCGTGGAATACCTCGATGTGACGGAGATTCATGGCACCCCCCGGTTCCGGTGTCCCGTCCTCTCCGCGACTGTATTATTATTATGACGAAACGATAACATGTCTCGCCCGCCTGCCAACCGCCTTTTCGCAGGCCCTTGCCGAAGCTCGGCTATGGTCTTGCGCGAGGCACCATGCACAAAGCTTATACCCCTCCCGCATATATGCTGTTGCGGTGCGGCATAACGTCGTGGTTTGTTACGATTTTCGTGCCAACCGGGGTCGCGCATCGGAACATGCTGAAAAAGGCGACGGCCGCACGCTGGTTACCTCTGTCGATCGCAAAGGGCGGGGCACGATCGGTCGCCATTGCCGCTCTCTTGCTGGCCGGATGCAACCAGAAGGCGCCATCCAAGCCCAAGTCGGCGCCATTGGTGCGCGTCGCAGAGCCGGTTTCCCGCCACTTTTTCGATGAAATCGAGGCCGTCGGCACCGCCCGCGCCAATGAACAGGTAACGCTTTCCTCCCCCGTGACGGAGCGGATCGAACGGATCAGCTTCACCGATGGCGGCTTCGTCCGCCGCGGCCAGGTGATCGCCGTCCTCGCCCAGGCGCAGGAACGCGCGGCGCTCGCCGGTGCGCTCGCCGCCGAGCGCCAGGCAGCCGCGCAGCTCGATCGCATGAGCGCGCTGAACGCGCGCGGCTTCGTCACGCCGGCAACGCTCGACCAGCAAAGCGCCCTCGCCCAGCGCGCCCGCGCCGATGCCGAAACCGCCCGCGCCCAGATCACCGATCGCATCGTGCGCGCGCCCTTTTCCGGCTTCGCCTCGCAGCGGCTGATGTCGCAGGGTGCGATCATCTCGGCCGGCACGCCGATCGCGACGATCAGCGACATCTCGCGTATCAAGCTCGATTTCACCGTGCCGGAAACCGCGCTCGCCAGCCTGCGCACCGGCGTTCCCGTCACTGCCCGCGCTGCCGCTTATCCCGACATTCCCTTCACCGGGCGCGTGAGCTCGATCGATCCGGTGATCGATCCCACCACCCGCGCCGCCAGCGTCCGCGCGATCCTGCCCAATCCCGGCAACCGGCTGAAACCCGGCATGCTGCTCACCGTCCGCCTCGTCACGGGGGAGCGCGATTCGCCCGCCGTGCCGGAACTCGCCGTGCTGGGCGAAGGCACCGAACGTTACGTCTATGTCGTCGGCAAGGATGCTGTCGCGCACCGCGCGAAGGTGCAGACCGGCGCGCGCGACGGCGGCTTCATCGAGGTGCGCGGCGTTGCCCCGGGCGCCCGCGTTGTCACCGAAGGCGTGGTGAAGATCGACGATGGCGTGAAGGTGAAGCTTGCCAGCGATGGCGACGATCCCGATCGCCTCAGCGCCACGCGGGCTCCGCAGGATCGCTCCCGCGGATGATGCTCTCCGATCTCTCGGTCCGCCGCCCGGTCGTCGCGGCGGTCGGGGCGATCCTGATCGTCATCGTCGGGATCGTCGCCTTCCTCAACCTCTCGGTCCGCGAATTTCCCGAGACCGACCCGCCCGTCGTCTCCGTCTCCACCACTTATGTCGGCGCCGCAGCCGCAGTGGTCGAAAGCCGCGTCACGCAGCCGCTGGAAGAACGGCTCGCCGGCGTCGAGGGGATCGAGACGATCTCCTCGCGCTCCACCGACGGGCGCTCGGACATCACGATCGAGTTCCGCCCCACGCGCGATGTCGACGCCGCCGCCAACGACGTGCGCGATCGCGTCTCCGGCGCCCTCGCGGACTTGCCCGACGAAGCGCTCCCGCCCGAGGTCCGCAAGGTCGACGCCGATGCGCAGCCGATCATGTATATCGTCGTGCAGGCGCCCTCGTGGAACAAGATCGAGCTCTCCGACTATGTCGAGCGCTTCCTGGTCGATCGCTTCTCCACCATCGACGGCGTCGCGCAGGTCCAGTTCGTCGGCCAGGCGCGCCCATCGATGCGCGTCTGGCTCGATCTCGGCCGGCTCGCCGCTTTTCGCCTCACCCCGCGCGACGTCGAGGATGCGCTGCGCCGCCAGAATGTCGAGCTGCCCGCCGGGCGCATCGAATCCTCCGCACAGAACGTGTCGCTGCGCGTCGACCGCGCCTTCGCCAGCCCCGAGACGTTCCGCAGCCTGGTGATCGGCCGCGGGGGGGACGGCTATCTCGTGCGCCTCGGTGACGTCGCGAAGATCGAGCGCGGCGCGGAGAACCCGTACACCGCCTTCCGCTTCCGCCAGCAGACCGCGCTTGGCCTTGGCGTCGTGCGCCAGTCCGGGGCGAACACGCTGGAGGTGGCCAACAACGTCAAGGCGCTGGTCGCGGCGATCCAGCCAGACCTTCCCGCCGGCGTCTCGCTGACGCTCGGCTCGGACAATTCGCTCTTCATCGATCGCGCGATCCGCGAGGTGTGGCGCACGCTCGGCGAGGCGGTGATCCTCGTCGTCATCGTCATTTTCCTGTTCCTCGGCAGCGCGCGCGCGACGATCATCCCCGCGATCACCGTGCCGATCTGCCTGCTCGGCACCTTCGCGGTGCTCTGGGCTTTCGGCTATTCGATCAACCTCCTGACCCTGCTCGCCCTGGTCCTCGCGATCGGCCTCGTCGTCGACGACGCGATCGTCGTGCTGGAGAACATCCACCACCGCATCCTCGCCGGCGAAACGCCGCTCGTCGCCGCCTTCCGCGGCACGCGTGAGGTAGGCTTCGCGGTCATCGCCACTACCGCGGTCGTCTGCGCGGTGTTCGTGCCGGTGATGTTCATCGCCGGTCAGACCGGCCTCCTGTTCCGCGAACTCGCCGTCGCGATGATCGCTGCGATTGCGCTCTCCGGTGTGCTCGCGCTCACCCTCGTTCCCATGCTGTCCTCGAAGCTGCTCAAGCCGGGGCAAGACGGACGCCT
The DNA here is from genome assembly GCA_964390515.1 of uncultured Stakelama sp. Lineage (GTDB taxonomy): Bacteria > Pseudomonadota > Alphaproteobacteria > Sphingomonadales > Sphingomonadaceae > Sphingomonas. Next base: position 149,672 of record CAYMIU010000003.1, read on the forward strand.
CACCCACGCGATCGAGCGCGTCTTCGGCCGGCTCGAGCGCAGCTATGGCGGCGCGCTGGACCGCGCGCTCGCCCGTCCGCTGCCGGTGCTTGGCTTCGTCGCATTGTTCCTCGCCGGCTGCGCCTTCCTGTTCCTGCAGCTCGACGGCGAACTCGTGCCGCCGGAGGACACCGGCGTCGTCGAGGTACGCGTCAACGCCCCCGAAGGCACGAGCTTCGCCGAACTCGATCGCTATGCCGGCCAGGTCGAACAGAAGGTCGCCGCGCTGATGACCGAGGATGGCCCGATCCGCGGCTTCAACACGCGCCTCCCGCTCGCCTATGGCATGGCGGAGGATTTCAACGCGTCGAGCATGAGCGTCTTCCTCAAGCCGTGGGAGGATCGCGAGGAGGAATCGCAATCCGTCGCCCGCCGCGTGACGGCGGAGCTTCAGAAGATCCCCGGCATCCGCGGCAACGCCAACGTGCGCTCCTCGCTCGGTCGCGGGCGTGGCCAGCCGGTCGCCTTCGTCATCGCGGGCGCCACCTATGCCGATCTCGCCAGGGCACGCGACCGGATCCTCGCCGCCGCGCGCGATAACCCCGGCCTCGTCAATCTTGACGCCGATTACGTCGAATCGAAACCGCAGCTGCTGATCGACGTGGATGCGAACCGCGCCGGCGATCTCGGCGTCTCGGTCGATGACGTCAGCCAGGCGCTGCAGACCGTGATGGGCTCACGCCGCGTCTCCACCTATGTCGATCGCGGCGAGGAATATCGCGTCATGGTGCAGGCGGGTGCGGCGGATCGCGACCGCGAGAGCCGGCTCGACAGCGTCTATGTCCGCTCCCGCTCGGGCGAATTGGTGCCGCTATCGAACCTCGTCCATGTGCGCGAGGCTGCCTCGGCCCGCGAACTAGGCCGCTTCAACAAGATGCGCGCGATCACGCTGCAGGGCGGCCTCGCACCCGGCTATTCGCTTGGCAAGGCGCTCGCCTTCCTCGAAGCCGAAGCCGCCAAGTCGCCCGAGGTGCAGGCGATCGGCTATCGCGGCGAAAGCCAGTCGCTGAAGCAGACCGGCAATGCGATCTGGCTGGTCTTCGGCATCACCGTGCTGATCATCTATTTGCTGCTCGCCGCGCAGTTCGAAAGCTTCATCCACCCCGCCGTGATCATCGCCACCGTGCCGCTGGCGGCCGGCGGCGGCGTGATCGGCCTTGCACTTGCCGGCATGACGCTGAACCTCTTCAGTCAGATCGGCATCGTCATGCTCGTCGGCCTCGCCGCGAAGAACGGCATCCTGATCGTCGAATATGCCAATCAGCTGCGCGACACGGGCCAGGCGCTCGCCCCCGCCATCCGCGAAGCCGCGATCCGCCGGTTGCGCCCGATCCTGATGACCTCGATCGCCACCGTCTTTGGCGCGGTGCCGCTCGCGCTCAGCCATGGTGCCGGCGCGGGCGCACGCAGCGCGATCGGCATGGTGATCGTCGCCGGCGTGTCGATCGCCACCGCCATCACCCTGTTCCTGATCCCGGTGCTCTACCGTTTGCTCGCCCGCCGTGCCGCCTCGCCGCACATCACCGGCCGCCGCCTCGCCGCCGAGATGGAAGCGCTGCCAGCCGAGTAAGACCTAAGCGTCGAAGGCAGGCGTGCGCCCGGTACGCCGCGTAACCTCGGCCACCCAGTCCGGCCGGCCAGTGATCCGCTCGCGCACCGCTGGTGCCACACGGAAGCTGTTCGGCGCACTCGGCGGTGTCCGTTCGATCATGCGCAGCGTAGCGCGTGCGGCGGCGCCCACCGGATCGCCGCGCAGTATCTCGGGCAGCGACGCGCGCGGTCGCGGCCGCACGATCTGAAGGAAACCAAAGCCGTTCACCGCGGTGCGCTCGAACGGCTGGGCAAGCGCCGCATCGATGGCGGCCGCCACCGCCTGCCGCGGCTCACGGCCATTCAGCGTCGGAAAGTCGATCCCGATCGATCCGCCGATATCCAGCCGCTCGATCGCCTCAGCCACCGCGGTCGCCGCGCGCACTGCCAGCACGTCCAGCGGCGGATCGCCATCCACATCGAACAGCGTCATCGCCGGCGTCGGCGACAGCCGCAGCATGCCCCCGGCAAAGCCGATATCGCCACCGGTCGCCTCTTCCAGCACCTCGGACCAGCCGGCGACTTCCAGCGCATCCGCCTCATGCGCGCGCAGCTCGCGCACCGCCGCACCGGTCAGCTGCTCGCTTAAGCTCGGCGCCGGCCGCGGCGCGGCATCGGTCACCCGCCCGCGCGCCGGCTTCGCCCGCCCCGCTTCCGGTATCGCGCTGCGCGTGATCTCCACGCGGATCGCCGCGCCCAGCGTCACACCCGCAGCCGCACGATCCAGCGTCACCTCGCTGCCATCGTCCAGTCGCGCCAGCAGTCGCTCGATCAGCCGCGCATTTGCGATCAACCCCGGCTGCGGCCCCGCATCATGCAGCGCAATTCGCGCGCGGATGATCCGGCCATCATCGACAAGCGCGGCCCGGTCCTCGCCGATGCCGTGTTCGTACAGCCATTCAGGCAAGGACACCCGCCGTCACCAGGAGCGCCCGCGTCTCGAACAGGGGAAGGCCGACCACGCCCGAATAGGAACCGTCGATGCGCCGCACGAAAGCTTCGGCACGGCCCTGGATGGCATAGCCACCCGCCTTGCCCATGCCCTCGCCGCTGGCGACATATTCGGCAATCTCGGCGCCGGTCAGTGGCTTGAACGCCACCATCGTATCGGAAAGCCGCGCGCGAACCTGGCCCGCGGCATCGATCACCACCACGGCGGACAGGCAGCGATGCCGCCGCCCGGACAGGACGCCGAGCATGCGCGCAAGATCCGCCTCATCCTCGGGCTTTCCCAGGATGCGCGGGCCGGCAGCGATGGTGGTGTCGGCGGCAAGGACGACCTCGCCGGCGCCCCGCGGCACGGCCTGCGCCTTGGCGGTGGCAACGCGCATCACATAGTCGCGCGGCCGCTCGCCCTTCAGCGCCGTCTCGTCGACGTCGGGCGCGACGACGCGCACCGGCGTAACGCCGATCTGCGCCAGCAGCGACAGCCGCCGCGGCGATGCGGATGCGAGGATCAGGGGGGCGGGCATCAGCCCTACCCGGATTATTGCGGGCCGGGGCCGCCGCGGCCGGGCATGAAGCGGTACGTGATCCGCCCCTTGGTGAGGTCGTACGGCGTCAGCTCGACAAGCACTTCGTCGCCGACCAGCACGCGGATGCGGTTCTTGCGCATCTTGCCAGCGGTGTGGCCGAGAATCTCGTGATCATTCTCCAGCCTTACGCGGAACATCGCATTGGGCAGGAGCTCGACCACTTGGCCGCGCATCTCGAGGAGTTCTTCTTTCGCCAAACAACCACACTTTCTACGGATGAACGCGCGCGCCCTTAGCCGATGCTGGCCGGCAAGGGAAGCACGCGGATGAATAGGATCGTAGCCAAAATGGGCGCGCGATCCCCGCCGTTCAAGGGACGCTAGACGAGCATCCCCTGCAACAGCCGCGGCAATTGCCCGCTCTCGCCGCGCGCTTCGGCCATGAACCGGTCCTTCAGCGGCGGGATCGCGTTCACCGCCGAGATGCCGAACCGCCGCACCGCGCTCGCCGCCCGCCCCGGGATGCCGAACAGCCGCGTCAGCGTATCGGTCGCGCCGGCCACCAGCATGGTGTCGAGGCTGCGCCACGCCTGGTAGCGCGCCAGCAGCTGCGCATCGCCCGCCTCCAGCCCCAGCCGACGCCCTTCGACCAGCACTTCGACCAATGCCGCGACATCGCGGAAACCAAGGTTCAGCCCCTGGCCGGCGATCGGGTGGATGCCATGCGCCGCATCGCCCACCAGCGCCAGCCGCTCGGCCGTGATCGTCGCGGCATGGTGGAAGCCCAGCGGATAGCTCGATCGCCGGCTCGGCTCGCTGAGCGCACCCAGGAAGCCGCCCATGCGCTTCTCCGCCTCGGCCAGGAACGCGCGGTCGCCCAGCTTCAGCATGCCTGCGGCATGATCGCCCTTCACCGTCCACACGATCGCCGAGCGATGCCCGATCGCATCGTTCACCAGCGGCAGCAGCGCGAACGGCCCGGCGGGATAGAAGATCTCGTAGGCGGTATCCTCGTGCGGGCGCTCGTGGTGGAAGGCGCCGATGATCGCGGCATGATCATATCGCCAGTTCGCGGTCACGATCCCCGCCGCCTGACGGGTCGGCGAGTTGCGCCCCTCCGCCGCCACCAGCAGCGATGCGGTGACGGTCGTGCCATCGCTCAGCACCGCGCGCACGCCGCTCGCCGATCGCTCCACCTCGGTCGCGCGGGTCATCGGGCGGAAGTCGACGTTACTTTCCGCCAGCTCCTGCGACAGCGCGATGCGGATCGCGCGATTCTCGTACATCGTGCCGAGCGCACCGTCGTTCTCGTCGGGAATGAAGTCGAGCGCGCCCGGCTCCAATCCATCGCTCACCCGGATCTGCCGGATGTGGCAGCCCTGCCCGCCCAGCCGGTCGGCCACTCCGATCGCCTCGAGCATCCGGTGGCTAGCGCTCGCCACGGCAGAGGCGCGCCCGTCGAAGCCTGCCGCCAGCGTCACCGCAGGATCGGCCGGGTCGACGACGATCGTGGAAAGGCCATGCTTGTCGAGCGCCAGCGCAAGCGTCGCGCCAACCAGCCCGCCGCCAAGGATAAGGACGTCCGCGTGGTTCATGCCTCGTCCTTAGCGGCCCTTGGCGCCTCGCGCGAGCGCTGATGGCCGCGTCCACGCGCCGGACCGTGCTTCCCGCACCACACTTGGCCCGGAACATACCGGGCCCGGCTTGACGGCGGACTCGGCCGGGCGGATTATCCAGCCCGATCCAATTCCTTCAAATTGAACCGGGGGCGACACGATGGCGAGCAGGGCGCAACCGTCCTTGTGGCGCGAAACGGTGAAGGCGGGCGCTGTGCGCAGCGGCGCCCTGGTGACGGCACTCACGCTGTTCGCGGTTACGCTGCTGATGGCGCTCGCGCTCGCCAGCTATCGCCCGGGCGACGGATCGCTCAACACCGCCGCGGCCGGCACCGCCAATCTCGTCGGCGCGCCGGGCGCTTGGTTCGCCGATGTGGCGCTCACCGTCTTCGGCCCCGCCGTCGCGCTGCTGCTGCCGATCCCGCCGATCATCGCGCTTCGCCTGTGGCGCGATCAGCCGGCCGGCGCGTGGAAGCGGATGCTGCGCAATGCCACTTTCGGCGTCGCGCTGATGGCCGTCGCGCTCGGCTGCGTGTCCGACGGCGCGGTCCTCGCCCTTCCCTTCGGCTGGGGCGGCGCTGTCGGCCTCGGCGGGGTCGCCGCGGCGCGCTGGGCGCTGGCCTTCGCCAACAATCCGCAGGTCACCTGGTGGAGCATCGTCGCGCTTGGCGTGGTCAGCGGCCTGGCGGGCGCGATCGTCTGGGG
>CAYMIU010000004.1:0-152662 GCA_964390515.1 uncultured Stakelama sp.
CCCCCCGCCCGTCCCGCCCTAGTGCGTCTGCGTTCCAGCTCACCTCATGCGCATGGCCGTCGCGATTGTCCTCCCCATTGGCATGGTTCCAGCGCTCGGCGAAGGAGACGCTGTCGGCGAGCGTGAAGCCATCGTGGGCGGCGACGAAGTTCACCGAACGGGTCCGCTTCTCGCCGAACACGTCGGTGGAGCCCGCCAGCCGGGTCGCCAGCGCGCCGGCACTGCCCTCCCCGCGCCAGAAACGGCGGACGTCGTCGCGGAAGCGATCGTTCCACTCCAGCCACGTCGCGGGGAACTGCCCCAGCTGATAGCCGCCCGGCCCCGTATCCCACGGCTCGGCGATCATGATCCGCTCCTTGAGCAGGGGATCCTCCGCAATCGCCGCGAAGATCGGCGCCTTGGGATCGAAGCCGGGCGCCCGGGCCAGGATCGGCGCGAGATCGAAGCGGAAGCCGTCCACGCCGGCCTCCCGTACGAAGTGGCGCAAGGTCGTGAGCGCCAGATCACGCACCGCGGGATTGCCGTAGTCCAGGGTGTTACCGGTGCCGGCATCATTGATCAGCGTACCGTCCGGCGCACGCGCGTAAACGGCGTCGTCGAGCCCGCGGAACGACAGCGTGGGACCGTCGGCGTCGCTTTCGGCGGTGTGGTTAAGCACGAGATCGAGGATCGTGCCGATGCCATGGGCGCGCAGCGTTTCAACCGTCTGACGCAGTTCCGACATGCCTCCGGGGCACAGGCGCGGGTCAAGTGCCATCGGTACCACGGGATTATAGCCCCAGGCATTGGAAAGCCCGAGCGGCGGCAGGTGGCGCTCGTCCAGCCATGCGACGATCGGCATCAGCTCCACCGCATCGACGCCGATTTTAATGAGGTGCGCCAGGACGGACGGATGCGCGAGGGCCGCGATCGTGCCGCGCAATTCCGACGGCACTTCCGGATGGCGCATGGTGAAGCCGCGGACGTTGACCTCGTAGATGAGACCGCCGGCGCGGAATATCGGGGGCGAGAGCGCAAGCGGCGGCAGCGGCCGTTTCACCAGCGCCTTGGGGACGAGATCGGCGGTGTCCTCCGCCGGCACCGCCAGCCGGGGATCGTAGAGGAACGGGCGGTCGAGCTGCGTGGCGAGCGGATCGACAAGCAGCTTCGCAGGGTCGAACGGCGGCGGACCATCGGCGCGCAGGCCGTAGCGCTGCCCGACCGGCACTGTGAGCGTGATGACCCAGTCGCTCCCGTCCCGGGCCATCGGCAGCCGGGTTTCGTGCTGGTCTCCATCAAACAGGCAAAGGAATACGCTGGTCGCGCGGGGGCTGCGCACGCGAAACGTGGTTTCTACAGGCGGCGCCACCCGTGCTTGTCCGCTGACCGGTTGTCGATCAGGTGACGACGTCAGGCGCGGTTCGCCCCGTCAGCTTTCGGATCTGCGCGATCTGGTCGGCAGCAGCCGTGATGTCGGCGAGCATCTCGGTCGTATCCGCGTCGAGGCGACCCTCCGCAGGCTCGTAGCGTTCGAGATACACGCGCAGCGTTGCGCCGCTGGTCCCCGTACCCGACAGGCGGAACACGACGCGGCTGCCGCCCTCGAACAGCACGCGCACGCCCTGCTGGCTGCTGATCGAGCCGTCGGTCGGATCTTCATAGGCGAAGTCGTCGGCCGCCTCGATGGTAAGCGTGCCGAACGTCTGCCCAGGCAGCTGGGCGAGCTGATCGCGCAACGCGCCCATCAGCGCGTCAGCAGCGTTGCTCTCCACGCCTTCGTAATCGTGGCGGGCATAATAGTTGCGACCGAAGCGAGCCCAATGTTCGGTGGCGATCTGCTTCACCGACTTGCCCGTCGCGGCAAGGATGTTGAGCCACAGCAGGACGGCCCAGAGACCGTCCTTCTCGCGCACGTGATCCGATCCGGTGCCGGCGCTTTCCTCGCCACAGATGGTGACGCGGCCGGCATCGAGCAGATTGCCGAAGAACTTCCATCCCGTCGGGGTCTCGTAGCATGGGATGCCAAACGCTGCCGCGACACGATCGGCCGCCGCGCTGGTCGGCATCGATCGCGCGATACCCTTCAGCCCTTCGGCATAGCCGGGCGCGAGATGCGCATTGGCGGCGAGCATCGCCAGGCTGTCCGAAGGGGTGATGAAGATGCCGCGGCCGATGATGAGGTTGCGATCCCCATCCCCGTCCGACGCGGCGCCGAAATCAGGGGCCTCCGGCGACATCATCAAATCGTAGAGTTCGCGCGCATGAACGAGGTTGGGATCCGGATGATGGCCGCCGAAATCCTCCAGCGGCGTGCCATTGCGCACCGTGCCGGGCGCGAAGCCGAGGCGGCGCTCGAGTATCTCGGTCGCATAGGGGCCAGTGACGGCGCTCATCGCGTCGAACGCCACCGTTAGCTCTGCGCCGCGGATCGCGGCGAAATCGAACAGCCGCTCCATCAATGCGGCGTAGGAAGCGACGGGATCGACGATCTCGACGATCGTGTCCGCCACCTGGGTTTCGCCGAGCGTATCGATATCGACGTCCGGCGCCTCGAAGATCGCGAAATCGTCGATCTCGGTCGTGCGGACGAAGATCGCCTCGGTGACCTTCTCGGGTGCGGGACCACCGTTCGCGACATTGTACTTGATGCCGAAATCCTCGTCCGGTCCGCCCGGATTGTGGCTGGCAGACAGGACGAGGCCCCCAATCGCGCCGCGTTCACGGATCAGGTTCGAGGCAGCCGGCGTGGAAAGGATCCCGCCCTGGCCGACGATCACGCGACCGAAACCTGCCGCCGCCGCCATTCGGATCGCCTTGCCGATCACCTCGCGGTTGAGGAAGCGGCCGTCGCCGCCGATCACAAGCGTTGCGCCTTCCTTCTCTGGCACGACGTCAAACACGGACTGGATGAAGTTTTCCGCATAATGCGGCTGCTGGAAGATCTTCACCTTCTTGCGCAGCCCGGACGTGCCGGGCTTCTGGTCCGCAAAGGGCCTCGTCGCAACCGCATGGATCATAAACTGGTCAGTTCCCGATACAGCGCGGCATAGGCTGCCCCGCTGGCTTCCCAAGAAAACCGGGCCTTCATGCCCTGCCGCTGGAGCGATTGCCAAGCCTCGGGCTGAGCATAGAGATCGATCGCTCGGCGGATGGCGAACAGAAGCGCGCCCCGATCCACGGAATCGAACTGGATGCCGGTAGCGACGCCCGCGCCGAGCGCCGCGGTGTTCGCGTCGATGATCGTATCGGCGAGCCCGCCTGTGCGGGCGACGACCGGCACGCAGCCATAGGCGAGTCCGTAGAGCTGGGTCAGGCCGCACGGTTCGAAGCGCGACGGGATCAGGATGGCATCGGCGCCGCCCTGAAGCAGGTGCGACAAGGGTTCGTCATAGCCGATGCGCACGCCGATAGTGCCGCTGTGGCGCTCCGCCGCTTCTAGGAACACGCGCTCGAGCGCTGTGTCGCCCGATCCCAGCAGCGCCAACCGGCCGCCCATGGCGACCAGCTCGTCGAGGCAGTCGGCCAGAACGTCCATGCCCTTCTGCCACGTCAGCCGGCTGACGACGGTGAAGATCGGCCCCTCGCCGGTTTGCAGACCGAACATGCGCTCCACGGCGCGCTTGTTCGCGGCGCGGCGGGTTAGGTTGCGGCTGGTGTAGGAGGCCGGCAGCGCAACGTCCTTCGCCGGGTTCCACACCGCGGGATCGATCCCGTTGACGATGCCGCGGATCTTGTCTTCGCGCGCGCGCATCAAGCCTTCGAGCCCCATGCCGAATTCGGCCCGCAGGATCTCGCGGGCATAGGTGGGACTGACGGTGGTGATCGCATCGGCGGCCTCAAGCCCCGCCTTCAGGAAGCCGACGCCACCATAATATTCCACGCCGTCGATCGCCCAGGCAGCAGCGGGCAGCCCCAGCTCCGGAAAAATCGCGGCATCGAACCGCCCCTGGAAGGCGATGTTGTGGATCGTCATCACCGTTCGCACCGGCGCGTCGGCGTAGCGCAGGTACGTCGGCGCGAGCGCGGCTTGCCAATCGTGCGCGTGAAGAATGTCGAACGACAGGCCCCTCACCCCGCCGCGCGCGACCTCCGCCGCCGCGCGGGCGAAGGCGGCGAAGCGGCGCCAGTTGTCGGGCCAGTCAGCGCCGCTGGCGTCGCCGTAAGGGCCGCCGTCGCGAACGAAGAGATGCGGGGCGTCGAGCACGATCAGCGGGTGCTCGCCAAGCTGGCCGCGAAGCAGCCGTGCCTCCCCGCCGAACAGATCGCGCCATTTGTGGATGGCGCGGCCGCCGACCGCCTTCAGCGCCGGCGGGTAACCGGGGATGAAGGTGGTGGTCTGAACGCCGTGCGGCGCCAGCGCGGCAGGCAGCGCGCCGACCACGTCCGCCAGCCCGCCCGTCTTCACGAGCGGATAAGCCTCGGAGGCAACCGACAAGACCTTCACGAGCGGAACCGGCACCGGCGGGAGATCATCGCAAGCGATCGATCATCGGCTTCGTGATCAGGCACACGCCATTCTCGGTGCGGCGGAAGCGCTTCCCGTCCAGCACCGGATCATCGCCGACCACGAGGCCATCGGGGATTTCGACGCCGCGATCGATCACAACCTTACGCAGGCGCGCACCGCGGCCGATCTTTACGTAGGGCAGCACCACAGCTTCATCCAGCATGGCATAGCTGTGCGTGCGGACCCCGGTGAACAGCAGCGACTTGAACACCGAGGAGCCCGAGACGATGCAATCGCCCGACACGAGGCTTGCGACGGCGGACCCGCGCCTGCCCTCGATATCGTGCACGAACTTCGCCGGAGGTGTGAGCTCTGAGTAGGTGGAGATCGGCCAGGAGCGGTCGTAGAGGTCCAGCGCAGGAACGACATCGGTGAGATCGATGTTCGCTTCCCAATAAGCGTCGACCGTGCCGACATCGCGCCAATAGGACGACGCCTCGTTGGACGAGCGCACGCAGGAGGTGCTGAACTCGTGCGCGACGGCCTTGCCGTTCTTCACCAGCCACGGGATTATGTCCCTGCCGAAATCGCGGTTCGAGCCGGGGGTCTCGGCATCGCGCTGTAATTGATCGATCAGCAGCGAAGTGTTGAAGACATAGACACCCATCGAGGCGAGAGCGACGTCGGGCTTGCCCGGCATCGCCGGCGGATCGGCAGGCTTCTCGACGAAATCGATGATCCGCCCGGTCTCATCGACATGCATGACGCCGAAGCCGACCGCCTCCATCCGCGGCACTTCGAGGCACGCGACCGTAACATCAGCACCGCTGTCGCAATGCTGCTGAAGCATCAGCTCGTAATCCATTTTGTAGATATGGTCGCCCGCGAGCACGACCATGAATTCCGGCCCGTAGCTCTCGATGATGTCGATGTTCTGGTACACCGCGTCAGCGGTGCCTTCGTACCATTGAAACTCGCTTATGCGCTGCGATGCGGGCAGCACGTCGAAGCTTTCGTTGCGTTCCGGACGAAGGAAGTTCCACCCGCGCTGGAGGTGCCGGATCAGCGAGTGGGCCTTGTACTGGGTGGCCACGCCGATCCTGCGAATGCCGGAGTTCAGCGCATTCGACAGCGCGAAATCGATGATCCGGCTCTTGCCGCCAAAGTAGACCGCCGGCTTGGCGCGGGTATCCGTCAACTCCGCCAACCGGCTGCCGCGGCCGCCGGCGAGTACATAAGCCATCGCGTCACGGGCGAGTGGCTGTCCTTTACGATGATCCATCCTCTCGCCTCTTGTTCTTCGATGTTATCGATCAAATTCGAGCATGATCGTCGCGAGCGGTGGCAGCGTGACCATTGCCTCGCCGCCACTCGCCACCACGCCGCCGAGATTGCCGAGGCCCGAACCCCAGTAATCATGCGCGTCGGAATTCAGGATCTCGCGCCAGCGCCCGTCGTGCGGCAGCGGGAGACGATATGGCGCGCGGGCCACCGGCGTCATGTTGCAGATGACCGCGACCGGCGCGGCGCCCGGCGCCTTGCGCAGCCAGACGAAGACCGAGTTTTCAGAGTCATCGGCGACAAGCCATTCGAAGCCTTCGGGCTCGCAATCGCGCGCATGCAGCGCGGGCCGTGCGCGGTAGAGGTTGTTGAGATCACGCACGAGCTTGCGCACCCCTTCATGCGCGGTGGCGTGCCGCAAATGCCAGTCGAGCGCGCGCTCCTCGCTCCATTCGCGGCGCTGGGCGAACTCCTGCCCCATGAACAGCAGCTTCTTGCCGGGATAGCCCCACATCATCGCATAATATGCACGCAGGTTGGCGAACTGCTGCCAATCGTCGCCACACATCTTGGTCAGGAGCGAGCCCTTGCCGTGAACCACCTCGTCGTGACTCAGCGGCAGCACGTAATTCTCGCTGAACGCGTACATGAGCCCGAAGGTGATATCCTTGTGGTGATGGCGGCGATGGATCGGCTCGCGCGACATGTACTTCAGCGTGTCGTGCATGAAGCCCATGTTCCACTTGAACCCGAATCCAAGCCCGCCGTCATAGGCCGGGTGAGTTACGCCCGGCCATGCGGTCGACTCCTCGGCGACGGTGAAGATGCCGGGGTGCTCGCCGTAAACCGCCTTGTTCATCGACTGGAGGAAGGAGGCGGCTTCCCAATTCTCCCGCCCCCCTTCGGCGTTGGGGATCCATTCACCGGGCTTGCGGCTGTAATCGCGGTACAGCATCGAGGCCACCGCATCCACGCGCAGCCCGTCGATATGATAACGCTCCGCCCAGAATAGCGCGTTGTTGACGAGGAAGGCGCTCACCTCGCGCCGACCGAAATTGTAGATCGCGGTGTTCCAGTCCGGGTGATAGCCGAGCCGGGGATCCTCATGCTCGTAGAGCGCGGTCCCATCGAAGCGGGCGAGGCCATGCGCATCCGTCGGGAAATGCGCCGGCACCCAATCGAGCAGGACGCCGATGCCGGCACGATGCGCGCCATCGACGAACCGGGCGAAGCCCTCGACGTCGCCGAAGCGCGCCGACGGGGCGTAGAGGCCCGTTGTCTGATAGCCCCACGACGGATCGTACGGGTGTTCCGAGATCGGCAGGAACTCGATGTGGGTGAAGCCCAGTTCCACCACATAGGGGATGAGCCGCTCGGCCAGCGCATCCCAGGTCAGGAACCAGCCGTTCTCGTCCCGGTCCCAAGATCCGGCATGCACCTCATAGATGCTGATCGGCACCCGGCGCGGGTCGGTACGCTTCCAATGCTCCTGGTGATCCTGATCGCCCCAAACGTGGGTCGGCGGGCCAGCAGTGATCGAGGCGGTGCTGGGGCGGAGTTCACAGGCGAAGGCGAAGGGATCAGCCTTCAGCGGTTGCAGATCGCCGTCGGGCCCGATGATCTCGTATTTGTAGCAGCGCCCGGCACCAATGTCGGGGATAAAGATTTCCCACACGCCCACGTCGCCGCGCCGGCGCATGATGTGGCGGCGGCCGTCCCAGTCGTTGAAATCGCCGACAACGGAAACGCGCCGCGCGTTGGGCGCCCACACCGCGAAGTGCACGCCATCTGCGCCTTCGTGCCGGATCAGGTGCGCGCCGAGCTTGTCGTGAAGGCGGAAGTGATTGCCCTGCGCCATCAGCAGATCGTCGACGGGGCCGAGAACCGGGCCGAAGCTGTAGGGATCGGTGATCCACCATTCCACATCGCCGCGGCTGGCGCGGTACCGCACCGGCTGCGGATCGCCCGCCACCTCGCCCTCGAACAGTCCCTGGTCGTCGACCAAGGTCAGCAAGCCGAGCACGTCGCCAGGGAAGCTGTGCACCTCCAGCGCCTCGGCGCCCGGCACGAGCGCACGAATGAAGGTACCCTCGGGCCCGGCGTGCGGGCCAAGCAACGAGAACGGATCATCATGACGGCCCGCCAGCAGGGCAGAGATTGCGCCCTGCGGCGGCTTCACATCACGCCCCAGATGTTACGCGCATAATCGGCGATCGTGCGGTCCGACGAGAACCAGCCCATGTTCGCGACATTACGGATCGCCGCGCCGCGCCATCCGGCCTGATCGCACCACCGGGCATCCACCTGGCGCTGGGCGGCCGCGTAACTGTCGAAATCAGCGGCGACCATGAACCAGTCATGGTCGTAGAGCCCGTCCATCAGGCCCTTGAAGCGATCCGGATCGTCGGGCGAGAACACGCCCGATGCGATCGCGTTCACGGCCTGCTTCAGCTCAGCGCTCGCTTCGATCACCTCGCGCGGGCGATAGCCATCGGCGCGCTTGGCCGCGACTTCATCCGCGGTGAGGCCGAAGATGATGATGTTCTCGTCTCCCACGTGATCCTTGATCTCGACGTTGGCGCCATCAAGGGTTCCGATCGTCAGCGCACCGTTAAGCGCAAGCTTCATGTTGCCGGTGCCCGATGCTTCCAGCCCAGCAGTGGAGATTTGTTCGGAAAGGTCAGCCGCCGGGATGATCCGCTCGGCAAGGCTGACGTTGTAATTGGGGAGGAAAGCGACCCTCAGCAGCCCCCCGACGGAGGGATCGTTGTTGATCCGCCGCGCCACATCATTGGCCAGTTTGATGATGAGTTTTGCATTGTGATAGCTCGACGCGGCCTTGCCGGCGAAGATCTTCACCCGCGGCGTCCAGTCGCGCTCCGGATGACTGCGGATCTGATCGTAAAGCGCCACCGTCTCGATGATGTTGAGCAGCTGGCGCTTATATTCGTGGATACGCTTGATCTGCACGTCGAACAACGCATCGGGATCCAGCCGCAGCCCGATACTCCCCCTGATATAGTCCGCGAGTGCCACCTTGTTCGAACGCTTGACCTCGGCGAAACGCTCCCGGAACGATGCATCTTCCGCAAAAGATTCCAGCGCCTTGAGCTCAGCCGCGTCGTCACAAAAGCCTGGGCCGATCGCATCGCGGATCAGCGCCGTCAGCGCTGGATTGCACTCCATCAGCCACCGGCGCGGGGTGATGCCGTTGGTCTTGTTGTTGATCCGATCGGGATACAGCCGGTGCAAGGCGGCGAACACCGTCTGCTTCATCAACGTGGTATGAAGCGCAGCGACACCGTTGACGCTGTGGCTGCCCATGAAGGCGAGGTTCGCCATCCGCACGCGCCGCTCGCCCGCCTCGTCGATCAGGCTGATCGCGCTGATCGCCTCGTCACTCAGGCCGGCGCGATGGCGCGCGTCACGCAGCACCTTCGCGTTGACGGCGTAAACGATCTGCATGTGCCGCGGCAGCAGCCGCTCGAACAACGGAAGCGGCCAGCTTTCCAGCGCCTCCGGCAGCAACGTGTGGTTGGTGTAGCCAAAGGTGCGCTGCGAGATGTCCCACGCCTCGTCGAACGAAAGGTGGTGAAAATCGATCAGCAGCCGCATCAGTTCGGCGACCGCCACCGCCGGGTGCGTGTCGTTGAGCTGGATTGCCGCCTTGTCCGGCAGGCTTTTGATGTCGCCGAAATATTGCACGTGGCGGCGGACCACGTCCTGGATCGAGGCGGAGGAGAAGAAATACTCCTGACGCAGCCGAAGCTCCTGGCCCGATGGGTTCGAGTCCGCCGGGTACAGCACCCGTACCAGGCTTTCCGCCCTCGCCTGTCCGGCGAGTGCGCCGATATGGTCGCCGGCGTTGAAGGCATCGAGCCGGATCGGGTCCAGCGCCCGTGCGCTCCACAGGCGCAGGGTATTCACCCGCTTGCCGCGCCAGCCAACGACGGGGGTGTCATAGGCAACTGCCTGGACGCCTTCCGCGGGATTCCAGCGCGTGACGCCGCTTTCGTTGCCGGTCACCTCGCCGCCGAACCCGATGAAATAGGCGCTTTCACGCCGCTCGAATTCCCACGGATTGCCGTGGGCGAGCCAGTTTTCGGGGAGCTCGACCTGCCAGCCGTCGTCGATGCGCTGGCGGAACATGCCGTTCACATAGCGGATGCCGTAGCCATAAGCGGGCAGGTCCAGCGTCGCCAGGCTCTCCATGAAGCACGCGGCGAGCCGGCCAAGGCCACCGTTGCCGAGCGCGGCGTCGGGCTCGATCTCCTCGATCTCGGCAAGGTCGATGCCGAGCGAGGCTAGCGCTTTCCCCACCTCCGCATTGCGGCCGAGGTTCTGCAGCGCGTCGCGCAGCAGGCGACCGATGAGAAATTCGAGGCTGAGGTAGTAAACCCGCTTAGCGCCCGCAGCATGCGCCTCGCGCGTCGAGGCCATCCACTTGTCGATGATCTCGTCACGCAGCGTCAGGATCGTGGCTTCGAGCCAGTCGTGCTTGCGCGCCGCTCGTTCATCCTTGCCGATGCGGTGGATCAGCGTGTCGACGATCCGCGCCGCCAGTGGTGAGCGATCAGCGGCGGGGGCGGCGGGAGCAGATCCTGTCATGGCCGGCGAGCTTAACGGGTGATCCCCGAGAGTCACGCCTCATGCTGCACTGCAAATGGACCGTTTCGTACCGGGATCAGACGGTGAAGCTCTCACCGCAGCCGCACGCGCCTTTCGCATTGGGATTGTTGAAGACGAACCCGGCGGTGAAATCGTCCTCCACCCAGTCCATCGTCGACCCGATAAGATACAGGATCGAGCCGCCATCGACGAAGAGCGTGCCGCCATCCGTTTCGATCTTCTCGTCGAATGGCTTGGCCTCCGTCACGTAATCGACGGAGTAAGCGAGGCCCGAACAGCCGCGCCGCGGGGTCGACAGCTTGACGCCGATCGCGCCTTCCGGCGCACTCGCCATCAGCGAGGCGATGCGAGCCTTCGCGGTATCGGTGAGGATCAGCGCCGCGGGGCGCTCACGAACGGTCGTCGCCATCACAACATTCCCAGTTCAAGCCGTGCCTCGTCGGACATTTTCGCGGGGTCCCACGGCGGATCCCAGACAAGGTTCACGTCGACGATCGCGATGCCCGGCACCGATCCGACGCGAAGCTCGACCTCGGCCGGCATGGATTCAGCGACCGGGCAGTGCGGCGTCGTCAGCGTCATGGTGACAACGGCGTGGCCGTCGTCCGTCACCTCGACATTGTAGATGAGGCCAAGCTCATAGATGTTCACCGGGATCTCGGGATCGTAGATCTCCTTCAGCGCATCGATGATGGCCTCGTACAGCGCGCCGCCAGGCTCATGCGCCTTATCCCCTTCGGGCTTTTGCGACAGAAAGCCTTCGAGGTAATCGCGCTTGCGGGCGAACGTCTCGGCGACGCTCTCGGCAGGCGTTTCCACCGCATCCTCGACGCGCGCGCGGGGCGGCTTCGTTTCGGCTTCCACTTCCTCGACCCGGATCGGCTCGCTCATCCGAAAATCCCTATCCAAAAATCCGACTCACTCGTTCGATGCCCCTGGCCAGCGCCTCGACGTCGGCCGGGCCGTTATAGACGCCGAAGCTCGCCCGGGCGGTCGCCTCGACGCCCAGCGTCTCCATCAGCGGCTGGGCGCAATGATGGCCGGCGCGGATCGCGACCTTCGCCTCGTCCAAGATGGTGCCGATGTCATGCGGATGCACCCCCTCGATCGCGAAGGAGACGATCCCGGCGCTGTCCTCCGGCCCGAACAGCCGCACCGAATTGATCGCCGACAGCGCCTCGCGAGTCTGGCGAACCAGCGCCATCTCATGCGCATGGATCCGATCGAGCCCGATGCCCTCGACATAATCGATCGCGGCATGAAGCCCGAGCGCACCCACGATATGCGGCGTCCCCGCCTCGAACCGCGTCGGCGGCGGGGCATAGGTCGTCCTGGCGACGGTCACGCGATCGATCATCGACCCGCCCCCCTGATAGGGCGGCATCGCGTCGAGCAGCTCCGCCCGGCCCCACAACACGCCAAGCCCGGTCGGCCCATACAGCTTGTGCGCGGAGAAGACGTAGAAGTCGCAATCAAGGTCAACGACATCGACCGGCAGCCGCGGCACCGCCTGGCACCCGTCGATCAGGATCTTCGCGCCGACACCATGCGCCAGCGCCGCCGCGCGCTTGACGTCGAGCACCGATCCCAGCACGTTCGACACATGGCCCAGCGCGACCAGCTTGTGCGCCGGCGTCAGCATCGCCGCCATCGCGTCGAGGTCGATGCGGTGATCCTCGGTCAGCGGCACAACATCAATCGCGGCGCCGACGCGCTCCGCCACCATCTGCCACGGCACGATGTTGGAATGATGCTCCAGCGCGGACAGCAGGATCCGGTCGCCTGCCTTCAACTGCGTTCCCGCCCAGCATTGCGCGACGAGGTTGATCCCTTCCGTCGCGCCGCGGACGAAGACGATCTCACCTTCCTCGCCGCCGATGAAGCCGGCGACGCGGCGACGGGCGGCCTCATAGGCCAGCGTCATGTCCGCCGAGCGCTGGTACACACCGCGGTGGACCGTGGCGTAGGTGGTATCATAGCCGCGGGTGATCGCATCGATCACCGCACGCGGCTTCTGCGCCGTCGCGGCGGTATCGAGATAGGCCCAACCTTCGGGAATCGCGGGAAAATCTGCGACAACATCGAGCGGACGGGCAGCGGCGAGAACGGTCATGCGACCTCGCGAATGTTGAGGAAGTGGAGGCGCTGGCGCGTTTTTCTCAACTTTGGAACTAAAGCGAACATAGGGGAACGCTGACAGATGGGGGGCGTGTAGGACAGGCCCCGGACGTGACCGGCACCCGCCCCGGACGTTCCGAGTATCGCCGAGAAACATGCAGCGAGCGATGCGCCTGCAATTTGTCCCTCGGCTGCGCCCGGGACGAACGGGGTGAGTGGCGGGCCCATCAGTCGAGCGCCGCCTCGAGCCACGCGTCGGCATCCGCCTCAAACGCCGCGCGAACCGTCTCGTCACCGATCCGCTCCAGCGCGTCGGCGACGAACGCCCGCGTCAGGATCGCCTCCGCACGCGCCCGCGGAATGCCGCGGGTCTGCATGTAGAACAGCGCGCGCGCATCGAGCTCCCCGACCGTGGCGCCATGCGCGCACTTCACGTCGTCGGCGAAAATCTCCAGCTCAGGCTTCAGATTCACCGTCGCGGTACGATCGAGCAGCAGCCCGCGCAGGCTCTGCTCGCCATCAGTCTTTTGCGCATGACGCGCCACCTCGACCGCCGCCGCCAGGCTCACCTGCGATCGATCCGCCGCCACCGCACGCCACACCTGGCGCGACGAGCCATTAGGATGCGCATGGTTCACGCGCACCGCACATTCCTGCTTCTGATCGGCCGAGGTCAGCAGCGCGCCGCCATATTCGGCAAAGGCGCCATCGCCCGCCATGGTCAGCTGCGCGTCGATCCGGCTGCCCTGCCCGCCAGCGCCGCCTCACCGATCTCAGCCGCCTCGCGCAGCGACACGAAGCCGGCGGGCTGGAGCAGCCGCACCGATCGCATCAGCCGCGCGCCCTTGCCGAGCCGCGTGCGGGTGAAGCGGTTCTGCCAGCCGGCACCGACGAACGTCTCCACCACCTCCGCCGCCGCGTCATCGGCGAGGATGATCTCGGCCGGCACATGGTTCTGCCGCCCAGTGGCGACATGGACGATCTGCACCGGATCGGCAGCTGCCTGCGCATCGAGGCGGAGCGACCAGCCGGTGCCGGTTGCGCGACGCCCAAGCGGGTGATCGTCCGCGGCAAGCGCGCCGATCGACACGCGATCAAGGTCGCTGCGCCCCTCATCGAGGACGCCGTCAACGAACAGCAGCTTCGCGCCCGGCAGATCGAGGAAATCGGCCTCCGGCGCCCCAATCGGCGCCAGCGCCGCTGCCGCCGCCAGCCCGCCGAGGTCGGCCCAGCGCCACGCCTCTTCTCGGGCCGAGGGCAGATCAAGCACGGCGTCGCTCACGCGGCGATCTCCGCATAGCCCTCACGCTCGAGCTGATGCGCGAGCTCCGCGCCGCCCGAACGGGTGATGCGACCATCGGCGAGGACGTGGACGAAGTCCGGCTTCACGTAATCGAGCAGGCGCTGATAGTGGGTGATCAGCAGCACGGCCTTCTCCGGCTTGCGCATGATGCGGTTGATGCCGTCGCCCACGATGCGCAGCGCGTCGATGTCGAGGCCGCTGTCGGTCTCGTCGAGGATCGCGAACTTGGGATCGATGATCCCCATCTGCACCATCTCGTTGCGCTTCTTCTCGCCGCCGGAGAAGCCGACATTGACCGGACGCTTCAGCATCTCCTGGTCGAGGCCGAGTGCATCGGCCTGCGCCCGCGCCAGCTTCAGGAACTCACCGCCCGACAGCGGCTTCTCACCACGGCCGGCGCGCTGCGCGTTCAGGCTTTCGCGCAGGAACTGGACGTTCGACACGCCCGGGATCTCGACCGGATATTGGAAGCCGAGGAACAGCCCTGCCGCGGCGCGCTCATGCGGCTCCAGCTCGAGCAGGTCGACGCCATCAAAGGTGACGCTGCCTTCAGTCACTTCATAACCAGGACGACCGCCGAGCACATAGCCGAGCGTCGACTTGCCCGCGCCGTTCGGCCCCATGATCGCGTGGATTTCACCCGCGTTCACGGAGAGGCTGAGGCCCTTGAGGATCGGCTTGCCGTCGATCTCGGCGTGAAGGTTTTCGATTCTAAGCATGGTCATCCTTCAAGCCCCTCCCCTTCAGGGGAGGGGTTGGGGTGGGGTCTATCCGCGCGAACTGACGACGCGTGCAGCGCAGTACGGATCGCTTCGGCCACCCCCTCAATATTAGTCATCACATCGCCGTTGCCGACATGCAGCACGCGCAGCCCGTGGCCCGCCAGCGCAGCATCACGACGACGATCCGCCTCCGGCTCGTGCGTATCGCCATCCACCTCGACCACCAGCTTCGCAGCCGGGCAGAGGAAGTCGGCGATGTGCGGGCCTATTACCGCCTGACGGCGGAACTTGAAGCCATCGAGCTTCGAGTTGGAGAGGAGGCACCACAGCCGCTTCTCCGGTTCGGTGGGGTTGCGGCGCATGTTGCGGGCGTGGTCGCTGATCTCGGCGATCGTATTCGCGGAGAGACCCCACCCCCGACCCCTCCCCTGAAGGGGAGGGGTGTTGGTGCGCCGTGCCTCGTCGGTCGGCGTCATCCCACAGAGCCCTCAAGGCTGATGCCGAGCAGCTTCTGCGCCTCGACGGCAAACTCCATCGGCAGCTGCTGAAGCACTTCGCGGGCGAAGCCGTTGACGATCAGCGCCACGGCGGCTTCCTGATCCAGCCCGCGGCTCATTGCGTAGAACAACTGGTCCTCGCTGATCTTCGACGTGGTCGCCTCATGCTCGATCTGCGCCGACGGGTTGCGCACCTCGATATACGGCACGGTATGCGCGCCGCACTGGTCGCCCAGCAGCAGGCTGTCGCACTGGGTGAAGTTGCGGACGCCCTCCGCAGTCGGTGCGACGCGCACCAGCCCGCGATAGGTGTTGTCCGAACGACCGGCGCTGATCCCCTTCGACACGATGGTCGATCGGGTGTTCTTGCCCAGGTGGATCATCTTGGTGCCGGTATCCGCCTGCTGGCGATTGTTGGTCACCGCGACGGAATAGAACTCGCCCACGCTGCCATCGCCCAGCAGCACGCAGCTCGGATACTTCCACGTCACCGCGCTGCCGGTCTCTACCTGGGTCCAGCTGACCTTGCTGTTCTTGCCCTGGCACAGCGCGCGCTTGGTGACGAAATTGTAGATGCCGCCGACGCCATTCTCGTCGCCCGGATACCAGTTCTGCACCGTCGAATATTTGATCTCGGCATCATCCAGCGCCACCAGCTCGACCACCGCCGCGTGAAGCTGGTTCTCGTCGCGCATCGGGGCGGTGCAGCCCTCGAGGTACGAGACGTAAGCACCCTTGTCGGCGACGATCAGCGTGCGCTCGAACTGGCCGGTATTCTCGGCATTGATGCGGAAATAGGTGCTGAGCTCCATCGGGCAGCGCACGCCCTCCGGAATGTACACGAACGTCCCGTCGGAAAAGACCGCGCTGTTGAGCGTCGCGAAGTAATTGTCATGCTGCGGCACGACCTTGCCGAGCCACTTCTTTACGAGATCCGGATATTCGCGGATCGCCTCGCTGATCGAGCGGAAGATGACGCCGGCGGCCTCGAGTTCCTTGCGGAACGTCGTCGCGACAGAAACGCTGTCGAACACCGCGTCCACCGCGACCTTGCGTGCGCCCTCGACCCCGGCGAGCACTTCCTGCTCCGCGATCGGGATGCCCAGCTTCTCATAGGTGCGGCGAATTTCCGGATCGAGCTCGTCCAAAGACGCAATCGTCTTCTTCTGCTTCGGCTCCGCGTAATAATAGGCGTCCTGATAATCGATCGGCGGGATGTTGAGCTTCGCCCAATCCGGCGATTCCATCGTCAGCCACTTGCGGAACGCCTTCAGCCGCCAGTCGAGCATCCACTCGGGCTCACCCTTCTTGGCGGAAATGTAGCGAACGGTGTCCTCGTTCAGCCCCTTGGGCGCGAAGTCCTGCTCCACCTCGGTGGCGAAGCCCCATTCGTACTTCTTGGATACCGCGGCGAGCGCCTCGGCGTTCTTGGTGGCCATGTCAGGCGTCCACTTTCATTTCGGTCATGGCGCGTCCCTCGCCAGCGCGGGGGACGAGCGGATTGGTACCGGCGAGTTGGGTCAGCGTGATGCCGGCAAGCGCGCCGCGCACCGCATTGTTCACCACCGCCCAATGCGGCTTCACGCGGCAGTTGCCGTCGAGCGCGCAATCATGCTGCGCGGTATCGACGCAGGTGGTGAGTGCGATCGGCCCCTCCACCGCCTCGATGATATCCGCCAGCGTGATGGTGGCCGGCGGCCGAGACAGGCGAAATCCGCCGCCGGTGCCGCGCGTGCTTTCGATCAGTCCGGCGGAGGAAAGCCGGCTCACCAGCTTCTGCGCCGTCGGCAGCGGCACGCCCGTCTCCTGCGCCAGGCTGGTCGCATTGACGCGCGCCAGCCCGCCGCAATGGCGCGCCGCTGCCGTCATCATGACGACGGCATAATCGGCAAGGCTGGACAGGCGCATATTGCGAGCGGTTCTCAAATCGGACTAAATCAATCTGATTGCCAGATGGGCGTGCGTGACGCGGAAATCAACCGCCTTGATGCGTGCAGCTCAGGTGTCCGAGATGATCGGGTGGACCTGGCCGTGAAGCGCGTTGCGCTGGCTGATCGTCAACTGGGCGAGCAAGCCCGGCTCGTCCCGCATCTTCCGCGGCGTGATGCCAGTGAAGCGCTTCACCTCGCGGATGAGGTGGGGCTGATCATAGAAGCCCTCGGCAAGAAGCTCGTCGAGCGTCGCGCTGCCGCTGTTGAGCGCCGAGGCGGCGCGGAGCGCGCGGTACTTGCGGGCAAGCACCTTGGGCGGGGCGCCGTAGAGCACGTTGCAGCGCCGCTCCACTTGCCGGCGCGACAGCCCGGACGCGGCGACCAGTTCATCGAGATCAGGGGACGGGCTGCCAGCGAGCCACGCATCGACCTGGCGCGCGAAGGCGAGCGAGCGGGAACCGTCTGCGGTGAGCGACTGGCGGACGAAGGACGCGGCGACGGCAACGCGCGAATCGACGTCCGCCGCGGCGCGCATCTGATCGGCGGCATCTGCGATGGCCGAACCGAAAGCCGCGACGCCATCGAGCGCGCGGTTGATCATCGTCGAGGCGTCGAGCCCGAGCAACGCGGCCCAGCCGGCTGGCTGAAGCCCCATGCCGACGACCAGCAGCGGCCCTTCGGCCCGGGTGCGAATCGCGCCGGTCGTCGGCCCGATGACATGAAGCATCGGCGCATCCTGGCGCGAGCCATCCGGGAAATCATAGGTGGCGGCGCCGGGCGACAGCCGGAAGCGAAGTTGCGCATGATCCGCGCGCTCGACATCCTCGAACATCGGCACATTTGCGCGGAAATGATAGAAAAGCGTGACGTAAGGCTGAAGGTCTTTGGGTGGAACCCGATAGTCCAACGTAACATCCGTCATGAAACGTGCCCTACGTCAACGGGACGAAGGTACCTGCATCATTGCGAGATGAAAAGCGGCTCGGTCGCCGAAGCGGCCGAGCCTTAGTGGAGAACCCCCACCATGGGGGTTCTTCGGGTCGCACAACGCTTAAAACCCGGATCGGCGGCGGCGTATTGTACGGATGCGACATCGTGATGAACGGGCGCGCGGGCGGCGGTGAACGCTTGATTCGGCAGGTGCTTTGCGGGCACCGCGCGCAGCCATGAGCTTTCCATTTCGCACCGCCCTGTTCGCCCTTGACGCCGAGCGCGCGCACCGGCTGACCATCCGCGGTCTTGCCGCCTGGGGACGCGTCGGGGCGCCGGGCGGCAAGGCCGTCGATGATCCGGTCCTGCGGACCACCGTCGCCGGAATAAACTTCGCTAACCCGCTGGGCCTTGCCGCCGGCGTGGACAAGGATGGTGAAGCGGTGACCGGCCTGCACGCGCTTGGCTTCGGCGCGGTCGAGGTGGGGACGCTGACCCCCCTGCCCCAGCCGGGCAATCCCAAGCCACGATTGTTCCGCCTGGTGCCGGAACATGCGGTCATCAACCGCATGGGCTTCAACAACGGCGGCCTGGCCGCGGCGATCACGCGCCTGCCGGCCCCGGACAAGCGGCGCGGCGTGCTTGGCCTGAACGTCGGCGCGAACAAGGACGCCAAGGATCGAGTGGCCGATTATGTCGCGGGCGTGGCGACGGCTTCGCAGGTCGCCGATTACGTGACCATCAACGTCAGCTCGCCCAACACGCCGGGGCTGCGCGACCTGCAGCACGGCGCGGCGCTGCGCGACCTGCTGAGCGCGACGCGGGTGGCGGCCGGCAACCGGCCGCTGTTCCTGAAGGTTGCGCCGGACCTGGAGCCGAGCGCGATCGACGATATCGCAGGCGCGGTGATCGAGCATCGGCTGGACGCGCTGATCATCGGCAACACGACCATCTCGCGCCCGCCACTGGGATCGCCGCATGCCGGCGAAGCCGGCGGGCTGTCAGGACGGCCGCTCGCCCCGCTCGCCCGCCAGCGGCTGGCGGATTTCCGCAGCGCGACCGGCGGCGCGATCCCGCTGATCGCTGTCGGGGGGATCGACAGCGGCGCGGAAGCTTATGCCCGGATCCGGGCCGGCGCGAGCCTGGTGCAGTTGTACAGTGCGATGGTCTATGCCGGACCCGGCCTGCCGGTGCGCATCCTCCAGGATCTGGCCGCGCTGTTACGACGCGATGGTTTTGGTTCGGTAAGCGAGGCAGCGGGCTTAGGTTGACGTTCAGCAAGCCCCCGATAGGGTCCCGCCGCATGAAGAAATTGCTGGCGCTTGCTGCGCTGATCACCCCGCTTCCCGCCCTTGCACAGGGCATGGTTACCTCTGCCGACCCGCGTGCGACCGCCGCCGGGCAGGAAATCCTGCGTGCCGGCGGATCCGCCGCCGATGCCGCCATGGCGATGATGCTGGCGCTGACGGTCGTCGAGCCGCAGTCGAGCGGCATCGGTGGCGGCGGCTTCCTGCTCCACCAGAGCGCGACGGGCCCGCTGGAGACGATCGACGGGCGGGAGAAGGCTCCGATGGCCGCGACGCCAGACCTGTTCGTGGGCGCGGACGGTAAGCCTCTGCCCTATTTGCAGGCCTTCCCCGGCGGAAAGTCCGTCGGGGTGCCCGGCAACATTCGCCTGATGGCGCTGGCAACGAAGAAATGGGGCAAGCTGCCGTGGAAGGCGCTGTTCGCGCCCGCCATCCGACTGGCCGAGAACGGCTATAGCGTTACGCGTCCCCTGGCAGCAGCGAGCACCAATCTCGCACCGCTATGGGCCGGCGGCAGCACGGCCGTGGCCGGGCCTGAGGGCGGCGCTTCGACGGGGACCGGATCGGCCAGCGGGCGCTTCCCGCAAGTCGCCGCGCTCTACAGCCAGAACGGAAAGCCGCTGGTCGAAGGCGCGACGGTGAAGAACCCGGCGCTCGGCAAGCTGCTGCGCCGGCTGGCCAAGGAAGGGCCGGACGCTTTCTATACGGGCGAGAACGCCAGGGCGATCATCGGCGCAGTGACCACCACCTCGGTTGCGCCGAGCAAGATGACGGCTGCCGACCTTGCCGCCTACGAGGCAAAGGAACGGGCGCCGGTGTGCAGCACCTATCGCACGTACAAGGTGTGCGGCATGGGCCCGCCCTCGTCCGGGGCGACGACGGTGCTGCAGATCCTGGGCATGCTGGAGCGGTTCGACCTCAGGAAGCTGGGGAAGGATTCGCCGGAAAGCTGGCATTTGATCGCCGAGGCGATGCAGCTCGCTTATGCCGATCGCGAAAAGTACCTGGGGGATCCCGATTTCGTCGAGGTGCCGGTCGCCGGGCTGATCGACCGTGGCTATATCGCCGAGCGTTCCGGCCTTATCTCGCAGACGCGGGCACTCGGCACCTACGAAGCCGGCACGCCGCCAGGCGCCAAGCCCCGGACCGCGGCCGAGCAGCGCGAAGTGCCGAGCACGACGCACTTCATCGCGGTCGATCGCGCGGGCGATATCGCGACCATGACTTCCACGATCGAGGGGCCGTTCGGCAGCCAGCTGATCGCCAACGGCTTCGTGCTCAACAACGAGCTGACGGACTTCACGTTGGCGCCGGAAAAGGACGGCGCGCCAGTGGCGAACCGGGTGGAGCCGGGCAAGCGCCCGCTGTCGTCGATGGCGCCAACGATCGTCTATGACGCGAGCGGGGCGCCTGTGTTCACCGTTGGCGCCGCGGGCGGAAAGACGATCATCATGCAGGTGGCGAAGTCGATCATCGCCCATGTCGACTGGAAGCTGCCGGCGCGCGAGGCGTTGGGCCTCGGCCTCGTCTTCTTCAATCGCGACGGTGTGGTGCTGGAACAGAACACCAGCCTTGCCGCGATGAAGCCGGCGCTGGAGGCGTTGGGCCATAAGGTGACGGTCGGCCGGCTGGGGCTGAAGGCCAATGCGGCTGAAAAGACGCCGGCGGGCTGGGTCGGCGCGGCCGATCCCCGTGGCGTCGGCAATGCGGCGCGCGAATAGCATAAGAAGCTTCCCGAAGTAGCTGCGCAAGCGAAAGCGCACGGCTTCGCGGGGGGCCCAGAGAGGATTGAGATGCGCAGGCTCGAACATTTTCCGAACCTCGTCACGATGTTCTTCACGCGTGCCGCTGAGCAGCGCGACGAGCCGTTCCTGTGGGCGAAGAAGAGCGGCGAATGGAAGCCGACGACCTGGGGCGAAGCGGCGCGGCAGGTGGCGAGCCTTGCCACGGCGCTGAAGGCGCAGGGGCTGCAGCCGGGCGACCGGGTGATGCTGGTGAGCGAGAACCGGCCCGAATGGTGCCTCAGCGATCTCGCCATCATGGCGGCCGGCTGCATCACCGTGCCGACCTACACCACCAATACCGAGCGCGATCACGCCCACATCATCGAGAATTCGGGCGCACGCGCCGCCATCGTCTCGACGCAGAAGCTGGCCGACGTTCTGCTGAAAGCGGTGCTGCGCACCACGCATATCGAGACAGTGATCGCGATCGAGCACCTCCGCCCGCGTCCGCTTGGCGTGCGCAGCTGCCACTGGCAGGGGCTGATCGACGATCATCCGGCGGAGCCCGAGCTGATCGCGGCGCAAGCGAACTTCGCCCGGTCCGACACCGCCTGCATCATCTATACCTCGGGGACCGGCGGTGCGCCGCGCGGCGTGATGCAGCACCATGGCGCGATCCTGCATAATATCGCCGGCTGCGCGGATGTGATTTCCGAGGACCTGGGCTGGGGCGACGAAGTGTTCCTGTCGTTCCTGCCCCTCAGCCACGCCTATGAACATACCGGCGGGCAGTTCCTGCCGATCGGCATGGGCGGGCAGATCTATTATGCCGAAAGCCTGGAGAAGCTGGCGGCGAACATGGAGGAGGCGCAGCCGACGATCATGTTCGTCGTACCGCGCCTGTTCGAGGTGCTTCGCGCGCGGATCAGCAAGGGGATCGCCAAGCAGGGCGGCATGGCGCAGCGGCTGCTGGGCGCCGCGCTCGACATCGGCGAGAAGCGCGCCGAGGGAACGCTGCGGCTGATCGACCGGCCGAAGGCGCTGATGGTGGATACTGTCTTCAAGCCCAAGATCGCCAAGCGCTTCGGCGGGCGGATGAAGGCGCTGGTATCCGGCGGCGCGCCGCTGACCCCCGAAGTGGGCCTGTTCTTCCAGTCGCTCGGCATCACCTTCCTGCAGGGCTACGGCCAGACCGAGGCCGGGCCGGTGATTTCGTGCAATCGGCCGATGACCGGGGTGACGGTCGACAGCGTCGGCCCGCCCCTGCCCCATACCGAGGTGAAGATCGCCGAGGATGGCGAGATCCTGGTGCGCGGCGAGCTGGTCATGCACGGCTATTGGCGCAACCCGGCGGAATCCGCCCGCGTGCTGCGCGACGGCTGGCTGCATACCGGCGACATCGGCGTTTTCGACGAGGCGGGCCGGCTCAA
Organism: uncultured Stakelama sp.; assembly: GCA_964390515.1. Taxonomy (GTDB): domain Bacteria; phylum Pseudomonadota; class Alphaproteobacteria; order Sphingomonadales; family Sphingomonadaceae; genus Sphingomonas. The sequence continues at coordinate 22,299 of CAYMIU010000004.1, forward strand.
GATCACGGATCGCAAGAAGGACCTGATCATCAACGACAAGGGCGACAATATCGCCCCGCAGAAGGTGGAGGGGATGCTGACCCTTCAGCCCGAGATCATGCAGGCGATGATCGCCGGCGATCGTCGGCCGCACATGGTGGCGGTGATCGTGCCCGATCCGGAATGGACCCAGGAATTTTGCGCCGCCACCGGCAGCAAGTGCGATTTCCGAACGCTTGCCGAGGATCCGGACTATCGCGCCGCGATCAGCCACGCGGTGGAGCGGACCAACAAGGAGCTTTCGGTGATCGAGCGGGTGCGGCGCTTCATCCTCGCCGACGCGCCGTTCACGATCGAGAACGAACAGCTGACGCCGAGCCTGAAGATCCGCCGCCACGTCCTGAGGGACGTGTACGGCGAACGGCTCGACGCGCTCTACAAGAGCTGACGGATCAGCGATCCCACCAAGGGTAGCCGGCGGGCATGTCGGTCGCGATCCGCCCCGGAAAGGCGGGTGCGCGCTTCTCGAGGAAGGCGGCGACGCCTTCGCGCACGTCCGGCCCGGCGCCGAGCGCCATGGCGAAGCCGCCGTCGACCTTCAGCGCGCCGGCGGGCGATGCCTCGCTGGCGAAACGCCACAGCATCTGGCGGGTGAGCGCGATCGAGACCGGCGCGGTATTGTCGGCGATCTCGCGGGCGATTTCATGCGCGCGGGCGAGCAGCGCCTCGGCAGGGACGACCTCGCTGACGAGTCCTCCCTTCAGCGCCTCGTCAGCGTTGAAGATCGCGCCCGAGAGGCACCAGCGCAGTGCCTGGGGCAGGCCGACGATCTGCGGCAGGAACCAGGCGCTGCCTGCCTCCGGCACCAGCCCGCGGCGGGCGAAGACGAAGCCGAAGCGTGCCGTGTCGGCGGCGATGCGGATGTCGCACGGCAAGGTCAACGTTGCGCCGACACCGACCGCGGCGCCGTTGATCGCGGCGATCGTCGGCTTGGTGCTTTCGAACAGGGCGCCGACGAACCCGCCGCCTTCCTCGCGCGGGCGATCCGCCGCGGCAAAGTTCGGCCCGCCGCTGCCGAAACTGTCCGCGCCCCCGGAAATGTCGGCCCCGGCGCAAAAGCCCCGGCCCTCGCCGGTCAGCACGATCACGCGGACGTCATTGTCCTCACCCGCCTGGCGGATCGCGGCGGCCAGTTCGATGCCCATGATGGCGGTGTAGGCGTTGAGCTTGTCGGGCCGGGCGAGGGTGATCGTCGCGACCGGGCCATCGATGGTGTATCGGATCTGTTCAAAGGTCATCGGCTCTCCTCGTGCGGATCAAGGCGTCCGCTTCTCGCGCCCGGCATAACCCGCTGTTCCGCTATGCGCCATCTGGTGGCGAACCATCGCCAAAGCGGCTTCCGCCGCGCCGCGGCTGCGCCTAACTGGTCCTTATGTGGCAGCTTTACCAATTCCCCTTGTGTCCCTTCACGCGCAAGGTGCGCATCCTGCTGGGCGAAAAGGACGTCGGCTACGAACTGATCCGCGAGATGCCATGGGCGCGCCGCGACGAGTTCGTCGACCTGAACCCCGCTGCGCAAACGCCGGTGATGGTGGATGGTGAGCGCGGCACCGTGCTGATCGATTCGATGGCGATCTGCGAATATTTCGAAGAGACGGTCGAGCGCTCCGCGATGATCAACGGATCGGCGGCGAACCGCGCCGAAATCCGCCGGCTGGTCACCTGGTTCGATTCGCAATTCTATCGCGATGTCAGCGGGCCGCTGCTGGAAGAGCGGATGGTGAAGCGGCTGGTGCATCGCCAGTCGCCCAATGCAGCGCGGCTGCGCGAGGCGATGAAATCCGCCATCGGCCACCTCGATTACATCGATTTCCTGCTGGACCATCGCAAGTGGATGGCGGGCGCGACGATCAGCCTCGCAGACCTTGCCGCCGCAGCGCACATCTCGGTCGCCGATTATCTGGGTGGGATCGACTGGTCGAGCCACACCCATGCCAAGGCGTGGTATTCGGCGTTCAAGAGCCGCCGCAGCTTCCGCCCGCTGCTGGCCGAGCGGATGAGCGGGATCGAGCCGCCGGAATATTATGAGAACCCGGATTTCTGATGCACGCCAACCATGATGCCGCGGCGCCGGCCGCCGAGACGATCAGCTTCGGCGATTTCCTGAAGGTCGACATCCGCGTCGGCACGGTCGTCGCGGCCGAGCCGTTTCCGGAGGCGCGCAAGCCAGCGTTGAAGCTGACGATCGATTTCGGCCCGGTGATCGGCCGCAAGCGGTCCTCGGCACAGATCACCGAAAACCATTCGGCTGAGGATCTGGTCGGCAAGCAGGTGGCCGCCGTGGTCAACTTCCCGCCGCGCCAGATCGGGCCGATGATGAGCGAGGTACTGACGCTCGGCTTTCCGGATGCGGACGGCAAGGTGGTGCTGATGGCGCCGAGCCTGCCCGTGCCGGACGGCGGACGGCTGTTCTAAGCCGCGCCGCGTGACGGGGCGGGATCACCCCGCCCCGCTCCGGCTTACTTGACTGCCGCCTTGGGCAGCACCACGAGCGTCCAGTCCTTTTCCGGCCGCAGATACTTTGCGGCCGTCGCCTGCAGCGTTGCCGGCGTGATCGACATATAGTCCTGCACCAGGGTGCGTGCGCCAGCGAGGCGCTTGTCGTCATAGGTGCCGCCGCTCGTCTGGATCAGCCAGAACTGGTTCCCGGACGATGCGCGGGCGAGATACTGCATCATGGGTCCGATCGCGCGGCGCAGCTCGTCCTCGTCGACCGGCTTTGCCACCAGTTCGGCTGCGATCTCCCGGCTGAGCTTGTAGAACAGCTCGACATTATCGGGCGCGACCTGGCCGATGGCGATGAAGCGGCCGCCGGACTGAAGGCCGAGCGGCCACTGGCTCACCGCGCTGGGGCTGTAGCTGGCGCCGGCGACCGAACGCAGGCGATCAAACAGCCGGTCACCGAAGATCGCCGCGAGGATATCGAGGCGACGGCTTTCGGCGATTCCGTCGGTGCCCCCCCCCGTCGGCCAGGCAATGACCGCGGCGGCCTGGGTGTCGGCGCCTTCATGGGTCAGCACGACCGGACGATCGACATGCGCCGGGAAGGCAGCGCCGGGCGCCACCACCGGCGCTTCGGTGCGCGGCTTGAGCGCGCCGAAGGTGCGTGCGACGGCGGCAATGGCTTCTTCCGGCTTCACGTCACCGAACACGTCGACTTCGATCGGGCCAGTGGCGAGCAGAGGCTCCCAGGTGGCGCGGAAGTTCTCGGGCGTCAGCGCCTCGATTTCGGCACGCGTCGGCGGGCCCCAGCGCGTGTCACCATCGCGCAGCTTGCGCTCCAGATCCCGCGACAGGACGCCGTCGGGCGAGGAATCGAAGCCCGCGTAGCCTGCGAGCGCCCCAGCCTTGGCGCGCAGCACAGGTGCCGGATCCCAGCGCGGTGCGGCGAGCTTCGCCGCCATCAGCGCGAGATTGTCGGCATAGTCGCCCGGCGTCGTCTGCGCATTCATGGTGAAAGCGTCGTCGGTGACGTCGAAATCGAGACCCATGCGCCGGCCGGTGGTGAGCGCGTCGAGATCGCCCTGGTTCCACTTGCCGATACCGCTTTGCACCAGCGCGGCATCCGCCGCCCAGGCGCTGCTCGGCTTGTCCGCCGGCAGGGCGGCATAGCCGCGACCGAAGCGCACGCGCAGGTACACCCGGCCAGTCTCCGAGCTGTTCGCATACATCAGCATCCGCACGCCATTCGAGAAGACGATCTTCTCGACGCCTGGGTCGGCGATGGATTCGCGCGAGGTTACCGTGCCGGGCTTTCCGAGCTTCGGCAGGTCCTTGAAGTTAACGGCATTCTGTCGCGCCCGCTGACCGGCAAGCTTCGACACGTCAGCGGTCAATGCTGCGGCCAGCTTCGCCGCGGCGCCGGGATCGGCAACGCGAGTGTTGAGCAGGGCATGCTCCGCATCGCCCTTGAACACGCGCTGGGTGGATTCGAGCACGGCGGCGGGCGAGAACATCCCCTTCTGGCGCGCCTCCAGGAAGATGCGGTAGGATTCCTGCGGCCCTGCTACGGTTTCGCGAATGTCGAGCGCCTGGACCATGTCCTCGGCCTGCTTCGCACCGGCCTCGACCCGGGCGGTTTCGACATCGTTGCGCATGGCGCCGTCGAACTCGGCCACCTCGCGATCCACCTCCGCCTGCGTCGGAGGCGTAACCATGGCGTCGGCAATTACGGCGCGCACTTCCTTCACCGCGGCTTCCCAGTCGTCACCGATCGGCAGGATGCTCGTGAAAGTGCCGTTGGCGGAGCGCGCCACGTCTTCCAGGCTGACGCTTGCCTGAAGGAAGCTGCCCCCGGCGCGGGCGCGGGTTTCGAGGCGGCGGTTGATCACGCGCATCGCGATCAGATCGACCAGCCGCTTCTGATTGAAGATGACCGTGTCGTCGCGATAGATCCACGGGCGAAGCACCGCCGAGACGACGAGCGGCGGCAGCGACGGTTCGACGATGGTCGCCGTCGGTGCCGACTTGGGATCGGGCTTCCCGAAATCGGGATCTGCGGGCTCCGGTCCGACGCCCTGCCATCCGCCGAAATTCTTGACGATGAGGCGCGCGGACACCGCCGGATCGATGTCTCCGGAAATGATCACCACCGCCTTGGAGGGGCGGTACCAGCGCTGGTGGAACGCCTTTACGCTCGCGGCCGTCGCCGCCTCAAGCGTCTTGACGTTGCCGATCGGCGAGCGATCCGCGAGTGGCTGGCCGGCGAAGAACAGGGAGTTGCGCGCGTCGGCCAGTCGGACCTGCGGACCCGGCGCCTCGCGCTGCTCGGCCAGCACGGCCGGGCGCTCGGCAGCAAGGCCCTGATCGTTGATGCCGGGTTCGGACATCATGCCCGCGAAGATCTTCAGGCTCTCGTCGAGGTTCGCCTCGGTCGCGGCCGGCAGGTCGAGCTTGTAAACGGTCTGGGTGGGCGTCGTCTGCGCGTTCGAATCCGATCCGAAGGTGGCGCCGAAGCGCTGCCACACACGTTTCGCCTCGCCATCCGGCACGTAGCGCGACCCGCGGAACGACAGATGCTCGATGAGGTGGGCGTAGCCGCGCTCGTCATCCGTCTCGTTCAGCGAGCCGGCGTCGATCCGCACGCGAACCGCCACCTGGCCCGGCGGCACGCCGTTACGACGGACGGCGTAGCGCAGGCCATTGGGAAGCGTGCCGAAGTTCCACGCCGGGTCGGGCGGGATGTCCGATCCCTTGAACAGCCACGGCGACGTATCGACCTGGATCGAGACGGGGTCGACGATCGTCGAGGGCGCTGCCGGAGTGGCGGGCGGAACCGACGCCGCTTTGACCGCCGCTGTCCGCGCCGCCTGCTGGCCGATGGCGGGAACGGCAGCCGAGCCGAGGAGGGAGAGAAGAGCGAGCGGCGCAGCGAACGCGCGCAGAATTGCGATCATGCCGCCCTTCTACCTGCCCGCGCGATGCGCCGCCACACCCCAGCGACGATCTTTCGATCACCCAGTAATCGCCATCTTTCCGTCTCGAATCGCGCCTAGCACCCATATCCCAGCAGACGGCCGCCCGGGCCGCAGGCGAGACGGGCCAGGAACGTGAGAACGACCAGGGAGAACCGGCGGGAAATGCGGCAGGAATTCGGCCCCGGCGGGACGATCGTGATGCCGGCCGCCTCTGCTCCGCGCGCCGCCATGCCTGATCCCGAGCTTCGCGTAGAACCGGGGCGTCCGCTGATCATACGGATCGGCAAGCATTTGCGCGGCCTGTTCGATCGCATGATCGCCTCATCCTCGCTGGTGCCGAACGATCCCGTGCTGGACGTGCGCAACTTCGCCTGGACCCAGTTGCTGCGCGACAACTGGCAGACGATCCGTGATGAGGCCGTCGCCGTCGCGTTGCAGGGCGACGCCAGCCCCAGCCTGGCGACGATCTCTCCGGACCATCGCTCGATTGCCAGGATCAATATGTGGAGATCGTTCTTCCTGTGGGGATACAGTTATCGCATCGACGAGAATGCGGTGCGGTGCCCGAGGACGACGGCGCTGGTTGAGCAGATCCCCGGGCTCAACAGCGCCTTCTTCTCCATTCTGGCGCCCGGAACACACATCCCCGCACATCGCGGCGTCACCAAGGGGCTGATCACTTGCCACCTCGGCCTGATCGTCCCGCGCGACGGCGACGTTCGGATGCGCGTCGACAACCGCTTCGTACGCTGGTCCGAAGGCGAGACCCTGGTGTTCGACGACACTTATGATCACGAGGTGTGGAACGAGACGAGCGGTACCCGCGTGGTGCTGCTGATCCAGTTCGCACGCCCGCTGCGCAACCCGGGCAAGTGGATCGCTGACTTCTTCCTCGGCTTCGTCCGCCGATCGGCCTTCGTGCAGGAGGCGCGCGACAATATTGCGTCGTGGAATGCGGCGGTGAAGCAGCTGGACGTCTGACCGCCGGGCTGATCAAGGCTGCGGGCGGCTGATCACCGAATCGAGGCCGAGCCAGCCGGCCATCAGCTCCAGCTCGGCGCCGAGCCGCTCCGACGTGTCCAGCGGTGCGCCGGGCTCGAGATGGCAGGATTGCACCTGCAGGCGCCGGCGCTGACGATCCGCCTTCAGGTCGACCCGCGCGACCAGCTGTCCGTCGAGCAGGAAGGGCAGCACGTAATAGCCGTAGCGACGCTTCGCCGCCGGGACGTAGATCTCGATGCGATAGCTGAAGCCGAACAGTCGCTGCGTTCGGTTGCGTTCCCAGATCAGCGGATCGAACGGTGCAAGCAGCGCCTGGCCGGTGATGCGGCGCGGGCGGCGTGCCTGATGGTGGATATAAGCCTTGGGCCAGCCCGGGATGGTGACGGGGCGGAGCACCCCCTCCTCCACCAGCCGGGCGATGGCGGCGGCATTGTCGGCAGGGCTCAGGCGGAAATAGTCGCGTAGCTCGGTCGCGGTGGCCACGCCCAGCGCGCGGGCGGCGCGCTCCACCAGCGCGGCATGGGCGGTCGCCTCATCCGGCGTCGGCAGGTCGAGAATGGCGCGCGGGATCACCCGTTCAGGCACGTCATAGACCCGCTCGAAGCCGCGTCGACGCGTCGCGGTGGTGACGTGGCCGGCGTAGAACAGCCACTCGAGCGCGAGCTTCGCATCGCTCCACATCCACCAGCCGGTACGGCTCGATTCAATGTCCGACGCCGCCAGCGGGCCTTCGGTGCGGATGCGGTGAAGGAGGGCCATCGCCTCGCCCCGGCGCTCCCCCGCGAAGGCGCGCATGCCGGCGGAGCGCATCATGCCGCGATCCGCCCGGTCCATCCGCCAGCGCAGAAGCGGGTGGAGATCGAGGGGCAGGAGCGAGGCTTCGTGCGCCCAATATTCGAACATCCGCCGCTGGCCGCGCGTGCCCCAGGCGGCGCGATCGAGCAGCGTCGTATCGTAGGAACCGAGCCGCGAGAAGGCGGGCATGTAATGCGCGCGGGCGAGCACGTTCACGCTGTCGATCTGATGCAGCGCCACGCGATCCAGTGTTCGGCGAAGATGAGCCCCGGTGACGCGCGCCGGCCGCGCCGCCCCGAACCCTTGTGCCGCCAGCGCGATACGGCGCGCCAAGGCGGGAGTGATACGTTCCGTCATCGCGTGCCATGCTAGCGGCGACAGCCGACCTGTGCGAACGGAAACCAATCCTTTCCGGCACGGCGCTTGATCCCCCTGCCCGCGCACGCCACATGGCGATCATGCTGATCGAAACCGAACCGACCCCCAATCCGGCGACGCTGAAGTTCCTGCCGGGCCGCATCGTGATGGAGGCGGGGACGCGCGACTTCGCGACGCCGGAGGAAGCCGAAGCCTCCCCGCTGGCGACGGCGCTGTTCGATCTGGGCGACGTGACGGGCGTGTTCTTCGGCCGTGACTTCATCTCGGTGACGATCGCGCCGGGCGCCGAGTGGCGCGACGTGAAGGCGGACGTGCTCGGCATCGTGATGGATCATTTCACCGCTCAGATGCCGCTGTTCCGCAGCGGCGGCGCCGGTTTCTCCGTGCCGGCGGCAGAGGAAGCGTTCACGGACGATCCTGCCGACGCGGAGATCGTGGAGCAGATCAAGGACCTGATCGAGACGCGCGTGCGCCCGGCCGTCGCGAACGACGGCGGCGACATCATCTATCGCGGGTTCGACAAGGGTAAGGTGTATCTGCGGATGCAGGGTGCATGCGCCGGCTGCCCCTCGTCCACCGCCACGCTGAAGAACGGCATCGAGCAGTTGCTGCGTTATTACGTGCCGGAAGTGACCGAGGTTCGCGCGGTCTGACCGGCCGCTGCGCTTCCCGCCTCCTCGCGACGGCGGGAGTGTGAATGTGGTTAGTCCTTCTTTACTGATCCATGACGGAGTTCCCGATGTCCGCTCGCCTCGATGATGCCGCGCTCGACCAGCTGTTCCGCACGGCGCGGACCTACAATGGCTTCACTGACGAGCGAGTCACCGAGGACGAGCTGCACGCGATCTGGGACCTGATGAAGATGGGACCGACCAGCGCGAACCAGCTTCCCGCACGGCTCGTCTGGTGCGTGACGCCGGAGGCGAAGGAGAAGCTCGCCGCCTGCGCCAGCGACAGCAACGCCGACAAGATCCGCAAGGCGCCAGTGTCGGTGGTGATCGGCATGGATGTGAACTTCCACGAATATCTGCCCGAGCTTTTCCCGCATACCGACGCCAAGAGCTGGTTCGACGGCAATGCGGAGCTGCGCGAGGCATCGGCGTTCCGCAACTCGTCGCTTCAGGGCGGCTATTTCATCCTGGCAGCGCGGGCGCTTGGCCTCGACACCGGGCCGATGAGCGGCTTCGATGCCGGCGAGGTGGACAAGGCCTTCTTCGCCGACCAGCCGGGGGTACGGACGAACTTCATCTCAACGCTTGGCCATGGCGATCCGTCGTCGATCTTCGAGCGTAGCCCGCGCCCCGCGTTCGAAAAGTTCAACCGGCTCGCCTGATCGGGGTTGAGCCGCCGCGCGCGGCGGGTGAAAGGGCGCGATGCCTCGCACGCTCGTTATCGATACGGCCACCGCCGCCTGCTCCGTCGCGCTGATTGAAGACGGCGCGGTCGTCGCTTCGCGGCATGAAGTGGTCGGCCGGGGCCATGCCGAGCGGCTGGTGCCGATGATCGCCGAACTGCCCGATGGCGGATGCGCAGAAGCGATCCTGGTCGACGTTGGCCCCGGCAGCTTCACCGGTATTCGCGTCGGGATCGCGGCCGCGCGTGGGCTGGGGCTTGGTTGGGGCGTTCCGGTGCATGGTTATTCCTCCACCGCGATCGTTGCCGCGGCGGCTTTTGCGCGCGGGCTGCGGGAGCGGCTTGCCGTCGTGCTGGAGGGCGGGCACGGTGAGGTGTTCATGCAAGGATACCGCGCCTCGCCGCTGACACCGGAAGATACGCTGGTTTCGCTGCGCCCAAACGTGGCGATGATGGCGCTCAATGGTCGCCCCGCGGTCGGCAATGGTGTGCGTTGGCTCACCGCGGTCGATGAACGTGCAGTGATGCACGACGTTTTACCCAATGCCGCCGACGCGCACCTGCTGCCCGCCGAACTCGCGTCGCTGCCGCCGAGCCCGATCTACGGCCGGGCACCGGACGCGAAGGTGCCGGCATGAACGCGACGAGCCTCCGCATGGTCGAGCTGCTGAGCGGCACCGCGGCCGACATCGACGCGGTGGAAAGCGTCATGGCGGAGGCGTTCGAACCGCGCTTCGGCGAGGCATGGACGCGCAGCCAGTGCCTGGGCATCCTGGGCATGCCGGGGGTGTGGCTGACGTTGGCCCGCGTCGACGGCGAGATCGCCGGCTTTGCCCTGGCGCGTGCGATTCTCGACGAGGCCGAGTTGCTGCTGCTCGCCACCTCCCCGCGGTTTCGCCGGCGCGGCATCGGCGCGGCCCTGCTGCGCAGCGTGCTGGCAGAATCGCGCGGGCGCGGCGTCAAGCGCATCCACCTGGAGGTGCGCGCCGGCAATGGCGCCATCGCGCTGTATGAGGCACAGGGCTTCGGCAAGACCGGGGAGCGGCGCGATTACTATCGCGGGCGAACCGGGCAGACATTCGACGCCCACAGCTACGCGCTTTCGCTAGACTGACCATCCTGCGAGTCGCTCGCGCTTTTCGCTGCGCGCACTCCGCACTACATGAGATACCATGCCACGAAAGATCGACCTCGAAGCCCTCTGCCAGGAAAAGGGCCTGCGCATCACCGAACAGCGCCGCGTGATCGCACGCGTTCTATCCGAGGCGGACGATCATCCCGACGTGGAGAAGGTGTATGAGCGCGCCTCTGCCGTCGATCCGGGGATCTCGATCGCGACCGTCTATCGCACGGTGCGACTGTTCGAAGAGGCCGGCATCCTCGACCGCCACGATTTCGGCGATGGCCGCGCGCGCTACGAACCCTCGCCCGAGGCGCATCACGATCATCTGATCGATGTGGAGAGCGGGCGCGTGATCGAATTCGTCGATCCCGAGCTGGAACTGCTGCAGAAACAGATCGCCGAGCGGCTGGGCTTCCGCCTGGTCGACCACCGGATGGAACTCTACGGCGTTCGACTGAACCGCCAGGACTGAGCGGCCATCCCGCGAGACAAGAAGGCGGGTGCCGAGGCGCCCGCCTTTTTCATGTCAGGACGGCTGGAACACGCCGCAGGCGATGCGGCCGCCGCTGTTGCCAGACGGATCGGTCTTCAGATCGTCCGGCCCGGCGTGGATCACGAAGGCCGCCCCATCCGCATCGAGCAAACCTGCGAGCGTGGCGCCCGGGATCATGGCGGCCACGGTGCCGCGGCCGCCCGAATCGATGATGATGTTGGGCATGTCGCCATAGTGCGGGCCTTGCGGGTTCATCGTGCCGTGCTTCATGCCGGTCGGGTTCCAATGCGGGCCCGCGGTTTCGAATGTGGGCGCGTCACAGCGGCCGACCGTGTGAGCATGCGCGCCGTGCGTACCGGCCGGCAGATCCTTTGCGTCGACGGTGATGCGCAGCCCGCCGGCGGCGTCCGTCGCCGTGGCGCGGCCGACGTCGGCCCCATCGGCGGTGCGCAGCATCGCGACCGCGCTTGGCGCGCCCGGCAGCGGCGAGCCCGTTTCCAGCTTGTCTTCATTGCACCCGGCGAGCGCGAGCGCACAGGCGCCAAGGCCAGCAGCAACCGTCAGACGAATCATGATCTTCTCCCGTTTCGACGACGAAACGAGCGTCGCCATATCCTGTTCCCCTCAGGCGGGCCTGGCCATCATCAGCGCGGCGCGCGTGGTGCGGCAGACGATCTCGTCGCGCTGGTTGAGGCCGATATGTTCGAAGGTGACGATCCCCTGCCCCGGCCGGGATGCCGAGGGCCGAAGCGCCTTCACTTCCGTCTCCACCCGGATCGTGTCTCCGGCGAAGACTGGCTTCGGGAAGACCGTCTCGCTCATGCCCAGATTGGCGATCGTCGTGCCGAAGGTGGTGTCCTGCACGCTGAGCCCGATGACGAGACCCAGCGTAAAGAGCGAGTTGATCAACGGCTTTCCGAACTCGGTCGTCGCGGCATAAGCGTGATCGATGTGCAGCGCGGCCGGATTATAGGTGAGCGCCGAGAACAGCATATTGTCCGATTCCAGCACGGTGCGGCGGATTTCATGGACGAAGCGCTGGCCGACCTCGAACTCCTCGAACCACAGGCCGGCCATCAGTCATGCCCCCGCGCGATCAGAGCGACGAGGCGGCGGCACTGCGCGTGCTGGCGCAGCACGCCGGCGACCAGGACGACGTTGAGTATCGTTGCCTCCACGATGAAGAACCACAAGGGGCTGCCGGCGAGCATGCTGACGCCGAGCATGATCGTGCGCGGGTTGGCGCCGAGCACTGCCGGGATGGCGAGAAAGCCCGGCCCCGATTCGCGCGCCAGCCGCGCAATCCGCTGCCGCTCCGCCGGATCGACCTCCGCGCTGGCGACGAGCGTGTTCACGCGGGCAGTCGCCCCGTTCAGGAGGCTGGCTGCCGCAAGATAGAGCCTGGCGAGCGCGCCGCCGGCACCGCTGGCAGCGTTCTTGTTCTGCTGGATCCACGGCACGCCATAGGCCCACCATTGATAGGTGCGGCGCGAGCTTTCGGCGAAGACGGACTGAACGGCGCGTGACACGCCGGCCGAGACCGCAAGCACCCAGGCGACCGCGCCGATGCTGTCGTCCAGCGCGCTTGCCAGCATCAGGTAAAGCACGGTGTGGCCGAGATAATCACACATCCCGTCAACGACTTCGCCGCGCGGGCTGGCCCGCCCGCTCATGCGCGCAAGATCCCCGTCGGCGCCATCGACGACGTGCCACAGCAGGTGCAGCGCGAAGCCGACCGCGATCGCCAGCGGCGTGCCGACCCAAGCGTAGAGAATGCCCGCGGTGACCACCATCGCGGCCCCGAAAACGGACACCATGTTCGGTGTAACCGGCGTCGGAACCAGCATCATTGCCAGTCGGCGCGCCGCCGGATGATAGACAGTTCGGTTGAGAAAACCCTGCAATTCGCGAGGCTTTCCCGTCACAGTTGGTCGCAATTCGATCGTCGCCACTTTTCGCGTCCCCTTGCACCGCCCCTAGCACCGGCACGCGTCGCTTGACAGGCGTCGCGCATCTGTCACGACGCTGCAATCCTTTTGTCTTCGCCGGGGGGAACCGGCGTTTTAGGAATCAGAAAAAGATGGCGACGATTAAAGTTGCGGTAATTGGCGTCGGCAATTGCGCGTCGAGCCTGGTGCAGGGCAAGTATCACTATGCCGCCAGCAACACCGCGCACGGCCTGATCCACGAGGAGATCGGCGGCTATCGCGTGTCCGATCTCGAGTTCGTGGCCGCGTTCGACGTCGATTCGCGCAAGGTCGGCCAGGACCTGGGCAAGGCGATCTTCGCCAAGCCGAACTGCACCAAGGTGTTCCACGCGGACGTGCCGGACACGGGCACGATCGTGAAGATGGGCGCGAAGCTGGACGGCGTTGCCACGCACATGCTGTCGGCAGCCAACGACCGCGGCTTCGAGATCGACGATACGCGCGATGCATCCAAGGCCGAGATCGTCGCCGAGCTGAAGGCATCGGGCGCGGAGATCCTGGTCAACTTCCTGCCGGTCGGCAGCCAGGAAGCGACCGAATTCTACATGGAATGCGCGCTTGAGGCAGGCGTTGGCGTCGTCAACTGCATGCCGGTGTTCATCGCCAGCCGCCCCGAGTGGGAAAAGAAGTTCGCCGACGCCGGCCTGCCGATCATCGGCGACGACGTGAAGGCACAGGTCGGCGCGACGATCGTGCACCGCGTGCTTTCCAACCTGTTCCGTCAGCGCGGCGTGACGATCGATCACACATACCAGCTGAACACGGGCGGCAACACCGACTTCATGAACATGCTCGACCGCAACCGCCTGTCGAGCAAGAAGGAATCGAAGACCGAAGCCGTTCAGGCCGTGCTCGCCGAGCGCCTGGCGGACGAGAACATCCACGTCGGCCCATCGGACTACATTCCGTGGCTGCACGACAACAAGCTGTGCTTCCTGCGCCTCGAGGGCAATCTGTTCGGTGACGTGCCGATGAACCTCGAGCTTCGCCTGTCGGTGGAGGATTCGCCGAATTCGGCAGCGGTCGTGGTCGATGCGATCCGCTGCGTGAAGGTGGCGCTGGAGCGCGGCACCGCCGGTGCGCTGACCGGCCCGTCCTCGTTCTTCTGCAAGCACCCGCCGGAGCAGTTCACCGACGACGTCGCCGCGCAGATGACCGACGAATTCATCCACGCCGACGCGCGGATCGCCGCGGAGTAAGCGACCGACCGGTCGGAGCGCGCCGCCATGCAGGCCCTGATCGTCGCAGCCGGCTTCGGTAGCCGGCTGCGCGCGGTTTCCCCGTCCAAGCCGCTGACGCTGGTCGCCGGCACGCCGCTGATCGCGCGTGTCATCGCGGCGGCGCGGGCCGGCGGGGCGACTGGCTTCGTCGTGGTGACGGGCCACGAGGGCGATCGGCTGCGCGCCTTTCTCAACCGGCTTGATCCGGGCATCCGCTGCGTGGAGACCGCGGACTGGAGCCTGGCAAACGGGCATTCGGTGCTGACCGGCGCCGACGTGCTCGGCCCCGCCCCGCATCTGCTGATGATGGCGGATCACCTGTTCGATCCCGCCATCGTCGCCCACACCATTGCGGCGCCGCCCGCCGCGCTGACGCTGGCGATCGACCGGCGGCTCGACAATCCGCTGGTCGACATGGACGACGTGACCCGCGTGCGAACCGAGGGCGACCGGATCGTGGCGATCGGCAAGCACCTGCCCGACTATGACGCGTTCGACTGCGGCGTTTTTGCCGTCGACGGCCGCTTCCATGCCGCGCTGCGCCGCTCGATCGCGGATGGCGGATCGGGATCGATCTCGGCCGGCGTCGAGACGCTGGCGGCGACCGGCGATGCGCGCGTCATCGACGTGGGCGATTCGTGGTGGCTCGACGTCGATGACCCGCGTGCGCTGGCACAGGCAGAGGACGCGTTCGCCGCAGAAGCGGCCTGATCCGCGGCCAATTTACACCGCTGTAAGTCGCGCTATGCTCCCCTCAAAAGATATAGGGGAGAGTCGGATGCGCCATTTCGCCGCGACCGCCATGCTGATCGCGCTTGCCGCGACGCCGGCCGCCGCCCGCACCATCACGGTGAGCCCCGGCGGCAATGTGCAGGAGGCGCTGCAGGAAGCGCTGCTCGACGCGAAACCGGGCGACGTGGTGGCGATTGCCGCCGGGCGCTACGACCTGACCGATGGCCTCAGCCTGGACGTGAACGGCGTCACCGTGCGCGGCGCGGGGCCGGACAAGACGGTGCTTAGCTTCAAAGGCCAGCAGGGCGCCGGCGAGGGCCTGCTCGTCACGTCCGACGATGTGGTGCTGCGCGGCTTCGCGATCGAGGACAGCAAGGGCGACGGCATCAAATCGAAGGGCGCGGACCGCATCGTCTACAAGGACATTCGCGTCGAATGGACCGGCGGGCCCAAAGCGACCAACGGCGCCTATGGCATCTACCCGGTCGAGAGCAAAAGCGTGCTGGTGGACGGCGGCATCGTGCGCGGCGCATCCGATGCCGGCATCTATGTCGGCCAGAGCGAGGGCATCATCGTCCGCAACTCGGTCGTCGAGCAGAATGTTGCGGGGATCGAGATCGAGAACAGCCGCCACGCGGATGTCTATGGCAATACGGCCGCGCGCAACACCGGCGGCATCCTGGTGTTCGACCTGCCCAATCTGCCGCGCGGCAACGGGGGTGACGTGCGCGTCTATGGCAATACGGTGGTCGACAACGACACGCCGAACTTCGCGCCGAAGGGCAATATCGTCGCGCAGGTGCCCAAGGGGACGGGCGTGCTGGTGATGGCCAATGACGGCGTGTTCATCACCGACAATGCGCTGGCCAAGAACGCCACCGCCAACGTGATGATCATAAGCTATCGCAACCCCTATCAGGACGCGAAGTACAATCCGCTGCCGCGCAACGTGGTGGTGGCGAAGAATACGCATGGGCCGGCGGGCTTTGCGCCCGGGCTGCCGGGCGGCGAGCAGCTGGCGGCGGCCATGGGCGGCGCGATCCCCGCGGTGCTGTGGGACGGCACGGGCGACGCAAAGTCGCTGACGGTGAGCGACAGCAAGGTGCTGAGCCTGGGGCTGAAGGCGGGCGAGGCGCCGACCAATGCGCGGCCGACGCCGGTCGATCTTCAGCGGACGCCGGCTGAGCTGCGCGCGCCGGTGGTGCTGCCGGCAGCGATGGAGGCGGCGGCGAAATGAAGGGGATCGCGGCGCTCCTTGCGGCTGCCGCGCTCTTTGCCTCCGCAGCGATCGGGGGGCAGCCCGCCGGCGGCGTGAACGACGCGGTGATCGTGGCGGACGGCTATCCCCCTGCCCTGTCGGCGTTCGGCTTCTTCAGCGATCTTCCGCGGCGGACCCCGGCGCCGCGCGTGACCGGCTATCAGCTCAACACGCCGCTGTTTTCCGATTATGCCGAGAAGCAGCGATACATCTACGTGCCGGACGGCGAGAAGGCGCGGTACGATGCGCAGGCGGTGCTGGCGTTTCCGGTCGGCACGGCGCTGATCAAGACGTTCGCTTATGGCGCCGGCGCTGCCTTTCGCCCGATCGAGACGCGGGTACTGATGCATCGTGCCGGCGGCTGGGTGGCGCTGCCCTATGTGTGGAACGATGACCTGAGCGACGCGGTGCTGAAGCGCGCCGGAACGCGGGTGCCGGTGACGTTCACCGATCCGTCGGGCGAGGTGCGGACGATCAGCTATCAGGTGCCGAACCAGAACCAGTGCAAGGAATGCCACGCGCTGAGCGGCGCGATCACCCCGATCGGGCCGACCGCGCGCAACCTCAACGACGGGCGGCAGCTGCAGGCGCTAGTTGCAGCCGGGGTGCTCGATCACGCGCCGGGTGACGCACCGCGGCTCGCACGCTGGGACGATGCGGGCGCGCCACTTGGTGACCGGGCACGCGCGTATCTCGAGGCGAATTGCGCGCATTGCCACCGGCGCGAGGGCGCCGCGTCAAACTCCGGGCTGTTCCTGCTGACCAGCGAGGACGACCCGGTCGCGCAGGGCATCCTGAAGCGGCCGGTGGCGGCGGGGCGTGGATCGGGCGCACGAGATTTCGCGATCACGCCGGGGCATCCGGAGGGGTCGATCCTGCTCTACCGCATGGAATCGACCGATCCCGGCATTGCCATGCCCGAGATCGGCCGGGCGACGGCGCACAAGGAAGCGATCGCCATGCTTCGGGACTGGATCGCCGCCATGCCGGCTGAAAACGGATCGCAACAGCAACCCGCGGCGCGCTGACCGGTTCTGCCGCATGAGGCGGAGGAGACCGGATGATGACTGAGGCACAAATCTATCGTGACTTGAAGGCCGACCACGACAAGCAGCGCGAGATGCTGAAGGAACTGGCCGAGCTGCGCGGCGACACCAAGAAGCGACAGAAGCTGTTCGAGGCATTCCGGCTGGAGCTGCAGAGCCATGCCGCGGCGGAGGAGGAATCGCTCTACGCGGTGATGCTGGGCAATCCCGAGCTTCGCGACGATGCGCGCCATTCGGTGTCCGAGCACAAGGAAGTCGACGATCTGCTGGGCGAGCTGATGGACCTCGATTTCGGATCGGACGAGTGGGAGTCGAAGTTCTTCCACATGCGCCACCGCTACGAGCACCATATCGACGAGGAAGAGGAAGAGATGTTCCCGGCCGCGGACGAGGAACTGGACGACGCGACCGAGAAGAAGATGGCGGCGACCTACGAGGAGCGGAAGCCGAAGGAACTGGAGATTGCGCGCGACAATCCGCCGGGAAGCGACGAGCGCGAGTGATCGCCGCCGGCTAGATGCGCCTCATCACCCTTCCCGCGCCGGACGATTTCGACGCCTGGCGCGATGCCGCGCGCGGGCTGCTGGCGCACGACGTGCCGGCGGAGGACGTGGTGTGGCAGGTGGGCGGGCAGGCGACCGACCTGTTCGCGAAGGCAGCTTCACCAAGCGCGACGACGGCGGCACCGGGGTTCAAGGTGCCGCGCGCGTTCCTCGATCTGGCGCGCAATGCGATCCTGAACCGGGATCCCGAGCGGTTCTCCCTGCTCTACCGGCTGCTCACCCGATTGCGGCGCGCGACGGGGCTGATCGAGGATCATGCCGATCCGCTGGTGCGCCGGCTGGAGGGGCTGGCCAAGCACGTGCGGCGCGACATCCACAAGATGCGCGCGTTCCTGCGGTTTCGCGAAGTGACGGAGGACGATGGCGCCGGCCGCTATGTCGCCTGGTTCGAGCCCGAGCATCATATCGTGCGGGCCAATGCCGCGTTCTTCGTGAACCGCTTCGCCAGCATGCGCTGGTCGATCCTGACGCCGGAGGTATCGCTTCACTGGGATGGCGCAGCGCTGAGCGAGGGGCCCGGCGCCACCAAGGCGGATGCGCCCGAAGGCGACCCGATCGAGGAGGTGTGGAAGACCTATTACGCGTCGATCTTCAATCCCGCGCGCGTGAAGGTGGGCGCGATGCTGAAGGAAATGCCGCGCAAATACTGGAAAAACATGCCGGAGACCGCGTTGGTGCCGGAACTGCTGGCGACGGCGCAGGCGCGGGAGAGCGGGATGATCGCAAGGGCGCGAACGGCCGCCAGGACCGACCTGGGGGGCAACAGCCAGATCGCCTGGGAGGCCCTGCGCGAGGAAGCGATGGGCTGCACCCGCTGCCACCTCTACAAGAATGCGACGCAGACCGTGTTCGGCGAAGGGCCGGTCAGCGCCAGCATCATGTTCGTCGGCGAACAGCCCGGGGATCAAGAGGATCTCGCCGGACGCCCCTTCGTCGGGCCGGCCGGGCAAGTGTTCGACCGCGCGCTGGGCGAAGCGGGTATCGACCGCGCGACCACCTATGTCACCAATGCGGTGAAGCACTTCAAGTTCGAGCCCCGCAGCAAGCGGCGGATCCACGCCAAGCCCGATGGCGGCGAGATCGAGGCCTGCCGCTGGTGGATCGAACAGGAACAGATGCTGGTGCGCCCCAAGGTGACGGTGGCGCTGGGCGCGACGGCGGCGCGATCGCTTTTCGGCAAGGTGATGACGATCAGCCGTGAACGTGGCCGGGCGCTGTCCCTGCCGGGCGATGGTGGCGAAGCATGGATCACCGTTCATCCAAGTTATCTGCTGCGGCTACCCGATGAGGCGGCGCGCACGAGCGAATTTGCAAGGTTCGTGGAAGATTTGAAGCTGGCGAAGGCGGCGGCGGACTGATGTTCTACGCCTGCGGCGGCGGATAAGTATCTGTTGCGCTGCCGCATCGCCGATTGACCGGCCGATGCCCTTCCCGCACATCCGCCGCCATGTTCGAAAAGATCATTGCTGCGCTCGCGATCTTCACCGTGGGCGTCATTCGTGCCGGGGGCTATTGGGGCATCGTGCTGCTGATGGCGATCGAAAGCGCCTGCATTCCGCTGCCGTCAGAGATCATCATGCCCTTTGCGGGCTATCTCGTTTCGACGGGGGAGATGAACATCTATCTGGCCGCCACGGCGGGCGCGCTGGGCTGCAACCTCGGCTCGATCGTCGCCTATGAAGTGGGCCGGCGCGGCGGGCGGCCGATGGCGGAGAAATGGGGCAGATACGTCCTGATAGGCCCGGGTGAGCTCGATATGGCCGATCGCTTCTTCAACCGCTGGGGCGCGGCGGCGATCCTGATCGGGCGTATGCTGCCGATCATCCGCACCTTCATCGCCTTCCCCGCCGGGGTTGCGCGGATGAAGCTGATCCCCTTCCACGTCTATACGTTCGTCGGCTCCTGGCCGTTCTGCTACCTTCTCGCCTGGATCGGCGCGCAGCTTGGCACGGCATGGAACAGCGATCCGCGGCTGAAGGCTTTCTTCCACCAGGCGGATCTGGCGATCGGCCTCGTGCTGGTGGCGGCTGGCGGCTTCTACCTGTGGCACAAGTTCCACGGGCTGAAGAAAAAGCACTGATACAAAGAAAGCGCCACCCCCGGCCCAAGCCGGCGTGGCGCCAAAGTCATGAAATCGGTGGATGCTCTTCCCGCTCAGCGCGGGAGCATGGTGCTCCGCGCGATCTTCGCGACCAGCCCCGGCATGCCGGCATAGCTGGCCCTGTGATACGGCGACTCCATGTCCAGCGCCGCGCTGATGCGACGGTGAGCCTCGCCCAGCGAATGGTACGGCAGGCCCGGCAGCAGGTGATGCAGCGCGTGGTAGCGCAGGCCAACCGGCGCCCAGAGCGCGGGCAGCGTCGCCGGCGGCGGCACATTGACCGTATCGAGATACTGCGCCGTGACCGTCATCGCCTCGCCGTCATTCTCCCACAGGTGCGCGACCAGCGTGCGCAGCTGGTTCACCACCGCGACGCCCGACGCGATGACGAGGATGATCGCAAAGGTGCGCCAGGACATGGTGCCGGTGGCGACCAGCGCGATCAGCGTCATTGCCCAGATGGCGCAGGCTGCCTCGATCCGGTTCCACTGGGCGGCGAAGGCACCTTCCGGCATGCGGCGGCGGAAATCGGGGTTGATGGCGAGCGCGGAGAACCGCTCCACCACCACGCGGCGCAGCGGGGGGATCACCAGCGACAGCGGCGAAAGCACGCCGTAGCGGAAAATGAGCGCGATCGGCGCGAGCGCGGCGATGACGACGAAGACGGGGAGCGACCACGGCTTCATCAGCGCGAGCGGGAGATATTCCGGATCCTCCGACGTGCCATAACGCGTGCGGGCGTGATGCAGATTGTGGACGCCTTCGTACATGAAGGACGGCACCAGCATCGGCACGCCGATCAGCGCGTTGTAGCCCGCACGGAAGCCCGGCAGCGAGGCGTGCTTCACGTGCGTGAGTTCGTGGATGAAGCTCATGCCGCGATACAGCGCCAGCATCGAAATCACACCGGCCACGATCGTCAGCCACAGCGGACCCGCCATGATCGCCACGGCCAAGGCGGCGTAGCCTATCACCGCCGAGGCGAGGAAATCGGCCCAATAGATCGCCGGGCGCGGCGCCGTGAGATCGCGGGTGAGATCGGCCGCGGCCTTCAGCATCGCGCGGTCGTCGGCGATCGGCACCCGGGCCGCCGGCTTTCCGGCGCCGGCTCGATCAAGAGTGATGGTGTTCATGGCGGTTGGCATTGCCAGAAGATAGTGGCGAGACGGTGGCTACAACAGGCTGCATCAGCAATGGAAAGGTCACTCGCCATGATCGTTTCGGGCGATTAGATGACGGCCATGGCTTCACCCGTCACCATCCGCCCGGTTGTCAGCAAGCGCGATCGCCGGACCTTCGTCGATCTTCCGTTCCGCCTCTATCGCGACGATCCCAATTGGGTACCGCCGCTGAAGGGGGAAGCGCTCGGCCTCATCACGCCCGAGAAGAACGGCTGGTACAGCCATGCAAAGGTGCAGCTTTTCCTCGCCGAACGGGGCGGCCACGTGGTTGGGCGGATTTCCGCGCACATCGACACGCTGGCGAAGGAAATGCCTGCCGAGCAGGGCTTCGGCCCCGGCAGCGGGCAATGGGGGCTGATGGAGGCGGAAGATGAGGAGGTGTTCCGGACGCTCATCGCCAGCGCCGAGGCATGGCTGCGCAGCCAGGGCGTCACACGGGCGATCGGGCCGATCTCGCAATCGATCTGGGAAGAGCCGGGGCTGCTGATCGACGGCTTCGACCATCCGCCGACGGTGATGATGGGCCATGCGAAGCCGGCGTATCGCAGCTGGATTGAAGCCGCGGGCTATCAACCGGTGAAGCAGCTGATGACCTATGAGCTCGATATCACGCAGGAATTCCCGCCGATTGTTCAGCGGATCATCAAATCGGGCGAGAAGAATGCACGGATCACGGTGCGCGAAGTGGACAAGACCCGCTTTGACGAGGAAGCGGCGATCATCCTGTCGATCCTCAACGATGCGTGGAGCGACAATTGGGGTTTCGTCCCCCTCACTCCGCCCGAAATCAAGGACGTTGGCGTCAAGCTGAAGCCGATCGTGTTCAACGACCTGATCCGGATCGCGGAGCTCGACGGCCGACCGGTGGCGTTCATGATCACCCTGCCCGATCTCAACGAGCCGCTGGCGGGCCTTAACGGATCCCTGCTGCCGTTCGGCTGGGCGAAGATGCTGCTGTGGCTGCGTCGCCCGAAGGCGCGCACGATGCGCGTGCCGCTGATGGGGGTGGTGAAGGAGTTGCAGTCATCGCGCATGGCCAGCCAGCTCGCCTTCATGATGATCGAATATATCCGCCGTGCGGCCGTCACCCATTATGGCGCGACGCGGGGCGAGATCGGCTGGATCCTCGACGACAATCAGGGGATGCGCTCGATCGCCGAGACGATCCAGAGCCGCGTCAACAAGGTGTATCAGGTCTACGAAAAGGCTCTTTGATCGCCCGGTGGCCGGCGCCCTCGCACGCCGGCCGGCAGGCCTCAGCCAGCGATCACTGCCGGCTGGGTGATGCTCTCATAGAAGCCGGGCCGATTGGTGGATGCCCGGCTGGTCGGCGCGTGGCTCGGCATCAAGTTGCGGTGCGGCCGGGGCCGTCCGGCGCCGATGCCATCGGCATGGGCCACCGGGCCGGCAACCGCCGTCGCCACCATCGCGAACTCTAGCGCCTTCATCCTACCCTCTCCTTCAGGGTGTGCGGCTCCTTGTCGGCTCCGCAATTAGCGCATCGGCTTGGCGAGCGGGTCGCTGCCGTCGGCAATCCACTGCGCGCGGGTGCGGCAGACCTTGCTGGGGATGCGGGTGCCGGTGAACGTATCGACCAGGCAGACGCGGCGGGTGTCGTCACGGGGCGCAACGCTGATGCGAGAGCCGTCCTGTGCGGCGGTCGGCGCAACGGGTGCGGGCGGTGCCGGGGCCGGCTCGGGAGCAGCGGCGAACAGGGCGGCGGCGATGGCGAAGATGGTCATGATGGGCTTCCTCTCAGTTCAGGCAGCGACCCTCGCGCTACCTGCCTGACCCATTGCATCCGGCGTGCCAGTTTCTTGCCGCACGTAGTTTCAATGACTTGGCAGAAAGTCCTGTCTGATGGCGCCCCGATCTTCGGTGAAAATCACCAACCCGCGGCGGATCAGGCCAAAATGCCGGTGTGCATTAGCGGACAGTGCAGACAGCAGCGTCCGCACCCGAACGACATTTTTCTGCAATGGAGCAGCTGGCGCCGGCGCCTCAGCCCTCAGCGCAAGCGGACCCAGGTTGGCGCGTGGTCGCTGGCCTTTTCCCGGCCGCGATATTCCTTGTCCACGCCAGCCTCGACGAGCCGATCGGCGACGGCGGGGGAAAGCAGCAGGTGATCGATACGGAAGCCCGCGTCCCGCTGCCACGCGCCGGCCTGATAATCCCAGAAGGTCCAGACGCCGCCATTGGGCTGGCGGACGCGCAGCGCATCGGTCCAGCCTTGCGCCAGCAGGCGGCGATAGCCGGCGCGGCTTTCCGGCTGCATCAGGGCGTCGCTGGCCATGGCGCGGACCGAGAAGGTGTCATCGTCGTTCGGGATGACGTTATAGTCGCCCGCGAGCACCGCTGGCTCTTCCGCGCGCAGCAGTTCGGCCGCGCGGGCGGAGAGGCGCTCGATCCAGCGCAGCTTGTAATCGAATTTGGGGCCGGGCTGCGGATTGCCGTTGGGCAGGTAGATCGACGCGACCGTTAGCCCCTCGACCTCGCACTCCACGTAGCGGCTGTGATCGTCCTCCGGCTCGCCGCCAAGGCCGCGTTGCCGCTCGATCGGGTCAGTGCCCTTGGCCAGCACCGCGACGCCGTTAAACCCCTTCTGGCCATGCCACACCGCGCCATAGCCGGCGTCGCGGATATCCCGTTCCGGAAAGGTCTCGTCGCTGGACTTCAGTTCCTGAAGGCAGACGATATCGGGCTGCTGCTCGGTGAGGTACTCGAGCAAGCGCGGCAGGCGCGCCTTGATGCCGTTGACGTTGTAAGTGACGATTTTCACGGGCCGGTGATTACACCGAGAAGCTGGTCCCGCAACCGCATCCGGACGCTGCGACCGGATTGTCGACCTTGAACGCCGCACCGCCCAGCGATTCAACGTAATCCACCGACGCCCCGCGGACCAAATCCAGGC
Source organism: uncultured Stakelama sp. (assembly GCA_964390515.1). Classification (GTDB taxonomy): domain Bacteria; phylum Pseudomonadota; class Alphaproteobacteria; order Sphingomonadales; family Sphingomonadaceae; genus Sphingomonas. The sequence continues at coordinate 45,899 of CAYMIU010000004.1, forward strand.
TGACATCGTCCACCACCAGCCGGACGCCGTCGGTTTCGACGACCACGTCGCCGCTCTCCGGAGCGTCGGCAAAGCCGAACTTATACTGGAAGCCGGAACAGCCGCCACCCTCGACCGAGAGGCGGAGGATTGCAGGCCGGTTCTGCTTGGCCGCGATGGCGGCGACCCGCGCTGCGGCGGAGCTGGTCAGGGCGATGTCGTTCGCGAGCGTTGCCATGACGAAGAGATAGGCGCCCGCGACCCTGCTCGCAACAGGATCGGGGCGCCGATCAATGCTTGAGGATCAGAGGCCGTCCTGCGCGGCCGGGCCGGTGCTCGACACCGGGATCTGGCCGACCGAGCGATCCTGCGCGGCCAGCAGATAATCCGCGGTGGTGAGGAACGGCACCGGGTTCACCGCGCGGCCGTCGATCCGCACTTCATAATGGAGGTGCGGGCCGGTCGAACGGCCGGTCGAGCCCATCAGGCCGATGATCTGGCCGCGGCGCACGCGGGCATTATCGCTGACGATGATCTTCGACAGGTGGCCATAGCGGGTGGTGATGCCCTTGCCATGGTTGATCTCGATCATGTTGCCATAGCCGCCCTGGCGAGCCGCGTGGCTGATGATGCCGTCAGCCGTGGCGTAGATCGGCGTGCCGGTCGGCCCGGGGATATCGACACCGGCGTGCATCGCGGCCGAGCCGCGGAACGGATCGCTGCGAATGCCGAAGTTGCTGGTGAAGGTGAGGTGCTGGACCGGCTGAACCGACGGGATCGAGATCACGCCCTGCTCGAGCGTGTCGAGCTTCTTCCAGGTCATGAAGAGCGAGCGGAACTGCGCGTCGGCGGTCAGATCGGCGGTTGCCTCGGCGCTTGCCGCCGGAATCAGCGGACCGCCCATCGCGGTCGAGCCTTTGTTCTTGGCGATCCGCTCAAGGCGAACGCCGCGCTCGCGAAGCTCACGGGTGGCAAGATCGTAGCGCTCGCGCAGTTGCTCGGTCGCGGCCTCTGCCAGCAGCGCCTGATGACGCTCGACCTTGGCGAATGGTGCCACGGCATAAGCGGCGAGGCGATCACCGGCGGGGTCGATCTTGAGCGTGGCGAGTGCCAGCTTCTTCTCGTCACCCTCGCCCGTCAGCGCGGCGGCGAGCAGCGCCTGACGCTGCTCAAGCCGGCTGGCATGCTGCTCAGCGGTTTCACGGATCGTCTGAACCCGCGTCTGCATGTTGGCGAGCTTGCGCTCCATCGTCGCGACGCGCTGTTCGTGCTGCGCCGGCTCCGAAATGCCGGCAGCGATAGCGGCATGGCTGGTCGCCGTGGCGGCACCATAGCCGGCAAAGGCAACGACAACCGCGGCAACGCTGGCAGCGACACCCTGCGACGTGCCGCGGAGGCGGACACGGCGGACAGCCTGACCATCATGGAAGATCACGTTTCGCGGCGAAAAGAGGAAGCGTGCACCAGCAGCGATGCGAGTGGCCGGTGCGGTGAAAATCTTGGTCATCGAACCCCGAACAAGTCGTTGAAACGAGTGACGTCGAGGCGACCCGACGCGCATTGGTTATTCACTTGTCTGGAAGCGGCCCCCCGCACCCGGACGGATGCTACTGACCCGGTCGGGAACAATTAGGCAAGCGCGGCGTAGTAATCCCGCGTCAAGCCGGCAGAGTTGCGCGCCGAGTCGTTGAACGGACCTTTAATGACGCCCCGAAAATGCGATGCGATGAGGCCGCGCCAATGCTCCGCAGGGGCAAGACCAGATTCGGCGCAGGCATGCTGGAACCATGTCGTGCCGTAACGAACGTGACGAATTTCATCGTTATAGATTCGCTGGAGAATCCGAGCACTTGCATGATCCCCGGCCGCCTCGAAGCGCTCGACGGTGACCGGCGTAACATCCAGGCCGCGCGCCTCCAGCGCCATTGGCACGACAGCGAGCCTGGCGACCGCATCCTCGGCAGTGGCGCTCGCCGCCTCCCACAGGCCGGCGTGCGCGGGCAATGCGCCATATTCGCTGCCCAGCGAACGCAGCCGGCGATCGAGCAGCGCGAAATGCATCGCCTCGTCTGCGCCGACCGAAATCCAGTCATCGACGAAGTTACGCGGGAATTGCGCGCCGAAGCGACCCGCCATGTCGAAGGCAAGATCGATCGCGACGAACTCGATGTGCGCCAGGGCATGAAGCAGCGCGAGACGGCCGCGTTCCGAGCCTCCCTTGCCGCGCTTGGGCATCCGGTTCGGCGGCAGAAGTTCCGGCCGGGCGGGCCGCGCCGGCTCCTCAGGCATCGCCGCGTCGAAGCGGTGCGCAAGGCGCCCCGCCCGCCAATCGCGCGCCGCCTGCCGCGCTGCCTTGACCTTAACCATGGGCTCGCCTGCGAGGAGCACCGCCCGGGCCGCCGCCGCAACGCTCGCCTGAGGATCCGTCACAACGGGCGCGCCGCCTCCAGCACCGCGGCGGCGTGGCCGGGGACTTTCACCTTGCGCCATTCGCGCACCAGCGCACCATCCTTGCCGAACAGGAAGGTCGCGCGCTCGATGCCCATATAAGTGCGGCCGTACATCGACTTTTCGACCCAGGTGCCGAACGCCTCACACGCGCTGCCATCCTCGTCGCTGGCGAGCGCCACCGCGAGATCGTATTTGGCGATAAACTTCTCGTGTTTCTTCGGCGGATCCTTGGACACGCCCAGTACGTGCACACCGATCGCGGCGAAGTCGGCAGCCAAAGCGGAGAAATCCTGCGCTTCGCGGGTGCAGCCGGTCGTATCGTCCTTGGGATAGAAATAGACGACGAGCGGCAGCGGCAGATCGCGCAGCCGGAGCGGTGCGCCGTCAGATCCCGTCAGCGTCAGATCGGGCAGCTTGTCCATGCGTCACTCCATTCCATGCGGCGCGCACCTCCTGCCGCGCGGCATCGAAAGCCGCAACCACCCCGTTCCAATCCCCCTGCCCCAGCGCCCGGGCAACGAGAGCGCGGGTGGCGGGTGCCTCGGGCTCGGCAGCATCGGGCGCGACGAGCCGCATCGTAACGAGGAGCCGCGTAAGCAGATCATGCGCCTCCCGCAGCGATGCCGGCAGGCCGAGCAGTTCGATCGCGCGGCCGAGATCGGGATCGAAGCCGGCACGGCGCATGAGCTGCGCGACATGGACGGTGAACTCCAGGTCGACGAGTCCACCGGGCAGCAGCTTCGCGTCGAGCGGACCCTGCGGCGGCTTGTGGGCGGCCATCTCGCTGCGCATCCTGATCGCATCGGCCACGATGTCGCGCTCCGGCCGGTCGCCGGCGAGCACTTCATCTATGATCGTCGTGAGCTGCGCCCGTGCGGCCGGCGAGCCGAACACCGGGCGGGCGCGTGTCAGCGCCATATGCTCCCACGTCCAGGCGTCCTCACGCTGGTAACGTTCGAAAGAACCCATGTTCACGACAAGGGGGCCTTGCGTGCCGGAGGGGCGGAGGCGCGTGTCGACCGAGTAGAGCGGGCCGGCGGCGGTTGGCACCGATAGAGCGGCCGTCACCCGCTGTGCGAGGCGGTTATAATAGAGCGTGGCGCCCAACGGCTTGGGGCCATCCGATTCCGCCGCGAAATCGCCAGTGAACAGGTAGATGAGGTCGAGATCCGAAGCGTGGGTGAGCGCGCCGCCGCCGAGCCGGCCTAGGGCGAGAATCACGAACTCACTGTCGGGCACGCGGCCGTGGACGCGCGAGAATTCCTCGATCGTGGCGCTGGCGAGCACTTCGACCGCCGCCTCGGCGACGCGCGAATAACCGGCGGCGACGGCCAGCGGATCCGCGGCGCCGGCGATGATCTGCGTGCCCAGCGCGAAGCGGCGGTCGCCGACGACGCGGCGGACGTGTTCGAGACGGACCTGAAAATCCGCGCCGCGCTCGCGCGTCTGCATTTCGGCCGCGAGTTCCTCGACCGAGGGCACGGGATCGAAGGCGGAGGCGTCGATCAGGCCGTCGAGCAGATCGGGCCGGCGGGCGAGTTCCTCGGCAAGCGTCGGCGCGTGGCTGAGCAGCTGCGCGAGTAGCGCGGTGAGCGCCGGGCGAGCCTCCAGCAGACGGAAGATGTTGATTGCGCTGGGCAATCTTTCGAGCAGCCGGTCGAGCCGCAATAGCGCGGCTTGCGGCACGGGCGCGTCGGCGAGCGCACCGACGAGGCCAGGCAGCACCGCTTCAAGCGCGGCCTGGGCGGCGGCGCTGCGGAGCGCGGGATAGCGACCGGCGCGCCAGGCGGCGATACGGGCGGCGGCAGTGTCGGGATCATCGAAGCGGGCGGCGGCGAGCTGGTCGTTCAACTTGACCGGATCGGCCGACAAGGAGGGAGCGGCAGGCGCAGCGAGCCGATCAAAAATGGCGGCGACATGGTCTACATGCGGTCGCAGATGGTCGAGCATGGCGGCGCCTTGCGCACGCCCGTCCAGCTTTGCGACACGATCGAGCGCCTCTGCACCAGGCAGTTCGTGCGTCTGCCGATCATCGATCATCTGCACGCGGTGCTCGGCGGTGCGCAGTGCGACATAAGCGTCGCTCAGCAGCGCCGCCTCCATCGGATCGATCCGGCCGGCAGCGGCGAGCGCGGTCAGCGCCTCGCGCGTGTCGGGCACGCGCAACGCGGGATCGCGGCCACCGTGGATGAGCTGATGGATCTGGGCGAAGAACTCGATCTCGCGAATGCCGCCGCGGCCGCGCTTCAGATCAAAGCCGGGGCCGAACGCCTGGCCTTGCGAATAATGATCGCGGATCCGCTGGGTGATGGCGACGATCTCGCCGATCGCACCGAAATCGAGGCTGCGGCGCCAGACGAAGGGGCGGATCGCATCGAGAAAGCGGTCGCCGAGCGCGATGTCGCCCGCCGCGGCGCGCGAGCGGATGAAGGCGGCGCGCTCCCACGGGAGGGCCTGCGATTCATAATAAGTGATCGCGGCGTCGATCGGCAGCGCGATCGGTGTCGCCTCGGGCGTCGGGCGGAGGCGAAGATCGACACGCAGCACATAGCCCTCGCCATCGCGGGCCTGCAGCAGCTCGACGACGCGCTTGCCGATGCGCACCGCGGCCTCCACCGGCTCCTCGTTGCGGCGGGTGGGAAGCGTTGCCGGATCGAACAGGAAGATCGGATCGATATCCGACGAATAGTTGAGTTCGCGGCTGCCCTGCTTCCCAAGCGCGATTGCTGCGAAACCGCGCGGTTCGGCATCGGGGTAGCGCTCCACCAATGCCGTATAGATTGCGAGATCGAGCGCCTGATCGGCAAAATCCGTCAGACGATGCGTGACTTCGGTAAGATCGAAGATGCCCGCAAGATCACCGATCGCGACCTGAAGCGCGACACGCCGGCGCGCGCGGCGGAGCGCCACGGCGGGCGGCAACGCCGGATCCACGGTGACCGGCTCCGTCAAAGAGGCGGCGGAGAAGTCCGGATCGCGCTGCAGAAGTGACGCCAGAAAGGGCGCGTAATCGCGCGCTCGCGCTACGGCGGAGTCGAACGCAGGCGAGCCGAATATTTCGCTTGACAAACAACTCATTTTACGGGGTCACGCAACTTACCGATCATACAGCCGTTCTACTTCCCATGATGGGTATTGAACAGCGAGACGATCGGGGCGGCGGGAACGCATATTTCGTACCGCGCCCGCGTCCAACCGATGCACTGGGTGAATCGCTCAGGTGCGCCTTCGGCGGCACGCGTCGCCTGCCGGACGAGCTGAGCCAAGCGCTTGAGGCGCTGGACCGGATCAGCTCAACGCACTGACGAGGGCAGTGCGGACGGTCTCCCGGAAAGGTGACCGTCCGCCGATACTACCGGTCGCGGCTGAGCTCGTCGACCTCGTCCATGATCTCGTCCAACGTCGGCTTTTCGCGGATCAGGCCCTGTGCGGTGCGCGTCGTCATGTCGTTGCCGGCCATCAGCGCCTCGAGCGCAACACGGCCGCGGGCGACGCGGCTCTTGATCGTGCCGACCGCAACACCGCAGATCTCCGCCGCCTCTTCATAAGCGAAGCCGCCTGCTCCGACGAGGATCAGCGCCTCGCGCTGCGGTTGCGGCAGGTGGAGAAGCGCACGCTGCATATCGGCAAGTTCGACATGCTTGTCCTGGCTGGCCGGCGCGGCGAGCAGCCGGTCGGCGACCAGATCGTCCCACTCGCCCTTGAAGCGTGCACGACGCATCTGCGACAGATAGAGATTGCGCAGGATGATGAACGTCCAGGCACGCATGTTCGTGCCTGCCTGGAAGCGTTTACGCGCGGCCCAAGCCTTCAGCAGCGTTTCCTGGACAAGATCGTCCGCGAGATCACGGTTTCCCGACAGCGAGCGCCCGAAGGCGCGAAGATGCGGGATCACCTGACCCAGCTGCTGCTTGAATTCCGGATCAGATAAAGAGACGTGCTCAACCGGGCCGTCTTCGGCCGCGACTTCGTCGCGCGGTTCAGTTTCGGCCATAGTCTGTCGATCAATCCCCGCGCCGGTATCACCCGGCGTTCCTCCGGCAAGATAGGTGGTGCCGGCGTGGTTTGCCAGCTGTTCGGTCAGCATTGCGCCCGATTACTGCCTGGAAAGAAGGATAATCGCGAAGATCACGATCACCAACACAAGCGATATCGGGAGAATGTAGCGCGTCATATGGGGGGTCGCACCCGCACGCGCTTCGGTTCCGGTAACCTCGACCCGTTCGTTTTCATCAGCCATGGCTGTTCAACCCCCGAAGACTGTTTTGGGTCCGTATCGATTTACGAAACCGGCGCCGTCGACTGATCGAAGAACAAGGCCTGGCTGATCGCGGCCTTCACGGTCGAGCGCTGGAACGGCTTGGTGATGAGGAAGGTCGGCTCCGGACGCTCGCCCGTCAGCAGACGTTCCGGGAAGGCGGTGATGAAGATCACCGGCACCTGGAATTCGGCGAGGATGTCCTTCACCGCATCGATGCCCGAGGAATCGTCGGCGAGCTGGATGTCGGCAAGCACGAGACCCGGGCGATCCTCCATCGCCAGCGCGACCGCCTCGTCGCGGGTGACGGCAACGCCGGTCACTTCGTGGCCGAGATCGCGCACGATCGTCTCCACATCCATCGCGATGATCGGTTCATCCTCGATGATCAGCACGCGAGCGCGGGTCTGCTTCTCGATCTCGCCCAGCGCCTCCGCGACGAGCGATTCGACCTCCGACGGGGTGACGTCGATCAGATAGGCCGCGTCCTCGCTCGAGAAGCCTTCCATCGCGGTGAGCAGCAGTGCCTGGCGCGACAGCGGCGTCATCCGCGCGAGACGTGCACGAGCAACCGCTTCCTGATCGTCGACGAGGCCGGGATCGGATTCTTCATCGCTGTTGGTGGAATTCCAGATCGCCTGGAAGGTGCGATACAGGCCGAGCCGGGGATCGACGTCGCGCGGAAATTCCTCCGGTGCGGCAACGATCGCCTCGAGCGTTGCGCGCACATATTTGTCGCCCTGCGACTGGCTGCCGGTAAGCGCGCGCCCATAACGACGAAGGAACGGCAGGTGCGGGGCGAGCTGTTGTCCAAGCGACATGAGGCGGAACGACTCCATAGAAAAAGAGCATGGCTTTGGGCGCCATGCCCGGATTGATCAACTTCGTCGTTCCCCCCCGGGGGCGACACGACGCCCGGCAACGGATTTCGTTACCGGTGATGGAACCAACGAACGGCTCTTTGGTTTCACGATCGCTAGCACGCTATTCAGTGGCTGGCGCTGCGGCCCGTATCCGGCCATTGGCAGACATCATTTTCACGGAACGGGTGTTCTCGGGGGGTTAGTGTTGGTTTCGGACAAGGAAGCGCCAGTCAAGCCGGTGAAGAAGGGGGAGGCCAAGCCCCAGTCCAAGGACCGGGACATGGGATCCGCCCTGCGATCGATCTATCAGAAGACCGTCGACGAGGCCGTTCCCGACGAGTTCATTTCACTGCTCGGAAAGCTCGGCTAGAGCCCCACCCATGACAGACGCGGCGGATGATTCGCGCGTTGGCGCGGCGCCGCCGACCTTCATGATGCGCTGGCCGACCGGCGCGAAACTCCTGTTCATTCTCTCGGTCGCGCTGCTTCCGCTCGCGATCATCGCCGTCTTCGCGACGCTGCGGATCACCCAGATCGCCGATACCGAGGCGCGCGCGGGCCTGCGCGTGGCCGCCGCCGAGAGCAGCCGCGCCCTCGCCATCGAACTCGTCGGCGACATGACCGCGCTGCGCGTCGCGGTTGACGCCATGGAAAGCGACGCACGCGATGCGCCGAGCTGCGCGCGGGTGCAGGGCGTGTTCGCGCAACAGGCGGCGAACGGCGCCCGCTTCGCCATCTTCGACCGGCGCGGCGCGGTGTTGTGCGGTGCCGGCTTCCAGGGCGCGCACGAGACGGCGCGCAAGGCGCGTGACAGTGCGGTCGCGGCACAGATTCTGCCGGAACGCGGACTGTTGCTGGGCGTCGCCGGCGAAAAGCGCCAGGTGACGGCAGCAGCCTTTTTCCCGACCGATTTTCTGGCGGACCTGAGCCGGCCGAGCGGCTTCACCCCCGCTTATGCCGCGACATTGGTACGCGATGGCCAGGCACTGGTGCTTCGCCCGATGCCGCGCGAATCGACGCTGGAGCGGCGTGAAGCGAGCCGGACCGAGCTGGGCATCGGCGAACTGGCGCTGGAGATGGAGGTGCGCGCGGCACCGATCACCTCCCCGCTGGTCATCGCGCTGCTGCTGCCGCTGGTCATGTGGGCGGCGGCGGCGGGCATCGCCTGGTTCGTGGTCGACCATCTGTTGATCCGGCCGCTGCGCCGACTGCGGCGGCATGTCGCTGCGTTCACGCCCGGGGACGAGCCGGACGAGACGATGGTTCGATCCCTGCCGGCGCAGGAACTGCGCGAGCTCGGCGAGACGTTCCGCGCGCTGACCCACACGGTGGCCGTGCATGAGGCGGGGCTTGCCGAGGGCCTGGTGCGCCAGACGAAGTTGACCCGCGAAGTCCACCACCGGGTGAAGAACAACCTTCAGGTGATCTCCAGCCTGATCAACTTCCACGCGCGCGGGGCGAAATCGCCGGAGGCGACCGAGGCCTATTCCTCGATCCAGCGCCGCGTGGATGCGCTGGCGGTGGTGCACCGCAATCATTTCGCCGAGCTGGAGGAAAATCGCGGCCTGGGGCTTCGGCCGATGCTGGGCGAGCTTGCGTCCAACATCCGCGCGACATCCCCGGAAGGCACGCAGCTTCGCATCCAGCTCGACATCGACCCCTATCTCGTCACGCAGGACGTGGCGGTGGCGGTGGCGTTCATCGTGACCGAGCTGATCGAGCTTGCGGTGCTGTGTGATCCGTCCGCGCAGCTGCGGGTGTCGTTGAAGGAATCTGCCGAGCCCGGGCGAGCGACGCTGCGCGTCTCGTCCCGCGCGCTGGTCGAAAGCCCGGCACTGCGCGAGGGGCTGGCGACCCGCTTCGGCCGGGTGATAGAGGGATTGTCGCGCCAGCTGCGCGCGCCGCTGCACCACGATCCGCTGGCCGGCGCATACGAGATCACGATCGCCGTGCTTGGCCGGGACTGAGCGGTTTCGGCAGCCGCGAAAGTTTTTTCGCAACCTGCCAAATTCTTCGGAACCGCCCTTCGAAAGCGACGTTCTGTACTTCGGATAGCGACCTTATGCCCCCCCGCTCTCGCTATCCGCGACATAGGCCCGGAAGCGTCAACCCTCCCCCCCCGGTGACGCTTCCGGGCCTTATTACTTCGGGGCTCCTCCACATCATTGATGCAGCGGAACGAACCGCCGCGTGACGCATTTGCGCTTTCGGCAGCACGCCGCGTGCAGGAGGAATCTCATGAAGAAGATGATCGGAATGATTGTGGTGGCCGGTGCGCTGATGGTGTCGGCATGCAACACCGTCAGGGGCGCAGGCGAGGACGTTTCCTCGGCGGGCGACGCGATCGCGAACACCGCCAAGTAACTTCGACACAGAGAAGGATCCGCATCGGCGGGCGTGGCCACGAGGGCCGCGCCCGCCGTTCGCTTATTCAGCGGCGGCGGGCTTTTCCGCGGTGCGCGCGCGGCGGCGCTCGGTGAACCAGATACCGATCAGCGCCAGTTCGTAGAGGAAGCACAAGGGGATCGCGAGGAGCAGCTGCGACCCGACGTCGGGCGGCGTCAGCACCGCGGCGATCGCAAAGGCACCGACGATGGCATAGCGGCGCGCAGAGACCAGCTGCTGGCGCGTGACGATCCCGGCCCGCTCGAGCAGCATCAGCAGCACCGGCAGCAGGAAGGCGATGCCGAAGCCGAACAGGAACTGCATGATGAACGAGAGGTAATTGCCGATCGCCGGCAGCGCTTCCTGGTTCACGCCGCCGACATCGCCCTGGAACCCCAGGAGGAAGTGGAGCGCCATCGGCACCGCGATGTAATAAGCCATCGACGCGCCGGCGAGGAACAGCACCGGGGTCGCCAGCAGGAACGGCAGCAGCGCGCGCTTCTCGCTCTTGTAGAGGCCGGGCGCCACGAACTGCCACAACTGGTTGGCGATCACCGGGAAGGACACCATCATCGCGGCGAAGAAGGCGACCTTGATCTGGACGAAGAAGGCCTCGAAAATCTCGGTGTAAATGAGCTTGGTCTGGCCGGCCGAAAGCAGCGGCTGGACCAGGAAGGAGAAGATGTCCTCCGCGAAATAATAGCTGATCGCGAAGGCGACCACGACCGCGGCGATGCAATAGAGCAAGCGGCGGCGAAGCTCGATCAGGTGATCGAGCAGCGGCGCGCGGGATTCGTCGAGATCCTCGGCCATCAGGACGCGGCCCTGCCCTCGGACGTGGAGGAACGCTCGACTGGTTGCGGCGTCGGGACGCCGGGCTGGGCCGGAGCGTTATCCTGGGGCTGCGACGCGGGCTCGATCAGCGGCTTTTCGACCATCGCGGGTGGCTCATCCTCGACGGCAGTCCATTGTGCTGCAGGCTGAGATTCGGACGGTGCTGGCGTGGCCGGGATCATCGGATGCTCGCGCATGATCCGCTCGTTCTCGGCCTGCCACTTCTTCTCCATCTCGGCGAGTTCGGCTTCACGCACCATCTCGTCGAAACCGGCGCGGAACTGGCGCGCGACGCCGCGCGCCTTGCCGACCCAGTAGCCGGCGACGCGCAGTGCCTTGGGCAGGTCCTTGGGGCCGATGACGACCAGCGCCACGACGGCGACGACCGCCATCTCGGAGAAGTTGAAATCGAGCATGCGCGAACCCGGGGCGACGGATCGTCAGATCAGCGCGCCACCTTGTCCTCGTGCACCGTCGTGTCGGCGGCCGGGCGAGCTGCCGACTGCGCCTCGATCCGCTGCGCCGGCTTGGCGGACGCCTCGTCCTCCTCGTCGGCCATGCCCTTCTTGAAGTTCTTCACGCCTTTGGCGACGTCACCCATCATGCTCGAGAAGCGCCCGCCGCCAAGCAGCAGGACGGCAACGATTGCGAGAACAAGAATGTGCGGGAGGCTGAAGCTACCCATGGGAATTCTCCTGAAGTCCCGCCCATCTAGTCCTCCTCGTCGCTCTTTTCCACCGCGAGTTGATCGAAGGCGAGATCAATCGGGTCGAGCAGGCCTGCGGCGCGCAGATCCTCGATGCCGGGAAGGTCGCGGCGCGACTGGAGGCCGAAGTGCGCGAGGAATTCTGGCGTGGTGACGAAGGTGAGCGGGCGGCCGGGCACCTCGCGGCGGCCGGCGGGGCGGACCCAGCCCGCCTCCATCAGCACGTCGAGCGTGCCCTTGGAGATCTGAACCCCGCGGATCGCCTCGATTTCAGCGCGGGTCACGGGCTCGTGATAGGCGATGATCGCGAGCGTCTCGATGCCGGCGCGGCTGAGCTTGCGTGCTTCCTCGCGGTGCCGGCGCAGGAGGTGCGCCATGTCGCCCGCGGTCTGGAACAGCCAGCGATCGCCGCGGCGGACGAGATTGACGCCGCGGCCGGCGTAATCCTGCGCCAGACGATCGAGCGCGCCGAGCACGTCCCCCTCGCCGACATGGGCGCGGATCGAATCGAGCGACAGCGGCTCGGCAGCGGCGAACAGCACCGCCTCCACCGCGCGGGTGAGCTCGTCGGGCGGGGTCATGCCAGCGGGCGCAGGTACAAGGGCGCGAAGGGCGAGGCCTGGCGAAGTTCGACTCGGCCCTGGCGCGCCAGCTCGAGCGCGGCAAGGAAGCTGGAGGCGAGTGCCGAGCGGCGGAAGCCTTCGCTGGCGGCGGGCGGCAGGAACTCCTCGATCACCGTCCAGTCGATCTCGGTACCGAGCAGCTCCGACACGCGGGCGATCGCGGCCTCGAGCGTCATCACCTGGCGATCCTGAACGACGTGCATCACGGGCCGGGTCCGCGCACTGATACGGCCATAAGCGGCGATGAGATCGTAGATCTCGGCCGACCAGCGCGCCTTGCGGATCGTGCGCAGCCCCTCCGGCGACTTGCGGCCGAAGACGTCTCGCCCCAGCCGGTCCCGCGCCATCAGCCGGGCGCCTGCCTCGCGCATCGCAGCCAGCCGTTCGAGCCGCAACTGGAGGCGAAGCGCCATTTCCTCCGGGCTCGGCTCCACTTCCGGATCGCGCGGCAGGAGGAGCGCGGATTTGAGATAGGCGAGCCACGCCGCCATCACGAGATAGTCGGCGGCAAGCTCCAGTTTAAGCGTACGGGCGCGCTCGACATACAGGAGATATTGCTCGACCAGGGCGAGGATCGAGATCTGCTTTAGATCGACCTTCTGCGCGCGCGCGAGATTGAGCAGAAGGTCAAGCGGCCCTTCCCAGCCGTCGAGATCGAGCGTCAGCTGCTCCCCGATCACGCCGCCGCCACGGCCAGCAGCGCATCGCGCTTTGCGAGCAGCGCCGCGAAATCGCCGGCCGGGGGTGGCACGCTGGCCATCGCGGCATCCAGACGTTCACGCGAACGGGGGGCGATTTCGCCCAGGCGGCCGGCAATCTCGATCATTTCCGGCATGCGCGCCCAGCAATCGAGCACCAGATCGCAACCGGCAGCGATCGCGCCCGCGGCCTTCTCGCCGGGCGTGCCGGACAGCGCCTTCATGTCGATATCGTCCGTCATGAGCAGGCCGTCGAAACCGATGCGGCGGCGGATCACATCCTCGATCACGATCGGCGAGAGAGTCGCGGGGCGCTCCTTGTCCCATGCCTCGAAGATGATGTGACTTGTCATGCCCATCGGTGCGCCGGCGAGCGCACGGAATGGCGCAAGGTCGTCCTCCAGCTCGGCGTCCGACGCAGTGACGGTAGGCAAGTGATAATGGGTGTCGACGATCGCGCGGCCGTGGCCGGGCATGTGCTTGACCACGCCGACGACGCCGCCTGCCGCCAGCCCCTCCAGCGTCGCGCGGCCCATCGCCGCGACTCGCTTGGGCTCGCTGCCATAGGCGCGGCTGGTGATCGCCTCGGTCGTTTCGGGGCGGGCGACATCGAGCAGCGGGAGGCAATCGACGGTGATGCCGACTTCGGACAGCATCAGGCCGAGCGCAGTCGCGTTGGCGCGCGCCGCCTCGATCGCGGAGATCGGCGCCCTTTCGTACAATGCGTCGAACGCCGGGCCAGCGGGGAAGGCCGGCCATTCAGGCGGGCCGAGCCGGGCGACGCGGCCGCCCTCCTGATCGACGAGGATCGCGACGTCCGGGCGACCCTCCAGATCGCGGAGGCTGTCGGTGAGCGCGCGAAGCTGCGCGCGATCGACGACGTTGCGCTTGAACAGGATATAGCCCGCGGGGCGCGCCTCGGCGAAGAAGGCGCGCTCGTCGGGGGTGAGGACCGGGCCGGACAGGCCGAAGATCACTGGCTTCATGGGTGGTGGTTAGCCGGTCCCGCGGAATCCGTCACCCTGCGGGCACCTCGCGCCGTTTGCTTCCCGCTCAGCTGGTAACGAAGCACTTTTCGCCAGCGACGGTCAGGCGGCCGCAGATGTCCGCGGCGGCGCCAGCGCTGCCGGCGTTGACCTTCAGGCGATAGACCTTGCGGCCGTTGACCTCCGCCTGCTGCACCGATTTGCCGAGCGTTGCGACATAGGCAAAGCGCTTGGCGATCGCGCTCCATGCGGCATTGGCCGAGGCCTCGCTTGGGAAGGCGCCGAGCTGGACGAGCGAGCCACCCGAGGCCGCGCCGGGCACCGGGCCCCTAGGCGCCGTCATCGGGGCGGTAGCCTTCAGCTTCTCGACCGCCTGCGGCACGGACGCCACGACCTTGGGCGCGCCATCCTTCGCTGGCGCAGGATCACTGGCGCGGCGGCCGGTGATCGGCGCCTCGGGCACGGCCTTCAGATCGATCGAGGCCTTGGAATCGGCGCCGGCGCTGGCGGCGATGGCGGAATCGCCCTCGCCTTCCACCTTCAGCCCGCCCGGATCCTCGGGCTTAATCTTGTAATCGCCTTCCTGCGCGACGATCAGTTCGCCCTGCCCGTCCGGCGCACTGCCCTGCATCCTGAAGATGCCGAACACGATCGCGGCGAGCAGCGCCAGCCCAAGCAGAACGAGAACGACGACACGGAAGATGCCCGAGCCTTCCGGCTCGTCAGGCTCAACGGTTTCGAGCCAGGGTAGCCGGTCCTCGTCCCTGAGATCGAATTCGTCGCTCGCCATGCCTTACATCTCCGATACTGCCTCCACCCCCATAATGGAGAGACCGTTACGAATGATTTGCCCGATCCCATCGGCCAAGAAAAGTCGTGCGGCCGTGACGGCGGGAGCGTCGGCAAGGACGAAGCGGCGATCGGGACGATCGTTCCCGACATTCCATAAAGCGTGAAAGGCAGCCGCCAAGTCATAGAGGTAAAAGGCAATTCGGTGCGGCTCGCGCGCCGCGGCCGCGGTTTCGACCACACGTGGGAATTGCGCCGCCAGCTTCACCAGCGCCAGTTCCTCCGTATCAAGCCGGGACAAGTCCGGCGCGGAAAGTTCGACCTTCGCCTCGGCGGCGCGGCGGCGCAGCGATGCGATCCGCGCATGCGCATATTGCACGTAGAAGACGGGATTGTCCTTCGACGCCTCGACCACCTTGGCGAAGTCGAAATCCATCTGCGCGTCCGAGCGGCGGGTGAGCATGGTGAAGCGCACCACGTCCTTTCCGACTTCACGCACCACATCAGCGAGCGTCACGAAGTTTCCGGAACGCTTGGACATCTTCACCGGCTCGCCGGCGCGCAGCAGGCGCACCATCTGCACGAGCTTGACGTCGAAGCGGACCTTGCCCTCGGTCAGCGCGGCGACCGCGGCCTGGATGCGCTTCACCGTGCCGGCGTGATCGGCACCCCAGATGTCGATCAGTTCGTCGGCGGTCTGCGCCTTCTGGAAGTGGTAGGCGAGATCGGCGCCGAAATAGGTCCACTGGCCGTTCGACTTCTTGATCGGGCGATCCTGATCGTCGCCGAAGCGGGTGGAACGGAACAGCGGAAGCTCCACCGGCTCCCAATCCTCCGGCGTCTCGCCCTTGGGCGCTTCGAGCGTGCCGTCATAGACGAGGTCGCGTTCACGCAGCCACGCTTCGGCCGCCTCGGGCTTGCCTGCGGCCTGCAGTTCCGCTTCGGACGAGAAGATCTCGTGATGAATACCGAGCAGCGCCAGATCCGCCTTGATCAGGCGCAGCATCGCAGCGACGGCTTCCTTGCGGAACAGCGCCAGCCACTCGCTCTCGGGCGCGTCGATGAAGCGATCGCCATAGGTCTGGGCGAGATGCTCGCCGACCGGAACCAGATAGTCGCCCGGGTACAGGCCTTCCGGAATGGTGCCGATGTCCGCGCCCAGTGCCTCGCGATACCGCAGGTGCGCGGAGCGGGCGAGCACGTCGACCTGGCCGCCGGCATCGTTGACATAATATTCGCGGATCACCTTGTGCCCGGCGAATTCCAGCAGCGAGGCAAGCGCATCGCCGACCACTGCGCCGCGGCAATGGCCCATGTGCATTGGGCCAGTGGGATTGGCCGAGACATATTCGATGTTGACCGTCGTCCCCTGCCCGCGAGTCGAGCGGCCGTAATCGGCGCCGGCGGCGGCGATCGCGGCCAGTTCGGCGCGCCAGCTCTCGTCCGTCAGGCGCAGGTTGATGAAGCCCGGGCCGGCAACCTCGACAGCAGTGACGTCCTCCAGCTTGCCGAGTTCCGCCGCGATCTTTTCCGCGAGCGCGCGCGGGTTTTGCCTCGCGGGCTTCGCCAGCACCATGGCTGCGTTGGTCGCAAGATCGCCATGCGCGGGATCGCGCGGCGGCTCCACCGTCACGTTGCGGCGATCGACCGACGCATCCAGCGCGCCGGCGGCAACGAGGGCGTCGAGCGCAGCGTCAACATGCGCGGCGAAGCGGGGATAAAGCGTCATGACTACCGTTCTGTCCGTGAAGCCGCGCCCGATAGACCAAGCGGAGCGATGCGACAAACGATGGGTGGCGCTTGCAGTTCGTGCAACCAGGTCGGCCGATTTTGCGATCGCCATGTTGCAACGCAGCACATACGCTGCAGTGCAGAAGATCAAGGAGGGGTGCCGGGTTTCCAATCAGGAGATATCCGATGCGTAAGCTGATCACCACCGCCGCTTTCCTGACCGTCCTGGCCCCCGTTGCAGCGCATGCCGACGATCAGAAGACCTTCACGCACGAGCGTGACACCTATGTCTACGAGACCTCGGCCAACGAGGACGGCAGCACCGTGATCACCGGTCGCCGCATCGGTGGCGAGCGCTTCCGCCTGATCCTGAAGGGTCAGCGCGTGACGGGCAGCGTGGGCAACACGCCGGTCGCGTTCCGCGCGCCGCCGGCCGGTGCGACCGCGGTCGTCACTGCCGCCAACTGAGCTGAAGACGGGCGGGCTGCAGCGGCCCGCCCTCCTCAGGAGACGAGGCCTGAGAGCGGCGCGCGCTTTCCGATCGCCGGGAACAGCGCGGCGCCGGTACGCGCCGGATCGAGCGCGAAATGGCTGGCCAGCGCGCCGGCGATCAGATCATCGAGCCCAATGGTCGGCTTGAGATCGCGCCCTTCGTAGAGGGCAGCCGGGGCAAGTCCTGGCCAGTCGGCCAGCACGCGGCCGCCCTTCACGCTCCCGCCCAGCAGCATCGCCGCGGCACCCGTGCCGTGATCCGTCCCGCCGGTGCCGTTCACCGCAACGGTTCGGCCGAATTCGGTGGCGACCAGCACCAAGGTCTCGTCCCACACCGGGCCGAGCCCTTGCTCGAGCGCGGCGATCATCGCGTCGAGCCCTTTCAGCTGCGCGGTGAGCCGGCCCTTCTGGCCGCTGTGCGTATCCCACCCGCCGGTCTCGATCATCGCGATTCGCGCGCCGTCCGCCGGCAGCAGCAGCCGCGCCGCGAGCGCGCCGGTCTGCGCGGCGTTCTGGCCGTTGTTGCGGGTGAGATCGCCGGCAAGCTCGCGCGTGGCGAGCGCCTCGCTCCACAATGCGTGAAGCTGTTCATCGCCCTGGTAGAGCATCGACACACGCTGGAGCAGATCGTCCGATGCGTCGGGCAGTGCGGAGGGCGCGTAGCTTGCCACCTTGTTCTCGCCGCGAAGCGCGACCGGCACGGTGGAGGAGACGGCAATCGCGCGCGCGCCGTCGTGCGGCAGCAGGCCGAGCAAGCGGTTCATCCAGCCGTCGCGGGACTGGTAGGCTCTGGCGCCGCCAGTCTCGAGCACGTTCTGGCCGTCGAAATGCGAGCGATCCCGGTAGGGCGAGGCGATCGCCTGGACGAACAGGGCCTGACGCTTGCGGTACAGCTGCGCCGCGCTCGCCATCGACGGATGAAGCGCGAACATGCCGTCGAGCTTCGTCGCGGCTGCGATATCCTCGGCAAAGGCACCGCGCAGGCCCGCAAAACCTGGATCGCCGACCGGCATCACGGTGCCGAGGCCGTCGGCGGCGCCGCGCTGGATGATGAAAACGAAGCGGCGCTCGGTGGCGGCGCGGGCAAAGGCCATGCGCGGGGCGAGGCCGGCGGCGAGCGTCGTCAGCGCGCCGCCGATGAGGAAGGAGCGGCGATCGTACATGGCGTTACCTCCGCATCATTTCGGGCGTGACGAGCAGGAGGGCGAGCGCCTGCCCCGGGCTTTCCGCGCGGCGCAGCGCCTCCGCGCTTGCGGCTGACAGGGCATCCGGGAACAGGCGGGTGGCGAGCGCACGGGCGTCCACATCATCGCCGCGATCCGCCAGCCGCTCGGCCGCCTCGACACGCCGCATCAGCGCATCGGAACTCGACCAGGTGCTTGAGATGTCGTCGAAACCGCTGGGCTGACCGGGCTTCCAGACGGGCTGGCCGAGCTGGTTCAGGAGGCCTGCGCCGGAGCCGGCAGCGACCGCGTTCCTGCCTGTCGCGCGCAGCGCAGCGATCAACCATTCCCACGGCGTGCGGAACTTCAAGGGCTGCGGCGACCAGGCTTCGGGGGAGGCGATGATCACGCGGTAGACAGTCGGCAAACCGCCGCCGGAGCCCAGAAAAGCGCGTTCCAGCCGCGCGATCATGGGCTTGGGCGAGGTATCGCTGGTGAAGTGACGGGCAAGTTTGATTGCCAAATGGCGCGCGGTGGCGGGGTGATGTGCAAGATCGGACAGCACTGAACGGGCCTGATCCTCCCCGCTTTCGGGATAACTCTTGCGAAGGATCATCCGCGTGCCCAGTTCGTGCAGATCCGCGACGAAGGCGGAGCCGCCGGTCACCTCGCGTACGCCGGTGCGGCGGCCGATGCCCGGCACCGTCCAGCCGGTGAGCGCGCGGGCAAGCTCCGTCACGTCGGCCTGTGTGTAACCGGTGCGCACACCCAAGGTGTGGAGCTCCAGGATCTCGCGCGCGAGGTTTTCGTTCAGGCCGCCGTTGCGCGCCATCACGCGGGGGCGCTGACCGAAGCTGCTGTTCGGGCCGATCGATTCGGCCTGGTTGAGATAGAGCAGCATCGCGGGGTGCTGCTCCGCCGCGAGCAACAGATCGACGAAGCGGCCCATGATGTTCGGCCGTATCGCCTCCATCTCAAACACGCCGGCGAGCGCGGTGTTGGGAGCGTTGTCGGCCGACACGGCGAAATGGTTCGCCCAGAAATGAACCAGCCGCTCGGCGAACGGGGCGGGCGTGGTAAGCGCGGCGGCGATGCGGACATCGACCGCATCATTATAGTGGAAACGAAGTGCGCGGCGCGCGTCGCGGCGCAGGATCATGGCGGCGGTGACCTCGTCGTCCCCCGCTGCCCCCTGCCCTGCGCCGTCGCCCTGATTGCCCCCGGCGCGCCGCACCTCGCGGGCACGCTCCTGATAGTCGGCGATATCCTGCACCACGGTGGCGGTGGAGGACAGCGACCGGAGCGCCGCGGGCCGCGGCCGATATTGTTTCAGCTGCCGTTCAAGCCAGCCGCGCGGATCCCGCGGCGGCCCGCCGTAAGGACGCGCGCCCAGGCCAAAGCGGTTCAGCGCGATCGATCGTTCGCTCATTCTCGCAATCCTCGCGCGCTGCGCCCGTGCAGCGGATTCGTCGCACGATCAGGTCAAGAACGCCGCTGCGGGACGAACGAGCGCGATGATCAGGCCTGCGCGCCGGCCGCGGTGGTCTCGCTGATCGGATGCTTGGGTTCGGGCGACAGCGTGCGGGCGAGCGTCTCGAAGCCGCCATCGCCGATGCGGATTTCGTTGAAGGCGGGCGGCGAGGTGCGCAGCCGCTTGGATAGCGTGCCGGCACCAATCAGGCGCACCGTCCAGTCGCCGCGCTGATAAGGCACGTCGAACGGGTCGTGGACATGGCCGGTGAGCACGGCATGGGCGCCGGCATCGGCGAGCGCGGCCAGTGCCGCCGCGCCGTTACGGGTACGCGCCGTACCGCGTGTGCCGCCCTCGATCAGCGGATGGTGGGCGGCGACGAAGATGAGATTGCCCTTGGGCGCCTGACGGGTGAGATCGAGCGCGCGCTGCAGGGCGCCGTCGCTGACGCGGCCCTTCGACCAGTTGAGCCGCAGCTGCGCCCGTGCCGTCGTCTTCAAGGGAATGATGGAGACACCGGGAAGCTCGAGCGGCTGTTCGATCAGGCGTTCGGCCGCGCCGTAGCGTTTGTAGGGGCTGAACAGGCGACGGATGGGATCGGAATAATAAGGGATGTCGTGGTTGCCGACTTCGACGGTGACCGGCACGCCGAGCGAGCGCAGCCATTTGCCGCCAGCGTCGAACTCATGCGGCTTCGCCCGCATCGTCAGATCGCCGGTCATGATCACGGCGTCCGGCCGCTCGTCGGCGACGCAGCGTTCGAACCAGGCGAGCGCCGCAGGATCCTCCGCACCGAAGTGCACGTCGCTTACGTGAAATAGCTTCATTGGCATGGCCAACGCCCTGCCCGCCGAATGGTTCGCGGGCAATCGCGATGGTAGCAATCACACCGTCAGATGCGACGATGCTTCCCGCCATATTGCTTGCCGATATAGCCGCCGATCCGCGCCATCTGATCGGCCGCGGCACGGGCCGCTTCGCCGCAGCAGGGCAGCGGATCGACATCCGCCTGGGTCGCGCGCATCGCGACGCGATCGCACAGGGTTTCGATATCAGCCCGGGTGAGGATGTTCTTTTCACGAAGCAGGCACAGCAGGCTCTGCAGGATGACGACGGCTTCCTCGCCCGAGTGCGATTCATGCACCATGGGTTCTCTCCTATTTATAGTACGGGAGAGTAACCATTTGGTTCCGGCGTGCAAGCCGCTCAGTTGAGGCCGCCGCCGAGCGCCCGGTACAGCTCCACCAGGTTGGTCGCGCGCGCCTGGCGCGTCGTCACCAGCTGCTGCTGCGCGGCGTAGGAGGTACGCTGCGCATCGAGCGCGACGAGGAACGAATCGACCCCGGCGCGGTAACGCGCGTCGGAGAGGCGAGCGGCGACCTGCGCGGCCTCTGCGCGGGCCGTCTGCGCCGCGACCTGCTCCTCGATCGTGCCGCGCTGCGCCAGCGCATCGGACACTTCGCGGAAGGCGTTCTGGATCGAGCGTTCGTAAGTAGCGACCGCTGCCTGCTGCGATGCGCGGGCATATTCGAGATTGCCCGCGTTACGACCGCCATCAAATAGCGGCAGACCGATCTGCGGGCTGCCCGAATAGGTGAAGCTGCCGCTGCCGAAGAGGCCGGACAGCGCGGTCGAGATCGTACCGATCGCCGCCGTCAGCGAGATGCGCGGGAAGAAGGCGGCGCGCGCAGCGCCGATATTGGCGTTCTGCGCGATCAGCTGATGCTCCGCCTGGAGCACGTCCGGGCGGCGCAGCAGCACTTCGGAGGAAAGGTTGCCGGGCAGCGCATCGCGCGTGGGCGTCTCGGCGCCGAGGCCGCCGGGCAGCTGATCGGCCGGAATGGTCGTTCCGGCGAGGAGGTTCAGCGCATTCTGATCCTGCGCCACGCGCGTTTCGAGCACCGCGATATCGTTGCGGGCGGCCTGATAGTTGGTTTCCGCCTGCCGTGCGGCCAGCTCCGAGGCGACGCCGATGCGGAATTGCGCGCGTGTGAGGTCCAGCGACTGCTGGAACGCCTTCAGCGTCTCGCGGCTGATGCGTAGCTGTTCCTGATCCGCCGCCAGCGTGAGCCAGGCGGTGGCGATTTCCGCGATCAGGCTGATCCGGGCGGACCGCTGCGCTTCTTCCGACGCGAAATATTGCTCGAGCGCGGCCTGGCTCAGGTTGCGGACGCGGCCGAACAGATCGAGCTCGAACGCCGAAAAGCCGAGATTGGCGGTGTAGATGCTGAGATCCGACGAGCCGCCGGTCGCAGCGCCGGCGCCTGCGCCCACCCCGCCGCCTATGCCGCCGGCACCGGTGCCGCCGCCAGCCCCTGCCCCAGCGCCCTGGGCGCCGAAGATATTGTTGGTGTAGGTCGCCCCGCCCGAAAGCGAGGTGGTGGGCACGAGATCGGATCGCTGGACGCGATATTGCGCGCGGGCCTGCAGCACGTTCGCCGCAGCGACGCGCAGATCACGATTGTTGGCGAGCCCGGTCTCGATCACCTGCCGAAGCCGCGGATCGACGAAGAACTCGCGCCAGCCGACGGCCGTGATGTCCGGCGCGTCGGTGGCGGCGCGCGGATAGACCCCGCCTTCCGGCAGCGTCACCGGCACGGCGCCGACGGGGCGCACGTACTTCGGCGCGAGGTTGCACCCCGACAGGGCAGTCGCGAACGCCAGGGTCGCAAGGAGGGAACGGCGCTTCATCGTAATCATGCTCCCTGCGGCGCCGGACCCTCGTCCTGCTCCCGCAACGGTGGGTAATTGTGCGGCTGCGGATCCTTGCCATCGGCATCGTCGCCCTTCCCGTGGCCGAACAGCCGCGCGATCACGACGAAGAACATCGGGACCAGGAAGATCGCCAGCACGGTCGCGCTGAACATGCCGCCGACGACCGAGCGACCGATCGCATGCTGGCCGCCCGCGCCCGCGCCGCTCGACAAGGCCAGCGGCAGCACGCCGAAGATGAAGGCGAGGCTGGTCATCAGGATCGGGCGCAAGCGCAGCTTGGCCGCCTCGATCGCCGCGTCGAACGGCTTCATGCCTTCGGCAATCCGCTCCTCGGCGAATTCAACGATCAGGATCGCGTTCTTCGCCGACACACCGATCGTGGTGATGAGGCCGACCTGCAGATAGATGTCGTTGTTGAGCCCGGTCATCGCCGCCGCGAGCAGTGCACCGACGACGCCGAGCGGCACCACCATGATGACCGAGATCGGCACCGACCAGCTTTCGTACAGCGCGGCGAGGCACAGGAAGACGATCAGCAGCGACAGGGCGTAGAGCGCCGGCGCCTGCCCGCCCGACAGCCGTTCCTCATAGGACAGGCCAGTCCATTCCAGCTGCGTGCCCGGCGGAAGCTTGGCCTGCATTTCCTGCATCGCTTCCATCGCGGTGCCGGTGCTGACGCCCGGGGCGGGTGAGCCCTGCAGCTGCATGGCGGGCTGGCCATTGTAGCGCGTCAGCTGCACCGGCGCGTTGGTCCATTCCAGCTTCGAGAAGGCGTTGAACGGCGCCATCTGGCCATTGTCGCCGCGCACGTAGAAGGAGCCGATGTCCTCGGGGCGCATGCGATAGGGCTCGTCCGCCTGGACGTAGACGCGCTTCACGCGGCCTCGATCGATGAAGTCGTTGATGTACGACCCGCCCAGCGCGGTCGCGATCGTCGAGTTGATCTGGCCCAGATCGAGGCCGAGCGCGCGCGCCTTGTCCTCATCGACATCGACCTTGAGCGCGGGCGCATCCTCCAGGCTGAGCGGGCGGACCTGCGCGACGCGCGGATCCTGCGCGGCCATGCCGAGCAGCATGTTGCGCGCCGCCGTCAGCTTTGCATGGCCGATGTTGCCGACGTCGACCAGCTGCGCATCGAAGCCGGTGGCGTTGCCGAGCTCCTGCACCGCCGGCGGCACCAGCGCGAAGATCATGCCGTCCTTATACTGCGAGAACGGGCCCATCGCGGCGGCGGCGATCGCCTGCGCGCTGTTCTGCCCGCCCTTGCGTTCGTCCCACGGCTTCAGGTTCACGAAGGCGAGGCCCGCGTTCTGGCCCTGGCCGGCGAAGCTGAAGCCGTTGACGGTGAACACCGCCTCGACGCCCGGCTGCGACAGGAAATAGTTGCGGACGAGCTGCAGGCCCTTTTCGGTGCGCGACGTGGTCGCACCCGCGGGGCCCTGCACCAGCGCGATCACCGTGCCCTGATCCTCGTCGGGCAGGAAGGCGCTGGGCAAGCGCGCGAAAAGCACGACCATGCCGCCGACGATCAGCAGATAGACGAGCATCGAGCGCTTCCAGTTGCGCGCCGTCTTGCGCACGCCGCGCTCGTACTTCGCCTGGCCGCGATCGAACTTGTCGTTGAACCAGCGGAAGAAGCGGGCGAAAATCCCGTTGCCTTCGTGCTTCGTCGGATCGTGGGGCTTCAGGATCGTCGCGCAGAGCGCCGGCGTCAGGATCAGCGCGACCAGCACCGAGAGCACCATCGCCGAGACGATCGTGATCGAGAACTGGCGATAGATGACGCCCGTGGAGCCGCCGAAGAAGGCCATCGGCAGGAACACCGCGGACAGGACCATGCCGATGCCGATGAGGGCGCCGGAAATCTCGTCCATCGACTTGCGCGCGGCGTCCTTCGGGCTGAGCCCTTCCTCGACGATCAGGCGCTCGACATTCTCGACGACGACGATCGCGTCGTCGACCAAAAGGCCGATCGCCAGCACCATGCCGAACAGCGTGAGCGTGTTGATCGAATAGCCGGCGATCGCCATCACCGCGAAGGTGCCGAGCAACACGACGGGCACCGCGATGGTCGGGATGATCGTAGCGCGCCAGTTCTGCAGGAACAGGAACATGACGAGGAAGACGAGGACCACCGCCTCGATCAGCGTGTGCACCACCTGTTCGACCGACAGGCGGACGAACGGCGTGGTATCGTACGGGTAGACGACCTTGACGTCGGACGGGAAGCTCTTGGCGATCTCCTCGACGCGCGCCTTCACCGCCTCGACGGTATCGAGCGCGTTGGCGCCGGCGGCGAGGCGGACGCCGAAGCCCGAGGCGGGCTTGCCGTTGTAGCGTGCGTCGAAGCCGTAATTCTCCGCGCCGAGCTCGACGCGGGCAACGTCACGCAGGCGCACGATCGCGCCGCCTTGCGACGTCTTGATGCGGATCGCACCGAACTGCTCGGGCGTCTGGAGGCGCGACTGAACCGAGACGGTCGCGTTCAGCATCTGCTCCTTGGGCGCCGGCTGCGCACCGATCTGGCCGGCGGAAACCTGCGCGTTCTGGGCGCGGACGGCGTTCTGCACGTCCGCGATCGTCAGCTGGTAATTGTTGAGCTTGAGCGGATCGACCCAGATGCGCATCGCATATTGCGCGCCGAACACCTGGAGCTCGCCGACGCCGGTGACGCGGCTGACCGGATCCTGCAGGCGCGAGACGACCATGTCGGCAAGATCGGTCGCGCTGTGCGATTCATCCTGCGAATAGAGGCCGACGATGACGAGGAAGCTCGCCGCCGACTTCTGCACCTGAAGCCCCTGCTGCTGCACTTCCTGCGGCAGCAGCGGCGTCGCGGCCTGGAGCTTGTTCTGCACCTGCACCTGCGCGATGTCAGGATCGGTACCCTGCTCGAACGTCAGCGTGATGGTGAGGATGCCGGCCGAGGACGACGAGGAGGAGAAGTAGCGCAGGTTGTCGATGCCGCGCAGCTGCTGCTCGATGATCTGGGTCGTCGTTCGCTCGAGCGTTTCCGCGTCAGCACCGGGATAGGTCGCGGTGATCGACACCGCGGGCGGCGCGATCTCCGGAAACTGCGCGACGGGGAGCGAGCGGATGGCGATGGCGCCAGCCAGCATCAGGACGATCGCGATCACCCATGCGAAGATGGGGCGATCGATGAAATAGCGTGACATCCGGGGTTACTTCGCTTGGGCCTGGGCCTGGTTGTTGGCCTGACCCTGGGCCGGCCCGCCCTGCTGCTGCTGGGCACCGCCGGGCGCGCCGGGCGCGCCGCCGGCGGGCTTCGCATTGGGGCTCCAGGCGAACGGCTTCACCGGCATGCCCGGACGAAGCATCATCGCCCCTTCAACGACGACCTTGTCGCCTGGCTTCAGCCCGCTGGTAACGAGCCAGTCCTCACCGATGGTGCGGGAGGTGGAAAGGATGCGCGGCTCGAGCTTGCTGTCCTTGCCGACGACCAGCACCGTGGCGCGGCCCTGCTCGTCGCGCGAGACGGCGCGCTGCGGCACGAGGATGCCGTTCTCCTGCGTCCCCTCGATCAACTCTGCGCGGACGTACATGCCCGGGAGCAGCAGCCCTTGCGGATTGTCGAAGATCGCGCGGATCGTCTGCGTGCCCGTCGCCGGATCCACGCTGACGTCGGTAAAGAGCAGGCGGCCCTCGATCGGGTAGATCGAGCCGTCCTCCAGCCGCAGCCGGACGCGCGCGGCACCGCCGCCGCGGGCGAGATCACCCGCCGCGATCTGCTGACGCAGGCGAAGGAGATCGGCGCTGGACTGCGGCACGTCGACATAGATCGGATTAAGCCGCTGGATCGTGGTCAGCGCGCCGGCCTGGCCGGAGGTGACCAGCGCGCCGGTCGTGGCGACGGCGGTGCCGATGCGGCCGGAGATCGGCGCGCGAACGGTGGTGCGCTCAAGATCGATCTGGGCGGAGCGAAGCGCGGCCTGCTGCGCGGCGACATCCGCCTGCGCCTGCTGCGCCGAGGTGATCGCGTTTTCGTAATCCTGGCGCGCGATGGCGTTGATCTTGACCAGTTCGCCATAGCGCCGCTGCAGCGCGCTGCTCGACGCGATCGCCGCGCGGGCACGGGCGAGCGAGGCACGCGCGCTGGCCACTGCGGTGACATAGGGCTGAGGATCGATGCGGAAGAGCGGCTGGCCGCGCTTCACCATGTCGCCTTCGCGGAACAGGCGTTCGATGATGATGCCGTTGACCTGCGGGCGCACCTCCGACGTCTCGTACGCGGACGTACGACCCGGCAGAACGGTGGTGAGCGTCACCGGCTGGCTGGTGACGGTTACAACGCCAACCTCAGCGGGCCCCTGCTGTTGCTGTTGTTGCGCATCGTTACCTTGCCCGCACGCCACCAACGGCGCCAGCATCAGCGCCGAAAGCGCGACCCTCTTGAAAGACATGCGATTCTCTGTGATTATTGTGAGTGATCGTTCACTCACGTTTTTTGCTACTGCGAACGAGCGCACGCGTCAAGAAGCGACAAAAGAAGCGACAGAGGAGATTTTGACATCACCGTGTGCTGCCCTTCCCCGCCAAATGCGCGCGCCGGGCGTGCCACCGCTCGGCGTGAAAAGGTAATCGAAGCTGCGAGAACGGCTTTCAGGGCGAATGGGTTCCACGGCACGGGCATTGCGCAGATCGCGCAAGCATCCGGCGTGCTGGTCGGCCAGATCTATCGCGACTTCGAGAACAAGGAAGCGATCGTCGCCGAGATCGTGGCGCGCGATCTTGAAGAGTTCCTGTCCGAAGGCGGATTGTGCGAGGCGGGCGCCAAGGGCGACGCCGTCGCCGTTCACGCCTGGATCACGCGGTTCGTCACTTGCCCCGATCCCGAGGGCGGCCGCCTGGTGGCCGAGATCATGGCCGAAGCATCACGCAACGAGCGGATCGCGGAGATCGTCCGCACGCTGCATGACGGCATGCGGGCGAAGCTGACCGCGGCCTTGCGCGTACTGGCCGGGCCCGCCGCGCCACAGGCGCGGATCGAGCAGGTGGCGGAGATGATCCACACCGTTGCTGCCGGCGTGTTCCAGCGACGGCTGACCGCGGTCGACAAGCCGAGCGATGCGGCGGTGGACGGGCTGATGCACTGCATCGACGCGACGATCGAGGGGCTTCGCGCGGCACGGTGAGCCGGGCCGGCGTAGCCCGCCTGACGTCCGAGGAAGGACCAGCGGGACCCCGGATCAAGTCCGAGTTGACGGGAATTGGCCCGATCAGCTGCGGAGGCGCAGGCCGATCCACAGCGTGCGCGGCATCGCGCGTTCGATGATGTCGGCGCCGCTGATTCCGGCCTCGACCCGCTCGTTGAACAGGTTTTCGCCGCGCGCCTCGATCGCCAGCGCGCGGGTGACCGGCAGCGCAAGATACCCATCGAGGGTGGTCGCCGGTGCCAGGCTGCGGCTGTTCTGATCGTCTTCGAACTGCCGCGCCGAATGGCGCACGGTTGCCGACACGGTCAGCGCATCCTGTCGCAAGCCGAGCGTCGTCGACACCAGGTCGCGCGGCGTCTGCGCCGGTCGCAGGCCATCGAGCGGCGCGGCCGGGCCGGACGCCTCGACGCGGGGATCGACATGGCTCCAGGAGGCGATCGCGAAGACGGGGCCGGACGACCAGTTCGCGTCCAGCTCGAAGCCGGTCGAGCGGATCGCGTCGAGGTTCTGCCGCACACGATAGACGCCGCCCGCGCCGACGAAGCCGACGCCGGGGAAATTGCCCGGCCCGCGGCCGGCGGTGACGTTGGATATGGCGCCCTTCAACCGGTTCCAGAACACGGTGGCGGCAAGCGACACATTGGCAGCCGGCGTAATCGTCACGCCGCCATCCACGCCGGTCAACCGTTCGGGAGCGAGCGCGGCATTGGCGGCGACGGCGTCCGCGCCGACGCGGAACGGGCGATACAGTTCGTTCAGGGTCGGCAAGCGCCAGCCGCGATAACCGCTGACCCGCAAAGTTACCGCCTCGCTCGCGGCGAAGGCCGCGCCGGTCCGGCCGGTCCATTCGGTGCCCTTGCGATCGGCGTAGCTAATGTCGGTCAGCGGCGCGAGCGTGGCGATCGTAGATTCGTCCAGCCGGCCATCGGTGATTTGCCAGCGATCGATGCGGCCGCCGAGAGTCAACGTGAGGGCACCCGCTTCGGCGCTGGCATCGGCGAAAAGGCCCCACGTGCGGCTGCTGCCGCCCGCCACGCGGCGACGGGTCGGCTCGCCGGCGACGAAGGTGTAATTCTCCTGTGTCCGCCCGGTCACGTCGCGCACGTCGGCGCCGATGCGAAGCTCGCGCCCCTCGCCGACCGGCGGCACCAGCTCGACGCGCGCACCGAGGCCGGTCGCGGGGGTGTTATACTGGTCGAGCGTCTGCGTTGCGGCGGTGCGGCCGGCAGAGAGGCTGGCGAACTGCGAGGCGAAGGCGCGCGTCTGGAGGTAGGCGAGTGCCGAAAAGCCCCAGTGGCCGCGGCCCACGAGGCGGAGGCTGGCGTCCGCCCCTTCGCTGCGGTTGCGGGTGAAGTCCGTGCCGCGATCGCGCGTATCGGTGAAGGCGCTGAGGTTCGCCTGCAATTCGGTGTCCGGCGCAACCGCGATGACGCCGCGGATCGCGGCCGACGCCTGTTCGTAAGGCGCCGGGCGATCGGCGGGGCCGCGATCTTCCGCCACCGTCGGGATGAAGCCGTCGCCGCGGGCGTAGGCCGCCGAGACGGTCGCGAAGCCGGGCCTGGAAAGGAACGTGCCCGAGCCTTGCGCCTCGACCGAATCGCGGCTGCCGTAGGCGAGGCTGCCCATCAGGGCGGGACGATCGCGCGGGTCGGCGCTTTCGAGCTCGACGGTGCCGGCGAGCGCGCCCGGGCCGAAATAGCCGCTGCCACCGCCGCGCGTTACGCGGATGCGGCCGATGCGATCAGTGGCATAAGCGGGGAACGGCCCCCAGCCGCCGAACGGATCGGCCTGCGGCACGCCGTCCAGCACCAGCAGCGCGCGGCTGGAGGCATTGCCGCCGATGCCGCGCAGCGAGATGCCCTGGCTGGTCGGGTTGGCGGAGCGCGAGTCCGAGCGGCGGAACTGCTGCAGGCCGGCGACGTCGGCGAGCACGCTTTCCAGCCGATCGCTGGCGTTGGCGGCGATCCGGTCCGCATCGATGGTGACGACGTCGGCGGTACGATCCCCTGCCCGCTCCTCGAGGCCGCGGCCAGTGACGACGATATCGGGCCCGCCTTGCGCCAGCGCGGTGGAGGAGAGGAAGACGGCGCCGAGCGCAGCGGAGGACAGGCGGATCATCGCCGGCCTATGAGTTGGGCATGGCGCCCGGCGCAACCCGCATGTTGCGGGCGGATCAGACAAATTGCTCTGCTGGCTCGACCGCGGCGAGCGCGTTGGTGAAGCATTTGCGCCACCAGATCACGTCATGATCGCGGACGTTCTCGAACATCGGCAGCCAGCGTTCGATCCGCTCCTCGCGCGACATGGCGAGCGCGCGGGCGATGGCGTCGGCGATCTCGTCCGGGCTGTAGGGGTTCACCAGCAGCGCGCCTTCGAGCTGCGCCGCCGCACCGGCGAAGCGGGAGAGGATCAGGACGCCCGGATCCTCGGGATCCTGGGCGGCGACGAATTCCTTGGCGACGAGGTTCATCCCGTCGCGCAGCGGCGTGACGAGGCCAATGCGCGCGGCGCGATAGACGCCCGCCAGAACGTCCCTCGGCAGGCCGCGGTTGACGTAGCGAAGCGGCACCCAGTCAATATCGGCAAACGCACCGTTGATGCGCCCCGACAAGGCATCGAGCGTGTTGCGGATGTCCTGATACGTCTGCACCGTGGCGCGGGACGGCGGCGCGATCTGCAGCAGCGTCACTTTCGTACGCTCCTCGGGGCGGGTTTCCAGAAATCGCTGGTAGCCGTTGAAGCGTTCTTCAATGCCCTTGGAATAATCCAGCCGATCCACCCCGACGAGCAGCGCGCGCCCGTCGGCGCTTTGCATCATCCGCTGATAGGTGGAGGTTGCAGCCTCGCCGCGGGCGGCCTCGATGAACTCGCGTGCGTCGATCCCGATCGGGCAGGCGATGGCGCGGATCGTGCGCCCGCCGACGGTGACGAGATCGTCCGGGCCGACCGAGCCGCCCATCTCGCGCACCACGTAATCGTGGAACGTCTCCAGCCATTCGCGGGTGTGGAAGCCGATCACGTCGTAAGCGAACAGCGCCTCCACCATGCGGCGATGATCAGGCAGCGCGACGAGGAGATCGGTCGGCGGCCAGGGAATGTGGAGGAAGAAGCCGAGCCGGTTGGTGACGCCGCGCTGGCGCAGCAGCCAGCCGAGCGGGATCATGTGATAATCGTGGACCCAGATGAGATCATCTGGCTCGACATGCGGGCTGATCACCTCCGCGAACAGCTGGTTCACGCGCTCGTAGCCGCCCTGGAAATCGCGTTCGAACTCGGTGAGGCCGAGGCGATAGTGGAACAGCGGCCACAAGGTGCGGTTCGCATAGCCCTCGTAATATTCCTCCACGTCCTGCTCCGGCAGGTCGATCGTCGCGGAGGTGACGCCGGCGTAGGTTTCGAACTTGAGCTCGCCGGTCTCGCCCGTCTCGCCCGACCAGCCGAACCAGATCCCCTCCGCCTCGCGCAGGGCGGCGGTCAACGCGACGGCGAGGCCGCCCTGGGCGGTGGGCTGTTCCTTGGTGGGGGCAGAAACCCGGTTGGAAATGACGATCAGACGGCTCAACGGAAGGCACTCCACGGCTGGCTCAGCAGCACCGCGCAATTGATCATGCCGACCAGCGAATAAGTCTGAGGGTAATTGCCCCACAATTCGCCAGTCACAGGATCGATGTCCTCCGACAACAGGCCGGCGGGGGTACAGCGCGACAGCATCTCCTCGAACAATTCGCGTGCGTCGGCGTCTCGTCCGGTGAAATGCAGCGCCTCGATCAACCAGAAGGTGCAGACGTTAAAAGCGGTATGCGGCAGGCCGAAGTCATCCTCGGTCGCATAGCGCAGCATGTGCGAGCCGCGCCGCAGCCCGGCCTCGCACGCGTCGAGCGTCGAGCGGAAGCGGGGATCGTCCGGCGCGAGAAAGCGCAGGTCGAGCAGCTGGAGGAGGCTCGCGTCGAGATCGTCGCCGCCAAACGTGGCGGACATGCGATCGCTGTCCGGGCGCCATGCCGCTTCCTCGATGCGCACGCGCATGCGATCCGCGCGATCGCGCCAGAACATCTGGCGATCGCCAAGGCCGAGCGCGCCGGCGGCGTTCGCCAGCCGGTCACACGCAGCCCAGCACATGGCGGCCGAATAGGTGTGGACGTGGCTCTTGGTGCGAAGCTCCCAAAGGCCGGCGTCGGGCTTGTCGAACTTCTCCCACGCGCGTTCGCCGACCGGCTCCAGCGCCTTGAAATCGTCCAGCCCGGCGATGCGCAGCAGCCGGTGGTCGAAGAAGGCCTGGGCGTTCGACAGGACGATCTGGCCGTAGGCGTCGTGCTGGACCTGCTCATAGGCCTGATTGCCGACGCGCACCGGACCCATGCCGCGATAGCCGTTCAGCGCCGGCGCCTCGCGCTCGATCAGCGTCGCCTCGCCGCCGACGCCGTAAAGCGGCTGGATATGCCCGCCGGTGGCATTGTCGACGATGTTGCGGAGATATTCGAGATAGCCCTCCAGCACGTCGAGCGCGCCGAGGCGGTTCAACGCCTGGACGGTATAATAAGCGTCGCGCACCCAGCAGTAGCGATAATCCCAGTTGCGCTGCGACCCGGCATGCTCGGGAATCGAGGTGGTGAGCGCCGCGACGATGGCGCCGGTTTCCTCGTGCTGGCAAAGCTTCAGCGTGATGGCCGAGCGGATCACCGCCTCCTGCCATTCCGGCGGGGTGGCGAGGCCGCGTACCCAGTGGCGCCATTCCTCCGTCGTGCGATCGAGCATGTTTTCGAGCGCGGCGGGGATATCCTGCGAGAAGCTCTCGTCCGGGCCGAGGAAGAAGTGCAGCGGGCGTTCGACGCGGAACAGCCGCTCGTCCTCGATCCAGCCGACCGGCGCCGTCGTTGAGAGGCGCATGACGCTGTCGTCGAGAAGATAGCGGATGTGGTTGGAGCCGCGCGTCGTCTCGGGCCGGGCCTTGCCCCAGTTCACCGCCGGACGCAGGCGGACGCGGATGCGCGGGCTGCCTGCGACGGGCCGGACGATGCGCACGAACGCGACCGGGCGGTACATCCGGCCGGTGCGGTGGAAGCGCGGGCAGAAGTCGATCACCTCGATCGCATTGCCGTGCACGTCTTCATGCCGGGTCACGAGGATCGGCGTGTTGCGCTTGTACCGCTGGCTGATCTTGGCGGGCTGATCGATGTCGATCTCCCAGAAGCCATAGGCGTCCTCGCCGGCGGGCGGCTTGTCATCGAGCAGCGAGCAGAAGGCGGGGTCGCCATCGACGCGCGGCGTGCAGCCCCAGACGAAGCGGCCGGCGCGATCGACCAGCGCGGAGACCTGGCAATTGCCGATCGGCCAGAGATCGAGCGTCGCGGTCATGCGGCCTTCCCCAGCCAGCGGCGAACGGCGGCAACATCATCGAGGCGATAGCGCGCGGCGGTGGGCCGTTCGGCGCCGACCAGAACGCCAACGCCGCCATGATCGGCGACGGCGACGAAGCCCGCCTCGTCCGTCACATCGTCTCCGGCGAAGACCGGGACGTGGCCGGCGAATGGCGCGTGATCGAGCAAGGCGTTGATCCCGCTTCCCTTGTCCTGGCCGCCGACGCGAAGCTCGACCATCATCTTGCCGTCCTGCACCACGAGGCCGTCTGCGCCGGCATATTCCGTTACCAGATGCCGGGCGGCGGCCTCATGCTGCGGCGCCATCCGATAATGCGCTGCGACGCCCAGCGATTTCACCTCGATCACTACCCTGTCGTCCCCCCTGAACTCGTCACGCAGCGCCTGTTCGGCGTCGA
This sequence comes from uncultured Stakelama sp., assembly GCA_964390515.1. GTDB lineage: Bacteria > Pseudomonadota > Alphaproteobacteria > Sphingomonadales > Sphingomonadaceae > Sphingomonas. Next base: position 78,993 of record CAYMIU010000004.1, read on the forward strand.
GCAGCGCGGCCGGCCGATCCGGCACGATCAGCGCGTCGCCGATGCGAAGCTCCGCCCCGTGGCTGCCGACCACCGCGATCCCAGGCACCTTTTCCCCAAGGAACGCATCGACCTGCGCGATCGACCGCCCACTGACTAAGGCAATTCGGCCGGCAAAAGTTCCGTGCAGACGACGCAGGAGGTCAACGAGCGGAGCATCGACGACCACGCCATCGGGCCGATCGACGAGGTCGACGAGCGTGCCGTCGAAATCGAGCAGCAGGCAGTGCCGGGCGGGGACGAGCGGCGGCGGGGGCAGCAGGGCATCAGTCATCCCGCGCCCTTAGGATGGCCGCGGCGCGAGCGGAATGGCCGATCAGCCAAGCGCCAGCTTCTCGCGCTCGGCAAGGAAGGGATGCCCTGGGGCTAGCACTGCCGCCATCTCCGCCGGTTGTGCGATGGCGTAGCGGGCAAAGGCAACGACTGCTGTCAGAGCACCTCCCCGCCGACCCATTAGGCGTTTGAGGGCCGGCGGGCTGGCATGAAGTTCTAAGGTCTGTCGGATGTCGGGCACGGCGACGAATTGCCATAGCCACTCCGCGGGAAAGCTGCGGACGGTACCGCTCGATCCCTTTCCAGGTCTTGATAACGTTTGAGGTTGATGGCGAGCGGGCCACCCAAGAAGCCGCCGATGATCGCGACCCGATCGTCCACCGTGCCGTCGTTCCTGCTGTACCAAACTGCGGTGCAACAGCCACAAAGCCCGGCGCTGTTCAACTCGCGGGAGGCGGTTCCGAGCTTATGGCGCGTCGCCGGCGGGTGACGGCTGGCGCAACAGCGAGACTTACAGCGCGACGCCGCGGACGCGCTGGCGCAGTTCCGCTTTCAGCACCTTGCCCGCCGGATTGCGCGGCAGCTCGGTCATCAGCACCAGCCGCTCGGGTATCATGTGCTCCGGCATACTGGAGGCGGAGAAATGGGCCTGCACCGCGGCAAGCGTCGTGGTGCGGCCGGGCTTGGGAACAACGAAGGCGCACACCACCTCGACCATGCCGCGATCGAGCGCGCCGACGACCGCAACGTCGGCGACGTCGGGATGCGCGCGCAGATGTTCCTCCACGTCGCGACTGGGGATATGGTGCCAGCCGCGGATGATCACATCCTTCTTGCGATCGCTGACGATCAGATAGCCGTCGGGATCGAGCCGGCCTATATCGCCGGTGCGGAACCAGCGGCCGGGGAGAAAGGCCTCTTCGTTCAGCCTCTCGTCGTGATAGCCGATGAATTGATCCGGGCCGCGCACCGCGATCTCGCCCTCCTCGCCGGCCGGAACGTCCAGCCCGTCCTCGTCGACGAAGCGGAGCTCGATTCCGGGCATCGGGCGCCCTTCGGTGGCGAGCCGCTTTTCCAGCGGATCATCGGGATGGCCGATGGTGATCGTCGGATGCTCGCTCGATCCATAAGAGCGGAACGTGTGCACGCCGTGCGCGGCGCAGCGATCGATCAACGCCGGCGGCACTGGCGCAGCACCGACGAGGCACTGCCGCAGCGTCGCCAGGCTGCGCCCCTCCCGCTCCACCGCGTCGATCAGCTCCGCGAGGTGGAGCGGCGTGAACGAGCAGGTGGTGACGCCATATTGCTCGATCAGCCATGCTGCCTGAGCGGGATCCCAGCGCTCCATCATCACCATCGGCGCCGCCAGCACGGCAAAGCGGAGCATCGAAAGGGCGCCGGCGACATGGCCGGGCGGCCAGGCGTTGAGCGACAACGCGCGCGCCTGATCATCCCGCACCGACGCAAGCGTGAGCAGTTCCTCCAGCAACGATCGGCCGCTGTGCTTCACCCCCTTGGGACCGGCCACCGTGCCCGAGGTGTAGATGAGCATCGCCAGATCATCGGGGGAACGGGCGGCGCCGGGCGTCGGTGCGATCGGGGCGAACATCGCTTCCCACGGGATCGTGCCTTCCGGTGCGTCGACGATGACGATCTGCTGCAGCGCGCCAACAGACGCGCGACTGGGATCGTGCCTGACGGTGACGATCAGGCGGGCGCGGGATTCCCTAAGCATGAAGCTGGTGTCCGCCTCGCCGCGGCCGGGGACGATCGGCAGCAAAACGGCGCCGGCATGAACGACGCCGATCGTGGTGATCAGCCATTCGACGCTCGCCGGCAGCTGCACCGCGACGCAATCGCCCGGCTTGATCCCGAGCCGGCTCAGATGCGCGCCGAAGCGCACGCCGGCGGCGTGCACCTCATTCAGACGATAAGGACCCGACCGCTCCCCGCCGGAGACGACGAGCCGCGCATCCGGGTGGCGCGCCGCCGTGACCGCCATTGCATCGGCCAGAGACTGCTCTGCCGTGAACCACATCTGCGCGGCGCTTTGAACGTGCATTGCTCCCATGCCGACAAGGACAGCGAATTGTTACGGCAGCTCTGCCCCAGGTGCCAGTCGGCTAGGACATGGCGATGAGGCGTGACGCGACCAAAATGAGACACAACCGGCTGGAAGCGAGGCGGCTGGGCGTGAAGCGCCCCGCACAGCCCGGCCGCAAGCCAATTGGCAAGCAACAATCACGCGAACATAAACGGGCCCGCCGTATTACTCGTGGCGCTGCTACGATCTTAAGTCGACTTTGCCTAGGACGAGAACAATTAACAATGATGTAAGTTAACCCGCGCAGATCACACGGTGCCTCACCCCGGCGGCCACCGTAACAGCCTTAGCTGCACCATCCCCGGCGTCGGCGTAGTTCGGAACAAGATACCGCTTAACGAAACATCACCCCGGGGACATGCCGCGAGGTGATGTTCACGTTTCAGTTACAGCGCGGCAAATGAGCCGATCGACTTACTCATTTGCCGGTCCAGTTCGGCTTGCGCTTTTCGGCGAAGGCGGCGGCGCCTTCGCGTGCATCGGCACTGGTGAACACCGGGCCCATCAGGGTGCCCTGGCGGTTCCAGCGCTCCTCCACCGGCCAGCTCTTGTATTCACTGATGATCTGCTTCGACACCTGCACCGCAAGCGGGCCGTTGGCGCTGATCGTTGCCGCAAGCTGAAGCGCCGCGTCGAGCGCCGGACCATCCGTCAGGCGATTGACGAGGCCGAGGGCGTAAGCACGCTCGGCATTGATGAAGTCCCCGGTCAGCGCGAGTTCCATCGCGACGCGCGGCGGGATCTGCTCGGGCAGGCGGATGAGGCCGCCGGCACCGGCGACGAGGCCGCGCTTTGCCTCCGGAATGCCGAACTTCGCCGATGCATTCGCGACGACGAGATCGCACGCGATCATCAGTTCGAGCCCGCCGGCAAGCGCATAGCCGTCAACCGCGGCGATCAGCGGCTTCTTCGGCGGGGCCTCGGTGAGGCCTCGGTGAGGCCGCCGAAACCGCGCCCGGCGACCGACGGCGTCTCGCCGCGCAGGAAGCCCTTCAGATCCATGCCCGAGCAGAAGGTGCCGCCGGCGCCGGTGATGATCGCGACGCGCAGCGAATCGTCGCTGTCGAGCCTGTCGAGCGCTGCGGCGATGCCCTCCGCCGCCGCCTTCGTCATCGCGTTCTTCGCTTCGGGCCGGTTGATCGTGATGACCAGGATACCGTCCTGGTCGTGCGTCAGCAGTTCTTCGCTCATCACCCTCTCCTTTGATGTCGCTTGATCTTGGTAGCGGCCGTGGCGCTGAATATTCCGGCCGGTCAACTGGCGCGGCTGTCAGGCGACCCGGTCACCTGTCATCAGCCGCGCGCTTCGCCGCTTAGCCCGCCCCGTCGGTGCGGCTGATGTGGCGCGCCTCGCCCGTGTTGGCGGTGACGCCGAGGCCGAGGAGCTGGAACAGCTCCGGGGAGACCGCGCGCTGCGTTTCAGGCGACAGCGCCGCATTCCAGTTCACCTGCGGGCGCAGGAACGCCTTGCTGTAATAGCCGAACAGCAAGGCGCGCTCCTCGTCGGCGGTGACGTTCGCGCCGGAGGTGTGCCACAGCCGCCCGTCCATCGCGACGATCGAGCCTGCCCTGGCTTCGAACGGGCGGAGCCGATCCTTTGCATCGCGCGGCACGTCTTCATGCGTCTGCCAAAGGTGGCTACCGGGGATGAACAATGTTGCGCCATTCTCGAAGCGAACGTCGCTGAGGCACCAGATGATGTTGATCGCCCAGGCATCGTGCCAAGGCGCCGGCACGACGATCGACTGATCGGAATGAAGCGCCATGGAGCGCGCGCCCGGCCGCGCGATATTGGCGGTGAAGTTCGAGATCATGAAGCCGCGGCCAAGCACCGCCTCGACGATCTCCAGCGCAAGCGGGTGGCAGATCAGATCGCGGAAGATCGCGTCATGTTCGAGGAGGTAGAAGACGCGGACATTGCTGTCGTTGGGATCGAGCACCGGCATGAAGGTGGAGACGCCGCGCGCCGCGCTCGCCTCCGCCGCGGCATAGAGCCGGTCGAGCGCGTAGCGCGTCTTTTCCGCATCGATAACGTCGGGGATGACGCACCAGCCCTCGTCGCGAAGCTGCTGCCTGGCTGCCGCCATCTCGCCTGCCGGCCGGCCCATAACTTGCGCTGCGCCGTCGCCGGAGCGGATCATCGTCTCCATCGTCTCTCTCCCGTCGATCCGGGCAGTGGTCGTGCGCCACCGCCGGGCTTACTCATCAGGCCCTGAGCACCAGCCCTCCAACTCACGCGCGCCTTCGCCGCCGGTGACCACAGCCAGCTTCCCGCCGAAGTCCTTCATCGCCAAGCTCGCCTTTTTCCCTTTGGCGCGCGCTATGCTCACGCGGCGGTTGCTGTCGTCCGCGGGTGGACGTGCAGGAAGCCCGGCGCGCGCATCGGGTCGCCGGGCTTCAGCTTCGTCGCCATGTCGGGGAAGTTGGGCAGGGATTTCGCCGCCTTGGGATCATAATGCGTGCGCTCCCCGAAGAAGCGCAGCGTCAGCGTGCGGCGGCGCTGGCCGGGGCGCGTCGACGCGCCGCCGTGCAGGGTGCGGAAGTGGAAGAAGATGACGTCGCCCGGCTCGACCGCCCAGGAGACGATCCGGTGCCTGTCACGCGCTGCCTCCACATCGGGCAGGCGCGGCAGCGACAGGCGATCGTCGATCGGGCGGGTGTCGTCGGCCGGATCGAAGGCGGAGGTGTTGTACATCGGGCCAAGGTGCGAGCCGGGGATGAATTCGAGGCTGTCCGCGCGAGCGAGCGGTTCGAAGGTGATCCAGGCGACGGCATTATCCTCGCCATCCATCGGCAGGTAGGAGCCGTCCTGGTGCCAGGGGGTGCGGCGGGTGTCGCCGCCTTCCTTCAGGAACACCTGTTCGTAGATGAACCAGACGGGGTCGCGGCCCCATAGCTGCGCGCACGTCGCCGGGATCGGCGAGCTTTCCAGCATCTCAGCATAGCCATCGAGTACGTCGGGGTGGAAGGAATCGTTGTAGAACAGCGGCGTGCCGTCGCGCTTCAGCGCGGGGGCGTTACGCGGCGTGGGATTGGCGAGGCTCCATTCCCACGCCCTGAGCGTGGCGGCGATCTGACCGGGATCGAGCAGGCCGGGGATATGGACCACCCCGTCCCGCTTGTACGCGGCACGCTTTTCCGCCCAGTCGACGACCATGGCATCCTCTCCCATCTTTTCGGGAGAGGATATAACACGGTCGACTTATAACCTAATCGGAAAATCGTGGAACGCCGCTTGGCGGCCGCCGATCAGATCACCGGCTTGCCACCGGTCACGGCAATAGTTGCGCCCGAGACGTAGCTCGCCTCGTCGCTTGCCAGCATCACATAGGCGGGCGCGAGCTCGCGCGGCTGCGCGGGGCGGCCGATCGGATAGGCGTGGCCGAATTCCTTCACCTGGTCGGGCGGCATGGTGGAGGGGATCAGCGGCGTCCACACCGGGCCGGGCGCGACGCAGTTCACGCGAATGCCCTTCTCGGCGAGCAGCTGTGCCAGGCCGCCGGTGAAGTTCTGGATCGCGCCCTTCGTGGTAGCATAGGGAAGCAGCGTCTGCTTGGGATTATCGGCGTTGACCGACGTCGTGTTGATGATCGCGCCGCCGTCGCCCATGTGCGGCACCGCGGCCTTCGACAGATAGAACATGGCGTGAATGTTGGTGCGGAACGTCATGTCCCATTCCTCGTCCGGAATGTCCTCCAGCTTCTCGAACGTCATCTGGTGCGCGGCATTGTTGACGAGGATGTCGATGCGGCCGAACGCCTCCACCGCCTTGTCGACAATGGCGCGGCAATGCTTGGGCGAACCGATATCGCCCGGGACAAGCACGGCCTTGCGCCCCGCCTTCTCGATCCAGCGCGCAGTATCCTGCGCGTCCTCTTCCTCGTTGAGATACGAGATCAGCACGTCGGCGCCTTCCCGCGCGAAAGCGATGGCGACCGCGCGGCCGATGCCGCTGTCGCCGCCGGTGATGATCGCCTTCTTGCCGGCAAGGCGCCCGTGGCCCTGGTAGCTATCCTCACCATGATCGGGACGCGGGTTCATCGCCGCGGTGGTGCCGGGCACGGGCTGCTGCTGATCGGGGAACGGCGGCGTCGGATCGGCCATGTGGATGCTCCTTCTTGCAAGCGCTACGCCCGCGGCAGCAGGACTGACGCGCGCGAACACGCTGATGTTTCTGGGCTTTCGCTGCGAACCATCGGCGCGCGGGCCGGGTTCCGACGCGAACGGCCTGTCCTAACGTGGGTGAGTCACTCGCGGCGGCGGGAGCAAATTCCCCCGCCTGGATCCCGCAGCGGCTAGGTGGAATTGCGCAGCGCAAACGGGCCGAGACGAGCGTAGCAATGCAGCGAGTTGCAACCCGTTATATTTCACACCCAACCTGCCGGGTGTCCCGGCATGGCTGATGAAGGACCCAGATCGTTGACCCAGCGCGACTCACCGACAGCCGCGCCCGGCGCCCGCGCTGGCGTGGGCGCGCCAAAGGGCAGCCGCCGGGAGGCCGGCAAGGAGGAGCGTCGCCGGCGCATCATCCAGACGGCGCGCGAGATGATCCGCGAATCCGGCAGCACGGGCCTCTCGATGCGGGCGCTGGCCGCGCGTGCCGGCGTCAGCCTGGCGACGCCCTACAACCTGTTTGGATCGCGCGGCGCGGTGATCCTGGCCGTGCTGCAGGACGTGCGCGAGTTCCAGTTGCGCTTCGCCGGCCTGCGCGAGGCCGCTCCGCTGGAGCAGATCTTTGCCGCGGTCGACCTCGCCGTGGGTTTCTACCTCGCCGATCCGCCGTTCTACAAAACCCTGTGGCGCGAGGTGTTCGTCGCATCCGGCGAGGTACGCAAGGCGATCTACAACCCCACGCGCGCCGCATTCTGGCAGCATATGGTGGACGAGGCAGCCGCCAACGGATCGATCCGGCCGGAAATCGACCCGAAGATGCTGCTGACGCAACTCGATCACCAGTTCCGTTCGGTGATGCTGGACTGGGTCGCGGGCGATCTCGCGCCCGAAGCGCTCGGCCCGACGATCCGCCTCGGCTACGCCCTGCTGCTCGCGGGCGCGGCGAGCGACGCCGCGCGCGACGGCCTGATCGCGCGCGCGACGCAATGCGAGGCGGAGCTGTCGGCTATAGCGCCGGCAGCCTCAGCGCCTCCCGGTTGACGGTGATCGAGACGAAATCGGCACGCGCGGAGGCCAGGCGATAATCTGCGTCGAGCAGGCGGATACGGGCATCGGCGGCAGCTTCCTCGCGCAGGTTGACGATCAGGAAGTCACTGGCGCCAAGGCCGAAGCGGCGGCGCTCCGCCTGGGCCATGCGTTCCGCCAGATCGGCCTCCTCGCTCGCCAGCGTCACAAGGCGCGCCGCCGCGTCCACCGACACGACGATCGCATTCACATCGGCGGTCACCTGATCGACGAGCATCCGGCGCCGGCTTTCCAACGCTTCGATCTCGCCCCGCACCTCGGCGACCTTGCCTCGCGCCACGCGGCGTTGCAGCGGCACCGAGAAGCGAACGCCGGCGATCGCGTCAGTCCCCTCGCGCGAGGGGCCGCCAAGCCCGATCGGGCCTAGATCCCGCGCGCCTTCGGCAAATACGTCCACCTTCGGGCGAAGCTCGTTCTCGGCCAGCAAGAGGCGGTCCTCCGCCTGGCCGATGCGGGCGATGATCGTGTTGAAGTCCGGCCGGTCGGGCAGGCCCGTGCCGCCCACCGTCCGCGGCGCGCGGGGGATCGACGGCAGGGCATCGGGCAGCCGCGCAGGATCCGGCACGATCGGCGTGCCGTTCGCGTCGCGGTAATAAAGCGAAAGCGTGTTGGCAGCGGTCGCCAGTTCCAGTTCGGTGCGGACCACCAAGGCACGCCGCCGCACGATATTCTGCTCGTTTTCCGTCTCCAGGATGCGCGGCTGCGCCCCCAATGCCACTTGCCGGCCGATGCTGGAGCGGCGCTGAACGGCGAGATCCAGAAGATTGCGATAGGTCGCGAGCCGCAGCCCCGCGACGACCCAGGCCTGATATGCCTGCAGCGCCCGGCTCTGCACGCCGATCGCGACCAGTTCCCCATCGAACCGGGCGATGTCGACGTCCGCCGCTGCCAGCCCGAGCCGCGCGCGGCGCTCGTCGATCAGGCGATCGCGCATCAGGGCGAAGGTGGCGCCGATCTTCACCTCGCCGAGGCGGTTGGTGTAGTTGCGGTCCTCATAAACCGGGAAGGCGCCGCGCGAGAGGCGGTACGCGGCATAGGCTTCGCCGCCGTTGTTGGTGAGCGGACGCGACACCCGGCTTTCGACCACGCTGCCGTCATAATAGCCGCTCAGCCGGCTGCGAGCCTCTCCCTGGAACACCGTGTCGAACGCGCCGGCCGCGGACAGCTCGCGTCCCTCCGCCGAGCGAACCCGCGCCAGCGCCTCGACGATCTGCGGCGAGTGCGTGGCGGAGGACCGCAGCACCTCGTCGAGGGACAAGGGCGCGGCGGCTGGCTGCGCCATCGCCGCGGCGGGCAACAGCAAGGCTGCGACGAGAAGCAGATAGCGCCTCATTTCGCCTTCACCTTCACGATCGGCTCGACCTCGCCGGCGGGCTTGGCGTCGCTTGCGGGGCGGCGGAACTCGAGCGGGAAATCGTTCAGCTGCCGCCACAGCTCGTACCCGACCGACACGGTTTCCATCTGGATCCAGCCGCGCGCCTTGGCGCCGACGCGGGCGAAGTCCTGATCGGGCCATGGTGGTGAGCCGGGGCGCGGCTCGACCAGCACGCGGAACAGCCCGGTCGTCTGGGGTGCCGGGTCGATCGAGCGCACGCGCCCGTCGAACATGCCGCGCGCAACCGATGGCCAACCGCTGAACTGGATGGCGGGCCAGCCTTCGAACTCCAGCCGCACCGGTTGGCCGCGCTTCACCAGTGGCACATCGCGGCCAACGACCATCAATTCGACGACGCGCACCGGCGCCTCGGGGGCGAGTGTCGCCAGCAAGTCACCCGCGCTGACCAGCGTCGCGCCAGCGGCGGCATTGATCTGCTGGATCCGCCCGTCCCGCGGCGCATAGACGGTCTGCACCGACTGGCGCTTCAGCGAGATGTCGACCCGCGTGAGCTTCGCGCGCGCGTCCGCAATCCGGGCCTGGCGCTCGGCGACGCCGATCTGGCGTGCCTCCAGATCACGCTGGGCGATCAGTCCTTCGTCGAGCAATTGCCGGGATCGGTCGACGTCGATGCGCGCCACCGCCAACGCCTGTTCCGCGGCCGCGATCTCCGCGACCACCTGATCGCGCTCGGCCGCAAGCCGGGTGAGCAGATCGGGGTCATTGTCGACGATCCGCGCGATCGGATCGCCGCGTCGCACTGCCTGGCCGTCCTGCACGTACCAGCGCTCCACGCGGCCGGGCACGAGAGCAGTGATCGCCTGCACCCTGTCTCCCGGATTGAGCGCGGACACCTGACCGGCGCCCGCGGCGGTCTGAACCCAGGGAACGGCGAACAGCAGCACCGTCACGAGCACCATGCCGATCGCCAGCATCCAGCCGATCGCCGCCAGCGCCTTGGGCGGCTGAAGCGAGGCGAGCGTCTTGAAGTGCGTGATATGTTCAGAGCGGAAGGGCATCATTCACCTCCACCCCGCGGGACCGGGCGACGAGCGCCTCAGGATCGGCCACCCTCTCCTGCCGCTTGCGACCGAGCCACAGATAGCCGTCGAGCGCGATCTCCTCCGGGCGATTGGAGAAGAGCAGCACCGTCGTCTCGCTGGTGCGAAGCTGATCAAGCGCCGCCGTGAGGCACGCCTTGGGCAGCATGTCGTAGAGCGGCGAGAGCATCAGCACCCGCGGCCGCCGCAACAGTGCCGCGGCAAGCTTGAGCGCCATCACCTCGTCGATGAGGAGCGGGCTGCCCGATGCCGACAGCATGGTGTCGAGCCCCTCGGGCAGCTGCGCGATCCGCGTTTCGAGCCCGACGAGAGCGATCACGTCCATGACTTCTGCCGGGGGCGCATCGGGCTGCGCGAGCCTGAGATATTCGCGGATCGTCACCTCCACGATGCTCGGCCGATCGAGCACCGTCACGTCCGATCGCAGGAGGTACATGTCGAGCGCCTCGAGATCGGCGCCGCCGACGATCACCATCCCGCGATCGGGGTGGACGTGACGCTTCAGCAGCAGGGCGACGGCGTGGTCTGCGCCCGGCTCGGCCACGGCGACCAGCCGCTCGCCGCTGTCGAGCTCGAAATCGAACCGATCCGCGCCGAACGCCACGTTGCGCAGGCGAACCGCCCCGTCACGGGGGCGGCGCCCCTCGTGCCCCGCCGAGCGCTCCTGCGGGATTGCGTAGAGAAGCGACAGCTCCTCAAGCGACCCGGCAAGATCGTAGAAGGACTCCACGTAGATGCCGAGTTGCGAGATACCGTAGAAGACGCCGGAGAGGATCAGCTCGGCCGCCACCAACTGCCCGATCGAAAGCTGGTTCTGGATGATCAGCCAGCCACCCAACGCCAGCAGCGCAGCGCTCGCGACCGCATAGAGCAGCATGAACGCGATGTTCTGGGTGAAGGTATAGCGGAAGTGATGCCGGTGCGCCGCGACATAGGCAGCGGTCATCGCGTCCGATCGATCCATCGCGAACGACAGGTGCCGATGCGACTTGTAGAAGCCGTTGGAGCTGCCGACGCTTTCCAGCCAGCGCGCGACATCATGCTTGGCATGACTGAGGCCGACCGCGGTTCGCACCCCGCCGCCGATGCCCAATTGCCAGATCAGCCAGATCCAGAGCACCAGCAGCAGATTGAAGGTCAGGAAAAAGGGGTGATAGAAGCTTGTCACCGCCAGGCCGACGGCAGCCTGCAGCAGGATAGCAAAGCCGCCGATCAGCAGGCTGGGGATCGCCTTCTGGACGGTGATCAGATCGAAATAGCGATTGAACAGGTCTCCACGGCGCTCATCGTTGAAGAACGGATTTTGCGCATGGACCGCGCGCAATGTAATCTCGGCCACGATCCGCGCGAACAGCCGCCGCTCGAACAGTGCCATCAAGTGGATGCGGCACGCCGACAGCGCGACAAAGATCAGCAGCAGGATGAGAAGGATTATCGACAGCGTGAACAACGGCGCAGGAAGCGCGGTATTCGCAACTGAATTGATCAATAGCTGCACCGATATTGGTGTCGCGAGAGATAACAGACTGATAGCTATGCCATAGATGACCGCCATCCTCATGAAGGATGCATCCGGCAAAAGGATCTGCGTGATCCACCGCCGAACATCTCGCATTCCTAACAGTTTGTAACTTTCAGTTGCCAAAAGATGCGCTCCAGCTTGTCCAAGCCTCCCCGGGTGCGGCCCCTTAGTCTCTGTTGCTGGATGCGTTAACCGAAAATTTCTAGAGCCGAGGCCCCCAAGATTGGAAAGCCTGCAATCCGCGAGTCCGGATTGTTGCGATCGGCGCATGCCCCGCGCCATACGCTCGCGATCATCCGCGGCACGTCGGTCACGCGTCGCTTCGGGCTGGCGGAGTACGTGACGCTTAGACGAGCGGATCGAAGCTGATCGTCGAGCGTGCCTCGATCGTGTCGGGTCCGATCGCCATCGGGCATACGACACCGGGCATCACCGCGACATCGAACAATTCGCTGATGAAGCCTTCAAGCCTCACCCATTCCACGATGTCGCCGCTCGCCAGATTGACGACGAGGACGCCGCACCATGGCTCGGCGTCCCGGCTACGCAGCGCTTCGTCGAGCGCAAGACCGGCAAAGGTCCCGTTGCGCGGTTTCGACACCGTCACCAGCGCATGGCCGTTGTGGATCGACAGGCCGCGGAGGAAGCCTGGGCAGAAGGCGACCGTCGTCCGCTCACCCCCTTCGGGATCGATCCGCACGATCTCACCTCGCCCTGAGTCTAGGGCATAGACGGCGCCATCATGGACGCGCGGGCTGTGCGGCATGGAGAGCTGGTCCGTTACGATCCGTCCCGTCTCGACCTCGATCAGCACGCCGCCCTCGTGCCGCCGCTCGCGCCAGCCGGTCACGATGTCGCTGCGGCTGACGGCGGTGACAAAGCGGGGCACGCCGCCGTCGAACGCGACGCCGTTCAGATGGCAGCGATCCTCGGGCGCGAGGCGCGAGATGAAGGGCGGCTTCCAGATCGGGCGAAAGCTGTGGACGAGGTCGAGCGTCGCGAGGCAGCTATATTTGGTGTTGACGAAGATGACCCGGCCCTGCGTGTCGATGCCGAGTTCGTGTATGTCGACGTCACCCGTCGTCTGCGCGTTGCGGGGCACGAGCGCCATGTCGAACTGCTTGTTGGCGCGCTCGCCCGGTCGCAGCATGTTCTCCAGCCGCCACACCTGTGACAGGCCGCCGAGATAAAGACGCCCGGGCCGGTAGCAGAGGCCCATCGCGCGCGTGAAGTTCTGCTGGTTGAACGACACGGTACCGCTGGCGAGCAGCCCGACGAGAAAGAGCTGGCCCGTCTGATAGGAGGTGAAGGCGAAGCTGGTGCGCGTGCTCCGCAGCCAATCGGCCAGGCCACGCGACACCGAAAGCTGGGTACCGGTCTGAACCGAGGACGCTGTTTCGGTCTGGCCGGTGTCGCTCGATTCGACGATCATGCCTTACGCATTCCCGGGAACGCCAGGCCGGTCGCTGGCGGACAAACCGGCCGGTGGCCTGAAGAGGTCAGAAGGCAATGCGCAGGCCAGCCCGGCCGCCCCCACCGCGGTATGGACCGCCGAACTCGGCGTGCCCCTCGATGAAACCGCTGACGCCGCTGCTCATCGTGATATTCGCGCCGGCAGTCGCCTGGCCGTACGTGCCCAGGCGTCTGGCGCGCAGGTCGAGGACCTGGGTGCCGCTGGTGAAGATCAGGCCATCCTTGCCCTTGAACTCGCGCACGGCCGCCCCGCCGACATAAAAGGCCGTCGCGTTGCCGCCAAGCGTGGTGTGCCCGCCGATGCGCAGCCCCGCCTTGCCGCGCAGGCCGGTGAACCGATCATAATCGAAGCTATTTGGGCCCACCGTAAAGTCGTCGAGCGAGGTGCGGCTATAGGCCAGGCTGACGAGCGGCTCTGCAAAGAAGCGTGCCGAACCGAGCCGCAACCCAGCCTCGACCTTGCCGCCCCATGCGTGCGCGTTGTCCTTACCGTTCAGCGGTACGAAATAGCTGCGCCGATCGACCTTGTAGGCATCGTACTTCGCGAGCGCGGTGACGAAGACCGGACCGCCGCGGAAGCCGGCGTAAAGCCCTATATTGCCGGCATCGACGACGAAGCGGTCGCCGCGGCCCGCGGTAAAGCGCGTCGTCGAGTTGAGGTAGCCGGCGGTGATGCCGGCCGTGAAGCCGCTCTCCGGATCGCCACGGATCAGATCAACGCCGGCCTGGATACCGAAAGCGTCCTGGCGATAGCCAAGGTTCACGTCGTCCTGTGCGAGACCCAGGAAATTGAAGCTTCGGCGATCGCGGCGCGTATTGGCTTCGCCCAGCAACTGGAACCAGACGCGGCCGGTGCTTGCTGCCCCGCCGGTTGCCCAGGCCGCATCACGGCCCGCGCCAAGCCGCGCGCTGACGGCGTCGGCCGACCGGTTCCACAGCGTTGTCAGCGCTTCGCCCAGCTGGGCCTGGGCATAGACCACGGGGCTTGGCGCGCTCACCAGCTGGAACGCGGTTCCGCCGCTATCGTACGACAGGCCGAAGCTGACGAGCCCCAACTCGCGCGATTCCGGCGACAGCGTGAAGGTCGCGCCGCTCGAGGTGCTGCCCACGTCGACCAGCGTGATCGGCGCGATCAGGGTCGGGATGCCCTGTACCGCGAGGGAAATCGCGCTCGAGCCCGCAGCGCTGCCAAGCACGAGCTGGTCCGCCGTCGCCACGCCGTTGGCGAACGCGATATCAAGCCCCAGCGATGCGTTGCCGCTGCCCGTATAGGCGGTACCGGCGAAGCTGAGACGGTCCCCCGCCACACCGTTGCGCAGATCGATCGCGCCGCTGCTGTTCAGCGTCTCGAGTCCCGCGACCGACGCGGTCTGCGCCGTTCCCGCCCTCGCAAGACGGATGGCGCCGGCGTTGGTCAGCAGGTCGCTGCCTGCGCCGAAGTCGCTCGCGCCCGTGAGCACCAGCGTCCCGCTGTTTGTGAGCGTGTCGTTCCCGTCCGTCAGCAGCAGGCGCCCCGCGATCGTGCCGCTGTTGGCGATCGTCGCCGGCCCGCCGGTGATAGACAAGGCGTAGCCGCTGCCGCCCGCGATCGTACCCGCGTTGTTGACGGATGCGCCGCGGACCGAGACAATCGCTACAGCGTCCGTGCCGCTGGTAATCGATCCGCCGTCTCCGACGGTGAGTCGCGCGATGCCGTCGAGCGCCGGATCGCCGAGGCCGCCAAGGCCGCCGCCGCCGACGCCGCCAGCGAGCAACCGCACGCCGTCACCGCTTTCGGCGCGAACCGCGCCCGAGACCGACACGTCGGCGCCGCCGCCGATCCCGAACGCCCGGATCCCGAGGCTGTCGGCCCCCGACACCTGCACCGAGCCGACATCCATCAGGACGTCACCGCCGAAGCTGAGCGCGACGATGCCGTCAGAGGCCGCACCACTGGTGCGCACCGCGTCGGCATTGACCAACACCGAAGCGTTGCCGCCCGCAAGTATGCCGGTCGATTGCCCGCCGGTCGTGGTGACGCTGCCGACGCCGATCGCCACGCCGTTGCCGCCAAAGGCGTCGATACCATCCGAGTCATAGCCTGAGGTCGTAACGCTTCCGCTGGCGACCTCGACCGTCCCGACGTCGGCGCGCGCCCGGATCGCAGCCGAGGTGTCGCCCCGCGTCTCGACCGATCCGGTCCCACTCACCTCCACGTCGCCGTTGCGGCTTCGCGCGTCGATACCATTCGCCTCGGCGCCGGTGGTGAGGATCGTGCCGTTGTTGATGGCGCTGGCCGTTCCAGAATTGGCGATTACCGCCACGGCATCGGCATAGTCGCCGCTGGTCGTCACCGAGCGCCGCACGGTGGCGGCGGCGTCGTACTGCGCCATGACCATCACGCCCACCGAATCGTCGCCGCTGGTGCTGACCGCTCCGGTGCTGACCGATGCGTCCTCGCCCTCTACGTAAACACCATAAGACGAATAGCCCTGCGTCGTGATCGCATCGGCGTCGATCGCTACATCTGAAGAGGAGGTTGCGACCACGCCGTCCGAATAGTCGCCGACGGTCGAGATGGTGCCGGTGTTAATGACGGAGACAACGCCATAGTCAGAGCGCACAGAGACGCCGAACGAGTTGTAGCCGGTGGTCGTTATGGACTCGCCCACGATCGACACGTCATCGCGCCCGGCCGCATCGATGCCCCACGACTGGGCGCCTGCCGTTGTTATCGCGTCGTGGCGGATTGCGATGGCACCACCGTAAGTCGCCGAGACATTGATGCCGTCGGCGCCGTCGCCCGTGGTCGTCACCGTGCCGGTATCGATCGTGACGTTGCCGGCACTCCCATAGAGGTTGTCCGTAACGGCCTGGACGCCGACCGAGTCGTCCCCGCTGGTGGCAATGGCACCCTGTTCGACCGTGATGTCGCCAGCATCGCTGTGGACGTCGATCCCGATGCCCGTCGAGGAGACGGAACCTGTTCCCGAAACCTCCACATCGCCGTCAGAACTGGCGAAGATGCCTCTGCTCCCCGGTCCTGTAGTGGTCACGGTGCCGTTGTTGACGACCGATACGCCGCCCGAATAGCCTTCCGTGTAGACGCCATGCGCAGATTCGCCCGCAGTCGACACGGCGCCCTGGATCGTTACACTCGTCCCCTCACCGAACGCGACGATTGCGGACGCATTGTCCTCTTGCGTCGACACGTCGTTCACATCGATCGTCACATCGCCGTAGGTGTCGGCATAGATACCGACGGCCGTCACCGCGATGCTGTCCGCGTCGATCCTGATGTCGCCGCTATCGCTAAGGGCGAGAATCCCGGCGTTCCGTTCGCCGGTGCCAACGATATTGTCGGTGTTGATGGTCAGGTCGCCACTGTCGGTTCCGGCGAACACACCAGCCGCTACGGCGCCCGACACCGCGATGTCCGTGCTCTCGCCGGCGTTCAGCGTCACTGCGCCGTCATTCAAGCCGAAGAGCCTGACGCCGCTACCATTTGCCGGTTGCACCGCCACGCCGGGCTCTAGATTGACGGTGAGATCATAGACCGGCACCGCGGGATCGACAGCCGGATCCTGTGCAGGGTCGATCGGCGGTGTCGTATAATCAATCCCGTCCGGATAGGGGTTCCCTGCCGGGGTACAGGTGACCGTTCCCTGCTCCGCTGGGCCGCATTCGTCGACAGCCTGAGCGGCCGCGGGCGAAAGCAGGCCGAACGCAATGCTGGCGATCGCGCTGGAGAGGAACAACGCGGGTCGACCCGCCCACACGGGCCTTGTTGCGCCGCGAACGAGGGGTGTGCTGCTCGTCATGGCCATGCCGCTGGCTCCTGTGTGAGAGGATGCAGGTCTAACGAGCGGGCGGCATTGATCGATATGTAGTTTCCCGGACCTTACAGCCGCCAAGTACGCGTCGATCACCGGCCACTGCCCTTGCGAGCGCGGGACGATTCCGCAAGGGCGCGCTCGAGGCAGCGACCCTTGTTATCCCCCAGCATCATCTGATGACCGAAGATCACGCGCGCCTGTTCGCGGAGGAGTTCGGGCGTGAGATGGCGCGAGTCAGTGCAACCGCCACGCAGCAGGACCAGTCGACCGCCGATCGCCTGAGCGCCGTCGTACGCGAGATCGACAATCTGGCCGCGAACATGCTGACCGGCTTGCTCAGTCCCACGCTGGTCAAGCTCTTGTCAGATCGAGAAGCCGAGAAGGCGCGTCTGGAGGCCTTGCTGGCGAAACAGGCAGTCGCTCCGCCCGCCGCCGCCATCCTGCCAGCGCTGCTGCCCCTGTTCGAGGAAAAGGCCGGACAGCTACGCGAGACGCTCAACGACGAGACCGTCCGCGGCGAAGCGGCAGAGGTCCTCTCGTCGCTGATCGAGAGCGTGACGATTTACCCCGAGGGACCGCACGGCCCCGAGGCGGAGGTTGTGGCAAAGGTTTCTGGCTTGTTGGCATGGGCCGAAAACGACAAACGCCGCCCCTCGGGGCGGCGTGTGTTGTTTGATGGTGTTGGCTGCGGGGACAGGATTTGACCGCTGTAGAAACCGATTTCGGCTTATTGATGCAGCTGTGGTGACCAATCATAGCAGCTTCGTCGAGCGATAGTGGCCGTTATGCGCAATCGATGATGATCTGCGCCGTACCCATATTCGTCACCTCTGCGCCGTGATCATACGCGGCGTGGCGCGGGACGTCGTAGCAGAGCCTTTGTGGAGAGGAGCCGAGGCGTCCCTACAGGGATCGGTAGCCCATTTGACCGACCGGAGCGGCTCGCGCGAGAACAGGCTACCACTCCTTTCAGATGGAAGGCAGACGAGTGCGGTTTTGCTAGCAGGTGCAAAGATACCGGTGGGTGGCTCGGGCGGCTCGCGACACCAGCGCAACGCTCTAATTCGCGACGTCGCCAAGCATGCGGGCGACGCGCTCTCACCTCGACTAGCTGCAACGCTCCGCACTGCCTACATGTCGTGGTGGCACCACGATACCTCTGTTTGAGGTCCCCGCCAGGTCACAGCGTGATGCCGCAGGCCGCTAAGCCGACAATTGCAGAACGTGGAAAACGGGGGTCAAGCGGCGCAATTCCATCTCCAGCTTCGCTCGCAAGCCGGGCAGTCCCGATGTGCACGGATTTCCAAGCACGACGGATACGGCGGCTGGCGCTTGCGTGCTGTTACAGCCGCCACCGATTTAGACGCCATCATGCTTCCGACAGATCGCGCTCACCCCTGTGGCGGCAGCGCGCATAATCGCTGCGCGTCTGCCGCCGGAACGGGGTCAGACGCGCTTGGGCAGTTCAACGCCCCACGTCCGCGGAAGGCTGTAATAGCCCTGGATCGCATTCTGCGTGGTGTTGCGATAAGCGTTCACGCGCACGACCCCATCGAACAGAGTGCGGCCGAACGCCCGAAGCCCGATCCCTTCGGCGTCAGCGATCCTGGCGGAGGCGTTCGCCATGACGGTCTACGGTTGGGTGAACTGCCGGCCGTTCGCCTCCGAAGCCAGATCCGGGATAGCCGCTGCCTGCCTTCGGTCTTGGCTCAGCTGGATCATCGAAATTCGCGCCGGCGCAAGTGGCGATCCGAGCGATCGCGGGACCGGCGCACTGTCCGCGATGTGGATGCCTAGCGCGCATCCTTCGACAGGTACTCAGCGAGGCGGGTGCGTGGCCCCGCACGTCCACTGCCTGAGGGTTGCGTCCGCTCGACGGCCGCCAGAATGCGGGCCGCCTGGCCCAGAGTCTCGATGAGACAGGGAAGAATTGGTGCGAGCTCTACGAGCGCGCGACGGAGCGGACCTACAGATCAGCCTCGCGCTGAACACAAATGAACTGGCGGCAATGATGAACGCCGGGCATAACTCCTAGTCACCTGGGCGCTGTAATCTTGGGCGAGGCGCCGCGTTATCCTTCTGAATCGGATTGAGCGAGGTCATCGGCATGAGCGCCACGAACGGGCTGGAAATATCACGACGCGGCATTCTCGCCGGCAGCGCCGCCACCGCGGCGCTCGTCGCGGCGCCGCCGGCCGACGCACAACCTGCGCCAGCGGCGGCGCCGGCGACGATGCCCGTGTCGTTCACCGTGAACGGCAAGCAACGCGACCTGACGCTCGACACGCGCACCACGCTGCTCGATGCGCTGCGCGAGCATCTCCGGCTCACCGGCACCAAGAAGGGCTGCGACCACGGGCAGTGCGGCGCCTGCACCGTCATCGTGAACGGCGAGCGGATCAATTCCTGTCTCAGCCTCGCAGCCCAGCACCAGGGCGACGAGGTGACGACGGTGGAAGGCCTCGGCACCCCCGAGAAGCTGCACCCGATGCAGGCCGCCTTCGTGAAGCACGACGGCTACCAGTGCGGCTATTGCACCCCGGGGCAGATCTGCTCCGCCGTCTCGGTGCTCGACGAGATCAGGCGGGGCGTGCCCAGCCACGTCCAGGCAGACGTGACGACACAACCCGGCTTCACCAACACCGAGATGCGGGAGCGCATGAGCGGCAACATCTGTCGCTGCGGCGCCTATTCGAACATCCTCGAAGCGATGACCGAAGTGGCCGGAACGGGCGCATGAAATCCTTCACTTACGAGCGCGCGAAGACACCGGCAGAGGCCGCCGCGGTCGTCGCGCGGGAGCCGGGCGCCAAGTTCCTGGCGGGCGGCACGAACCTGCTCGACCTGATGAAGCTGGAGATCGAGACTCCGACACGCCTCGTCGATGTCCAGGACCTCGAGCTGGACAAGATCGAACCCACGCCTGACGGCGGCCTCCGGGTCGGCGCACTGGTGAGCAACACGCGCCTCGCATCCGACGAGCGCGTGCGTCGCGATTACGGCGTGCTCACCCGCGCCATCGTGGCCGGTGCCTCGGGGCAGCTGCGGAACAAGGCGACGACCGCCGGCAACCTCCTTCAGCGCACCCGGTGCCCCTATTTCTACGACCCCAACATGCCCTGCAACAAGCGCAAGCCCGGCTCGGGCTGCGCGGGGATCGGCGGGTATTCGCGCCAGCTTGCGGTGGTAGGGTCCTCAGACAAGTGCATCGCCACCTACCCAGGCGACATGGCGCAGGCGTTGCGGGTGCTCGACGCGACCGTGGAGACGGTGAAGGCTGATGGCACCACCCGCGCCATCCCGATCGCCGACTTCCACCGCCTGCCCGGCGACCGCCCCGAGCTGGACAACGTCCTCGAGCGGGGCGAGCTCATCGCGGCGGTCACGTTGCCGAAGCCGATCGGCGGCACGCATATCTACCAGAAGGTGCGAGACCGCGCATCATACGCCTTCGCGCTCGTGTCCGTGGCGGCCGTCATCCAGAAGGACGGCAGCGGCCGCGTCTCGTTCGGAGGCGTCGCGCACAAGCCGTGGCGGGTCGAGGCCGCCGAAGCGGCGATGCCGCGCGGGGCGCGCGCCGTTGCCGCGCAGGTCTTCGCGGACGCGAAGCCGACGGAGGACAACCGGTTCAAGATCAGCCTCGCGGAGCGAACGCTCGCCTCGGTACTGGCGCAGGCGAAGGGGTAAGGCACATGGAGTTCAACGCACCAGCCGGCCGCAACCTCTTCGACGACGCCAAGATCGTCGGCAAGCCGACCCCCCGCATCGACGGGCCATTGAAGACGACGGGCACGGCGCCATACGCCTATGAACGCCACGACGTGGCGCCGGGCGCGGCATATGGGTACATCGTCGGCAGCGCCGTCGCCAAGGGGCGCATCACCAGCATCGACACCCGCGAGGCGCTGGCCGCGCCCGGCGTCGTTGCCGTCCTCACCACGCTCGATCACGCCGAGCCGCTTCCGCTCGGCGTGTCGAACAACACTCCGCTGTTCGGGGGCCGGGACGTCAACCACTATCATCAGGCCGTCGCGTGCGTGGTGGCGGACACTTTCGAGCAGGCGCGAGCCGCCGCCGGTCTCGTGCGTGTCGGCTACGCCCGATCGAAAGGCGTCTTCGACTTCCCGGCGGCGGCGCCGGGCGCGCCGCTCGCGAAGGGACGTGGCGACAAGCCGGACCGCAATTCGCTCGGCGACTTCGAGAAGGCCTATGCCGCATCCGCGGTGAAGCTGGACCAGCGCTACACCACGCCCGACGAGACGCACGCGATGATGGAGCCCTTCGCCACCATCGCGGCGTGGGAGGGCGACAAGCTGACCATCTGGACCTCGAACCAGATGATCAACTGGGCGAAGCAGAGCATGGGCACCATCCTCGGCATCCCCAAGGAGAACGTCCGGGTCGACTCGCCATATATCGGCGGCGGGTTCGGCGGTAAGTTGTTCATCCGCGCCGACGCCGTGCTCGCGGCACTTGCAGCCCGCAAGATCTCGCGCCCGGTAAAGATCGCGATGCAGCGTCCGCTGATGGCGAACAACGCCACCCACCGCCACGCCACCATCCAGCGCATCCGCATCGGCGCCGACCGTAACGGTCGCATCAAGGCGCTCGCGCACGAGAACTGGTCCGGCAACATCAATGGCGAAGATCCCGAACGCGGCTCGGCCCAGACCAAGTCCATGTATGCCGGCGCCAACCGGCTGACCGCGGAATATATCGCAAAGCTCGATTTGCCAGAGGGCAACGCCATGCGGGCGCCGGGCGAGGCGCCGGGGCATCTCGCCCTGGAGGTTGCGATCGACGAGCTGGCCGAGCAGCTGAAGATGGATCCCGTCGAGCTCAGGATCCTCAACGAGCCGGGGACCGCGCCGGGGACGCCAGAGAAGAAGTTCTCGGACCGCAATCTGGTGCGCTGCCTGCGCGAGGGAGCGGCGCGCTTCGGCTGGAACAAGCGCAATCCCAAGCCGGCCCAGGTGCGAGACGGCAAGTGGCTGGTCGGAATGGGGGTGGCGGCCGGCTATCGCGGTGGCCCGGCGTCCAGGTCGGCAGCCCGCATCCGCCTGGAACGCGGCCAGGTGATCGTCGAGACGGACATGACTGACATCGGCACCGGAACCTACACCATCGTCGCGCAGACCGCGGCCGAGACGATGGGAGTCCCCCTCGACAGGGTCACGGTGAAGCTGGGAGACTCGGTAGATCCTGTGTCCGCCGGTTCCGGCGGGCAATGGGGCGCCGCCAGCTCCACCGCCGGCGTCTACGCCGCCTGCCTCGAGCTGCGCCGCGCGATCGGGCAGAAGCTCGGCTTCGACGGTGACGGGGCGATGTTCACCGATGGTCGGATCATCGCGGGCGACCGCAGCTGGCGCCTCGCCGACGCCGGCGCCCTCTCGGCGACGGGTGAGATGACGTACGGCAAGTTCAAGGACGACTACGACGTTGGCACCTATGCGGGCCACTTCTGCGAAGTCGGCGTCGACATCTACACGGGCGAGACCCGGATCCGCCGCATGCTCGCCGTGTGCGACGCCGGTCGGATCCTCAATCCGCTGTCGGCGCGCAGTCAGGTGATCGGCGCGATGGTGATGTCGGCGGGCGCCGCGCTCATGGAGGAGCTTGCCGTCGACAAGCGGTTCGGCTTCTTCGTCAACCACGACCTCGCGAGCTACGAGGTGCCCGTCCACGCCGACATCCCCCATCAGGAATGCATCTTCCTCGACACGCTCGATCCGATAATCTCGCCGCTGAAGGCGAAGGGTGTGGGCGAGCTCGGCATCTGTGGCCCCGGTGCCGCGGTCGCGAACGCCGTCTACAATGCGACCGGCGTGCGCGTCCGCGACTATCCGATCACCCTCGACAAGCATCTGGACAAGCTGCCACAGGTCGTCTGACTGGGGAGGCACGAAGCGATCGACACGCGGCTGGCCCGCGAGCGACGCAGAACCGGGCGCGCTAGTGCGTGGTGTACCTCCTCAATGTCCAGATCCTCGCCCGCAGGCATCAACTGGCCAGGAAGCGTTCACTCGAATGAAATGGAAGCTCGGAGGGACGTGAGCCTCTCCTTCACAGGGCGCGCCGGTCATTGGCTCAAGCGGAATGACCGGTCCGGCAGTTACGAATAACTAGAGTAAGGGTGAGACGGGACGACGTTAGACTTGACCCGGGTCTGCTCAAGCCGCCCTTACTCTGCCGATGGACGCCTGATAGCGGTACGTCGCGATACTAGCGGCCGATTTTGAGAAGCCGCAGCAGGAGGGGATAGGCATTGGCCAACCGAAATCCGATGGTCCGGATCGCGTTCTTCCTCGGATTGCTGCTCGCGGTGGTTTCTCCGGCGACCGCCGAGGACGGTTATGATTTGTGGCTGCGCTACCGCCCCCTCCCCGCTGCCAGCGCGCCACATGCAGGGGCGGTCGTGGCGCAGGGCACCTCGCCGACAATCGCGATCGCGGTCGCCGAATTGAGACGCGGGCTAGCCGGGTTGAGCGGTGACAATGCGGGCACGCAGGGGACGAACGCACCGTCGGTGCTGCTCGGCACGCCGACCGACACTCCCGCTATCGCAACGCTCCGCCTGCCGCTGACGGCGCTGGGCGACGAGGGTTACATGATCCGCACGGTGCCCGTCGATTGATTCCATCGAGGCGGCAGAGCCGCGAAGGCTCGTCAGGCAGCCTCTGGTGGGGCAGGCAGCTCATACGGGCGGCGACGAATCGATACTCCTGCGCATACGGCCTGCCGGCGCTGTGATATACGCGTTGCACTTTTGGGCTGGTGTGCGATCTGTCGATCATGCCCGCTATCGATTATCATGCCTCCGTAAGGGTCATGGCCGCCGTGCGCGGCCACCCGTTTGATCGTAATGCGTTCGCGGCGATGTTCGCCGCGATGCCGGGAGTCGCAGTCACTTTCGTCGATCAACCGGCAGCAGCGATGCTGATGCGGCCGGAGCTGGCCGCAGCGTTCGACGTACTGTTGCTATATGATATGCCTGGCATCGATTTCGGCAGCGAGCCGCGGGGAATGCCGATTGGCCCGGACCAGACAACACGTGACGGGATCCAGGCGCTGCTCGACCAGGGTATTGGCGTCGTCGCACTTCACCATGCGCTCGCCGGCTGGCCAGGCTGGCCCGAATTCGCGGATCTGCTCGGCGGGCGCTTCCTCTATCGCGCGAGCGTGGTGGATGGGACCCCCCGGCTCGATTCCGGTTACCGCCATCAGGTTCATTATACGGCAGCGATCGCGGCGCCGGAGCACCCGATTATGGCCGACATTCCGGCGACGTTCGCGCTGACGGACGAACTTTACCTGGCGGAGATCATCGAGCGTGATGCCGTGCCGTTGCTGCGAGCACGCCATGATTTCGTGCGCGGCAATTTCTATTCCGCGACCGCAGCGATCGAGGGACGGATGTTCTCGAACGAAGGATGGGACCACCCACAGGGCAGTGACGTGATCGGATGGGCGAAGAAGGCAGGCCGAAGTCCGCTCGTCTATCTTCAGCCGGGAGATGGTGAGGTGACCTATGCCAATCCGGTCTACCAGCGGCTGGTGGAAAATGCCATCCGCTGGGCCGCGTCGGAAGAGGCGCGCACCTGGGCGGCAACCGCGTAATGCGCGGCCCGCTGCTGGATGAGCAGCGGGCCCCTAGTTCCTTCTCGCGTGATCAGAACTGGACGCGCTTGGTATAGCCGCCGTCGACGATGAGGTTCGTGCCGGTGATCCAGTCGGCCGCAGGGCTGGCTAGGAAAGCGATGGCCCGGGCGACGTCCTCCGTCCGGCCGAGCCGCTTCAGCGCGGTCGCTTCCTCGAACGTCTTGTACATGTCCGGCGCGCCCTTCTTGATATCGTCCCAATTTCCGCCTTCGAACCAGACCGGGCCCGGCGACACCGCGTTTACGCGGATGCCCTTCGGCCCCCACGCCTGGCTGAGCTGGCCCGAATAAGTGAGGAGCGCCGCCTTGATGGCGTTGAAGGCGTTCGGGGCAAAGAACGTCTCGGTCGCGGCGATGCTGGCGAGGATGACGACCGCGGCGTGGGAGGATCGCTCGAGATAGGGCTCCATCACTTCGCAGCCGCGGACGGTGCCGAGCACGTCCATCTTGTGGCACGCGTCCCAATCCTGCGCGAGCTTCGAGCCCGAGGCGCTGGCCGAGGGAATGAAGATGTCACACCCGCCCAGCTCGTCGGCGATCTCCTTCAGCAAGGCCGGGTAGGCGTCGAGATCGTTCAGGTCACCGCGCTTCGCGACGACCTTGCCGCCGTGGCGGGCATAAGCGGCGGCGGCATCGTCGATCTGATCCTGATTGCGCGAGAAGAAGCCTACATCGGCGCCCTCCGCGGCGAGCAATTCCAGCGTGGCGCGGCCAGTGCCGCGGCTGCCGCCGGTAAGGATGACCTTGAGGCCCTTCAGTCCGAGATCCATTGATGCGTCCCTTATGTGTTCTGGGTGAGGTGTGGGTGTCAGATGCCGGTCATGCCGGCGGTGGTGCCGCCGTCGACGACGTAATCTGCGCCGGTGATGAAGGCCGCATCGTCCGATCCGAGGAAGGCGACGAGACCGGCGATCTCCGCGAGCGTTGCCATGCGCTTCATCGGCGCGACGCCTTCCAGCGTGGCGCGCGCCGCGGCGGGATCCGGAGCGCCGGCGATCGCGCCCTCGATCAGCGCAGTCGCGACGATGCCGGGGAGGATGGCGTTGCAGCGGATGCGGTAGCCGCGCGCGGCGCAATGCATCGCGATCGACTTGGCGAGCAATC
This sequence comes from uncultured Stakelama sp., assembly GCA_964390515.1. Taxonomy (GTDB): domain Bacteria; phylum Pseudomonadota; class Alphaproteobacteria; order Sphingomonadales; family Sphingomonadaceae; genus Sphingomonas. The sequence continues at coordinate 104,615 of CAYMIU010000004.1, forward strand.
GCGCGCCGCCCTTGGTCGCCGTGTAGCCGACGTTGCCGGCAAGCCCGAGCATGCCGCTGATCGAGCTGTTGATGACGATCGCACCGCCCGGCCCGTCGGGATTGTCGCGCATGACGCGCAGCGCCGTGCGCGCGGTCAGCATCGGGCCGGTGAGGTTGACGGCGAGGATCGCGTTCCAGTCGGCGACCGCGATATCCTCGATATTGGTGTCTCCCCCCTCCATGCCGGCATTGGCGAAGGCGAGATCGAGCCGGCCGAGGGCGCGCAGCCGCGCCTCCACCGCTTGCCAGCCAGCCTCGTCTTCCACTGAATGGGCGTGGAACTCGGCGCCGGCTTTCGCGGCGACGGCAGCGCCGGCATCGGCATTGCGGCCGGTGAAGAGAACACGGGCGCCCTCCGCCGCAAGCCGCTCGACCGTCGCCGCGCCGATCCCCGCCGTGCCGCCCGTGACGAGCGCGACCTTGCCGCGATACCGCTCCATCAGCGAACCTGCAGCACGGTGTAACCGCGCGAGACGAAGCGCCAGGCGCCGTCCGGATCGCGGCGGAGGCGATCGTCGTACCGGCCGGAAACGATCCGCTCGGTTCCATCGGACTGCTTCAGCAGTTCCAGCATGTGCGAGCGCGAATCCGCCTCATCGCCCGTAACGCTGAGCGCGCCGTGCGCCACGTACATGCCCGCAGCGTCAAACCCAGCCATCAGCCTGAGCCATAAAGCGCGGATCGCGGCGCGGCCTTCGGCGCGGTGCTCGCCGACCTGCCAAACGGCATCCTCGGCCCAGCATTCGGCCCAATCGTCGGCATCCTGCCGGAACACGGCATCATTGTAGCTTTCGATCCGCTCGCGGATGGCAAGGCGATCGGCGACGCTGCCGGAAAAGCCGCGAACGACGGCGGCGGTCACAGCGGCATCTGCCCGAAGTGAGCGTAAGGCGTGCCATCGGCGTCATAGACCGGCTCGCTCATGTCACAGCGATACTTGCGCGAGCGCGAGGCGATGAGGCCCGAGCCCTGAACGTGATCGCGCATCGCGGCATAGCTCGGATCGCGGAAGTGGCGCGCCAGCGCGTCCTCGCTTTCCCATTCCTCATAGACGTGGATGCGGCCGGGCGTGGCGGGATCGATTGCCCAGTCATAGGCGGTGCACCCCTCTTCCGCGCGCGAGGCGGCGATGAAGGGCTGGGCGTCGAGCAAAGCTTTCTTCACGCGATCGGGCGCAAGATCGATGGCGGCAGAGATCAGCACCGGCACGAATTTCTCCTCACTGCGGATCAGGAACGGGAAGCGGCGCGCGGGCGGGCCGCGTGACGATGAGGCTGGCGACCGCGAGCGTCACGCCGGCGGCAAGCGCCAGGAACGGCGCGCGGAACGCCGCCGCCGTCAGCGTGCCGCTGCCGGGATCGAGCAGGATCATCGTCACGGTCGCGCCAAGGCCGGTGCCGACCTGTTGGGCGGTGAACAGGAGTGCGGTGCCGACACCTTGCTCCTGCGGCGCCAGCGGCGCGGTGGCGACCTGCATCAGCAGGATAAAGGCGCTGACGCTGCCGAGTGCGCAGATGACGAGCCCGGGCGCGATGCTCACCGCATAGGGCTGCCCCATGCTGAGCGCGATCCAGGAAAAGCCGATGATGTTGAGGATGCCGGCGCCGACCACCGCGCGCCAGATCGGGACGCGCGCCAGCAGCGTCGGCGCGATCTGCCCGGCAGCGATCACGGCGAGCGCGTAGGGCATCGCGCCGAGGCCGGCCGCGGCGGCCGAGAAGCCGAGCACGCGCTGCATGTAGAGCTGCGACAGCACGAGGAGCCCGCCGACGCCGGCCAAGAACAGCATCAGCATGAAACAGGCCGCGGCGAACATCGGCCGCCGCACTAGGCTGCCTGGGACGAGCGGTGCCGCGACGCGGCGCTCGATCCAGACGAACAGGGCGATGCTGGCGCCAGCGCCCGCAAGCATGCCGAGCGTGGTCGGCGCGATCCCGAGGCGGCCCAGAAGCGCGATCCCGCCGACAAGCAGGCCCATCGCGATCGTGGCAGTGATCGCGCCGGCGCCGTCGATCGGCTCACCCCGCGAGGTGGCGACCCGCGGCAGCCATGCCAGAGCCATGCCGAGCGCGATCGCCAGCAGCGGCACGTTGACGAGGAAGGCGCCGCGCCAGCCGAAGGTGGTGACGATCCACCCGCCGCCGAGCAGACCGATGATCAACGAAACGCCCTGCGTGATGCCGAAGATGCCAAGCGCGCGGTGGCGCACCGGTCCGTCGGGCAGGAAGGCGGTGATGAGGGCGAACGCACCGGGCGACAGCAGCGCGACGGCGAACCCCTGCAGGACGCGCGCAGCAAGGACGAGGCCGAAGCTTGGCGCGAGGCCGGCAGCGATCGAACCCACCGCGAACATGGCAAGGCCGAAGGCGAGCGCGCGACGATGCCCGTAGCGGTCGACGAGCTTGCCACCCACGATCAGCGTGCCCGCCAGTGCCAGCGTATTGGCGGTGACGACCCAGGCGAGCGCCGAGGGCGACACGCCGAGATCCCGCCCGATCGACGGGAGCGCGATACTCACGATCGCGAAATCGGCCGTCAGGATCAGCTTGGTCAGTGCCATCAGCGCAATGACGCGCTGATGGTCACGCGCGGTGGTCGCTTCCATCGCCCTCTCCCCGCTATCGTTCCGCGTCAAATCGCGATAACCTGCATAGCGTGATACATTTAGAGAGGGAAACACCATGAGTGTCAATCGCCGCTTCCTGCTTGTCCGGCGTCCGCACGGGATGCCGGTGACCGAGGACTTCGAGCTTGCGGAGGCGGCGATGCCCGAGCCTGGAGAGGGCGAGTTCGTGGTGCAGACGGTGTATGCGTCCCTCGATCCGGCGATGCGCGGCTGGCTGGACGATGTGCCGTCGTACATGCCGCCGATCCCGCTCGGCGAGGCAGTACGCTCCAGCATCGTCGGCCGCGTCGCGGCCTCACGCAACACGGAGTTTCCGGAAGGCGCGTGGGTCAGCGGGCTTGGCGCGATCGAGGAATATACACTTGGCCAGTCCGGCGGCTTCATGCGCCGGATCGACCCCGCCGCCGTCCCCTCCCCGTCCAATTACCTGTCCGTCCTCGGCGCGGTAGGCATGACGGCCTATTTCGGGGTGGTCGACATCCTGAAGCCGAAGGCGGGGCAGACGCTGCTGGTATCAGGCGCGGCGGGCGCGGTCGGCTCGCTGGTCGGGCAGATCGGCAAGATCAAGGGATGCCGCGCGATCGGGATCGCCGGCGGGCCCGTCAAAGCGCGGCGGCTGACCGACGACTACGGCTATGATGCGGCGATCGACTATCGCGGCAAGGACCGCGCGGCGCTGGAAGCCGCCATTCGCGAGGCGGCGCCGAATGGGGTCGACCTGGTGTTCGAGAATGTCGGCGGGGACATCCTCGATGCGGAGCTCACCTGCCTCAACGATCACGCGATCATCGCGCTGTGCGGGATGATCAGCGAATACAACTCACCCGAGAAGATCGGCGCGCGTAACGTGTGGCAGTTGATCGTGCATCGCGCGACGATCCGCGGCTTCCTGGTTTCCGACTATCTGCCGCGGTTCGACGAGGGGATCGCGGCAATGGCCGGGTGGCTCAGCGAGGGGAAGCTGCGCGTCGACGAACATATCGATCGCGGGATCGAGAATGCGCTGCCCGCTTTCCTGCGCCTGTTCGATGGCACCAACGACGGGAAGATGATCCTGCAGATCGCCGACGCCTGAGGCGGGCGCGGTGCTGCCTCGGCGACGCCCAAGGCAGTGCTGGCCTGCGTCAGGCTTGAAGAAAAAAAAGAAAAACCCGCCGCCCCAATAACGGTGGCGGCGGGCAGGTGGAGAGGTCAGTCAGCCATCCATTTTTCGAGATTTTCGTGGAAGTAGCGCACGCGGCGCTCCTGCCAGGCGAGATATTCACGCGAGTAGCCGCGCGAGTGCAGGCCGCGTTGCTGCACTTCCCACACCGACACGTCCTGCGAGATGCCGGGGCCCATATCGACTTCGCCAACCTTGCCGGACACGTGGGGCGCCGGCACCGACACATCGACCCATTCGGCCATGCTTTGTGAGTAGTAACGGTCCGTCCCTTCGGGGAAGAGCGTCATGTACCACATGTCGAAATAGCACTTTTCGGGATCGGTCTCGTGCGGCCGGCCGCGCAGCCAGATGTTCCCATCCGGCTTCAGGCTGAACGACAGGTTCGGGAAGATCGTGAAATGCCAGTGATCGGTCAGCTGATCATCATGGTAGGTCGAGAAATCAAAGCCCTTTTCGGCCCCCTTCTCGCGCTTCGCCTTCTGCAGCGCGGCGCGGATCTCGCCCGTCTTGCCGCCCCGGAAGGCTTCGGGGTCGAGGCCCCAGAATTCGAGCTCGTTCTTGAGATAGTCTAGCGTCTCGTTCTCGCCGCCGCGCAGCTGCTTGGTGGGCCCGGCCCCGGGCATGAACATTCGGGCATGGCCTTCCTCGTACAGGTCGAACTGGCAGTGGTGATGGGAATATTCCATCACGAACTTCGTCTGGGGATGGACGAAGGGGACGTGATAGCTTTCGTTGAAATTGTCCTGGATGAGCTTCCAGTTGAAATTGCCCTCGATCGTCATCCAGTGCGTGCGGACCATCTTGTCCATCGGATAGGATTCGATCTGCGCCGCGATCGGGCCGAGAAAGCTGCGCAGCGTGGCGGCGTTATCGTCCATGTTGATCCAGACGAAGCCGGCCCAGACCTCGCACTTCACCTCGACGAGATTGAGCTTTCCGCACGGTGAGCCCTGCAGGAAGTCCGCTTCGTCGGGCACGGTCTTCAGCTTGCCGGCAAGATCATATGCCCAGCCGTGATAGGGGCAGACGAGCCGCTTGGCGTGCCCCTGCTCGCCCACCACGACGGGCATGCCGCGGTGCTGGCAAGCATTGTAGAAGGCGCGCACCGTCTCGTTCTCGCCGCGAACGCAAACGATCGTCTCCGGGCCGAAATCGGCGGTGAACCAGTCACCCTGCTTCTTGAGCTGTGCAGTGAGGCCGGCGATCTGCCACGTCTTGGTCCACACCTTGTCCCATTCGCGGTCCGCCCACTCCTTGGAGAAATAGCGATCCGGCGTAATCGGGGTGTTGCGAAATTCCGGTTCGCGGAACTTCGACATGTCGGCCCGTTCGCTCGGTTTCGCGGTGGGGGTGATGACGGTGGCCATGCGGTCTCTCCTCGCTGTGCTCAGGCGCCGAAATGGGCGTAGGACGGGTCAGACTTGCCGCGTTCGCCGAAGGCGTAGCCCGGCATGGCGGCACGATCCCAGATATCGGAGGCGGCGGTGACCGTGCTCCAGTCGTACACCGCGTGACGATGCGCGATGCGCCAGCTGCCGTCACGCCGCTCGAACCGGTCGAGATAGCGCCCAGCGGCAACCATGAAGCGCTCGCCGCCCTCCCCGGGAAGGACATGGTGGGCGATGAAGTAGCTTTCGCCCGCCGCCCGATCGCCTTCGACGTCGACCAGCACGTTACCGATGATGTGCTGCGTGCGGCGCATGCCCTTCAGCACCTCCATCACCCAGGGGACGAAATCGCTGGCGGTGCCCTTGAAGCCGCCATGATCATCCGTGGCGTCAGGGTGGAATACCGCCGCCACCAGATCGGCGTCGCAGCGGTCGATCGCGCGCGCGAGCTTGTGGACCAGTTCGGTGCAGGCAGACTTGTCGAGCAGCTGCTGCAGACGCGCATCGAGAGTGTCGCTCATCGCGGGTCAGGCTCCGGTATAAAGTGGATCGTCGGGTGCACGCGCGCCGCGCCGCTGCAGCCCGGCGTAGAGCGCGCCGTCCCACGTCGCGGTGGAAGGCGTGTTGCGGTTCCAGTCGAGCACGTAGCGGCGGTGCACGATGCGCCATTCGCCGCTGCGCTTCTCCAATCGGTCGAGATAGCGGCCGCCGACCTCCACCTCCTCGGGGCCGGTGTCGCCGTCCACCTCATGGTACGCGCGGCAATAGGTTTCGGCGGTGGCCCGATCGCCGTCGAGATCGATCACCATGTTGCCGAGGAAGTGCTGGGTACGTCGCATCGCGCCAAGCGCGGCGACAACGCCCGCGGACCATTCGGCTGCGTCGCTGACGCCGCTGCCGTAATCGACCGTCGCCTGCGGCCACCAGACGGCGCCAAGCACCGCGAGATCGCAGCGATCGATGCCGCGCGCATAGCGGCACAGAAGATCCTGAATGGCGAGGCGGTCCGCCAGCTTGGTGACGTCGGTCATCGCGCCCTCACCTCTTCCCGGCGGCAGCTGAGATCGTGCGGCGCGCGGGCGCCTTGCGGGAAGCCGCTGGTGTCCCCGGTCGCCGGTTCGCGGCGGACCCAATCGACCAGTTCGCTGCGGTGCGCGATCTTCCAGACGCCGGCGCGGCGCTCGTATCGATCGACATAGCGGCCGGACACGAACAGGTCGGTACTGCCGTCCTCGGCCAGCCGATGATGCGCCTGGAAGTACACTTCTCCGAACGCGAGATCCGCCCCCTCGAAGTCGATGCGGACCTGGCCGATCATGTGGTGGTTCGCCTGATGCGGCGTCAGCACGCGCTGAGCAAAGACGACGAAGCCGTCGGCGCTTCCGCGATAGCCGTCGCCGTAATCGGTCGTGGCATCATCGTGGAAGACCGAGCGGTGAAGCACCGGATCAAGCCGGTCCTGGCCGCGCATATAGTCGCACACCAGATCGTAGATGGCGTGCCAGCTTTCGAGGCGATCGATCCGGTCCATCGCTCAATCGCGGGCCAGATATTGATCGATGGTCTGGTGGAAGCGGCGGATGCGGGCTTCCTGATAGTTGCCGAGCGTCTGCCCGCGCTTCGCCGACGCCTGGAAGCCGCGATATTGCATCGCGAGATTGTCGGTATCCTGATCGTACACCGCGCCCAGGCCGGGATTCATGCCGGGCGCGTCGGCATAGGACTGGTCCGTGGCAACCGGGATCGGATCGGGCGGGTAATCGAGCGGCCCGTCGTCCGGCACCAGCTTCAGGAAGACGAGATCGAACATCGTGCGGCCCGGATCCATGCCGATCGGCCGGAAGCGGTAGATCATCGGCAACGACACGCCCGGGAACAGGCACATGTTGGGGAACAGGTGATATTCGATGGAATCCAGCATCTCGCTGTCCGAATAGTCGCCGAGGTCGACGCCGCTTTCTTGCCCGAGCGTCGCGCGCAGCCGTTCGGCCGCGACGGAACGCGCGGTGCGCCCCTCGGGCACCACCGCGCCGTCGACGCGCATCTTGTCGAGGATCTCCTGCTCGGACTGCGGCTGGGTGTAATGCGGGCTTGGCGTACCGATGGTGTGGACGAAGCGTGTGACGTGATCGGAAAAGATGTCGTAATTGGCGTTCGCGTCGCCCGCGGTGGCGATGCCCTGCGCGTGGGTTTCGTAGACGTGATACGCCTCGAGGAATGCTTCCTGCGCCGCCTTCCAGTTGGTCGGCAGTTCCTTCTGCAGGTGAAGCGAGATGCGCCGTTTCGACAGATCCCACCGGCCGGCGAAGTGATCGGCCAGCGGACCGAGCTGGTCGGCGAGCGGCGGCGCCTGATCGTCCATGTTGATGAAGACGAAGCCGCCCCAAAGCTCGACGCGGACCGGCGGCAGTGCGAAGGCTGCGTCCGAGACATGCGGGAAGTCCCAGCGGCAGGGTATGTTCTTGAGCCCGCCTTCCAGCGTCCAGCTCCAGCCGTGGAAGGGGCAGCGCAGTTCGGTGGCGGCGCCGCTCTGGTTGGAGCGTTTCAGCTGCGTGCCGCGGTGGAGGCAGGCATTAGGGAAGGCGCGGATGACGTGATCATCCCCGCGCACGATCAGGATCGAATATCGCCCGACGTCATAGGTGATCCAGTCACCGGCCGCGGGCAGATGCTCCTCCCTGCACGCCCATTGCCAAGTGCGCGGCCACAGGTGCGACATCTCGCGTTCGAAGAATGCCGGCGAGACGTAGCGATCATAGGCGATGTCTCCATCGCCGAGGAACTCGTAGCGCTCCGCGACCAAGGCATCCGGCACCTGCCACCCATCGGCGAGGATGATGTCACGGGCCGCAGGACCGGGACAGCGGGCAGGGCTGGACGTTGTCATGACAGTCCTTTTTATATCACGCTTTGCATTTTCAGTACCGGGCGGTGAGCTGGAGGCGCACGGTCCGTGGGAAAGCGCCGTAGCCCAGGATGTCCCCCGGCACGGCCGCGGCGGTGCCGGTGCCGGACCCCGTCAGGGGCGCAGTGCCGCCGCCGACGAGATAATATTTGTTGGTGAGGTTCTTCCCGATCAGCGCCAGTTCCCAGCGATCGTCGCCGGTGCCGACGCGAAGGCCGGCATCAAGCACGGCATAGCCCGGCTGATTGGTCCGCCGATCGCCGAAGCCGGAGCCGATGTACGAGCTGCTGTACCGTCCATCGATGCTGCCGCCGATGGTGAAGCCGCCGTCGATGTCGGTCTCATAGGCAAGGCCCGCCGTCGCCGTCCATTTCGGGGCCATGGCCGTGGGCGCACCGCTGAGATCCTGGAAGGTGGCCGGAACGCCGGCCGGCGGTGTGACGCCGGTCGACGTCAAACCGCAGCCTTCAGCGACGCTCTGGCCGGAGAAGCACGGCGCGAGGAAGCTTTCGTAGCGCGAGCGGTTGTAGTTGAGCGTGCTGCGCAGCGTCAGGCCAGGCACGCCATTGGGCGCGAACTCGCCCTCGAGCTCCACGCCCTTCGAGCGCGCGGCTCCGGCGTTGTAAGTGACGTAAGCGAACTGCTGCGCGTTGAAATAGTCGATCTGCAGGTTCGTATATTTGAACGAATAGGCGGTGAGGTTGAGGCGCAGCTGGTTGTCGGCGAGCGTGCTCTTGATCCCGGCCTCGAAGCCGCGGCCCTTTTCCGGATCAAACGTCAGATCGCGCGCCGGGTTGGCGACGAGCGCAGAGTTGATCGCGCTATTGGAGAAGCCGCCCGACTTATAGGCGACCTTATAGGCGCCATAGACCATAACGTCGCGGCTGAGCTTCCAGCTGAGCGTGAAGTCCGGCGACCAATCGTTGAAGGTCTGATCGCCATACAGCGTGCCGTTGACCGGCGCGGACTGCGGGCGGAACAGAGTCTGCAGGGACTGATTGACATAGGGCTGGAAGAAGACGCTCTGCTTGGTTTCGTGCGTGTAGCGCACGCCACCGGTCGCCTCGACGGTGGGCACGATCTTCCACATCACCTGGCCGTAGCCCGACAGCGTCCGTCCGTCGGTGGACGACTGCTTGGCGTAGGAAATGAAGCGATCGCGCGTCGAGGCGCGCGTGTCTTCCGATCCGGCGAACACCACCGCCTGGTAGAAATCCCGCCGCGTATCCTGGAACAGGCCGCCGACCATCAGGTTCACCGGGCCGTCGAAGGAGGTGACTGCGCGCAACTCCTGGCTGATGGCGCGATAGCTGGCATTCTCGGTCGCCCAGGTGGAGCCGCCGAGGAAGTCGCAATCGCAGGTGAAGCGGTTGTTGTTCCAGTTATAATTGGAGATCGACGTCAGCGTGACATCGTCGAAGCTGTAGTTGACGGTGCCGGTCGCCTGCCAGGAGCGATACTTGTTGTATAGCTGCCCATCGCGGCGGGCGTACGGCAGCGTATCCGCCAGCGCCTGCGGCAGATCGTTCTGATACTGGATGAAATCGCGGCGACAGGCGTAGGACGGATTGTTGGCCGTGAAACCGGTCGGGCAATTGATCGGCGTGTAGTTCCAGCCGTTGCCGATCGTGTCGTTGTACGACCCCGACGCCTTGACCGTCATCGACAGGCGATCATCCGGCTCGAACTTGAAGGTGGCGCGGCCGATATATTCGCGTTCCTGCGGCTGATGACGCGCGGCGGCCGGTGCGAAGCGCTGGGTTGCCACGCCATTGGCCGAGTTGATCGTGGTGTAGTTGTAGCCGTTCGCGAGATTCTCGTAATAGCCGCCCCACATCTTCGATCCGCGGATCGCGACGCGCAGCCCCGCCGTATCGCTGAGCGGCGTGGAAATGATGCCTTCGCCGTAGAGTTGCTGCGCTTTGAACTCGTAGCCGACGCGGCCGATATATTCCTGCTCGGATCCGGGATCGGCCGTGGTGAGCGAGATGACGCCGGCAGTGGCGTTCTTGCCGAAGAACAGCGCCTGCGGCCCCTTCAGCACCTCTACCCGCGCGAGATCGAAGAAGCCTTCGTTGATGACGCGGCCCTGGCCGTAATAGACGCCGTCGACGACGACCGCGACCGACTGCTCGATGCCGATCGAGGTGGCCGAGGAACCGATGCCACGCATCGTCAGCTGCGCACCGGCGCCATTGGAGGCGCGGGCCACGGTGAATTGCGGGGTGGCGGCAGCGATCTTCTCCAGACTGGTGAGATCGCGCGCCTGGATCTGTTCGGCGCTGATCGCCTGGACGGAGACCGGAATGTCCTGGACGCTTTCGGCGCGGCGACGGGCGGTGACGATGATGTCCTCAAGGCCGCCAGAAGACAGCGGCTGCGCCTGTGGCGCGGCAGCGGGCGCAGGGGCCGCCACCGGAGCCGCCGTGGCGACGGGCGTGCCATCAGAAACCGCATCGCCGCTCGGAGCGGCCGGAACATCTTGCGCCATCGCCGGCGTAGCGACGAGTAGCAACACCGAGCCCGCAAGCAAGCGAGCCCGCAACGTGGCGAACGCCTTCATCCATCCCCTCCTCAGCGGCTTTTACCGCGCCACCTTATAGCGGCAGCATACACGTATCACTTTTCGGAGGCCGTACAACTCATTTTTGCACAACGTGCGAGTATCATGGGATGGCTGGACTTTGCATCGATTAGTGCCGATGTACGCCGACATGTCGCCTGTCGTGCCTCGCGCTGCGCTGGAATCGCATCCTGAAAAGCCGCTGTTGTATTCCAGTCCACTAATCCTGGAGCGGCGGCGCCGTTTGCTGCGCGAAGCACGCCATATGATTGCGGAAGGCGGGATCGAGAATTTCAGCGTTCGGCGGCTGTGCCAGCGCGCGGAAGTTGCGCAGCGCACGCTCTACAATGCCTTCCACAACAAGGATCGAGTGATCGCGCTTGCGATCCGCGAAGCATATGACGAGTTCAACGAGCACGTCCGCCATCGCACCGACGTGAACACGCTTTCCGGCGTGCTCGATCGGACTATCGCGATCAATCGCCGCAACTTCCGGGTGCGCAACTATACCAAGGCAGTCGTCGCGATCTACTTTGGCGCCAATACGCCGAAAGACGTCTGGGAAACGCTGCGCGACATGTCAGTCAACGCGATCCACCCATGGCTGGAGGCGATGGCAGAGCGCAACGAGCTCCGTTCGTGGGTAGACGCCTATCATTTTTCGACCGCGATGGCGAATCTGCAATATTCGATCATCAATGACTGGTGCCTGGAGCGGCTGACCGACGAGCAATATCTGCTGCGCCTGACCGAGGCCATGCTGCTGCTGCTGGTGGGCGCGGTGCAGGGCGAGGTGCATGCCGAGACGCAGCGCTATCTGATCGAGATCCGCCAGACCGGCCAATTACCCAAGTTTCCGAACCCCATCTGGTCGCCTCGCGCGACGGCGTGAGCGGCCGCGCTCGGGCTGTCACCGCGAGTAACGCGCCGCGACCGTCTTCCTAGCGGCCACAGCCACGCTCCCCTCTCCTGGCACGCATGACGAAGAAAGGCTTCGCGTGCCGTCCGGCGGCCGTGGAGAAGCGCATACGGGGTGAAGCACATACGAGAATGCCGCCGTCCCCTCCGGGCACGACAGCATCCACCGCGGGGCGGACCTGCCGCACCGGATCACTTCCTCAGAAGCGGATGGTTGCCTGTAGCACGACCTCGCGGGTGCGGGCCGGCTGCTGGCTGATCTGACCGGGTCCGCCAAGCGGCTTGTCGGCCGAAGAGATGCCGTAGCGTTCGTTGGTGAGGTTTCGCCCGATCAGCGCGAGTTCCCATTTGTCATCAATCTCGTGCAGGCGGGCACTGGCGTTGAACAGCCAGAACTCCCGCTGCAGCGCGACCGGATTGAGATTTTCCTGCGTGTAATAATCATCGGTGAACTTGGTGTCGCCCGAGAAACCGAACGCCATGCCGTCGCTGATCGGTACGTCATACGTAAAGCCGGTCGTCAGCGACCAATCCGGCGCACGCACCAACTGGCGATTGCTGAGATCCTGGACCCCGCCGACGCAGCCCTGCGCGGGCGTCTGCCCCGCGTAGCACGCCGATGTCGGGAAGCTCAGATACCGCGCGGCATTGTAGCCGATCGCGCTACGCACGCTAAACGCGTCCGTGACGCGGATGTTCGTTTCCATTTCGAAGCCCGTCGTCCGGGCGCGCGCCGCGTTGCGGATCGTGAAGGTCGTGGTGTCCGCATTGAACGAGGAGAGCTGCAGCCCGTCGAAGGTGTAGCGGTACAGTGCGGCCGCAATCGAGATTCGGCCATTGGCGAACGAGCCCTTGGCGCCGATCTCTCCACCTTCAGCCGTTTCGGAGCCGAAGCGCGCCTGGTTGATGTCGCGATAGTTTGCCGACAGCGCCGACGGATTGGAGAAGCCACCCGATTTGTATCCCGTCTTGTACGCGGCATAGAGCGTCGTATTGCGGGTCGGGTGCCAAGTCAGCGTTGCTTCCGGCGACCAGTTCGTATCCGAGAAGGTGCCGGCCACGACGACGCCTTCGGGCAGGAAAGCGCTGCCCGGCAGCAGCGAGTGCAGGAAGGCGTGCCGCATGTTGATCGTCTTGCGCTCATGCGTCCAGCGCACGCCGCCGGCCAGTTCCACCGACTCGCCGAACTCGTACACGAGCTGACCATACCCCGAGTAAGTGTTGCCCTTGTTGCGCGCTGGGCGATCCCACGTCTGGTATTTGCCGTTACGCGGATCGGGACCAAGCGGCGCGACGCGGCCGTTGGTATCCTGCTGTCGCCGGACGTTTTCATAGAATGCGCCGACGACGAAGTTCAGCGGAGAATCGAAATCCGAGACGACGCGGAATTCCTGGCTGACCGAGCGATAGGAATCGTCGTTCACGCTCTGCGTCAGCCCGATCGAGGTGTAATCGTAATTGTCCCAGGTGTTGACCTTATAGTCGTAGATCCCGCTGACCGAGGTGACGGTGATCGGCCCGGTGCGGTAATTGGCCGTGATCGAGCCGTAGACGCCGCGGAACTTGGCGAAATGCTTGCCGTCCTTCGGCGCGCCGGGCCAATTGTCGAGCAGCGCGGGGTTGGCCGGCGCGTTGGTGGATGAACGGCGCCCATCGAGGCGGCAATCACCGTAGATGTCCGGAATGCCGAGCGTGGTCGGCAGCCCGTTCGGATCGGCACAGACGATTTCGGCGATGCTCTCTGCGTTATCCTTGGAATAATTGCCGAACAGCTTGCCGGTGAGATCGAAGGAGTCGCTTGGCTGCCATACGAGGGTCAGGCGACCGGCATACGCATCGCCCGCCGGCTGGCGCCGATTGCCGGCCGGGAGCGGGAACCCCGGATCGAGCGGATTGGCGCGATCAGGCGCGGTGTTGACGATCCAGCCCTTGATGTCGCTCGCGCGGCCGGCGACCCGGAAGCCCAGCGTGTCGGTGATCGGTCCGCCGACGGCGCCCTCGACGTAGCGTTCGTCCGCCTCGAACTCATAGCCGCCGCGGACATAGCCCTTGAAGGTGGAGGTGGGACCGGCCGTCTTGACGGTGATCACGCCGCCGGGGCTGTTCTTGCCGAAGAACAGTGCCTGCGGGCCCTTCAGCACTTCAACCTGCTCCACGTCGAAGAAGGACTGGAGCACGGCGCGGCCGCGGCTGATCTGAATGCCGTCGATGTTGACCGACACGGTCTGTTCGATACCCGCGTCGCCTGCGGACGAGCCGATGCCGCGAATCGTGAAGCTGCCGCCGGTGCCGGCGCCGGAGCGCACGATCTGCACTTGCGGCACCAACTGGCCGATCTTGCTGAGGTCGGTCGCCGCGTAGCGCTGCAGATCGGCCGAGCCGAGGGCAGTGACCGCGACGGGCACGTTGAGCACGGTTTCGCTACGGCGCCGCGCAGTGACGATGATTTCCTCTGCGCCCGGCCGGGCCTCGGGCTCGACCACCTGCGCGGGCGGCGCGTGCGTTTCCGTCGCCGTCTCCCCAGCTGCGACTTGCGCGGCCGCCGGCGTCGCAGCGACGGCAGCGATCGCCAGCACCAGTCCGCTCGCCGACGCCTGAAGCGCGGCCCAGTTGCGGTGATTCACGTCTTTATCTCCCCGGATGCGCCTCTGACGGAGGCGTGTCTTGGGCCGTCCACGTCTCAGGCGTGGATTCGGCCGCGCATGCGAATGTTGAGGTTGATGAGGCCGCGCAGCAGCCGGTTGGGCACGTGGCGAAATTCGTTGAGGTCTTCCGGCGCTTCGAAATGATCAAAGCGCGCGATCAGTCGTTCGAAGGCGACCGCCAGCTCCTTGCGCGACAGCATGTTGCCGACGCACATGTGGATGCCGCGCCCGAATGCTAAGTGGCTGCGCGCGTTCTTGCGCTCCACGTCGAACCGGTCGGGATCCGGGAAATAGGCCGGATCGCGATTGGCCGCAGCGAAGCGCAGCATCAGCATCCGGCCCTTCGCGATCTTGGTGCCGCCAAGTTCCGTATCGTGCGCCGCGACGCGCCACAGCCCGGCCGTGGGTGACAGCAGCCGAAGCATCTCCTCGACCATGTTGGGGATCAGCGCGGGATTGGCGCGGACCTTGGCCAGCTGGTCGGGATGGCGGATCAACAGCAGCAGCCCGCCGACGAGCGTCGAGGTGGTCGTCTCGTTGCCGGCGACCATCAGCTGCTGGACGATCGACAGGATCTCGGCATCGTCGAGCGGCCGCTCGCCATCGATGCGCGCGTTGACGATCGCGGACAGAAGATCGTCCGGACCCTTGCCATCGCGCCGCGCATCGATGCGCTTCTTCGTTTCCTGCTGAAATTCGACGATCAGCCGTGCGCACTCAAGCTCGCGCGCACGGTCCGCCATGGCGCCCAGGCGGTCGGTGAACGCGTCCGACCAGCGCTTCACGTCATCGACGTCATCAGCGCCCATGCCGATCTGCTGCGCGATGACGGTTACCGGAAGCGGCACGGCGAAATCGTGCACCAGCTCGACGACGTCCTTCCCTTCCAGCCGGTCGAGCAGATTGTCGACGATGCTGCGGATCTCGTCCTCCATCGCGTTCACGCGCGGCATGGAGAAGGCGAGGTTGACGAGCTTGCGGAAGCGGGTGTGAACCGGCGGGTCGGCGGTGAGCATCGTGTCGATCTGCGGCCAGCCCTCGGCTTCGATCGCCTCGATCTCGGGATCGCCGGCGCGCGCGCCACGCATCATCGCGCCGAAGTCGCTCGAGAAATCCTGCGGCCGCCCGGCGGCCTCCGACACGAGCTTGTGAGACAGCACCAGGTGTACGGCGCCCCCGCCCGCGGTTGCCATCGGGCCGCGCGCCAGCGCCTGCTGATACCATTCAAACGGATCTTCGATCACCTGCGGATCGAAGAAGTCCGGCAACTCCACTGCGGTAGCCATACCCCTCTCCCTGGTGGAGAGTAGAGCACTTTATGCAACACCGTGCAATATGTAACGCGTGCGGTAATGAATAATAGTGCGCGTCCTATCCTCTGGCCGGCGGCGCCCGCATGGCGGCACCGGCCATGGCCATTATCTCCTCGATCACGACCTTTTCAGGCGGGCATGGAAGCCCGGCATCAAGGCGCGTTCGCCGCTGGATCACGGCTTGAAGCGCGAGCCCGACAATCATCTGAATTCGCAGGTCAAAGATCGCGCGCGGCAAAGCGCACGCACGAAACAGGCGCTCGTGCGCAGTGACGAGCGCGGGCAGAAGGGCGGGCGCGTAATCAAGCGGATGCCGCATGCCACTGTCGCGGTGCCGGTTGAGGTACGAAGCCAGCAGCTTCACGTAATTGTAGCGCTCGTCGGGGTCGGCGATCATCAAGGGCGGCCTGACAACGATGGCGAGAAGCGCATCGATCGTCTGTGGCGAATCGCGCTTGGCGGTCTCCGCCGGGATCCGCGCCAGCATCTGGCTTCGGATCTCTTCCAGCTCCGCCTGGCGCTGTTCGAAGATCGCCTCGATCAGCCGCTCCTTGCTCCCGAAATGGTAGCGGACGGCGTTGGTGTTGCGCTGATTGGCAGCGGCACAGATCTGGCGAAGCGAGACGGCATCCACGTCCGCGCGCGCAAAGAGGCGCTCCGCCGCCCGGATGAGCATCAGACGGGTGGCAGGGGAACGGCCGGCGCGCGATTCAGCGGCCACAGGGCGGTCGTCCCCCGCCGGCATCAGGCCCCCGCGCTCGGGCGCGCCGCCACGCGCTCCCGCCATGCCGCCAAGCGCGCGCAATCGCCGGGAAGCGGCTGGCCGATCATTGCGCCGAATTCGACGAACGAGAACAACACGATATCGGCGAGCGTGAAGCGATCGCCGGCGATCCAGACGTCGCCCATCTCTTCATCGATCGCTTTCAGCCCTTCGGCAGCCATCGACTTCAGATCAGCCGCGCCCTCAGCGCAGATGACGCGCATGCGAGGCTCGAACATCGGCCGTCCTTCCGCCCCGCGAAACCCCATCGTCATCGGCGTCGTGACGTTGAGGTCGATACGGCGGACCCACATGCGCGTGCGGGCGCGCTCCTCCGGGGTGCTGCCGATCAGCACCGGATCGGGCTGGCGCTCCTCGAGATATTCGCAGATCGCGGTGGTCTCGGCGAGCGTGCTGCCGTCATCGAGCACGAGCGCCGGCGTGGTGCCGCCGCGGTGAATGCCGAGATAGGGGGCCGCGCGGTTCTCGCCGCTCATGATGTCGACGCTGCGGGTGTCGAGCGCCAGGCCCTTTTCGGCGGCAAACATCTTCACCACGCGCGGGTTCGGACCCACCGATTCATAGAGGATCATTCCAGCTCTCCCTTAGTGCGTCAGGCGCACGACCGACGTGATGATCGTCCCCAGAACGAAGATATAGATTGGCGGCATGCTGACATAGATGCCGAGCCGGCGCTGATCGGCGGCCCGGTGATAGCCGATGGCATAGGCCAGCCTTGCCGGGGGCCAGATCGCCCCGATCGCCGCCGCCCACAAGGGCGAGACGAGCAGCGCGAACAGCCACATGCCGGGCAGGAACAGCACCAGATGCTCCAGCGTGTTCTGATGCGCCCGGACGCGGCGCACGTAATCTTCCGGCCCGTCATGTGATGGTGCCGGCACCTTGAAGCGCACGCGCGCCAGCCCAGCGATCAGCAGGGTGTAATAATAGGTAAGCAACGCCAGTCCACTGACCAGCGTTACCCACAGGAATTCAGGCGGTAGCACCGCCTCAACCGGCCGGCGGACGCGGCGCGTTGCTGTTGCGCCAGTCCTGCCGCTTCGCCCAATCAGCAAAGGTTTCCAGCTCGATCGGGATGCGACGCTTCATCTCCGCCTCGTCGACCTCGAACGGCCGGGTGGGCGCGTTGATATTATACTCGTAAAACTGGCCGATCCCCTCAGCCATGGCATCGCCCTCGGCCTTGTCCATCGTGTCGCCATAAGCGGTGACCAGATGCCGGCCGAACTCGGCCGGGCTGCATTCATCGTAGCGGATCTCCCGACCCAGTACGTCAGTCAGCACGGCAGCAAGCTGCGGCGGGCGAAGGCGCTCGGGGCCGCCGATGTTCATCCACGCCCCTTCCATATCCGGCCGATCCAGCGAGTGGATCATGATGCGGGCGACGTCGTCGAGGCTGATCCAGTTCGCCTCGGTCGTGGGCTTGTGGGCGTAAACGAAGCGGCCCTCGTTGACGATGAAAGGGCGCGCCCAATTGGTCAGCAGATTGTCCATGAACAGCACGGAGCCGAACACGGTCGCGCCGACGCCGCTGCGGAACAGCGCGTTCAGGCCCGCGGTGTTGCCGGCATAGGTGAAGGCGTCCCCCGGCTGATCGGGGATCCAGCTGGACGTGTTCCACACGATGCGACTGACGCCCGCTTCCTTGGCGGCGGCGCCCACCGTGCCGGCGATCTGCGCCCGATCCGCGCGGGCGCGTAGCGGGTGGGTGTGGAAGACGGCTTCCGCGCCAGAGAAAGCGGCGACCAGCGAGGCGTGATCGTAGAGATCCGCGGCGACCACCTCGACATTGTCGGGCGTACCCTGGCCGTAGAAGGGGTCGGCGCTGCGCGACAGCGCCTTGACCGCAAATCCTGCCTTGAGCAGCTGGCGCACCTGCGCGCCCCCCTGCCGGCCGCTCGCGCCGACCACTGCGACTGTTCGCATCGTCCCTCTCCTTATGGTGAACCGCTGTTCAATCCGGCGTGGCTTCGCCCATCCGTTTCAGGTGGTAAGCGGCGGTGCCGAACTGGCTTTGAATGGTCGTCGCGCGCTTGAAATAGTGCGACACTGCGATCTCTTCGGTCGTGCCAATCCCGCCATGGAGCTGAATGGCACCCTCCCCCACGGTTTTCAGCGCATCGCCGATGAACGCCTTGGCCGCGGACACCGCGTGGCGCCGTTCGGGGGCCGGCAGATCGAGCGAGAGCGTCGCCATCACCGCCATCGAGCGGGCACGCTCGAGCAGCGTCGCCATGTCGGCCATGCGGTGCTGCAGCGCCTGGAAGCTGGCGATGGCGACGCCGAACTGCTCGCGCTGCCTGGTGTAGGCGACCGTCTGGGTGAGCATGGCGTCGATCACACCGACCGCCTCGCTGCACAAGGCGGCGATCCCCTCATCGATCGCTCGTTCGATGATCGGCAGGGCCCCGTCGGGCACCCCGAGCCGCTGTGCGGGTACACTGGCGAGCGTGAGATCGGCCGCGGGACGGCCGTCGATCAACCGGAAGTCGCGCCGTGACAGGCCGGGCGCGTTCGCGTCGATCACAAACAGCGAGATTCCCCCCGTCTCCTGCGCGGATACCAGGAAATGCGTCGCCAACGGGGCGGCGGCGACCACGGCCTTCACGCCATTGAGCGCTCCTTCAGCCGATGCTCGCGTCTCAACGAAAGCGGGATCAGAGCGTCCGCGTGCCTCGTACAAAGCGGGCACCACGATCGCGGTGCCGGCAATCAGCGCTTCGCGCAGCGCGGCCCCATCGGAACCGCGCAGCAGCGCATTGGCGACGACGACGCCCTCGACATAAGGCTCCATCACGAGCGCGCGGCCGAGTTCCTCGGCGATCAACATGGTTTCGACCGGACCGCCGCCAAAGCCGCCGTCCGCCTCGGACACGGCAGCACCGAAAAGCCCAAGCTCGTTGGCGAACGACTGCCAGATATCGGCACGCCAGCCCTCACCGGCCGCAGCGGCGCGGCGCGCATCAAAATCGTATCGCCGCTGCAGGAAACCGGCGAGCGAATTGCGCAGCAGCTTCTGCTCGTCCGTCAGGCTGAAGTTCAATGGAGCCCCCAAAACTATCTCACGCCCTACTTTTATGCGTGGAGTGTCAGATTGCAAGTTTCTAATCTCTGCCGTTGCGCCAACGGCGCTCCTGCGCCACGCTGCCTGCCTATTGCCGCCTCAGCGGCGCGGACGGTTTTAACGTAATGGCTACTCTCTTTGGCCGCGGTGACTTGTCGCCACATCCCGACAAGCCGTTGCTGTATTTCAGCCCGATGATCATCGCGCGGCGGCGGCGGCTGCTGCGCGAGGCGCGGCACATGATCGCGGAAGACGGGCTGGAAGGCTTCAGCATCCGCAAATTGTGCCAGCGCGCCGGCGTGGCGCAGCGCACGCTCTACAATGCGTTCCAGAACAAGGACCGATTGATCGCCTTCGCGATCCGCGAGGCGTTCGACGAATTTCAGGCCTATGTGCGCACCAGCACCGATCCGGGATCGCTGCAGGGGCTGCTGTCGCGCACCATCGCGATCAACCGCCGCAACTTCCGCGTGCGCAACTACACCAAGGCGGTCTGCGCGATCTATTTCGCGCCAAGCACCCCGCGCGACGTGTGGCAGACGCTGCAGGACATGTCGCTTCACGGCAACGGACAGTGGCTCGCGCAGCGGCGCGCCGATCTTCATCCGTGGATCGACATCGACCATTTCGCCCAGTCGATGGCCAACGTCCAATATGCGACGATCAACGACTGGTGCCTCGAGCGACTGACGGACGACGAATATCTGCCGCGCCTGGCAGAAAACATGCTGCTGCTGATCATCGGTGCCGTCCACGGCACGCTGGCCGAGGAGGCCGCGCGCTATCTGGAGCAGATCAAGCGGACCGGCGACGTATCCTCGATCGTCAGCACAATCGCCGATCCGCCACCGCGCCGGAAACGCGAGCCGGAAGAGGTGGTGGAGGGACCGGCGCCGCCCAAGAAGCGCCGCACGAAGAAGGCGGAGTAAGCGCCGTACGGTCGCGGCGCCGGGGGCCTTGCCAGCCCTTGCGCGCCTGGACTGCATGACCGGCCGCTCGTGAAGGCAGGGCTCGGCCGCGGAAACTTCCTTTCGATCGGCACCGGAACGCCGAACCCTCCGCCACCGCGCACGGCGGCGGAGAGCGCATTGCTATTCCACGCGGGCGATCAGGTGCCCGACTTCATACACTTCGCCAGGCTCGGCGATGATCGTCAGCCGGCCGGACACCGGCGACTGCACTTCCTGCACGCTCTTGTCGGTTTCCACCGCATAGAGATCCTGCCCCTCGGTGACCTGGCCGCCATCCTCGACGAGCCATTCCACCAAAGTTGCCTCGGTCATGCTCATCCCGAGCTTCGGAATAGAGATATCGGCCACGTCTGCTCCCCTCAGCCGCGTGCGCGGCGATCAATCGTGCCGCGCACCGCCGCGGCGATCTGGTCCTGGCTGTAGATCCACGCCTTCTCGAGCGGCGGCGAGAAGGGAACCGGCGAATAGGTCGATCCGACCCGCGCGACCGGCGCCTTCAGCGTGTCCCACAGTTCTTCCGTGATGCGCGAGGCGATCTCCGCCCCGGTGCCATAGGCCTTCACCGCTTCGTGCACGACGACCGCACGCCGCGTCTTGGCCACCGAGGCGAAGACGGTCGCCTCGTCGAACGGGGCGATCGTGCGAAGGTCGATCACCTCGGCAGAGATGCCGTTGCCGGACAGTTGCTCGGCCACCGCGAGCGCATCGTTCACGGCGGGGCCGTAGGCGATGATCGTGACATCGCCGCCCTCGCGGGCGATCGCCGCCTTGCCCAGCGGCACGCGATACCCCGCCTCGGGCGCAGGGCCCATCGAGCCATAGGCCTTGATGTTCTCGATCATGATGACCGGATCGTCATCCTCGATCGCGGCGGCGAGCAGCCCCTTTGCGTCGGCGGGGTTGGACGCCATGACGATCTTGAGGCCCGGGACGTGGGCGAACCATGCCTCCAGCATGTCCGAATGCTGTCCGCCGAAGCCGACGCCGGCGCCGGTGGTGGTGCGGATCACCAGCGGCACGTGGGTCTGCCCGCCGGACATGAAGCGCAGCTTCGCGGCATGGTTGACGATCTGATCCATCGCCACGGTGACGAAGTTCATCAGCATGATCTCGGCGACGGGGCGCATGCCGACGATCGCGGCGCCGACCGCAGCGCCGATGATCGCCTGTTCGCTGATCGGCGTCGAGCGGACGCGGTTCTTGCCGTACTTCTCGGTGAGACCCTTCGTCACCTTGAAGATGCCGCCGCCCTGCGCGTCCCCGATGTCCTCGCCCAGCGCGATGACATTCTCGTCCGCGGCCATCGCCTCGTCGAGCGCCTGGTGGAGACCCTGGATGAAATTGATCTTGGCGACCTTGGCGGGCGCCTCTTTCACTGCTGCTGGCGCGCTCATGCTGCGATCTCCTCCTTCAGCACGTCGATCCTGAGTTCGTCCAAGTCGGGGAACGGGCTGTCGAGCGCATAGGCGACGGCCCCGTCGATCTCCGCCTCGATCCCGGCGACGATGGTATCCAGTTCCGCCTCGCTGACCTGCGCATCGAGCAGGCGCTGACGGATGCGCGGAATCGGATCCTCGCGTGCGCCCTGTTCGACCAGTTCCTTCGGCACGTAGCTGAAGTCGGCGCCGAACAGGTGACCCAGCATACGGAAGGTCATCGCCTCGATCAGCGTCGGCCCTTCGCCGGCGCGCGCACGATCGACCGCTTCCTTGGCGGTGTTGTACATGTCGACGGCGTCGTTGCCGTCACACTGAACGCCGCGCATGCCGTAGCCCGCGGCGCGGCTAACGATCGATTCACTGTCGGTGTGGGCGGCGAAGGCGGTGTGCTCGCCGAACTTGTTGTTCGAGCACAGGAAGATGACGGGCAGCTTGTAGAGCTGCGCCATGTTCATCGCCTCGTGAAAGGCGCCGATGTTCGACGCGCCGTCACCGAAGCAGACCACCGTCACCCGTCCGTCGCCGCGGTTCTGCGACGACATGGCGAGGCCGTTGGCGATCGGCAGGCCCGAACCCACGACACCGGTGGTGACCATCACGCCCGTTTCGGGATGCGTGATGTGCATCGGGCCGCCCTTGCCCTTGCAAGTGCCTGTCGCGCGGCCGGTGAACTCTGCCCACAGCAGCTTCGACGGAATGCCCTTCGCGAGCTGATCGGCGACGCCGCGATAGGTGGTGACGAGATAATCGTCGGAATTGAGCGCGGCCATCATCGCCGCGGAGACGACTTCCTGGCCGCGCACCGGATAATAGACGATGGCGAGCTTGCCCTGCGTGAGCAGCGCGCGGAAGCGCTCGTCACTGCGATGGATCAGCATGGCGCGACGATAGATGTCGAGCAGCTTCTCGCGATCAGGACCTGGTTTGGCTGCGGTCATGTTTCCCTCCCACGGGTTGTTCCCAATGCTGTTCGCCCGACCGCGCCGGCGCGTCGCGCGCGGCGGAGCGGGCGCAGCGATGTTCTAGCGTTCCAGCACCACGCATCCCGAGAGGCCGGGCGCGCCATAGACCTGGCTGTAGCCGATGCGGGCGCCTTCGACCTGCCGGCCCTGCGCACGATCACGCAGCTGTTCGACATTCTCGTAGATTTGCCGCAGCCCTGAGGCACCGATCGGCTCACCGCAGGCGAGGCAGCCGCCATCGGTGTTGACCGGCAGCCGGCCGCCGAGACGGGTATCGCCGTTGGCGATCATCGCCTCCTGCTCGCCATCCTTGCAGAAGCCGTTTTCCGCCATGTGCATGATCTCGGCGCCGCTCTCGGTATCCTGCAGCTGCGCGACGTCTACGTCCTCCGGCCCGACGCCGGCCATTGCCCAGGTGGCCGCGGAGGCAAGCTCCACCGCGGACTTGCCGCGCTCAATCTCCAGCGCCGGGGCGAACACCTCGAAGCTGCCGATCGGGCGGGTGCGGATCGCCGCGCCGCGCACCTTGGGGCCGGCGAGACCAAGCTCGCGCGCCTTCTTGTCGGAGGCGAGGATCAGCGCCGTGCCGCCCTCCGCGGGCGAGCAGAACATGTATTTGGTCAGCGGATCCGAGACCATCGGCGCGTTCATGATCGTTTCAAGGTCGACCGGCGACCGGCGCCACGCGTGCGGCGTACGAGTGCCGTTCTCGAACGCCTTCTCGGCTACCCGGCCGAGCGTTTCCGACGTGATGCCGTGAAGCGCCATGTAGCGGGTGATCTTGTTGGCGAAGAATTGCGTCGTCAGCATCATCCCCGTCTCGCCATACCAGCGCGGCAGGCCGGAGGCCTCGGGATCAGCGTTGAACGCCCCGCGCGGGTGCTTGTCGAAGCCGACGACGATGCCGAGCTCGAACTCGCCAGACTTGATCGCGGCGTAGCCCGACAGCAGCGCCGATCCGCCGGTCGCGCAGCCGTTGTTGACGTTGATGAAGGGAATGCCGGTGAGGCCCAGCCGTGGCAGCACCGCATCCGCAGCGCCGGCGGCAGAGGAACCGCCATAGGCGAACTGCATGTCGGACCAATCAAGCCCGGCGTCCTGCAGCGCCTGACGAATGGCGAAGATGCCCTGATCGAGCCCGCTTCGCCCGTCGGTGCGCCCGAACGGGTGGATGCCTGCTCCAACGATCTGAACGTCCGTCATGCCGCTGCTCCTTCCGCGACCGGGGTGAAAGCATAAGTGAGGACCGGCTCGCCGCCGTCGGTGCGATAGGCCTCGGTAGTGATGCGCATCCGCCCGCCGATCTTCAGCTGCGTCAGATCGTCCGCCACCAGCCGGGATTCGACGATCAGCTGACCGGGCAGCTCGACATAGCCGACGCCATAGGGCTTGAAATCGCGCTCATCGCCGTCGCCGTTGAAGGGCGATTTCGGGCGGAAGCGCTGGATCGTGTACGACCACAGCGTGCCTTCGGGCGCCAGCTCGACGATATCGTAATCCTCCGCATCGGCGCCGTGCGGAAAGGGGAACCGCAGCCGCCCGTCGGCGCGCGCGCGCCCGGCCAGCAGGCGCGTGTCGGCGCCTTCCCCGCGAAACAGATTGTCAGCCACCGGCCGTGCCATCGTGATGTTCCTCCCCTCGCCCATCAGAGCCCAAGGCCCTTGGCGATGATGTTGCGCTGCACTTCGCTGGAGCCGCCGAAGATCGTCGCGGCCCTGGTGTTGAGGTAGCTCGCCATTGCAGTCAGACCGTGATCCGGCCCGATCGCGGGCTCATTGGCCGTCATGCCCATCGCGTGACGCTGATCGGCGGCGGCATATTGGCCGAGTGCCTCCGACGTCAGTTGCGCCAGCCGCTGCGTCGCCTCGCTGACCGTAAGCTTCAGGATCGAGGCAGTCGTGTTGCTCGTCACCTCGCCTGCGCCGCGGCTGGCGATCTGGCGCCGCTCGGTCCAGTCGATCGCCATGATCTCGGTCTCGAGCTTCATGATCCGTTCGCGGAAGGCCGCGTCGTCCCACAAGGTGCCGCCGCCGTCGCCCGGCTGCGCCCGCGCGATCGCCTTCAACCGAGCCAATCGCGCGCTGAGCCGGCCCGCGGACGACCCGCCGCCACGCTCGAAAGTCAGCAGGTACTTGGCAATCGTCCAGCCCTGGTTCTCCTCGCCGACGCGGTAGGAGGCGGGCACGCGGACATTGTCCAGGAACACCTGGTTGACCTCATGCTCGCCGGACATCGACAGGATCGGGGTGACGGTGACGCCGGGCAGATCCATCGGCGCGAGGAGGAAGCTGATCCCGGCCTGCTTGGGCCCGTCGCGCGCGGTGCGGACAAGCAGGAAGATCCAGTTCGCCTCATGCGCATGGGTGGTCCATATCTT
Source organism: uncultured Stakelama sp. (assembly GCA_964390515.1). Lineage (GTDB taxonomy): Bacteria > Pseudomonadota > Alphaproteobacteria > Sphingomonadales > Sphingomonadaceae > Sphingomonas. The sequence continues at coordinate 129,776 of CAYMIU010000004.1, forward strand.
GGTGCCGTTGACGACATAATCATCGCCATCACGCTCCGCCCGCGTGGCGAGCGAGGCGAGATCGGAGCCGGAGCCGGGCTCGGAATAACCCTGGCACCAATAATGCTCACCCGACAGCATCCTGGGCAGGAAGAAGTCTTTCTGCTCCGCGGTGCCGAATTCCATGATGACCGGGCCGCACAGCGACAGGCCCATGCCCGGCAGCACCGGCGTGCCGGCAAGGCCGCATTCGCGCTCGTAGATGTAGCGCTGCATCGGCGACCAACCCGTGCCGCCATATTGCTTTGGCCAGGAGGGCGCGATCCAGCCCTTTTCGTAGAGGATACGATGCCAGGTGCGGGCGAGCGCACCTTCGGCGAACACGCCCGCCTGTTTGGCGGCGGCATCGCGCAGCGGAGGCGTGAATTTCTCGGCGAGGAAGGCGCGCACCTCCGATTCGAAGGCGCGGTCTTCTGCACTGGGGGTCATATCCATGTGGGATCGCTCATTGCAGGCTACCTGCATCGGCGACGGCAGCAGCCAGCGCCTGCAACCAGCGCGCGCCGGTCGCGCCATCGATCACGCGATGGTCGCAGGTCAGCGTAAAGGTCATCATCTTGGCGACAGCCGGGGCGCCCGCGATCGCGACGACGCGATCCTCCACCGCCCCGACCGACAGGATCGCGCCATGCGGTGGATTGAGGATCGAGCCGAAGCTCGACACGCCGTACATGCCGAGATTGGAGATGCAGAAGCTGCCGCCGTTATATTCGTCCGGCTTCAAGCGCTTGCGCCGCGCGCGGTCGGCGAGATCACGTACTTCGACGGCGATCTGGCGCACCGCCTTGGTCTCCGCCTCTCGCACGATCGGCGTGATGAGCCCGCCGGGGATCGCGACTGCGACCGCCAAATCGGCGTGGTGATGGCGCACGATGCCATGATCGGTGAAGCTGGCGTTGACCTCCGGCACCGCGACCAGGGCACGCGCCACGGCGGCGACCAGCAGGTCGTTCACCGAGACCTTGCCAGCCTCGCCGGGATCATAAGCGGCGCGCGCATCCAGCAACGGCTGGGCCGCGACATTCGCGACTAATGGAAAGTGCGGTATGTCGCGGGCCGCCTCCGTCAGCCGCCGCGCCACCACCCGCCGAACGCCGTCCAGCGGCAGGAGGTCATAACAGCCACGGGCGATCCCCAGAAGCTCCAGCGCATCGGCGGAATCGAGCTTTGAAGACGTTTCGATGATCGGTGCTTGCGTCGCCATAGGCGCTTGGTACACAACATTTTGCACAACGCATCAACTTTTTTATGGAGCCTCCCATGCGCTGGAGAATTGCTGCGCGGCCCACCGGTCGCGAGCTGCGCGCCGACGATTACACGCGCGACGACAGCCCCCTCATGGTCAGGCTGACCGACGGAGAATTGCACGTGCGCGTGCTGATGCTGTCGTGCGATCCGGCGCAGAAGGGCTGGATGGAAAACGCCGGCGGCTATGCCGCACCGACCGAGATTGGCGACGTGATGCCTGCCGGCGGGATCGGACAGGTGATCGAGAGCGCCGCTGCCGGCTTCGCGCCGGGGGACCTGGTGCAGGGCTCGCTTGGCTGGGCGGATGATCTGGTGGTGAAGGCGGCGGGCATGCGCCTCGTCGAGCCGGAACCCGATGCGGCGCGGCTCAACCTGGGCCTGCTGGGATCGAGCGGGCTGACGGCTTACTTCGGGTTGACCCGGATCGGCGTGCCGCAAGCTGGCGACACCCTCATCATCACCGGCGCGGCAGGCGCGGTCGGCTCGATCGCCGGGCAGATCGGCAAGATCGCAGGCTGCCGCGTCATCGGCATTGCCGGCGGCGAATCGAAATGTCGGTGGCTGACCGAGGAACTCGGCTTCGACCATGCGATCGATTACAAGGCCGAGAAGGTGAAGCACCGCGTACGCGAACTGGCGCCGGGCGGGATCGACGTGCTGTGGGACAATGTCGGCGGCGACATGCTCGACGACCTCATGGCGCGGATCGCGCATCGTGCTCGAGTGGTTATCTGCGGCGGCATTGCGCGTTACCAGCAGCAGGGTCGTCCGCCGGGACCCGGCAATTACTTCAACATCGTCTTCAAGAGCGCGCGCATGGAGGGTTTCCTCCTGTCGGACTTCGCGCGCGACCATGATCTGGGGCGCGATCGCCTGCGCCGCTGGCTGGCGGAAGGGCGGATCGTGCAGCGCGACGAGGTGGTCGACGGGCTGGACAAAGCGCCCGAGACGCTGATGCGCTTGTTCCGCGGCGACAACCTCGGCAAGCTTCTGATAAACGTGGCGGAGCCGGCCTAAGCACATGATCGATATCGAGTTCGTCCAGCCGGACGGCAGCCGTGAAAGAGTTTTCAGCCGTGAGGGTTATACGCTGATGGAAGCCGCGGTGCGGGCCGGCGTTCCGGGTATCCTGGCCGAATGTGGCGGCGCCTGCGCGTGCGCCACCTGCCACGTGGTGGTCGACCCCGAATGGGTGGAACGCGTGGGCCCGCCCAATTCCATGGAAGAACAGCTGCTCGATATGGTCGACGAGCGTGCCGATGCATCGCGGCTGGCGTGCCAAGTGAAGCTTAAGGCCCTGTTCGACGGCCTGGTGGTGCACGTGGCGCCTCGCGAGGGCTAGACCGCTCTACGGCCCTCCCCGAACCCGGCTCGGGGAGGATCCGCCAGCGACCCGTTCGATCAGAACTGGACGCGCTTCGTATAGCCGCCGTCGATCACCACGTTCGTTCCCGTCGTGTAGGACGAGGCCGGGCTGGCGAGGAACACGACGGTCTTCGCCACTTCCTCCGCGGTGCCGAAGCGGCCGAGCGCCATCTGCGCCTCAGTGCCCTTGTAAAAATCGGGCATGCCGGCCTGGATCTTCGACCAATTGCCGCCGGGGAAGAAGATCGGGCCCGGCGACACCATGTTGACGCGGATGCCCTTCGGCCCCCACGCCTGGCTCAGCTGCTTGCCGTAAGTGATGAGCGCCGCCTTCAACGCGTTGAACGCGGCCGGCTGGATGAACGTCTCCACCGCCGCCGTGCTCGACATGAGGATGACCGAAGCGGCCTCCGACGCGGCAAGATACGGCTCGAGCAGCGCACAGCCGTCCACGGCGCCCTTGATGTCGTACTGGAACGTCATGTCCCAGTCGCCGGTGCCGCCGGCACCCGACGAGCTGACATTGTGGATGAAGATATCGACGCCGCCAAGCTCGTCCGCGGCCTTCTTCAGCCAGTCGAGATAGCCGCCGCCGCCCATGTCGAGGCTGTCACCGATCACCTTTCCGCCGCGGGTGGAAAGCGACTGCCTGGTCTCCTCCACCTGCGCGGCATCGCGGGAGAAGAAGGCGATGTCGCAGCCCTCGTCCGCGAATATTTCCAACGCCGCACGGCCGAGGCCGCGGCTGCCGCCGGAGAGGATCACCTTCTTGCCCTGGAGCCCCAGATCCATCTTACTCTCCCTTCATGCGTTGTATGGCGGGCTCCTTCGCCCAGGTGAGGCCGCGACGGAGGAGCTCGTAGAAGACGTCGAGCTCCCACGAGCAGCGATCCACGCTGGGCCAGAAATCGCGCAGTGGCTGAATGTCGTAATGGCCGCGGCAATGGCCGAGCGTGTTGTAGAGCACCGCCCCGTCGCCGAGCGGGCGAAGGTACACGATTGGATAGCGGGCCTTTTCCCACCGGAAATCGACGAAGCCCGGCGTCTCGCCGCCGAATTCGGTGTCGAGCAGCACGTGCAGATCCGCACGGGGGCGGCTGAGATATAGCTCGTCGGTGGTCTCGAATGGTGCGATTCCGGCCGAGATCGGGTGATTATGGTCGGCAATGTCCACGCGGAACGGCTCAATGGGCGGATGGGAAGAAAAGGCCGAGCCCAAAGTCTCCATGAAGTGCGGCGCCCAGTCGGGTGTCTCGACCAGGCCGTTCTCGAGAAAGCGCAGAATCGAGTTGGTGCCGTGCAGCGCATAATAGCGCCCGCCCGCCGCGACCCATTCGCGCAGCGCCTCCTGCGCCTTCAGGCTGGGCGTGATGTCGCAGGTGTAGCTCACCAGGAAATCGCAGCCGCGTAACGCGTCAATGTTCTCGAAATCCTCGAACACGCGGGTGCGGATGCGATCATCCTTGGACAGGAGCTTCAACAGCTCCAGCCGGGCAAAATCGATGTCGTGGAAGCGGCCGCCCGCGATGAGGACGCAGTCGATGCGCCGTTGCTCGGAAGTTGGCTCCGTCATCCTCGCCCCCTGATTGGATCGCTGCCGTCCCAGTTGCGGTGCGCGGCGCGCATCATCGCGAAGCCTTGGCGCCCCGCCTCTGCGATCTGCAGATATTCCATGACCGTCCCCGGGCCGCCGCCGGTATCGACGTAGATCACTGCGCCCATGCCGCCGGGAAGCGTGCCTTCCTGGATGACGGTGCCGCCCTGCGCCGCGACGCGGCGGCGCGCCTCCGCGATATCATCGACGAGGACGCACATGTGCTGCACGCCCTCCCCGCCCGCAGCACGCCATTCGGTGTACATCGACGGCGCGTCGTTATGCTGGCGGATCAGCTCGATCTGGAGATCGCCGAAATACCCGAGCGCCATCGAGAAATCCACGTCGCTGGGCGCGCCGCGGAACTTCACTTCATCGAGCTTCACGTGATGGTTCTCGAAGAACGGCCCCGCACCAAGGGACAGCCAGTGCTGAAGCGCAGCCTCGTAATCGGCCGGGCAGAAGCTGATCTGCATCACCGGGCCGAGGCCCGCGAGGCTGTCCTCCTGCCGTGGCGGCGCGCTCATTCAGCGGCCTGCTGCTGCATGGCTGCCATCACCGATGCCTGGATCTCGTGCTTCCAGGGATTGCGCCGCAGCGTGAGGCCGCCGTTCACCTGCAGGTTCTGCCCGGTCATGAAGCATTCGTCCGAGGCGAGCCACACGGCGGCGGCGGCGATATCGTCCGACGTACCGACGCGGCCGAGCGGGTAGCTGGGCACGAACGCTTCCCACAGGCCCGGCGTCTTGCCGCTCGCCGCCGTCATCGGCGTTTCGGTGAGGCCGGGCGAAATCGAATTCGCGCGGATGCCGCGATCGCCGAACTCGTTGGCGATGCAGCGGATGACGTGATCGGTGCCGGCCTTGGTGCCCATGTAGGCGGCGTGATCGTTGAGCATGATCGTCGCCGTCGCGGAGGAAATCTGGATCAGCGAGCCGCCGTCCTGCATCACCTCGATCATCGACTGGAAGAACAGGAACGGACCCTTGAACTGCAGGTCGCTGATCTGCTGCAATTCCTCCTCGGTGGTTTCGAGGAAGGGCTTGAGCAGGCCCCAGCCCGACGCGTTGATCGCGATGTCGACGCCGCCCATCTGATCGACCGCGGAGCGGGCGAGCGCGTCATTGTCGGCTTCCCTGGTGATGTCGCACAGCGCCATGAACGCCCTGCCCGGGTGCGCGGCGACGAAGCCCTCAAGATGCTCGGGCTTGCGGCCGGCGACCAGCACGCTTGCCCCCTCCTCCACCAGGCGCCGGGCGATCACCTGGCCCATATTGTCCTTGCCGGCGGCGCCAAGCACGACCGCGCGCTTCCCTTCGAGCCTCATCATCCGTCTCCTTACTGTCGTCAGCCGCCGATCGTTCGATCGGAGGGCCAAAACGGCTTGCGCAATTCGCGCTTGTTGACCTTGCCCATCGCATTGCGGCCGACGCTCTCGACCAGATCGATGCTGCGGGGGCGCTTGTATCCGGCGAGCTTTTCGCGGGCGTAGGCGGCGAGATCATCGCTGGTGACGCGGGCGCCGGGGCGCGGCACCACCAGCGCCTTCACTTCCTCGCCCATGTCGGTGCTGGGCACGCCGACCACGGCCACATCCTCCACGTCGGGATGTGCGATCAGCACCTGCTCGATCTCGGCCGGGTAGATATTGACCCCGCCCGAGACGATCATGTCGGACGAGCGATCGGTGATGAAGACATAGCCTTCGTCATCGACATAGCCGATCTCGCCCAGCGTGAAGACGCCGGGCTCGATATGCGCCGCCGCCGTCTTTTCGGGATCATTGTGATAGACGATGCCGCGGCCCGAGGGATCGAGAAAATAGAGCTGGCCGACCTGATTGGGCCCGAGCCGCTCACCATCCTCGCCGATGACGACCATCTCGAACGGCGGCATCGCCTTGCCGACGGAGCCGGGCTTGCGCAGCCATTCCTCCGAATTGATCATATTGGTCGATCCGGCCTCAGTCGCGCCATAGGCCTCGACGAACACCGAGCCCCACCAATCGATCATCGCGCGCTTCGTTTCGATCGGGCAGGCGGCACCGGTGTGCGAGACGAGCCGCAGGCTGGAGACGTCATACTTGCGGCGTACCTCCTCGGGCAGCGCGAGCAGGCGCTGGAAGTGCGTCGGCACCATCACCGAGGTGGCGATGCGATGCTGCTCGATGTTGACCAGGATCTGCTCGGCATCGAACCTTGGCATCACGACGAGCGGGCGCCCACCACCGAGCTGGCGCACCGATCCGAGCGGGCCGGTGTGGTAATTGGGGCCGACGAGCAGGATCGGGCCGGGCGCCCCGGCGGCGACCTGCTCGCCCAGCGCGCGGAACAGGCCGGCGACGTCGGGCTCGCGCGGAAACATATTGGGCGGCGTCTCGGTGCCCTTGGGCCGCCCGGTCGTTCCCGAAGTGTAATGCATATAGGGGAGTGGGCGCATGTGCGTAGGCGCTTCGGCATCGCTCGCCGCGGCCAGCCAGGCATCCCACGACGTGACACCCTCGAAGCCATGGCAGCGCCAGCCGATCACGCGATCGATGCCGACCCGGCGAGCGGCGGCCACGCCGACGACCGCGGTCTCAGGGCCGACGAACACCAGCTTCGCGCCGCTGTCACGCAGGATATAGGCGAACTCGTCGACGGTGAGATGGAAGTTCGCCGGAACCGCGGAGATGCCGGCGTGCAGCATCGCGAGATAGGCGAGCGCGCATTCCGTGCTGTTGTGCGCGAAGACGGCGGCGCGGGGCGGATCGCCGAGCGTTTCGTCGAGCAGCGCATTGGTCGCGCGGTTCATAACCGGATCGAGCTCGGCCCAGCTCAGCGTCAGCCGACCATCGGTGACGGCCATGGCTTCCCCCATGGTGCGGGCGCGGTCGGCGGCGGCAAGCGACATCGTCTCTCCTGTTCTAATCGGCGCGCCACGCATCGGCGGCGGCAAGGGCAGTGCGGAAATGGGCAAGGCAGCGCCAGATGCAGAAGGCGCCGAGCGGATAGTTGACCGCCGCCATCAGGGCGAGCGTGTGGCCGAGCGACTGGCCGTGGAACACCTGATCGCTGATGACGCCGCCGAGCAGCGGCCCCAGCGTGTAGCTGAGGAAATTCACCACGACGAAATAGAGCGCCATGACCTGGCCGCGCAGTTCGTTCGGGACGATGAACTGAAGCGCGGCGGTGCCAAGGCCGTTGGGCCAGCCCATGAAGAAGATCGCCACCGCGACCAGCGTCATCGCCAGCGCGTAGCTTGGCACCAGGAAAGCGGCCACGCCGATCGGGATCAGCACGAGCGTCGCGCCAAGCACGAGGCGCAGCGTCGCGTCGCCGCGCCCGGCCTGCATCATGCGCGCGGAAAGCTGCCCGGCGAAGACGCCGCCCGTTGTGCCGATCAGCAGCGCGACGAGGCCGAACGTGTAGCCGACGGTCGCGCGATCCGCGCCATGTTCGCGCAGGAAGAACTCGATCACCCAGTAGAAGAGCGCCCAGCCCTGCATCGCCAGCGCGGTGAAGCCGATGAAGTGGAAGACGAGGAAGCGTCGCCGGCCAGCGAAGAAGGCGGCTGCATCCCGCAAGCTCATCCCCGCGCCCGTCGGATCCGCCCGGCCGATGCGGCGCGGCTCCCGGATGGTGAGCGTGACGAACGCCAGCAGCACGCCGGGCGCACCGACGATGACAAACATCGCCTGCCAGGATTTCAGCGGGCCGAAGAAGGGCAGCGAGAGATTGGTCAGCGTTTCGAGATGCTGGATCACGACACCGCCGAGCAGATTGGCGAGACCGACGCCGATGAACGGCGCAGCGCCGAAGATTGCGATCGCCAGCGGCAGCCGGTGGCGATCGAAGTAGTCGGCGAGCATCGATATGGCGGCGGGCGCCAGCGCGGCCTCGCCAACGCCGACCGTAGCGCGCGCAGCGAACAGGTGCCAGAACTTGCCCGCGAGCCCGCACGCCATGGTGGCGAGGCTCCAGAAGAAGATGCCGAGCCCGATGATCCGCCGCCGGTTGGTGCGATCGGCGAGCCACGCCATCGGCAGCGTGAGAGCGGTGTAGAACAGGGTGAAGGCAAGCCCGCCGAGCAGGCCCATCATCGTGTCGCTGACCTGAAGATCGCGTTTCACCGGGCCGATCATCAGCGCCAGGATCTGGCGATCGATGATCGACACGGTCGAAGACAGCGTCAGGAAGCCGACGACGTACCAGCGATAAAGCGGCGAGGCCTGGGCCGCGGTGACGGCGGGGGCGAGCGGAACGGTTGCCATCTAGCGCCTCGTCCCGCTTCGGCCCACGTCGCTGGACCGGGACTGGATTGCGGCGCACGAGCGGCGGGCGCGAAGGCCCTGCCCGCCCTGGCGCAGCAATCGTGCCGCCTTGTCCTGCTCCACGCGCACCCCTCCCGTCGGCGACGCATGTGCGCCGCCGTCCCTAGACCGACATTGCGAACATTCCGGCGATCAACTCGCCTTGGCTTGTCCTTCGGCGATGATCCGATCGAGCATGTGGTGCATCTTGCGGATCCGCATTTCGGCGTAGCGGCCGAAATGAAGAACGCCGATCTCCGACGCTTCCATCCCGGTCTGCACGTGCGGCAGGTTGCTCATGTCCTGCTCGAACACCGCGGCGAGGCCGTTCGACATGCCGCTCTTGGGCGCCAATTCGACCATGCTTTCGTCGATATCGATCTCGAACACCGGCGAGGGCTTGGGCCGCGGCTTCCCCTTGGGCACGCGCTTCAGCATGTAGATGTCCATGATCGACGTCGCGTGATCACGCCCGTTGGGCCGCCAGCGATAGACGAGGTTGGGCATGAAGCCCGCCCAGAAGCTCATGTGCGGGAAGACGTTGTAGAGCAGCGCATCGACCATCTCGGCATCCGAGGCCTGCGAATAATCGTGGCCATCCTCGGCCGAGAGCGTCTTGCGCGTCACTTCGGCCATGAACGTCCGCGCGGTTTCGCCGTCCGGCACGCGCATCTGTTCGGCTGAGGCGCCCGCGCCCGCCGACGACCGCGAGCCGACGCCGAGCAGCGCCTGGACGATCTCGTCCTCGCTATAATCGCGCTGGTTGAACGGGCTCGGCACCATCTGCGCCGAGAATTGCCGAGTCACGTAATCGGACAGCACGTCATACTGGCTGTTCACGTCTGCGAGATAGGGCAGCAGCTGCGGGTGGGTGGTGATCGCGTGGTGGCTTTCCATGAACGCCTCGGCCGCGGTCTTCCAATTGCACGGCACGATCTTCGACACGTGAAAATGAATGTAGCGGTCCTCGTTCGCGTAAGGGCCGAAATGCGCCGTCATCGGCCCGATCACGTCCTCGAGCGGCGGGGCGTCCTTGTCCATGTTGATGAACACGAAGCCTGCCCAGGTGCCTACCTGCGCCTGCGGAAGGGAGACGTCCTTCCCTTCCCACTGCGGGAAATCCCAGGCGATCGGATTGTCCTTGAAGCTGCCGTCCGTGTTCCAGGCGATGCCGTGATAGGGGCAACGGAACTCGTTCTTGCAGCCCCCGAGCGTCGCGAGCTTGCGGGCGCGGTGAAGGCAGGAATTGTGAAAGGCGCGGATCGAGCCGTCCGGCTGGCGCGTGACGAGCAGCGAGCGGCCGGCGATCTCGTACACCAGCGTGTCGCCCGGGTTCGGAATCTCCTCCTCGCGGCAAGCCATCTGCCAGATGCGTGGCCAGAGGTACTTTTCCTCCAGCCGGGCGAACGCGGGATCGATGTAGCGATCGACGGTGATCGGATCGGTGCCGATATCGGGCACCGGGCCTTCGCGCAGATGATCGGGGATCGGGCGCGTGTCGCGCTCCAGGATCTCCTCATACGTGTCTGCCGGATGGCGATCCGGACGGAAATTCTTGGTTTGCACGTTCATATCACCCTCTCCGGTGAAGAAACTAACACATCCTGCAATCTTTGGAAGTCCTATCGTCCTTCCGGCACCCAGGCTGCTCGCGTGCCGAGCACCACCGTCTCGCGCTCGATCGCTGCAGCGAGGGCGGTAGCGAGTTCAGGAAAGCTCGGGCTGGCGCGCAGGACGGCGAGGCCGCGGCCGTAAGCGTCGAGGTCCGGTAGCCGCCAGACGTCGACCGCGGTGTGCAGCCGCCCGGTGATCTGCTCGAAGGCGGTGACGAGCAGCCAGCCTTCCGCCTCGACGATCGCAACCAGCGTCTTCATCGCGTCGTGGAAGGCGGCACGATCGGCGGGGCGCAGCTCCAGCGTCGATTGCATGTACATGGTCATGCCGCCCGCTCCGCATTGAGGCGGAGCAGCTGCTTTCCGACGTTGGCGCCGGAGAACAGCCGCATTAGCGCGCGGGGGGCGTTCTCGAAGCCGTGCTGCACGTCCTCGCGCGCGACCAGCCGGCCGTCGGCCAGCCAGCGCGAAAGGCGGGCGCGCGCAACCGGGAAGTCAGCCTCGTAATCGTTGAGGATGAAACCCTGCATCGTCGCGCGCTTGAAGACGAGATTGAAGTAATTCTCCGGGCCCACCGGCATGCCGCCGGTCTTGGAGCGGGAAATGCCGCCGCAAATCGCGACGCGGGCATTGAGGGCAAGCTGGCCAAGGATAGTGTTGAGGATCGCCCCGCCGACATTGTCCCACACCACGTCGACGCCGTCGGGCGCGAGCCGCTTCAGTTCGGCGCCGACGTCGGCGCGGCGATAGTCGATTGCCGCATCGGCACCGAGTTCGTCGGTAAGGAGCCGCGTCTTTTCCGCGCCGCCCGCAATGCCGATCACGCGGCATCCGCCGATCTTGGCGAGCTGGACGACCAGCGCGCCGACGCCGCCCGCTGCGCCCGTCACCACCATCGTGTCGCCGGGAAAAGGCCGCGCCACGTGCTTCAGCCCGCAATAAGCGGTGAGCCCGACGACGCCGAGCACGCCAAGATGCGCGGACGGCGGCGCATCGCCCTCGATGCGCTCGACGGCGCTCGCGGGGAGTGTTGCATATTCCTGCCAGCCGAAAGGGCCGAGAACCACGGTTCCGACGGGAAGATCCGGCGCGGTGCTTTCGATCACCGTCCCGATACCGCTGCCGCGCATCATGTCACCGATCGCGGTGGGGGCGACATAGCCGCCGATATTCTCCATCCACCCCTTCATCGCCGGCTCGAAGGCGAGCAGATCGACACGGACCAGTACTCCACGCTCCGCAGGCGGCGTGACGGTCGTTTGCTCAAGTCGGAAATCCGCTTCGGTCACATCGCGGCCGACCGGCCGGTCTGCGATGACCCAGCGGCGATTGATTCGCTCCATCGGGGGCCTCTCCTCCACCCCCTATTGCCAAGGATGGCGGGCTGGGTCGACAACTTTATCACGCGCTGCATAAATAAGGATGTCGACAGGTACGCCGTGTTACTCGGCGGCTTCGTGCAGCGGGAGCTCGGCGAGGCGCGGATCGCTGGGCGCGATCCACTCCGGCCCGATGACCGGCGTGACGCGCAACTCGGGCGGGATGTTCTCCGCGCCGATCAAGGCATCCGCCGCCTGATGCCAGTGATAGATGCGCGCTTCCTGATAGCTGAGCGGCACACCTTCGAAGCCGTAGCTTTCCTGGCTCTTCTGGATCCAGGTGCCGAACTCGGTATCTTCCTCCAGCACCTTATTGAGATAGGCGATGGTCGCATCCCAGTAGGCCGGGCGCGGCCCCTCCCCCCAATCGGGGCCGAACCAGCGCACCTCCATCTTCGAGCGGGTAGGACCGTTGGGCCAGAAATTCAGCACGAAATAGCCGTTCGGGCTCAGCGGCGAGACCCAGTTGGGGAACAGGTTGTAGCTTTGCGTGCAGGTACGCCCGATCTCGCCGACGGTGGCGATCTCCGGGCGTTCTAGATCACCGGTACGGGCGGCGCGGTAATTCTCGCCGTCCTTGTTCTCCCAGCCGGGGGCAACCATCCGGCCGTGGCCACGGGGATAGAGCGTATTCACGTTGCGGCGATGATCCAGCCCCATCGCCACCGTCGTCGGGTGGATGTTCGGAACATGGTACACCTCCATGTTCGCCTCGAGCGCGATCTTCCAGTTGCAGTCGAGATCCCAGACATATTGGTCGACCAGCCGGACCTTATCGAACTGAAACTCGGCCCATTCGTCGGCGATCGGCCCGAGCCATTCGGCGAGCGAGGGCGCGGCGGGATCGAAATTGACGAAGATCAGCTTGCCGAACCGCTCGCAGCGCACCTGGCGCAGCGAGCGGCAGGAAAAGTCGAGCCCCTCGAAATCCTCCGGGTCGCGTACGGAGACGAGCTTGCCCTCGTCGTCATAGACCCAGCCGTGATATTTGCAGGTCATGCGGGCGCGGCGGCCGCTCTGCTGAGTGACGACCGGCGCGCCGCGATGGCTGCAGGTGTTGTAAAAGGCGTTGATCGCGCCCGAGCGGGCGTGGACGATCACCACCGGCTGACCGGCGGTTTCCCATAGCTTGAAGCAGCCGTGACTGGGCAGCTCGTCCATGTGCGCGGCGAGCAGCCACGTCTTGCGCCAGATATGCGCACGTTCGAGCTCATGAATGCGCGGATCGGTGTAGCGGCCGCCCGGGACGTCAGGGAGCCGCGGAAAGGCAGTCGGCGGGGCGCTGCGCGATGCCTCATATTCCATCAGGCGGCGCAGCGTTGCGATGGCTTCCGTGTCCATCATTCGGCCGCCTGCTGCTGACGCGAGGGGAAGAGATCGAGCAACGTATCGTCATCCGCCTCGATGATCCGGTCCGTCCATTGATGGAAGGCCTGGGCCCCGCCTTCGTTGCGGCCGAACAGCACGTGATCGAGCGTGCCGTGATCCAGCGCCCGCTGCTGGCGAAGGCCGGTGGCGTAATCCTCGTCTCGCACGACAATCTCGAGGAAGGCGAACTGTTCGTGTGCCGCCGCTTCCTGTTCGGCGCTGGGCGGCTTTTCCATCAGGTACATCTGCCGCGTCCAGGATTCGCCCACCGTCTCGCCGGGCAGCAACTGCGAGATCATTACGCCGCGCCCGCCGCCGTTGAAGCTGGCGATCGAGATGCACGGGAAAATCGTCCAGACGCCGTTCAACACGAGATCGTCGGTCCATTCGCTTTCGGGCTTGTTGCCAAGCTCGCGCGCGGCACGATCGGGCGCGACCAGTCGCTGGTGCGGGCCCCAGGCGTGATAATGGGCGCGATTGCCGAGCGTGCCGTTGGCGTTCAGCGTATCCTTGTGCAGCACGGGCAGGTGGTAGAAATCGAGATAGCCGTCATAGGCGATCTTCCAGTTCGGCCCGCGCAGCGTGCGGCTGGAGAAGAAGTGCCAGTCCTTGAAGTTGAACGCATCGAGCAGCGCGTCATAGCCTGACAGGAAATCATCGATATCGAGCTTCAGCTTGGGATCGACGCTGCCGAAGATCAGCCCGGCGCGTTCCGCCACCGGCAGCGGCGTCAGGCCGAGACAGGACTTATCGACCTTGCCGAAATCGCCCGCCGCGGCGACGGCGATGAGCTCGCCCTTCTGCCCGAACGTCCAGCCGTGATAGGGGCAGACGAAGCGGCGGGCATTGCCGGTCGGCTCCACCGCGACATTGGTGCCGCGATGCGTGCAACTGTTGATGAAGGAGCGGACCACGCCGTCCTGCCCGCGGGTCAGCAGCACCGGGATGCCGCAGACATCCATCGTCTTGAAGTCACCGGGATTGGGGATTTCACAGGAGGGTGCCAGCATCAGCGGCAGCCGCTTGAAGATGCGATCCACCTCCAGCTTGAAGCGGCCCTCGTCGGTGTAATTCTTCGCCGGGACCTTCAGCACCTCGTCGACCAGCTCGAAGGTATTGTCGCGCGCGTGCTTCACGCTGTGACGCATGATTCGCGCGATTTCCGCGTTGGCCATGGCGGTCATGGTGGCCTCTCCTGTGATTTGTAGCTCGCGTGATACCTTCTGTTGCCGGGCCGGGTCAATTCAGATTGTGGCCCCGCCGTCGATCACCATCTGTGCCCCGGTAATGAACTTGGATCGATCCGACGCGAGATAGAGCACCATCTCCGCGATATCGTCGGTCTCCCCGATGTGGCCGATCGGGTGAGTGGCGACGAAGCCGGCCATCAGCGCATCGGGATCGGGAACCTGCGCCATCACCTTGTCGAGCATCGCGGTGCGGATGACGCCGGGGTGAATGGAATTGACGCGGATGCCGGTGCGCGCCGTGGCACAATGCAAGGCGATCGACTGGGTCATCAGCGTCACGCCCGCCTTTGCGGCGTTATACGCCACGAGGTTCGCCGAGGCCTTCAGCCCGGCGATCGAGGCGATGTTGACGATCGAGCCGCCCCCACCCCGCTTCATGAGCGGCAGCGCAGCCTTGCAGCCGAGGAAGGTGCCGACGAGATCGATGTCGATCGTCCGACGGAACCCCTCGAGGCTCATGTCCTCGATGGAGCCCATCAGCGTGATGCCGGCATTGTTCACCAGCACGTCGAGGCGGCCGTGGCGCCGTTCGACGGCGGCGATCACTTCCACCCAGTCGCCTTCTATCGCCACGTCGTGCCGCAGGAACACGCCGCCAAGCGCGTCCGCAACGGCTGCACCGTTCGCCCCGTCGATATCCGTCACGACGATCGATGCGCCGGATGCCGCCAACCGCCGCGCGGCCGCTTCCCCCAGCCCTGCCGCTGCGCCGGTGACCAGCGCGACCTTGCCTGCAAGTTCCATTGCCCTCCCCCTTTTCCTTTATCGTGTCACTAGCTGCTCATCGGCGCCGGGTGGCGCGTCGGGCACGTCGATTTCCACCCAATCATCGACGATGCGGCAAGGAAAGGTGCGCAGCGGCTTGTAGAGGCCGCCGAGGCACCGCCCGTCTTTCATAGCGAATTGCGCGCCGTGCGCCGGGCACATCAGCGTGCCGCGGCGGATCCGACCGCCCGGCACGAACGCCGCGGCAGCATGGGTGCAACGGTTGATCGCCGCCTGGGGCTGCCCGTCGATCATGGCGATCACGATCGGCCAGCCTGCCAGTTCCACCCCCTCCGCGACCCCGTCACGCAGGGTCCCGCACTCCACCGCTCGCCTGAAGATAACGCCTCCGATTCGATGACGCGTGTCAGTATTGACCCCCTTCTCCATTCCTGCAAGCCTAGCGGCAGAGGAGAGGGCCATGGCCGATGCGACGCATGACGAGGATCTGGTGCTGGTCGACCACCCGGCGGAGGGCGTGCAGCGCCTGACGCTGAACCGCCCGGCAAAGCGCAATGCCCTGTCCAATGCGCTGCGGGCGCGGCTGTTCGAACTGCTGGAGGCGGCCGATCGCGACAAGGCGATCCGCGTCACGATCCTGCGCGGGGCGGGCACCTGCTTTTCCGCCGGCTATGACCTCGGCGGCGGGACGGGTGCACCTTACCCCTATCACACCGCGCCGGGGCCGGGGCATTGGCCACGCCACGTCGTGGACGGCGCGTTCCGCATCTGGGATCTCGCCAAGCCAGTGATCGCGCAGGTGCATGGCTGGTGTCTTGCGGGCGGCTCCGAACTCGCGACCGCCTGCGATCTCGTCTACGTCGCCGAGGATGCGCAGATCGGCTATCCGCCGGTGCGCACGATGAGCCCGCCGGACAACCAGTTCCACCCGTGGCTGTGCGGCATGCGCGCGGCGATGGAGATGATGCTGACGGGCGATGCGATCGACGGGCGCGAGGCAGTGCGCCTCGGCTTTGCCAACCGCGCCTTCCCGGCGGAGGAGCTTGATTCCGCCGTGGTGGCGATGGCCGAGCGGGTGGCCCGCGTGCCGACCGATGTCCAGGCAATGAACAAGCGTTCCGTTCACCGCGGCATGGAGATCATGGGGCTGCGCGCCGCGATCCGTGCCGGCACCGAAATCCAGGCGCTGGCGATGACGACCGAGACGAGCCGCGCGACATTCGCCGAAGTGCGCGAAAGCGTAACCAAGGCGCTGGATTCGCGCGACCGCGGCTTTGGCGATTATCGGACGAGCACGGGGTCGCCGGGTTCGGCAAACTGACGTGGCAGAGGCCCGCAGATGCTGCCAGTGACCCGCGATGAGCCGCCGATCAACAGACAAGCCACCCATCATGCCAGATGATTTGCTTCGTCACGTAAGGTGATTGGTTCGTCGTGATGAGGTTACTCCGGTTTCCGCTATCCTAGGTCAGGACCCATTGATGTGAGAGGCGCCATCTGATTCAGGCGCCGTGAGGAGACGGTGGATGAGCGACCTGTACTGGCTGACGGATGAGCAGATGGCGCGTCTGCAGCCGTACTTTCCCAAAAGCCATGGCAAGCCGCGGGTTGACGACCGGCGGGTGTTGAGTGGCATCGTCTTCGTCAATCGCAACGGGCGGCGCTGGTGTGATGCGCCGAAGGACTATGGCCCGCACAAGACGCTCTACAATCGCTGGAAGCGGTGGCGCGAGAGGGGCGTTTTCCTGCGCATGCTGGAGGGGCTGCGTCAGCGGAAGCAGAGCCGAAGACCGTCATGATTGTCAATCGGCGTCCAAAAGGACCCCCCTATCGGCGTGCAAAAGGGACCCCCTTCGTCGAGCAACGTGACGGGTATAACGGGCGCGCCGTTCGCGCTGGTTGTGGCGTAGGGCGGGCGTAGCCCGACCGGAGGCGCAACCAGCGCGAAGCGTTCTCTGCGGGGTGCCCCAAGCGTCAGCTGCCGTGCTTGAAGCGCCGGCTGTCGTTGCCGGTCTCGACGATGTCGCAGTGGTGGGTAATGCGGTCGAGCAGCGCGGTGGTCATCTTGGGGTCGCCGAAGACGGTCGGCCACTCGCCAAAGGCGAGGTTCGTCGTGACGATGACCGAGGTGTGCTCGTAGAGCTTGCTCACCAGATGGAAGAGCAGCTGACCGCCCGAGCGGGCAAAGGGCAGGTAACCGAGTTCGTCGAGCACCACGAGGTCGAGGCGGGATAGCTGGGCTGCCAGCGTGCCGGCCTTGCCGAGGCGCGTTTCCTCCTCGAGCCGGTTCACCAGGTCGACCGTGTTGAAGTAGCGCCCGCGGGCGCCAGCTCGTACCACGTTGGCGGTGATGGCGGTGGCAAGGTGCGTCTTACCTGTGCCCGTTCCACCGACCAGCACGACGTTGCGCCGGCCGGGGAGGAACGAGCCACTGTGCAGTGAGCACACCAGCCCCTCGTTGATGGGAGTATCGTCAAAGACGAAGGCGTCGAGGTCCTTTACGGCCGGCAGCCTGGCGGCCGACATCCGGTAGCGGACCGACGCCGCATGGCGGTGCGTCGCCTCGGCACGCAGCAGGTCTGTCAGAACCTCCATGGTCGTGCGCTTGCGCTGGAGACCGGTGGTGACCGCCTCGTCGAAGGCGCCAGCCATGCCCTTCAGCCCCAACTCGGCCATGGCCGTCATCATCTCATGCCGCTGCATGGAGGCCTCGCAGGCTGTCGTAGCGCGTGCAGTCGGCAAGAGGCGGATGACGCAGCGCCAGGTCCTCGGCCGTGACGATGGCCAACGGTCGAGGCGGTTCTCGCCTGCGGGCCAGTATGTTGAGGATGACATCGTCGCTGGTGACGCCGGCCAGCAACGCCTCGCGTACAGCCGCCTCGACGAGGTTCAGCTCGTCGTCGAGCACCGCCGCCAGCACCCGCACGAACCGCCGGTCAGCATCATCGCCAGCGCCTAGCTTGCGCCGGAGCCGCGACAGCGCAGGTGGCAACTCCCAGTTTTGGAATGGTGCACCGTTGCGCAAGGCGCCGGGCTTGGTGACCAGCACCGGCAGATAGTGCCACGGGTCGTAGATGGTCCGGTCGCGTCCGAAAAACCGGGGATGGTCGGCAACGACCTCGCCGTCGCAGCGCACGACGATGCGGTCGGCATAGGCACGGACCTGGACCGCGCGCCGCACCGCCTTGGCCATGACCGAGTAGCGGTTGCGGTCAAAGTTTATCAGGCACGTGCCGCTCACCGCGTGTTCGCTCTCGTAGAACCCGTCGAAGGGCGCGACGACGGGCTGAAGCACGCTGCGCTCCGCAGCCCAGGCCTGAGCGACCGTCAGTTCCTTCTGCTCGGGATGCTGGTGCGTGTCCGCCCAACGGCGACACTCCGCCTCCAGCCAACCGTTCAGCTCCTCAATGCTGGCAAAGCGCAGGCGTGGTTGGAAGAACCGGCCACGTGCCGTCTGCACCTGGTTCTCGACCTGACCCTTCTCCCAACCGGCTGCCGGCGAACATGCCGTCGGTTCGACCATGTAGTGGTTGGCCATGACCAGGAACCGCCGGTTGAAGACCCGCTCCTTGCCGGTGAACACGCTCGTCACCGCGGTCTTCATGTTGTCGTAGATGCCGCGCGTTGGCACGCCCCCGAAAAAGGCGAACGCCCGCGCATGCGCGTCGAACAGCATCTCCTGCGTCTCGCGGGGATAGGCTCGCACGTATATCACTCGCGACGCGCACAGCCGCACATGCGCGACCTTCACGCGCATCGGCTTGCCCGCGATCTCGACGTCCTCATGGCTCCAGTCGAACTGATAGGCCTCGCCCGGCCGGAACAGCAGCGGGATGAACGCCGGCGCATCCATCACGTCGCGACGCCGCGCCTGCCGCCAACGGGCCGCATAGCGGCGGACCGCATCGTACGAGCCGTTGAACCCTTCGCGCAGCAGCAGGTCGTGGATGCGCGTGAGGCGCAGCTTCTCGCGCCGCGGCCGTGCCTCGTCTTCCTCCAGCAACGCGTCCAGTCGCGTCTGAAACGGCCCCAGCTTCGGCAGTGGCTGCACCTCGCGACGATACGCCATGTCCGCCTCCGGCGCCCGGATCGCCTTGCGCACCACCTTGCGCGACAGGTGCAGGTCCCGCGCTATCGCCTTGATGGCCTTCCCCGACGCGTGCTCGCGCCGGATCCTCAACACCGTCTCCAATACCAGCATCCCGATCTCGCCGCCTGACACACCGCCAAGCGAGCAGCCTAGACCGCCGGGATGAGGGGTCCTTCTTCGACGCCGATCACCCCGCTAGCTTGCGGGCTGCCTCAAGTCGCTTGGGCGTCATTACGGTCTTTCGACCGCCTACCCTGCCCTCACGCCGTGCCACGATCAGCGGCGGTGGTGCGCTCACGATTAAGGTCGCGCTCCATCTCCGCCATCGCAGCCAAGATGTGGAAGACGAGCTTGCCGGCCGTTCCTGCGGTGTCGATCCCATCAGTGATCGAGCGCAGGCCGATGCCGCTTCCGGCCAGCTCGGCAGCCAAATCGACAAGCCCCTTCATCGTTTGGCCGAGCCGGTCCAGCTTCCAGACCACCAGCACATCGCCGGCGCGGGCGTGCGATAGCGCCTCCGCCAAGCCGGCACGGTTTGCCTTGGCGCCGGTCGCCTTGTCGGAGAAGGTCCGCTCGCAACCGGCATCGCGCAACGCATCAAGCTGGGGCGTTAAATCCTGTTCGGGCGTCGACACCCGGGCGTAGCCGATCAGCATGCCGAAAGCACGAACTTTCGCGATCTATCGACCCTCCACAGGGGCGCGCTGGGTAGCCGCCCATGTTAGCGAGACATGGCTGTCGGGTAGCCCTCCAAACGGCCTCTTGCTCCCGCTTTACTCCGAATGCTCCGGCACGGAGGATTCGATGAAGCAGATAAACAAGCAACCGGTCGAGACGTACGGTCACGCGTCGATGGGCCACAACAGCAACGGCAACGATGCGGCAGGCAGCGTGACAGAGAGCAAGAGCGCTAAGACGCTGCCGCTCGAACGCGTTGCGATCTGGCCAGCGATCGCCGGCTCGGTCGAGGAAGCCATTGCGAGCGATCTCACCGACGAGGTCGAAATCCTGAAGGCGGACGGACAACGCCTCCCCGTGATCGTGAGACCGCTGCCGGGCGGCCACTACGAGGCCGTCGTTCGGGCGGGACTGGTGGCGGTGATACTTGAGCACAACCGGCGCTACCCGGACGACGTGCGCGATGTCGCAGTTCAAGTCTCGCCGCTGAACGATGAGGACGCGTTTCGGCACGCAGCGAACGAAATCGCGCCGGCGAGTGAGGCAAGCAGTTACGCGCGCGGCTGTTTCTTCAACGCCGCGCTCGATCATTACCGGACCGCTGAAGAAGTCGCGCACGTCTGCCGTGTCAGCAAGGCAGCAGTGAGCAAGAACCTCGACGTGTACCGCGCCGTCGCCGTCCTTGGCGACAAGATCCTGGTCAAGCGCGACGTTTCACAACGCGCGGCTAGCTGGCTCATGGGCGTAATCGGTCGCACAGGCGACGGGTCGGACGCACCCAGCGAGGATCAGCGCACCACCGTGTTGCATGCACTCGAACAGATGCCGCCGGGCTCCGCCACGAAGGTTTTCGCGGGCCTGCGCGCGAGCGTGAAGACGAGCAAGCCGAGGCGCAATGAAGCCCTCCTCAATCACAAGGGGGTGTGCATCGGAACGCTGCGGCCGACATCGCATGGGGGCGTTCGCATCGACCTGCCCAATGCGGACGACGTGCCGGCCAACGACATGGCAACCATCATCCAGGAAGCATTGGCGGCTTTGCGACGGGTTACGCTGATCTGACCCGTTGGCGGGCGGTTTCTCATGCGAAACCGCCCCACTTGCCCAGCCAGTATGAACCAGGTCCAGGCAGATAGAGAAGGGTGAAGTTATGGGGCGCGCGATAATGAGTTCTGCTTTTTCCGCAGGTGCGGACAGAACGACACGGCCCCATAATCTTTGCGTAGAACACCGGTGACGAACAAGACGTCCTGGAAAGTGCGGGGTCGAGAAGCCAGCCGCCGCGACGTTGCCGAGGTGCTGGCACTCGGCCGTCAGCACAAGAAGCGTGTCGCTGACGCTGACCGGGAAGCGCGCGAGCGCGATCAGGCCGCGCGTGCGGTGGGCGCAGCGCTGCGGCATGCGGGCAGGGAAAACGACCATGCAATCACCTGCCGGCCTGCGGCTGTGCGCGGCAGCCGCAAGGGCACCACGCGCATGCGTGGGTTCGAGCTCAGGCTCAACCTGCTTGTACCCAAGCGATCCTACGTCCGCAGCAACGGCTTCTCGTCATTCCACCTGAAGTTCGCCCCGCGGGGACGAGGCAGCCATCGCCGCGCCAAGGATCGGCCATACCGCCAGGGGGAGGCGGTGGTGTCCGTACGTTACATCTTGCGCGATGCAGCGCGTGAAATCGAAGGCGGCGGTGTCGTCAGCAACATCGCTCGCGATCCCGACACGATCGCATCCTTCTTTGCCGCACTTGAAGAGCTCGAGCTTGCAGGCCGCGCCAACGGCAACGTCTATACCGGCATCATCGTGTCGCTGCCGCATGAGCTTGATGGACCGGGCCGCGAAGCCTTGCTGCGCGGCATCTGCCGGCCTGTCGCCGATCTCGGTTTGCCTTACGTCGGCGTGCTTCACGCGCCCGACCCGGAAGGCAACGCGCTGAATTTAAATGCGCACGTCATGTTCAGCTGGCGGCCGTTCACCGCGCTTCGCGACGGCTTCTCCTTCGCTTCGGCCACGCTGGGATCGCTCAATCAAAGAGATTTCGTGGCCCACTTCCGCGAACGCGCGGCTGCCGCGATGAACACTTCGATGGCCGCGGCCGGTCACCCGCGCCGCTTTGCGGCAAAGCAGCGTGATCGCAAGGACGCCGACGTGTCGCAGGACAAACACAAGGCGGGGCGCAAACATGCCGATCGTCGGCGCGAGAACATCGCGCTTGGCAGGGCTGAGAAAGGCTGGGTGGACGAGCGATTGGACGTGCTGGCCAAGGCGCGCAATGTCGCCCAGGACGTACTGCTGCTCAACATAATCGATCGCAGCGGCACCCTCGCGGCACTCGATCAAAGCGAGTTTGACGTGCTGCGTCAACAGCGTCGTAGCATTGAAACGGTTTCGCGGCAGACACCGCAGGTCGGCATGACACCGTCGCCGGTTTCCCATGAGAAACCTGCCGTACGTGCTGTACCTGCTGTACCTGCCGTACCTGCCGTACCTGCCGTACCTGCCGTACCTGCCGTACCTGCCGTACAATATAGCGTGAATACCGTTCAACGCTCGCCACAAATGCGCCTGCCAGAAGAGCGACAGACCCAAGCACCTGCACAGGCGGTGGTGGCACCATCCATCACAAGGCGGGCGATCAGGCGTGCCGGCGACGCGTGGCGGGCCAAGCAGTTCGCGGCCCAGCCAAGCGGCAGCCTTATGCCACCCATTTCATTGGCGAGGGCCCCCGCAATCTCCGACTTGCCAGGACTGAGTAAAGCTGGAGCATTACGCGACGCCCGCATCCCCGGCGTGATCTTGCGTGGTGATAGGCCAGGCAAAACAGTCTCGGCCATTGCGCCGATGGTAGATCCGATCGTCAAGGCTACCTTCGCCGACCTGCCCGCTGAAGTTATCAGCGCAACGCCGCCCCCTCCCCGCGCTCCGAAGGTGTCATCAACGGCGCTGAAGCCTGACCAGAAAGACGTCAGTGAAGAAGGAGTTGCTTCGTCGCCGACTACGAAGGCCGAAGAGTTTGACGCGACCCTCGCGGCTCTCGGCGCCATGTCTTTTCTGCCGTTGCGCCCTGTCTCAGCCGGTGAAAGCCACGTCAGAGCTCGCTCTTTCGACTTCATCCTTGAAGATGCGCGTCCAGAAGACAGGGACGTCTTGCGGCAGGCTGCAGCGCTCGATGATGAACGCCTTACCTTGCTTTATCGCCGTAAGCGTGGCGTGAGGACCGCAGTTTATGCGGCTTGGGCTGTTGGCTGATCT